>JALDRK010000001.1 GCA_031315915.1 Nitrospirales bacterium
TTTGGGACGAACCTTGAGGGTTTCCAAAGGAAGCGTTTCCACATCCCATTGGGTGGTCAGCGCTTGGATTTCTTTTTGTAAGGCCGCATCCAATTCCTTGAGTTGTTGTTGCAGTGCTTCCACATTTTCCTCCGCGCGGTCCACGTCTTTGCCTTCCTTCATGGTGCGGCTCAGGCCGCGAACGGCGGAGGTAGCCTTGCCCATTGACGATCCACTGACGGATTTGCGTCCCATGAAAGCCGACAACAAGGTTGCCCCGATGGAAATCACCGTTTGGAGTTTTTGTTGTTTGGACTGTTCGGCTTCCCGTTGGACGGCCTGCTCGGCCCGCCGGATACGGTCTTCCATCGTGGTCATTTTCCCGGCATATTTTTTTCGCAGGGCTTCGGTCTCCTCATCACGGCGTTCCCGGACGAGCTGTTGCAACCGGAGTCGAAAATCCCGTTCCGATTCATGAGGCGCTGATGTCATTTTCAGGGAGGTATGTCGGAACACCTCCAACATTTGAGTCCGGTAGATCCAATCTTCAAAATCCTTTTCCCATTCTTTATAGGACTTGGCTTGGCTGGCCGATTCCGGCAGTTCCACAAAATGTCCTCCGTCAACGGGTTGAGTATTCAGATCCGCAGGAGGAATGTCGATGGTGTCGGCTTGATCCCACTGGACAGGGACCGGCCCGTCCTGAATAAGGGTGAGTGCCTGGATCTCCCGGACCTCATCCAATTTCGTTTTCGTATCTTGATAATGAATTGAGGCGCCTCCGTACATTCGCGGGTGATAGAGAAGGGTGGCACCCGTCGGTCGCCCGCTCCGGATGGGAATAAAATGTTGGGAGATGGCTGGAGGCAGTACCGGCGGATGAGAAGCCATTCCCGCGGACGCCCCGCTTGTGACGGCTGAAGGTGATGAGGCTGTGGCTACGGCATCCGGTCCCGCCGGAATGGCGGCTTTTACCGGGTCCATTAACGTTTTGATTTGGGTTCGGGTCAATGGTCCACGCAAATAGGACAAGGCCCACCGGGTTTCAAAGATTTCCGGCCCGTCGTCATGCACATTGTTCATGAGAAAAATCCGATTGCCCAGACCCGATAAAATCTGCTCCATCTGCTTTCGGTTGAATCCGTCCTGAGTGTTGGCTGCAGCGCCTTCCAACCCGTCCAGCACCCGCGCCATGTCACGCTCGGTTTGCAGTCGTCCGATAAACCAGGTGCCGGTGTTGCCTAGGCCTTTGTAATCCAGGTCCACGGGGTTTTGAGTCGCAAGAACCACTCCCAACCCGAAGGCTCTGGCTTGTTTGAGCATCGTCAGCATCGGAGCTTTGGACGGAGGATTTTTCACGGGCGGAAAGAACCCGAAGACCTCATCCATATACAGCAAAGCCCGCAGGCTGGTAGTGCCGGATTGCATGCGCATCCAGCTCACCATCTGGGTCAGCAGGAGGCTGACAAAAAACATGCGTTCCGTGTCGTTCAGATGCGATATCGAAAAAATGGCGATACGCGGTTTGCCGGTGGGGGAGTAGAGGATCTGATTGATGTCCAACGGTTGGCCTTCCAGCCAGGCGGAAAACCCCGGAGCCCCCAACAAATTATTAAAACGCATGGCCAGACTAAACCGGTCTTTGGAGGGAAACACGGATTCGATATCCATTACCCCCAATTTCGAAAACGGGGGATTCTGAATATGTTGAATAAGTGAGGACAGACTCAGATCCTGCTTGGATTCCCAGGAGGTTTTCAGAATATTGGATAACAGGATGTGTTCGGGGCTTTGCAGCGGATCGGCTTCCACGCCAATCAGATTCAGCAGGCTGGTGACGGTGGTGCCTACCCGCTCTCCCAGGAGTTCCGCGTCTTCCAGGATGGACGGAGCGGGTACCGAAAACGATTGCAGGATGGACACGGGCAGACCGGCGGTGCTGCCGGGCGTGTAAATCAAACAGTCGGCGGCTTCCCGAAGCCGTGCGATTCTGGCTCCGTCCTGGCCCCAGGACTCCAGCCCGGCTTTCCATTTGGCCGCTTCTTTGTCGGCGAAGGCTTCAGACGTCAGATCTTTTTTCTTTGCGTCATCTGGGTTAATCCAGGGGAGGAAGTCCTGGCCTTGGAGATCGGGAAAGGTCAGGAGTAGGTTGGCAATATCGCCTTTCGGATCGATAACAATGGCCGGAATGCCGTCGATGGCGGCTTCTTCCAACAGGCCGATGCACAAACCGGTCTTGCCGCTGCCGGTCATGCCCACGCAGACGGCGTGAGTGACCAGATCTTTAGAGTCATAGAGCAACAGGCCGGGCTTGGGTGACTTGGCGGCCAGATCGTAGGGCCGCCCTAAATAAAACACTCCCAGTTTTTCAAAATCCGACATCGTGAGCCGCTCCCTTCGTTCACTTGAAACGTGCCGTTCCCCGGTTAAGACGGGGTGAGGGGGGATTGAAGTTTTTCAACCTGTTAGGAAGGAAAAAGATACCAAAATCGTGAAGGAAGCTGCACCTAAGAAATGATTTGAAGGTCTCGTTTACTGTTGTAGGGATTATCGTGATCATGTTCTCCCCGGCATGTTTAACCAGTTGCCTATGTTGATGCGCCGGAGACCGTGTGAACCGGTGTTTAAGTAGTAATGATGGTAGCCATCTTTCTCTCCAAGGTCTCGCACAACATCAAAAGACATGTTGACATATTTCGTTGTTTATTCAAGAATCCCTCGCATCTAGAGGGGGATATGTACATTCAGCCTGGAATTCCGGGGAAATCCCGGAAGGGCTGAAGGGGTGAGGATACCCTGGAGCTGATTGAACAATTGAGGGAAGGCGATGAAGCCGGATGCTGTTCGAGTGAGACCCGGAGAGGGGGAAGGTTGATCGTGCAGATCCCTTATTCCCCCTATTATGTGGCCCAGGTCAAGACGGTGGCCTGCCGCCGATGGCATGCTCAAAAACGCCATTGGACAGTGCCGCAAGGTGAGGAGAGGCTCGGCTACCTGTTGAATCTCTTTCATGGGAACCAGTAGACGCCGATCCGTCGCATCGATCGGGACACAGGAGAGCGGCGCCGTCGTCACCTCCACGAATCCGTCTTGCAGAAGGCGGTGAAGGAGCACGGCTCAAAGCCGGCATCGCCAAACCCGCCAGCTGCCATACGCTGCGGCATTCCTTTGCGACGCACTAGCTGGAGGATGGCTACGACATCTGGACAGTTCAGGAACTCTTGAGACACTCCGATGTCAGAATGACCATGATCTATACCCATGTGCTCAACCGGGGAGGAAGAGGGGTTTGCAGTCCGGCTGATGCGTTGCTCGAGGGGTTGAGCCTTGCGCAGCTTTGACGGAACTATGCCAACCCGTATAACACGCCGATGGTGTGCTGGGGTATCAGTGGTAAAGCTTTGCTTTGAAGTGCCTTCGTAGAAGGCTTGTCGTCCTATGTTCGCGCACTATACTGGTCAGTATACTCATTAGTTCCGCCGACCACAGGCGGCAGACGAGGTGTTGGAGGCAGTGGCGGTGGTGTGTGTGTTCGACATGCGGGAGAGTTGTGAATGCGGGGACAGAGCTGGTGGGCCACTGGGCCTGGTGGGGTGGCGATCACTCGGTGTGTGTGAGAAGGCTCATCGATGAGCAGTCGGCGTAATCGAGTCCGCGTCTAGGGCTAGACGTTTTCAGCCGCCTGCGGCGGCCGAACACGCGGCTGGAACCGAGGGGGCCTGTGTTCCCTGCTCAACCGCGGACTCCGTTAGGCTAAAAAACAAATAAACATATAGAAAGATATTATGCCCACTTTTATAAGTCATAGTTTTAAAGATGAAGCAGTATATACAGCGCTATGTCTCGCACTCGATGCGGCAGGTATAGATAGATGGGATCCTAGCTCAATGTCCTTGGGCGAATCTCTTTCAGACCAATTACATGCCGCCATACGAAAATGTGAAATTTGTGTATTAATCGCAACCCGACGCTCTATCGATTCACCGTGGTGTCTAGCTGAGCTTGGTGCATTTTGGGGGGCAGGCAAGAAAGTCTTAATGTTTATGACTGACCCCGATCTTGAGGATTATGTCCTTCCTCCTCAATTTAAAGGAACAGTGCGTGCAAATGATGCGAAAAAATTAATCGAGGAATTGAAAAATGCAAAAGAAGAATTTCATCGTGCGCAATCATTATCATCACACAATCCCCAGTTCTTTTCTTCTTCTGCCGAATACGGGAGTGAAAAGGATTGGGAGTCTCTTCTTATAGAGACCTCAAGCCACTTTGATCTTCTTGGTCTTACTCTTGACCAGTGGCGGAGAACCAACAAGTTTAAAGAAAAAGTACTTGATAAGGCGGATACGGGCTGTAAATTTCGATTTTTACTGATGCACCAAGACAATAAAGTACTTCCGGCGTTGTTTGACGATACCGAATTAGATTCAGTTTGTCGGGCCATTCAAGATAGCGTTTCAGATTTCTCCACGATACGCCACCCGAGCGGTAATGTGGCTGTAAGGCAACTTCATTCGGGTCTCTCACACTTTTCGCTAACACGGTCAGATCACTTTGTGGTGATTACTCAATACATGTCGTCTGCCGATTGGGGATATGGACCGACATGGAGGTGCGATCCAGGTTCTCTTTTATATCGCACGGCGATTGACGAGTTCGAATACTTATGGACATCCAGTAAACCCATCGCCTAACAAACATATGCACTCGGACAACAAAAAAGAGCGCTCGTTACTCGTTCTGCTGTCGGTGATGCGAGACATTCCGCCGTCCACAGGCGGCGGACGGAATGCTGAGAGGGTTGAAGGGGGCCATGTCTGTGCGATGTGAGAGAGAGATAGTGATGAGTGGTCGGCGGAACGGAGTCCGCGTCTAGGGCTAGACGTTTTCAGCCGCCTGCGGCGGCCGAACACGCGGCTCGAATCGACGGGCCTCCGGCCCGCCCCTCAGCCGCGGACTTCGTTGGACGTGCCTGCGAACAGCATGGTGAACAGGGGTAAAGTATGATTACAAAGCGTCGCGTCTACATCAGCATGCCTGGAGACATTTGGCTGACTCAAAAGCAGAACGACATAAAGTGGGCAATAGTCGCTGAGGTCGAGAAACTCGGCTACGAAGGGCAAGTGTTCGTGGGGCCAAGTGGCGGGCAAGGCTTGCCTGCTGGAAAGGGGTGGAGTCTTGCAGGTTCCGATGCGGTTATGCGACGTTGCGTGGCTGCAGCGATCATTGGATTCCCGAAGTGGCGATTCTCAA
The DNA here is from genome assembly GCA_031315915.1 of Nitrospirales bacterium. Lineage (GTDB taxonomy): Bacteria > Nitrospirota > Nitrospiria > Nitrospirales > UBA8639 > JACKFE01. Next base: position 5,230 of record JALDRK010000001.1, read on the forward strand.
TCAACGACCACGATTTCCGGCTGGCAACAGAGTACTGCCACCACGAGGGCGCGGTGGCTTACACGTATGGACTTCCCCTTCTCACTATTGTTGAACAAGGGCTCGAGCCTCGGTTGTTGTTTAACCCACATGCTGGCTTGGAGCTGATCACCATACCGGCCGACGCAGATAAGTCTTGGCTCGCCACCAAGGCATTTCGTGGCCCGTTCGAAAACTGGGAGCGCAAACTTCAGAGGCGGCGGGACGTGTTCCTAGGGTACTGTAGCAGTTCGAGTGGAACCGCCCGGAATCTCAAACGCTTTCTTGAGAAGGACCTCGGAGTAACTGTTCTTGATTGGCAAACGGATTTTGCCCCCGGACGATCTATCTTGCATCAGATCGAAGAAGCCGCGGCTCGCTGCAGCACAGGCATTTTTCTTTTCACCGGAGACGACAAGGTTACCGATGGTGCACAGACCAGCAAGGCGGTTCCGCGTGATAATGTTGTCTTTGAAGCAGGCTTTTTCTCTCACGCAAAGGATAAGGACCGAGTCCTTATAATTCGGGAGGAGGGCACCAAGATGCCCGCCGACCTCGGCGGGGATATCTATGCTCCTCTTAGCGACAAATCCGATCTATCCTCAGTGGAACCCTACGTCCGGCGCTTCATAGAGGACCAACTGTGAGCTTACTGCGGCGCCACGAGGCCTAGCGATCTGCTGATGATCTCAGGTGTCGGGTATGGGCTAAGACACGCTCAACAACACGCTGAACAGGAGCGCTCAACTGCAGTGGCTTTGGGCCGAGTTCTTTTAACCGTGGAATTTGGGTTTGCGCACATCCGAAATTGTAGAGGGCTGGAATCATGGCGGACATCTTTATCTCGTATAAACGTGCAGAGCGACCCCGAGTGCAACTCATTACAGACCTTTTGCGCGCCGATGGATTTGACGTTTGGTTTGATACTCGTCTCGAATTGGGTCGGGGTGAAGGCTTTGATGCCGAGATTGAACGAGAAGTAACGTCCGCCGCTTGCGTCTTGGTTTGCTGGACTCCCGAAGCCACCAAATCGGTTTACGTGAAAGCAGAAGCGAAGAAAGGAATTGATCGCGAAGTCTTGGTGCCTATGTTTCTTGAAGAATGTGTACTACCCGTTCCGTTCAATGCGATCGATGCAGCAGACCTGACTGGATGGTCCGGTAACGTTACGGACGAGCGATGGATCGCACTTCAAACTAAAATTAAAGAAACTGTCAATAGGTCAAAAGCCGATGAGTGGTCTTCCCCCGGTTTTACGGACAGGTTAAAGAAGACTTCTGGTGATACCGCTCAACAAACCTCCTGGGGGCTACACCCTGGGTGAAGGAGTGAGTCCGCCGTCCGTTATAAAATCCTTCGATATAGTCAAATATATCTGCTCGGGCCTCGGCGCGCGTCTGATACTGCCGCCGCTGGACCCGCTCCCGTTTGAGTAAGCCAAAGAAACTCTCCGCCACCGCATTATCATAACAGTTCCCAATGCCACTCATGCTGCTCACAATGCCATGGTCTCGGAGGAACGCCTGAAACTCCTGTGACGTATACTGGGTCCCTCGATCAGAATGCAGGATGACCGGCTCGACACCCTGCCGTTGCCACACCGCCATGAGGACGGCTTGGCGGACCAGGTCACAAGTGAGTTGCGATTGCATGGACCACCCAATCACTTGACGAGAAAACGAATCCAGGACCACGGCCAAGTAGAGCCAGCCTTCTTGCGTGGCACTGTAGGTGATGTCCGTCACCCATTTGGCATTCGGACCCGGGGCGGAAAAATCCCGGGCGACCTGATTCGTGTCCCCCGCTGGCCGTCCCCCTGAGCCCCGCCGTTTCCAGCGCGTGGGAGCGGGAATCCCTCGCAACCCCTCCTGCCGCATCAACCGGGCGACCCGGTGTTTGCCGTAGCGTTCCCCGCGTTCCCGTAAGATGTGCCACACTTTTGGACTTCCATAGACACCATCACTCTCCGCATGGAGGGTGCAGATGGCGTGACGAAGTCGCTGATTCTCTTGAGCCCGCTGACTCAACGGGCGGCGCTGCCGGGCATAAAAGCCACTCGGGGAGACTTGGAGCAACCGACACATCAACCGGAGGGGAACCATGGGGCGACAACGTTGGATCATGGCATCTCTTACCGTGAGGTCTTGGCGAAGAACGCTGCCGCTTCTTTTAAAAAATCCCGCTCCCGGGTGACGAGGGCCAATTCGCGTTTCAAGCGGGCGAGTTCTTGATCGTGGGGCGTCCCCGTTCCCGGAAAGGCTTTAGGCCCGCGCTGCTTGCCTTCCCGACACCATCGTCCCAACATCGCCCCATTGATGCCTAAATCCCGGGCGACTTGGGTAATCTTGCCACCGGCCTGCTTCGTTAACTGAATGGCTTCCTGCTTAAACTCTTGGCTGTCCTTTCTCCGTTGTTCCATGACACACCTCCTGGCCGAGCATGAGGCTTTTCAGATGTGTCCGTAAAACCGGGGGAAGACCAGGCAAGACCTTTACCAAAGCCTGTACCGCCTTAGACATTACGCAGGCCTTCACCAGTTATAACAACCCGAAGGGGAATGCTGATACCGAGCGGATGATGCGCACCTTGAAGGAGGAACTCATCTGGTTGCGAGAGTGGCGAAGTCATCAAGAATTGCAGGATGCCATAGCCAAGTGGGTGGATCACTATAACGAACAGTATCACCATTCATCCTTAGGCTATAAAACCCCAAGACAGTTTGAACAAGATTATCATTCCAGCCACCTGACTCAGTTCGTGGCCGCTTGACAAATGGGGAGCATTACACAAGGACCTAACTGTCATGTACCGAGACATTGGTCACTGTATAGCGTCGAATAGTATATGGTGGTGGTGATCGACGTTCACATGATTCTTGTCGCCGTAGTGACTCGTGTGTTTTTGACGGTCCATCGTGCCTGGATATCCTTTTGACGCTGCTTTGCCGTCTGCGCTGCTCACTCTGCCGGCACGTCACCGGCTTGGAGTGCGACAGTTTCTTCGCGCGTACTCCGTCGGATAGGCACCGGGACCCGCGAGGCATCAATCACTTGGCTCCGTGCGCTTGCCGCACCTGCTTGAGCGAAGGTCTCTCGAAATAGCTAGATGGTCTTGGCATCGATAATCCGTTGATGCAGAGCGAGCCCTAAAAAGTGCATGAAGGAGAGCCGGTCGCGCAGCTGATCTTTCGTTTGATCATCGGACAGATTATAGAGCGCTTGCAGCTCAATGACATGGAACATAAGCACTGCATCAAACGGGGGCCGACCGCCTTTGGGCCATTTCAGGCGTCACAGGCTCCTCTCTAGCAGGGGCCGGAACTCGGCCCAAGGAATGTACTACGTGAGCCGTTCTAGAGGATCGCCCTGGTGGCTGAGAGCATTGTAGCGGTTCGCGAGATCAAAGAAGCCCAGTTGGTCAGATGTTTGCATTGCGAATTCTCCTGAATAGGAATTGTCAGTAGTTTTTAGAGGTACCCTTAAGTATTTAAAACAACCCCTATGTTCTTATTATTCCTCTGAATTTTCATTGGGTGGGTTTGGTTGGCATGACTCAATTTGCCATGCATTGCAACTCTTAATCAGCAGAATTCTCCTTTTTAGCCCCGTCTCCTCGGGCATATCTTCCCCCGTATATAGGTTCCCGATGCAGTCCCGAGAGTGGAATGCCGAACATCAGCCCAACACAGACGGGCATAGCTGCCCTCTGCCGCCGAATGGGCTGGCTGGCAAGAGCAAAACTGCGCGTCTCGGTCCATTGTTGAGTGTTGCCTGTGCCGCAATCTGGCCTTTATCGTTGATGGCGAGAGCGCCGATCAACCGCCACCCCGGGGCTCCTGAGAGCCGCGTGTTTAGATCGATCATCGTAGTACCGTTGTACAGGAAGGCGGTGATGTCCGAACCGGACTGTGCGACGCCCACCACTTGAGCAGATGCGTTAATCGCATTTGCCACGCTGAACCACTCCGGATGCGCGGGATCGAGCGTCCCCAGATTCTGTGTGGGCTCGAAGTGATTTCGGGAGAGAAATGCATGTGGTACCCCGCTACCGATGGTGCCCGTCACGTTACCCTTGGCATTGATCGCCCGAGGCTGCATGACGCGATCAAAATCGGCAAGCACCGGATGCGGAGTGGCTGGGCGAATCTGGAACCACCGGTTCAGATTGGGAAAAACTTCATCCCAGTATCGATCCACCGGAAGCCCGTAGCGGTCCTGTCACTTCGCCGAATTCGCCGATACCGAGAACGCCCTGTTCACAAACGCCGTTCCACTGGGCGGAAGCACGACGAAGTTCGGAAACGTAACCGCTTGGCCGTTGGCATACGCTACCGCTTCCTCGTTGGAAAGACCCGGCACGGATTGAAACCCGACGATCTTCCGCCTTTGTTCACAGCCAGCGCATGATGGTCTAACCGATCATCATGCCTAGATCCCGGAATTCGCCTTGATAAAGAGAACGCTCGCGATCTGCCGTCGGATTGCCGGAAGGTGCCCACGACCATGGCCGGATCGTTAATGGCGGACGCTTCCGATGAGCTTCGCGGCACCGAGTGCCAACGTCGGTGACCAAACTACAGGCCGGCGTATCGTGACAGAAAAACGCGCCGAAACGAGTCGTTGTTCTTGGACGAGAAACCGGAAACCTGACCGAAGTTGTTGATGCCGGTCGGTTCCGGAAGTATCGAATCGGCTGGATTCAAGATCTATCAATTGATAGGTCTGAACGCAGAAACGAGCGTGGCTGATAGTACAAAGGCAAGAACGATAGTCGAATCATAACGATCGACTTCACTTTCTACCTGACGGTAGACAAATGGAACCACGTTCAGTAAGCTTAAGTAAAAACACCGATAGATTAAATTTCTTGAGAATTCCATTTGCCAATAACAATAGCTCCACTCTGTCTTAGCTAAACAAGAAGTATCAAAACTTCGAACCGACGTTTCAAGAAGACCAAATTCATCGGTTGATGTCTTTCTACGTTGTATATCTCTGGGAAAACTATTTTTCATACAGGATCTACCTGAATGATCGGCCAAACTCCGTCAATCCTGTCCGTCAGTGGTTTGGCCGTCCCGTACACACCATGCGAGGCCGTTGGCGTGAAAATTCTTGACGAGGGCACTGCCGAAGGGGAGAAGTTCATCATCCAGGCAAACGTGGGAGTGCCTAAAGTCGTCGACGCCGACCAATAGCCGGCCGACTGCACATTCTGGAAGGGATGAGCATCCGGCAGACAGAGCCCTCCTCCCCGGCAAAGGATCGAATTGATATCGAGCAGACTTGCCAGTTGCTCCCGCATCGGCAGTGCCCAGCCTTTCCAGCCTCCCACCTGGAGGGTGGCACAATGGTTGACGGCTGCGGCCCAATCAAAGAAATTGCCTGCCGGGAAGCGTTCCCACACAAGCCCCGTGCGTCACAGTACGCTCCGCCATTCAAGATCCCGACAAATCAGTCAGAACTGGGAAATGACAAATCACACGGTACGGTTCTGCCAGATTCAGGAAAAGCATGGATCGTGTCGTTACTGATACCGATCCGGCCAGAATTTCGCCAGACAGGTGGGTGAAATGTTTCTCAGCCCTCCATTCTTACCCCACGTTCCTCCTGGCAAGATCATAGACACCGCCAAGACCGCCGCAATATACCCACATGAAATGGCAGATCGTCGAACAAACATCCTCTCTCCCTTCCTGTGTTGATAGGATCCACGACCATCCAGGTCGCTTCACAATTGATGAATTATACAAAACCTTCCCACCACACCTCCAACTAAGGGAGTTCACCGGCCGTACGCCTTCCAGCAAAGAAAACCATTCACCCCAAGAAGAGAAAAGGAGAGAGCCTTACGTAATTATTCCATTAAAATACGTTCGACATTCATCCGAGACACGAATCGGATCTAATTTAGCGAGAGTTCCCTGCCTGTAAGAGTGGGGATGAGAGCCGGAAGCCGCCTTGCGGGTCATGCGAAGCAGGTTGGACAAATTAGAACGTCCGGATTGATCCGGGCAGGTGGAAAACCGGGCTTTTCCTATTCTTTAGGCAGGAAAGAAAAAGGAAGTCAGCTTGAACCACGTCAATAAATCTACAGAAAGCCCGATAAAGAGCTTATATTCACAACGGTCTTCAAACTAGCCCGAGGAGCAGCCGAATGAGTTATCGGCATACCGGAAAACGATCGGCCACTCGCAAGGCAAGGAAATCCCAGGAATGTATCTATTGTCCTTTGAAAAAACCTATTGCCTGGCCTTTTGTGTTTCTGCTTTTTGCATTTAGTCCTTTGATCTTTTCTTCCCCTCACTTCCAAAAACCTACAACGGCTCAAATTGAGTCTCCCACGCCTGTCATAAGTCAACTCCTCCCTCAAGAGGTTGAGAGCGCCACGCTTAAGCTCCAGCCCCACCTTCCCAGAACAACAACGTCTGAAAAATAAACTAGATAGGACAAGGCAGGAAGATTTTCCGGATTTTCCTCCTATAAAAAGTTTGAGCTCGTCTTTGACCGACAGAGGAGTCAAAGCGATAGGCAAGCGGTTTTTAATGCTTATTATATAGCAATAAATTCGATTGTTTTCACTTCTTCGCTCGAAAGTTCAAAGTCTGTCAGCACGGCCAAGTCATCCTTCATATGTTGCTCATTGGTGGTACCGGTCAGAGGAAGCATTCCGACCTGAAGGGCAAAGCGAAAAACCACTTGAAGCGGGTTAGCCCCTACCCGTTTGGCAATATTCCACACTTCAGGGTCGCGTAACACATCTTGGTTAGCGGTGAGAAGTGAAAAGCCTTGATAGATGATTCCCTGACTTTTGCAAATCTCCCGAACTTCCTTATCCCATCCCATCATGGCATAACATCGGTTTTGGACTACCATAGGTCTCACCGAAGCCTTCTCGCATAACTCTTGTAATTGATTGGCCTGCACGTTGCTGATGCCGATTATTTTGGTTTTACCGGTTCGATGGTAGTTTTCCATCGCTGTCCATACCTCCCAATCGGACTTTCCCAACCCATAACGTGAATAGGGCCCATGGAGTACATAGGAGTCCAGATAGTCGGTATGCAGATGGGTCAGAGAGCTTTCAAAGGATTGTTTGACTTGGGTCGTCACATCGGCCGAGGCGTCATAGGGTGTTCGATGATCTTGTCCCGATGGCGAGGTAAATTTGGTTTGAAGAAACAAGGATTCCCGCTTGATTCCTTGTTTGGCTAACGATAGTAGGGCCTCTCCGAGCAGAGCTTCCTGGTAATGGATAAGCTGATTGGCCGTATCAATGGCCTTGAACCCGGAATTGACTGCCAACTCCACCAACCGAGTGGTGGCATCTTTCTTCCATGCTGTTCCATACATGAAAGCCGGAATGGGGATCTTGTTATAGGTCAGAAGTGATTGCATGGCGAAGTTTCCATGATTCATGTAAAAAATAGATTTTAACGAAAGAACTGCGATCGCAAAAACATTAATTTTTCTGAGTCAATCGATAAAGCCGGTCTTTCACGGTTTTTCCTTCGGCATACGTATCAAATGTCTCTCCCATAGCAGCACCCAATTCCGCCAGTCTCGTATCGGGGTGCGGGTGAGTCTTAAACAACAAGGCCACACTGCTGTCATTGAGGCTGGCATGGCCGATTTCCTGTAGCACAATCGGCAGGCCGTAGGAGTCATATCCCGCCCGTGTGGCCAAGACCACGCCGATCCGGTCGGCCTGATATTCCGCATCTTTATCCAACCCGCGAGCCATCACTTCTGCGCCACTTCCAATAAGGTTATTCACCGCATCCTTCATCTGTTCATTTTTCATTTTTCGAAGTTTTTTGGAAAATAGGCTGCTGCCCATATCGATCGCTTGGCTTTTTTTAATGATGGTCAGATGATGTTGTTTGACGACATGCCCAATTTCATGCCCCAATACCCCGGCCAATTCCGCCTCCGTATTGAGTTTCCGATATAAACCTTTCGTCAGAAAGATGAATCCTCCAGGTGCCGCAAAGGCATTGATATCATCGGAATCCAGGACACCAAAATACCAATCGAAGTCCGATCGTCCACTTTGCAAACTCACCCATTTTCCCACTTTATTGACATAGGCTTGAAGTTGGTCGTCTTGAACAAGGGGCACCGCTCCAAGTAAACGTCCGGCAATTTCCCGCCCTATCGCGATCTCCTCTTCGGTAGAGGTCCCTTTGATCAGCCCAGCCAGGTCTGTTATTGAGGGAGTCTTCTTCTCAGTTTTGGTCTCTGTAGTGCCGTCTTTGGGAGCGTTGGTGCGACTCTCTTCCGGCTCCCCCAATTGTTTTAAGGCATCGCCCAGATCGAAGGCATGGGAACTTGCTGTCATCCCGAGGAGCATGAGGCCTATCATGAGAAAAAGGATAGAACACCTTTTTAAGGCGCGAACGGAAGGCTGAAGAAAAACCCCGAGATACACAGATCGTAAAATTTTCGAAGATATTATCATATATAGGTTGGGTAGATTTCTCATTATTCTAATTCCCATCCGCTGGCTGGATGAAAGGGACCGTTTGAATGTTCAACTCTGCCTGCTTGGCAAAGTGTTGAGCATCTTTTTTTGATGTCAGATAGGTTTTTAACTTCTGTAATTCTTTTTCATTAAATTCGGCTTCTTTCAATTCCTCTTCGTCCAATCCACGAACCCCTGTGGCAGCCACCACATTTCCACTTCCCGCCCTTCCTGTAGCCAAGCCCAGCATACCTGAGGCTTCTTTCACCGCCAAAGCCTTTTCTCCACTGGCTCCTCGTCGAATATATAACATTCTGACCCATCCGGTTTTGCCTTTGGCCGACACCTGCAACCATCCACCCTTCCTTTTCAAAATGTCCAAAGCCTCTCCTTCTTTTAATGATGCCACCACTCGAGCATCCTTAAAGGGGTCACTCATAACCTCACAAGATCTGACGGCGACACCAGGATCCGCAGCTCCCGCTATTATGGGTAAGCCAAAAATCAGAATGGTGACCAAAAAGGCTAAACATTTCATGTCCAGGATCCTCCTTCTCCAGTTGAACCAGTCAGAGGGGGGTTGTTGAACCACTGTCTTAACCCGGCTATTTGAATGGGGAAAATCATGTTGCTGCCTCCAACGGTTGCTCTTGTAGATTCATGATGGCCTTTGCCACCAATTTCTGCCAAGCTTCTAATCTGGATCTCTCGTCCCCATACGGTAACGGCCCCTGACACCATCCGAATTGATAGCCTATTCTAACTTCTTGACAGATGCCTTGAGCAACTTCTCGAACAAGCGACACCGTCTGTTCGCCAAGGTCCTTCACCTGGTAAGTCTCTGCTTCGACATGATTATCTACCCAATAGATCAAAAACATGTTCTGAAACGCTTTTTCAATGCCCGCAGGTTTGCGCGAGAAGGGTTCAATCGTAAATCCAATCTTCTTGCTGTAAAGACCACGCTTCAGCAAGTTAAGAAATCGCCCCTCGGAGATTTCCTCCAAACTCCCCGGCTGCACGATGACCACCACGGCATATTGCCACCCCTCTACCCCTTCTTCCACGTTGAGCCAGACATATCTTTCCATGATCGTGGCTTCGGCATAGGCATACACCCGAGCAAGCGAAAAATAGATCAAGCCTGCAGTAATGGGTGCGGTTAAATCTAAGTAATAGGTGGTAAAATTCAAGCTGGCGAAGGTAAACGCCATTAACCCGACCTGCGAGCCTGCGAACATCATATCAATGGCCTTACGTTTCACTCCGGTCAAAAAGGCCAAGGCGGTTACCCAAATGAGTCCTAACGCCAATCCTGTGAACACCCAAGGATTTTTTGCCTGAGTAATCCAGTCACCATTTTTCAGATTGTCGATAGCCGTTGCTAAAATTTCCACCCCAGGATGGACTTTCTCCATCGGCGTGGGTTTGGTATCAAATAAGGCGGACGCGGTGGACCCGACAATCACAATTTTTCCGGTGAATTCATCCGATGGTCGTTTCCGGTCCTGGCGTAAAAAATCTTCAAAGACCTCACTGAACCGAACCGAAGGAATGGCGCCAAGCCTGCCACGCCAATTGATATACACATCCGTATCGGCAGACAGATGCCACCCGAGGGTTTCGCCAACTGTCGAGGGCAGTGAAGGAATCCGCCAGCCATAGTGGTCACGGTAAATGGGATACTGGCGCACGATGCCGTCCCGGTCCGGGTACACATTGTTGGTCCCCATTCTCCCGCTTTCAATGATGCTGGTGAAATGCGGTAACACCAGAGCAATACCCTCCTCTTCCTGCGTTTCTCCCGGAATCTTTTCCATGCCCGGAATCATGGCAGGCGTGACCTGACTAAGCCGATCATTGGAGGGAGATAACCGAAGCATGGGGAAAAAGGTATTGGGCATGCCGGAGATGACTTCATTAAAATAGGCATCCGATTCAGGGTTGTACACATCAGGGTCACTAAACAAAATGTCAAACACCACAGCCTTGGGCGCCTGTTCCTGAATCATCTCCAGAAACTCGGCGAAGACCTGGCGTGGCCAAGGCCAGCGTCCGTACTCCTTCGCCATAGCCGACAGACTCGCTTCGTCTATGTCCACAATAACGATCTCGGGGTCCGCTTGATGAAAGAGCACCCGGTTTTTCATAATCGAATCAAAGGTTTTCAATTTCATGCCTTTGATCAGCTCAACCGACCCGGCATCCAATACCACGAGCAAGCTACAAAACACCGCCAGGTACAGATAAAATCGGCCCTGAGATTTGGTCACATACCGGTAACAGACTTGAATGAGTTTTTCGGTGGAAAATGATTTCATCGAACCCTTATTTTCCGAGACACCTGATGTGGTAAGGCATTCCAACACGTGCAGGCACGTGCGGGAGTGAAAAGGTCAACAATGATTTAAGAAAGGTGTGCAGAACCCTGTGTTAGGAAAGGAGGCTGACCATCTTCCTCGGGTCTGATCAGACAGAAATAATTTCAGATGGATTTCTTCCCCATACCGGGCACGCGAGCATCCCCATCTCCTCGCGCCGTCACACTTCACGGTTTTCTTGGTCTGGGCATGCCCTCGCAACATCCGCACCACGCGCATATGGTTTCATACAGTTGCACGATACCCCACAATACAATAGGCACGATAACAATCAGAAGGACCACTGTCCCGAATAAATGCCACAGGGGGTGTTTTCTGGCGGGTCCACCGGGAGCTTCATCGACCATAAGGTGTCAAACTACAACAGTCCACGTTTGTGAAGATAGTCCCGGTCGATTACCGGAGTCGGATTGGTGGGTAAGGCACCGCTGGCCTGTAACAGCCGTTCCACATATTTTCCGATCAAGTCCGATTCAAGATTGACGGTATCTCCGACTTGCTTCAATCCCAAGGTTGTTACCTTGGCGGTATGCGGAATAATCGCGACATCGAAGGAATGATTTTTGACCACATTAATGGTCAGACTGATCCCATCAATGGTAATTGACCCCTTAGGGACACAGTACCGCAAAATATCCTCCGGTGCTTCAAATTGCATGAGAATCGCATTTCCCTGTTGTTCTCGCGCGCGCAATATACCAATTCCATCGACATGACCGGTCACCAGATGTCCTCCCATGCGGGCATTGAATTGCATCGCCCGCTCCAGATTCACGGGCAATCCTGTCGAAATGGTTCCTAATGTGGTGCAGTTGAGGGTTTCGGTAGAAGCATCGATGATAAATCCGGTTTCGGTTTTTTCCACGACGGTCAAACAGGTTCCTGACACACTGACACTGTCACCGATGTTGAGGTCCCCCATAATATGAGAAGCCAGTAGGGAGATTCTGGCTCCCGCCAAACTTCGTTCAATCCCTTGAATGGCCCCCATTTCTTCCACAATGCCACTGAACATGCTTCCGAACTCCTTTGACGTAAATTACTCTCGGCCTTTATCCCCAGGGAAAACGTGCTTTTCACGACATACACAAACACAACCACTAACACCACCACCCCCATAGCCGCCAACGCGGCAACCACGATATCACTGGTTTCCATCGCTTCTTTCATATCATTCCATTCTTTAGGGAAGCATTATGACATGATGGTTTTTTTGACCCCTATCATGGTTATCCCAAAATACAGCGCCGTAATCAACAGGAGGAATCCCAATACACAAATCCAGATTGAAAGCCAAGAGTCCTCAATTGAACAAACCGGCCAGTAAAGGTCCTCCGGTATGCCCGATATCCATAACGTCCCCGAAGACCCATACCTGCCCCAAGTCCTTTGTCCTGGGACACGTCCGCTACCAGTGCCGTGGTTGAGGAGGTCACCACCGCTTCACCAAACCCGAACACTCCCCCAGCAGCAAGAGACCCGGGTACCATGTGAGGTGAGGAATGGCCATGACCATGAAACTGCAAAGACACAATCCGCCGACAATAAGCGGTTCTCGCGCCCTCGATCGGACATGCGCCCCATAATCGGCTTGGACACTAAGGACGTAAGCGCCTGGATGCCAAACAGTATGCCGATTTCGGCCGCATTCAAGCCGATCATTAAACCATAAAGAGGCAAAAGCCATGAGTGTACCATTACTAACCATCTTGGCCGCTTCCACCAAACTTGTAATCCTGATTGCGGAAATGGCCCAGACCCGCTTCAAGCCTTCATACATGTCCTTCCAGATATGAATTGAGGGAGGACGAGTCCGTGGTCTGGCCATCTGATCTCCCGGGATCAGACAAAAGAAAAGCAGCGCCATTCCTCCAAAGATTCCAGCGACCAGAAAGCCGGGACCATATCCCCAGGAATAAATAACCAAACCACCTAACATCGGCCCCAATAAACCACCGCCTTGTGCAGCAGATGTGTACCATCCAAATGCTTCTCCGCGGCGTTCCACAAACCATTCCCCTACCATGGCCAAGGCAATGGGTGTATACATGGCCGTGGCCAATCCGTGAACGAGTCGGAGGATACCCAGTGTCGGAAGGTCGTTTATGAACGGATACAAAAACGGAGGCAGTCCAAAGGCTAACACTCCTCCCATCATCAGTCGCCTTCGGTCCAGTACATCGGAGAGTAAGCCGATGGGCAATTTCAAAAACACTCCGGTAAAGGTAGACAAGGCAATCAGCAGCCCGATCAAGCCGGGTCCTGCCTCCAGAGATGCCGCAAAGAGGGACAGCGCCGGTCGGCGCACCATGTCATAACTGACAAAACCACAGAATGCCACCAGACAGAGCAAGAAAAACGATCGGGAAGGTAACATGGTCAACGGAGAGTTCAATGAAAATAGAGGAAGGGAAGCAAGAAGAGTAAACCCTATTCATACAGTTCAGAATCAGCTAAGATGATTCTCTTTCCAGAGAACCTGTCCGGTGCCTTCATCTCATTCTCTCACCCCTCAACCGACACAAGGCCAGCCAATCCTACCAAACCGTCAAGCACTCCACCAACGAATTTTTCAATCATTGATGGATTCTCATTGATGGAATCAGCTCACGTGAGTTTTACCATAGCGATTGCGCTTGCCGCCGGAGTGTTGGCTCAATCGATAGCGAAGCATCTGCGCCTTCCGGGAATTGTCCTGCTCCTGGCATTGGGTTTTGGCTTGGGTCACGACGGTTTAAATTGGGTGAATCCCCAAACGTTGGGGGACGGGTTATTTGGCATCGTGGACTTTGCCGTGGCCATTATTTTATTCGAAGGCGGGTTAAACCTGGAATTAAATCGCCTGCGCCACCAAGAACAATCCATTCGTCGACTCATTACGATGGGAGCTGTGTTGACCTTGTTCGGGGCGGCACTGGCGGTCTATCTCCTGCTTCAGTGGTCCTGGTCCCTCTCTCTTCTTTTTGGAAGCCTGGTCGTGGTGACCGGCCCGACCGTTGTCGCCCCCCTGATACGGGATATGCGGTTACGCCAAAACTTGAAAACTATTTTGGAGGCGGAAGGGGTATTGATTGATCCCATCGGAGCCATTTTGGCCATTTTGGTACTGCACCTGACAGTGGGTGCACAGTCCGGAGTCCTTGCCGGCGAAGCCGTGGATTTCGCCTTCAGATTAGCATTCGGCTTTCTCGTCGGTGGAATCGGGGGCTTTCTCCTTGGGAGTATCCTTCGAATTCGGTCTCTGGTCCCGCACGGCTTTGAAAATATTTTTACGTTGGCTGCGGTCTTTTTACTTTTTCAGGGATCCGATCGTATCATCTCACAAAGCGGGATTCTGGCCGTGACTATTGCTGGAGCAGTAGTCGGCAATATGCGCACCCCTGTTGATCGGGATTTGCGTGAATTTAAAGATCAGATGACGATCCTTCTGGTCGGCATGCTCTTCATTTTATTGGCTGCCGATGTCAAATTCGAAGAAATTCATAGCCTGGGATGGGGCGGACCTGCCGTACTTGTTGTGTTGATCTTTTTGATCCGTCCCATCAATGTCTGGCTTTCCACCATGAAATCCACCCTTACCTGGCGAGAACGCTTCTTTATTGCGTGGGTGGCCCCACGTGGCATTGTGGCCGCTGCCATCGCCACATTGACCGCTGGCGCGCTGAATGAGCGGGAAATGACGGGTGGGTCGGAATTGCGTGCGCTGGTGTTCCTGACCATTGCGGGCACGGTCTGCCTGGCCGGGTTTACCGCCAAACCCCTGGCGTCTCTGCTCAAGCTGCGACTCCCCAATCGAGACCGGGTGGCCATATTAGGGGCGGAAGGGCTAGGTTTAGCCTTAGGAGTAGTTTTTCGGGATCAGGAACTGAATGTCGTGTTCCTGGACTCCGATCCCAAACGTTGCCATCAAGCCGAAGAAGCGGGATTTACTGTGATTTTCGGAGATGCCTTGCAGGAGCGCACACTGATCCGGAGCCAAATTGAACTTGTCGGCACCGTGATTGGACTCACATCGAATGAACATTTAAATCATTTATTTGTGGATCAAGCTCGAGAACTGTTCGGCGTTCCTCAAGGCTATATCGCTCTGGAGTCCCTGAAAGACGATAAAGTTCCTGAACATATTCAACAATTAGATAGTCGTGTTTTGTGGGAAGGCCCGCATGATGTGGAACGATGGGCCGTACGATTTCGCCATCAAGACGTCCTGATTGAACAACTGACCTTCATTCCGCCAAAAAATTCCGAATTCACGGAAGCCTCTCAGTCCAACACCCAGGAAACGGTTCCCTCTTCAGGGAAAAATGGAGAGCGGTTTGTTATCTTGGCCATTCAACGAAATAAATCGATCTCTCCCATGTATACAACGTATACACTTCAAAAAAAAGATGTGGCTTTTGTGGCTCTTTACCGTCCCGAGCTTGAGCAGGCTCTTGTCCAACTTCACACGCTCGGATGGCGAAAGTCGACGGAAGAATCGATTGAGGAATCGGCTCCGGCTTCTTCTTCTCGACTGCAGAGTGCTAAAAAAGAGATCTCACAACAAAAAACTGAATCTTCACAGGATTTCGGCCTCAACCCGAAAACGGATAACTGACCACCATGTCAATTTTACTGGGATGTTCACTTTTTTCCATCGGTTCTCTTACCCAAAACCTATAAAAATGAACCCGACGAGCTTCTTTTCAAGCGCAAGAGAATTTACACGGTGGAGAAGAACATATGGGAATTACACCCAAGATTCAATTCCTCCAGTATCACCAAAGAGGATAAATTCTCGTTGTCTATTGATGGACAGTGACGGAATTCAAAAAATTTTCATGAAATCTAATCCCTATCATCTCCATCCGTTCACCAAGAATCTTTCTATACGCTCTTTTCTTGTTAGGAAAAAAATGGTTCCTGCTGATTGGCTTCATTATCCTGCTAACCGTCCTGGAAAGTTTTCCTTGTGATCAAAAACTTCTCCGACGAAACCATTCTCTTTGGTCATGTCCTCAAATGGCTGCTACTGGCTGCAGGGGTTGGCATATTGGTTGGTCTAACCAGCACGGGGTTTATTCTCCTCCTCTCCTCCGTTATTGAAGGAGCCGACGCAGCGTCTTGGGGAGGCTGGCTTCTGCCGTTCGGTCTTGCCCTTTCCGCCTGGGTGACCACTCATATCGTGCCGGAAGCTGGAGGCCAAGGCGTAGAACGGGTGGTTCGTGCCATTCACCTCCATTCCGGAAAAATCAGTTGGCAGGTCATTCCAGCCAAAATTGCTGCAACGATTTTGACCATTGGATCCGGCGGTTCAGCGGGAAATGTCGGACCATGCGTCCAAATTGGCAGCGGGCTTTCGTCCATGATTGCCGACATTTTGCCATTCGAGGCACAGGAACGAAAGACTTTGGTCATTTGCGGGTTGAGTGCGGGATTTTCTGCTGTTTTCGGTACACCTTTGGCGGGTGCCGTCTTTGGAATGGAAGCGTTATTCGTTGGGTCTCTGGCTTACCATGTGTTGTTCCCCTCAGTCGTGGCCTCATTAGCGGGATATCTGACCGCTGTATGGATTGGAATGCCCTCCATGGGGTTTCATGCCCATCTGTTTCCGCATTTCGATCTCACACTTCTCTTCTTCGCTTTAATAGCCGGTGCCGTGTTTGGCATGCTCGCATTGATTTTTGTCGAATGCTTAAAAGGAGTCAGTCGGTTTACAGGTGTCCTTCCTGGATCGTCCATTATCCAAGGGTTTTTGGCTGGGTGGCTTCTCTTGGGACTAGGCACACTAACCTCGCCACAGATTCTCGGGTTAGGAAAGGAATCCATTCAACGCGCCCTTCAGGGCCAAGAGGTTCTTTGGGTTCTGTTTCTTGGGAAGATGGTTACCACCAGTATTACGTTACGCGTCGGGGGGAGCGGAGGAGTTGTGCTGCCGATTTGCTTTATCGGCGCCACCAGCGGAGCCGTGCTCGGTGATATATTGCATCAGGATCCCAGTTTATTTGCCGCTTTGGGCTTAGCAGGACTCTTGGCCGGGGCCATTAATACCCCGATCACCGCCACGTTACTGGGAATGGAGTTATTCGGGGTCACGAGCGGTCCCTACTTGCTTCTCACCTGCACCGTGGCATTTTTGCTTTCCGGCCATCGCAGTGCCATTCCCACTCAACTCCTTCAACTACGTAAGGCTCCAGCCCTTCAGGCAAGGATCAATGAGGAAATCGGCGAGGAACCGCCTCAAAAAAACTCTTGAAGTTCAACGCGTGCATGCAGGGGCAGTCCGCAGGAACAGCACAGGCAGGCTAATCTTGGTCCGAGGAACTAATCCGATCCCTCATGCACCGTCGAACAAACCACCAAAATCCCATCAATAACACGGTGCCGGATTCCTTCCCTACGACGACAACGATGATAATGCTTCTTGCTCGGATTGACACAGAGGAATGAGTTCATGAAGCTGTAATTGCTCGATGAGATCACCGACAAACCCAGGAGCATATACCCAGGTAATCCGACGATTGAGATCCTTATACTTACGGGAACACATGACAAGGAAACCTAATCCGGCGCTATCCACGAATAACAATCCCTGGAGATTCAAAATCAAATGTTCCGTCTCGGTGAAACAACATTGATTCATTATCGCCTTTACATGCCATCGGGAATGCAGATCCAGGCGGCCATGAAAATCCACAACAGTGGCACCCGTGGTTCCCCGTATGACAATTTCAATTGACATGATCTTGTTGAGCTTTATCGGTTCGGATCAATGCGCCTTAATGCGTTTTTGATGGAAGTTATTCTCTTTTCGACCCCTGGTCGTTTCGATCCTTTATCCCAACGAAAACCGTTACGGCATCGTGTATGGCGGTAAGATTCATTCGAGGAAATTCCTGCTATTTGTGCTTTTCCTCTCTTGTTCCTGTTACAATTTTAGGTATCTATGGCTCCTGCAATTCATCCTTTTGAATTGATCGATGTTCTTCGGCGGCATCGACTGACTCCAGCCATCATATTCCTGACATCTCGTCGGGCCTGTGACGATGCCCTGGATGCGTTGATGCAGGAGCCTTCATCCCTATCCCAAGAACGAATCGCCACAATCACAAGTTTTCTGGAGGAATTCTCCAAAGATTTCCCTAGCATTGAGAATCACCCGTTAATTCCCGTTGTGCAAACCTATGGAGTGGCCGCTCATCATGCCGGACATCTCCCTTCCTGGAAAATCGCGGTCGAAGAACTTATGCGCCGAGGCTATTTGGATGCAGTTTTTGCGACCACGACCCTGGCGGCCGGAGTGGATTTTCCTGCCCGAACCGTTGTGGTTACTCAATCCAGCGTTCGGAAATCACAAGATTTCACCGATTTGACCATCAGTGAGATTCAACAACTGGCCGGGCGGGGCGGTAGACGGGGCAAAGATCTGGTGGGATTTGTCGTTATCACGCCTTCACCCTATATCGATCTGCACGTCTTGGCGAAAGGACTCACGGGGTATCCGGAACCCATTAATAGTCAATTTGTCGTGTCCTACCCCATGGTGCTCAATCTCTTGAAGGCGCATTCTCTGGATCAAATCGAGGGGCTCCTGGCCAAAAGTTTCGCGCAGTTTCAATTAAATCAGCGTGTGGAGGTTCATCAGAATAATCTAGATAGTATTTATGAACAACTCAAACCCTATGGACCTCGGGAATGTGCCGACTGGATGACTCAATGGAAAGTCTTCGATTTGGCCAGACGCCGAAAATCCTACAAACATCCCGCAATTGATACGGATACCCCGTTTCTCAAAGCCAGTTTACCGTTTCTTACGCCTGGTCGGTTGGTTGGAATCTCCAAAGGTATAGCGCTGATCCTTCGGCAATACCGGAGTCGAGGAACGTTCACGCCCATGTTGTCTGTCTTGAAGTCCAAGGGCACGATCGGCGAATGTCACGCGACTGCGGTGACAGATGTCTATGACCACAGTATTGAGTTCCAACCATCACGAGGGTTTCCCTGGGTCTCTCCCTCCACCCTGTCGCAATTGACCAAAACCTTGGAGCAGCTTCCGGCACATCTCCCCACTGTTCCCATTTTGATGAAAGACCAGGAGCATGAAGAATCGCTCTTAGATGAAGTCCTGACCGATGAGTTTCCTTGTCCAACCTGCCCATCACACTCCGCATGTAAAAAGGACTTTGCTACGGCTTCCCGATTGCGACTCAAAAGTCAACAACTCGAAAAAACCATCCAAGCGCTTAAGGATGGATTGTGGCATCAATTTCAACATAAAGCCGATGTGCTTCATAAGTTCGGGTATCTGACATCCGGATACCAACTCACGACAGATGGGGAATGGGCACGGTTGATTCGCATCGACCATTCACTGTTGATTACCGAATTGATCCGGATGGACGCTTTTGGCGGCGGCACACCGGAACTCTTGGCCGGAGTCATGGCCAGCATCTGCCACGATGACGATCGGCCCGGCTCTTACGTTCGTTTGAGTTCCGGGTTAGCGTCCATGTTGACTCAAGTCCGTACCGTCGCGGATTCATTGCACGCTTATGAATCGCCTCCCCTCTTACGGTCGGATGTCGCGGGCTTGGCTGAACGCTGGGTCGGGGATCCCCGATCGACGTGGGCTTCACTCGTTCGGTCGACTTCCATGGCCGAAGGGGATGTCTATCGTTTATTGGCTCGCACCCTGGAGTTTCTCTCCCAATTAAATAGCCTGCGGCACACACATCCGGGATTGGCTGATACGGCGCATCAGGCAATGATGGCGATGAGACGGGAAGTCCTGGAAGAGCTTCCCTAATTACGGAGAGATATTCGATGGATCTCACCGACGAACAATTCAAATTTGAGCTGGAACACCTTCCGGTCAGACTATTACATTTTTTAGCCAAAGGAAGAATTCATCGTCATTTTCGGCTTGGGAAACGACGACTCATCCAATTCTTCCTTTCTCTTCCTGAAGAACAACTGCGAACGATCAAACAGGACCTTCACCGAATCGTCAAGGCAGACCAGGACAAAAAAGAACTTCGAAAAAGCCTACAAGACTTTAGGAAAAAATCACACCTACCTTCGCATCTCCCACCGGATCGCACCCATTCCGCCAGGCGCCAGGAGGAGGAAAAGGCATTCTCATCCCTGACGCTGGAGAATATTCTGGAGGGCATTGGCATTCCAGAACCAACGACATTCCTTCCTGATCCTTGGCAGACGGAGGCAGTCGAACACCTGGCGCATTCGGATGTTATCGTGAGTGCCCCAACCGGTAGCGGAAAGACCTACGTGGCGATTGAAGCCATTAAACAAGCGATGGCCGCCAATCAAACGGTCATATACACTTCTCCCCTAAAAGCGCTTTCCAATACTAAATTTATGGAATTTTCGCAGATTTTCGGCTCGGAGCAGGTGGGCATCCTCACCGGAGACCGGCGAGATAATCCTCATGCTCCGTTATTGATTATGACCACGGAAATTCTGCGAAATTTATTGTATGACGCAGCCAGCGGAGAAATAGACCTGCGACTCCATACCCTGGGGTTGGTCATTCTTGATGAATCGCAATATCTGGCGGATCCCGAACGGGGAGTCGTATGGGAGGAGACGATCATCTTATGCCCGGGCCAGACGAAACTCCTGCTGCTTTCTGCCTCCATTGGGAACCCTCAGGAATTATCCCAGTGGTTGGCCTCTATTCGTCCGTTATCCTGCCGGTTAATACGACACACGAAACGTTCCGTACCTCTGAGAGGACTGTACCTCCATCCAAGCGGACCATTGGTACCCTTGTTTCAAAGCCAAGATATTGCTCAAGGAAAGGACTTTGCCTTCCATCCAGAAACCAAGCGGTTTATGAACGAATATGAAGCTAGGTATTTTGGACGACGCTAAAAAATATTAAAGTTAATGTTTAATATTTATCAATTTCTTCGGTGTATCAAAAATACAACTTCCTGTGATGCAAATAAGACGATTTGCATGTAAATTTTCATAAGAAAATCATCAAATTTATTAATTTTTTTGGAAAATATTTAAAAACGCGAAAAATGCATCTTAAGCATAGGAATTGCTACATTAGACTATGGACAGTTTTTTACGGTCAATCAGAAAGCATAGAAGTTGTCATGAAAATAGCAGAAATAAAGTGGGTTTCCAGAATTCTGGGAGGGTTGGTCCTATGTCTCTTGGTTGGATGCCAAAGCTTTCAAACCTCGGCACCTGGCGAACTCAATCTTCCGGAAGATGACTTTGTCGGCCTATGGGATGCGTACAATTTCTGTATGGTTGACCAGGATATCTCTCAAATCCAGGCCAATCTTTCTATTTTGCAAAACGCACCCAAACCAATTTCTCTGAATGAATCGCCGATTCCCATCCCAAAATTTATTCAGGAACTCACAAGTTTACGTAGTTCACGCTTGGCCGTTGATCCTCGGGCCATGGCTGCCTCCTGCTCCATTCACATGGCAGAAGTGGCGCAACGCTCCAATGATTGGGATACTGCCTACAGGATCCTGGAAACCATGGCCACAAATTTTCCAGAACCCCAGTACGTCTATTATGTTACCAAGGCTAACGATACCCTTGAACAGCTCAATTCTACGATGCGCCCCGTTTCGCTTCCCTTGCGTGAGGCATTTGTCCAGTAAAAGCGGTCGGAACCTACTTTCTCCTGCAATTGAACTAGTCTCCTCCATGCACCTATTGCGGTTCATCCGAAATGCGGTATATGTGTTTTGATACCCTCTTCGGAAAGTAATTCCGCATCAAGATAGAAATTGATTATTAAAACTGAATGGGGAGAAGCAAGAAAATCTCTCGCAATCCCCCCCCGTAGAGTTCTTCAAGCTCGCTTATTTAGTAAGAGTAGCCTGAACAAGAAGAACATCCAGCCTTACAATAACTGCTTGCTTTTGGGTTTATGTGGTTGGCAGGTATCGCATTGACACATGGCTCGTAAAGCCGTGAAAGCGTAAATTCCCGTATCGTGCCCATCACTCCATTTAAATCGAAAAGCATACCGACCGACCGGCTCAATATCCTCAAGCAAAATTAATAGCGGAACTGAATCGGGTTTGATGCGCCGCTCCCCCGTCCATTCGTCAACGCAGCCGGCACAGGGACAATTCTGACGTAAATAACGGACCGGATAGACCCCACGATGACCATCATTCCAGACGATACTCAAGACCCCTTTATCGAGCCATTCCATATCTTGCGGTTCAAGCGGTTTTTCCATTCGCGTTCCCTCTATTTTTATGAAGATGCCCAGATTTCAAACTCGGGAAGGCCCTTTCCCGCAACAGCCTCGAAATAGGATTCAACCGCCTCCGTCACTTCAATACGCACCCTCCCCGCTGCTCTCAAGCGGGGCAAACAGGAAAGCGGGAGGCGTCTGGCTTGTTCCATGAATGCGGCACTCCCTTTCGAGAGTAGAATAATTCGTCCAATGCCATTTCGTCCGCACCCCGTACAGACAATCCCTCCCAAACGCGGGGAAAACCACAACGGATCTTCACCAATCGGCTTTCCACATTCCGTACATTGTTCAATTTGAGGTTTAAACCCTGTATGACCCAGGACATGAATTTGAAACAGTAGAGCCGTCAAGGGCAGGTCGGCATCCGGCCCCAACATTTCCAAACTTTGGACCAGCGTCCAATACACCTGGTGATTGGGATCTCGATCCGCCGTAATGAACTCCACAATTCTCACCATCCGGGCCGCGGCCGTCATCACTCGTAGATCTTCCCTGATGGCTTTACAACTGGACACCAAATCAATTTGACTGATCGTCCCCAACGAATCGGGCGTTTTTTGAAATAAGGTGAGCTCCACTACCCCGAAAGGCTCAAGGACTCCACTGTAACGGGATTTCAGACGACGAGCTCCTCGCGCGACGCCGCGAATTTTTCCAAATTGCAAGGAAAAAAATGTGACGATTCGATCAGCGTCCCCCCATCGATGACTTCGTAAAATAACCGCCTGGGTTTTCAGTAAGGACATACGTTAGCCGTCCCTCACACTTCTGGAAAAAGCCTACGACCCAAGTGAAGCTCCCTCCGTCCCATACCCCATGTCCATTAGGAGTTGAGGGTTGTCCCGCCAACCTTTCTGTACCTTCACCCAAACGTTCAAAAAAATTTTCATGTGAAAGAGTCGCTCCATTTCTTCACGTGCTCCCTGTCCAATTTCCTTTAACCGAAGCCCGCCTTTTCCAATAATGATGCCCTTTTGACTGGATTTCTCTACCCAAATCACCGCATGAATCTCCGTGAGCGCAGGAGTTTCCAGAAACTGCTCAATGGAAACTCCGATCGCATAGGGTAATTCGGCACGAGTTCTCTGAAGAACCTGCTCGCGAATAATTTCTCCTGCCATCGATTTCATCGATTGATTGGTGAACACATCCTGATCGACTCCTTGACCGGTTCCTTCAGGCAGGCACCCGAAAGTCAATTGGATGATATGAGGAAGCTGCAAACCGGTTTTGGCTGACAGAGGGACAATGGCTGTCCAGGAAAACCAGCTCTGATATTCCTGAATCAGCGGAAGCAACCGCGGCTTCGCCACGGCATCGGCTTTATTCAGGAGCAAGAACACCCCGAGATACGTTTTTTCTTTCTGTGCCCTGGACACCTCCTGAACCACAAAACGGTCACCAGCCCCAGGAGAGACCTGACTATCCACCACCACATACACGACTTCAGCCTGACTCAGGGTCCCTATGGCCGCATGCACCATTTGGGCATTCATTCGATGATGAGGGACATGCAACCCCGGAGTGTCCAAAATCATCAACTGACCCTCCGGGTAGTGTGCCACACCCAGTATGGCTGAGCGCGTGGTTTGCGGTTTATTAGAAACGATCGCGACTTTTTCTCCAACCATGGCGTTGAGAAGGGTGGATTTCCCCACATTCGGACGACCCACAATCACCAGTTTTCCGATTTTCATAGACAGCACCCAACTTGGACGATCATCACCCCTGAAACCAATTCTGTCGCTGTCCGAGAAAAGGTAAAGGAAAGAAGCCTAGCTCAAGGCCGAGCCGTAACCGAGGAAGGAGCAGGTTCGACAAATTGGTACACGGTTTCTCCCGATCGAACCATGCCGAGCCGGCTTCTCGCCAACTCTTCCAGTCGATAGGTATCACGCTGAATACGCACAATATCGGCTTGGACCGAGGCATTTAAATTTTCCAACTGCTTGATCTGATCTTTTAGTTGTTGCCGGGTATCACGCATCTGGAAATACAAGGGCAACCCCTTTTCACCAAAGAACATGGTGCCGGCGAGAATACTGAGAATAAGAAACAACCCCATGAGGGGAAGGCGATCCACGATTTCACCCCAAAATCCCCTGGAGCCACGTTTTTTGCGATTATTGGGTCGTGAAGGCATTAACAGGTAATAGGCAGGGCCGCTTTTCCGCGATACACCGCTGCGGTGCCCAAGATCTCCTCAATCCTGAGTAATTGGTTATACTTCGCCAGTCGATCAGTTCGGGATAAGGATCCGGTTTTGATTTGTCCGGCATTGAGCCCCACCGCCAAGTCGGCAATCGTCGTATCTTCGGTTTCCCCAGACCGGTGGGAAACGATCACTCCGTAGCCTGCTTGCTGCGCCATCCGGATGGCCTCGATCGTTTCGGTCAGGGTACCGATTTGATTCACTTTAATCAAAATAGCATTCCCGATCCCTTCACGAATGCCTCGACCGAGGAACTCCACATTGGTAACAAACAGGTCGTCCCCTACCAACTGGACACGATCTCCGATCTGGTCGGTTAAGCGTTTCCATCCGCTCCAATCGCTTTCATTCAACCCATCCTCTATCGACACGATAGGATATTGCTTCACCAGGGCTGCATAATAATCCACGAGTTCGGTGGCGGAAAGCTTCCCACCACCGGTATTGCGAAGCCGATAGGATTTTTGGTCATAAAATTCACTGGCCGCTGCATCCAAGGCTAAGACGATATCCCGCCCCGGCCGATACCCGGCTTGTGCCACAGCCTCTAAAATACAATCCAAAGCCTCTTCATTAGATCGAATTTCCGGGGCAAAACCTCCTTCGTCTCCAACAGCCGTGCTCAGGTTTTTATTCTTCAAAAGACTCTTAAGATGATGAAAGACTTCGGTTCCCATTCGGAGTGCCTCATGAAAATTCTTCGCTCCCACAGGCATGATCATAAATTCCTGAAGATCAAGCCCGTTATCGGCGTGAGCTCCGCCATTAATAATGTTCATCATGGGAACAGGTAATTCCCTTGCCGAGACTCCGCCCAGATATCGGAAAAGCGGCACCCCCAACTCCTCCGATGCCGCTCTGGCGACTGCCAGGGACACCCCCAGGGTGGCATTGGCTCCCAATTTGGTTTTGCCCTTGGTCCCATCCAGCTTGATTAGGAGATGGTCAACGGACACTTGATCCAACGCTTCCAAACCTAATAATGCCGGAAGAATTTTCTTTTGGATGCCGGTTACGGCTTTAGAGACCCCTTTTCCCATCCACCGTTTTTTATCCCCATCCCGCAATTCCAAGGCTTCCCGGGTGCCTGTAGATGCCCCGGATGGTACCGCAGCCCGCCCAATCGCTCCACTGGCCAGGCGCACATCGACTTCCACGGTCGGATTTCCGCGGGAATCCAGAATCATCCGTGATCCGACTTCAATAATTTCACTCATTGCCGATAAATTCCTTTTTCAATCATGATTGTGCTCGCCTATTTCATTCTAATGGTTGTACCGTGGAGTACCGCTTAGATCAAGCTGACAACTTACTTTTTAACAGAGCGTTGACTTTTCCGGGATTGGCTTTCCCCCCGGAAGCCTTCATGACCTGTCCGACCAGATACCCCAGAACGGTTTCTTTCCCGCCTCGGTACTGTTCAACCTGAGCCGGATGTTTGGCCAACACGGTCTCCACGATGTCCCCCAACTGGGCGTCATCAGAAAGTTGGACCAACCCTTTCCTCTTGACCAATTGTGCTGGTTCTTCTCCGGAAGCATAGAGCTCAGGAAACAGATCCCGGGCCACCTTCAAACTTACCGTCCCATCCTCAACCAACCGCAACAGTTCGACTAACCGTTCCGGACTGATCGGCGAGGCATCGGCCCCAAGTCCTTGTTGATTGAGTTCGCGGAGCAGTTCACCCATGACCCAATTACTGACCGTTTTGGGTTGAGGGAATGCTTGCACACAAGCCTCAAAGTAGTCGGCCAATTCCTTGGATTCGGTCAAAATTTTCGCATCATACTCCGGCAAGCCAAATTCGCGGACGAATCGATCCAGTTTGGCTCCTGGCAACTCAGGTATCGTGCCGGACAAGTCCTTGATCCAAGCGTCATCTAACTGAACAGGCAACAAATCAGGGTCAGGAAAATATCGATAGTCGTGGGCCTCCTCTTTGCTGCGCATCACGGCCGTTTGTCCCTTGTGCACATCCCACAACCGGGTTTCCTGACGGAGTGTCCCTCCTTCTTCCACAATTTCCTGCTGTCGACGGATTTCGAACTCTACCGCTTCCCTCGCATACCGAAAGGAATTGATGTTTTTGAGTTCGACCTTCGTGCCGAGACGAGTTTCCCCAATCGGCCGGATCGAGACATTGGGTTCGCAACGAAAGCTGCCTTGTTCCATGTTCCCGTCGCACACACCAAGATAGACCAATAACTCCCGAAGGGCTTTCAAATACGCATCGACTTCATCCGAGGAATGCAAATCGGGCTCAGTCACGATTTCCAACAAGGGTGTCCCCGCCCGGTTCAGGTCCACTCCGCTCCCATCCTTTTGATCTTCATGAAGATTTTTTCCGGCGTCCTCTTCGAGATGGGCCCGACGGATTCGAACACGCTTGGCCGAGCCATTCACGGAAACATCCAGCCATCCCAATCCGCAGATCGGCAAATCATATTGAGAGATTTGATAGCCTTTGGGCAGATCGGGATAGAAATAGTTTTTGCGGGAAAACTGATTGGAAGGGGCCAACTCACATTGAAGCGCTAAACCTGCGCGAATGGCCAACTCCACTGCTCGTTGATTCAACACAGGCAAGCTTCCAGGCAAACCCAAGCACGTCGGACACACCTGGGTGTTCGCGGGAAGCCCGAAGGAGGTGGAACAGGCGCAGAACAACTTTGTCTGAGTTTGGAGTTGAGCATGCACCTCAACCCCAATGACAGCTTCATAAGTCATATGACAATTTCTCGCGCGAGGCTCAAACGGATTTCGAACCGGCTCAGTCCAATGAATTCATTTCGCGCTCTCGCCGCATGGCGTCGCGCCCGGCATCGATGGCTTCCCGGACCGCACAGGAGATCTCATCCACCAGCTCACGACCCCGCCCCACCACTTCTTCCACTGCATCGGTAGTCCGATCTTTTAAATCCCGTAAATCCTCCCCGGTTCGCCTGGCATAACCCAGTATCCGATCACGGGACTCACGTCCCGGTTGAGGAGCCAGCACAATAGCCGTCACAGCCCCTAATAACGCTCCGCTTAAAAATGCCAATGCCACCGAACCGGCCGATGGACCTGAGTGATTAGTCGCCATGGTATCGCCCTCCTTCTTGTTCTTTTTGGACTCGACGTTTCATCACGGAAGAAGCCGCTTTGACCCCGGCCATTAAACTGGTCACCCCCGTGAGAATTGTCCCGCCTTTTCCCCTCATCGCATGATGCACATGATTCACGGTTTGCCCGACATCTCCCACCGCATTCAGAAACACGGTCGCCCGGTCGACGCCCAACCGAGCCTGCTCAGTCATAACCCGGATATTTTCATTGGTGCCCTTGACTTCCTTAATGAGCCCGGGAAGTTCATGATTCAATCGAATCAACAGACGTTCCGATTGTCCAACCGTCCGTTTGAGTTGAAGAATGGTTGGCACTAAATAGAACACAAGTACAACAAACGCGACTGCAACAATAATTGCGGCAAGATCCACCATGATCCCTTATCCTTTCATGACCGGATAACCGGCCGCTTCGTATGCCATGTCGTAGCTTGTTCGTAAGCATGGGCTACTCGAAGAACAATCAACTCGTCGAAGGGGCGACCCATGATTTGCACTCCTATCGGCAATCCCATTGTACTAAACCCGCAAGGAATGGAGATAGCCGGAATACCGGCCAGGCTGGAAGGAATGGTATACACATCGGATAAATACATCTGCAATGGATCTTCCAATCGCTCGCCAAGTGGAAAGGCCGGAGTGGGCATCACCGGGCTGACCAACACATCCACGTTCTGAAAGGCATCCGAAAAATCTTGCTGAATCAGTGTCCGCACGGCCTGAGCTTTGGCATAATACGCCTCATAATACCCGGCGCTGAGGGCATAGGTCCCCAACATGATCCGTCTCTTCACTTCAGGCCCAAAGCCCTGCGAGCGGGTTTGCCGGTACATCTCGGCCAATTCCTTACTTTCTTTGGCCCGAAGCCCGAACTTCACGCCATCGTATCGAGCAAGGTTGGAGCTGGCTTCCGCCGTCGCAATCAAATAATACGTCGCAATGGCCTTTTCGGTAAAAGGCAAGGAAATCTCTTTGATGGTTCCGCCCAAATCCTGCAACGTGCGGATGGCCTCTTGAACCTTCCCGTTCACTTCCGAGTCCAACCCTTCCGCAAAATATTCCTGAGGCACCCCGATCACCAGTTTTTTCACATCTCTCTTCTTGAGTGCTTTGGTGAAATCAGGGACATCCTGACGAGAAGACGTCGAATCCAGGAGATCATGCCCGGCGATAACATTCAGGAGCATCGCGGCATCGGTCACCGTTTTCGTAATGGGCCCAATCTGATCCAATGAAGAAGCAAACGCGACCAGCCCATACCGTGAAACCCGGCCATAGGTCGGCTTGAGGCCGACCACACCGCAACAAGCCGCCGGTTGTCGAATCGATCCTCCGGTATCGGAACCTAAAGCCGCTACACATTCATCAGCCGCCACAGCGGCCGCAGACCCACCACTAGACCCCCCAGGAATATATTTTTGGTTCCATGGGTTTCGGGACGGCCCATAAGCCGAATGTTCGGTCGAAGACCCCATCGCAAATTCATCTAAATTTGTCTTTCCGAGAATTAAGGGTTGGTGGGTATTGAGCCGTGCCATAACCGTGGCATCATAGGGTGGCACGAACTCATCCAAGATCCTGGACGAACAGGTAGTCCGCAACCCTTTGGTGCAAATGTTATCCTTGATGGCCAACGGCATAGCCATCAAGGGTTGCGTCTTTCTCCATCCTCGAAGGGATTGATCAATGGCGCCGGCTTGCGTAAGAAGGGATTCCTTGTCTCTCAGCGTAACATAGGCCTTGATCTTCGGCTCCACTTGGGTGAGTCGAAGCAGATAGGACCTGACGATTTCCACCGCACTGATTTCTCCGCGGATAAATTTTCCCTGAAGGTCTTTGAGCGTGAGTTTAAAAAGAGACATTCAGAAACCGAAGGGTAGCCCTGCATGTTCTCGGCAGGTCCAGAAGACAACCACAAGAATTGTTCACTTAGGATGGGGAAGTCGTTTTAATACGATTCTGCCCGTCGACTTGAATGATTTTGGGAGAATGACGCTTCGCTTCATCCTCATTAAAAAATTCGTAACAAAAGATAATGACCTTATCTCCCACCACACCTTTGCGGGCAGTGGGACCGTTGAGAATCACCTCGCCTTTTCCTCGCACTCCCGCCAAGGCATACGTCGAAAACCGTTCGCCGTTATTAATGTTCGACACAATCACCATTTCATAGGGTAAAATGCCTGCCCGATCCATGAGGTCCTCATCAATCGTGAGGCTTCCTTCATATTCAAGATTGGAATCGGTGACGGTGGCTCGATGAATTTTTGAACGCAAAAGTTGCCGATACATGCCTTCTTCCTACTTTCCTAAAATTTTAGGTACCACGAACAATCCTTGGTTCGATTCCGGTGCATTGGCCAAGGCCTGCTCCACCGTCAACCCAGGAACGACAACGTCTTCCCGCCATTCGGACTGGATCTCCGCCACCGAAGAAGTCAGCGAGACACCCTCGGTCGAAACCGTTTGCAATTGATCCACATAATCCAAAATTTGACTTAACTGTCCACCAAAAAGCGACTTTTCAGCCTCGGTCAGATCCAGTCGGGCCAAGTCGGCCACTTTCTCCACTTCGGACTTTGAAATATGTCCCATGCTGGCCCTTTAAGCACTCGAGGGAATCAGTAACGAATATCGAGAAGACAAATCCTTTGTAATCATACAGTTCTACCATGAAAATCGTATGAAAAGCTACTTGGCGGAGAATGTCCGCAGGCAACAAGCAAGTCGGCAAGTCTCAGAAAAGAGGAACCGACAACCACAATTATTTTTTAGGGCAGACCGTTCATCCAACCTTCGTCGGCAAAACTGACATATCGGCCGTCACCGATCACAATATGGTCCAGCACGCGAATGCCAAGGATCTCCCCTGCGTCAATCAATCGGCGGGTCAAGGCATGATCCTCTTCGCTTGGCTGCGGATCTCCACTCGGATGATTATGAACAAATAGCACCGCTGCAGCCGATTCCCGGACTGCCAGATTGAACACTTCCCGTGGATGAACAATACTCACCGTCAGACTTCCCTCGGAAACCGTCACATCTCGAATCAGACGATGTTTGGCATCTAAGAGTACGGCTTTAAAGAGTTCATGACGGACATCCCGAAGTATTGGATAATAATGCTGGAAAATGTCCTGACTGCCACGGACATGAAGCCCGGCGGTCAGTGGAGTGGCCAAGGCGCGTTTTCCTAACTCAAGCGCGGCTAAAATCTGAGCGGCCTTGGCCGGACCAATCCCGGGAACGGCACACAATTCTTCACGGCTTCGATTGGCCAACCCCCGCAATCCATCCAGCCGGGTAAGAACCTCCATCGCCACCTCCACAGCAGAGGCTCTTCGTTTTCCCATACGTAGCAGAATGGCCAGTAATTGCGCGTCGGAAAGGCCGTGTGGTCCTTTCTGAAGAAGAAGTTCTCTGGGCCGTTCGTGTAAAGGCCAAGACTGAATCCCGGATTTTTGAGGGAAAGGATGCATGGCGTGTTGTAATCTTTCTTCGACATTCACTATACGCAGATAATTTTTGAAGCGTCAAAGCTCGCAATCCTGTAAAATTGTTGCCGT
The DNA here is from genome assembly GCA_031315915.1 of Nitrospirales bacterium. Classification (GTDB taxonomy): domain Bacteria; phylum Nitrospirota; class Nitrospiria; order Nitrospirales; family UBA8639; genus JACKFE01. The sequence continues at coordinate 36,219 of JALDRK010000001.1, forward strand.
TTCAGGCCGTGTGATAAGGTAGGTGCTGCCATGAAGCCCTCGTCGATACGGATTGTCGGTGGAGCATTAAAGGGACGAACCATTTCGATCTTTCCGGAACAATCGGTCCGTCCGACTTCGCAACGAGCGCGGGAGGCAATATTGGGAATCCTGGATGGGCGGATAAACCGGGCTACGGTTGCCGATTTCTTTTCAGGAACCGGGGCCATGGGCATTGAAGCCTTAAGCCGAGGAGCCGCGCGGGTGGCCTTTGTGGATCACCAAAAAGAACTACAATTAGCGCTTTACCAAACGCTTTCCAGGCTCACCTTACTTCCCCAATCCCTGGTGATCACCGCCGATATTCATCTCGCCATCCAGAATCAAAATTTGCTAGGATGGCGACCTTTTGACGTGCTGTTCCTTGATCCGCCTTACCAATTCCCTAAAATGGATCAGATTCTTACGTTACTTGAAGGTGCTCAGCTCATGACTAAACATGGTCTCATTATCTATGAGCATTTCCATAAGACCATTTCCCCGGCTGCCGTAGGAACCTGGTCACGAGTCCGGAAAGCTCGATATGGCGATACGGCCTTCACATTTTATGAAACCTCAACAGGTTCATGATCTGAGAAATTCCGCATGCTAACCGGCATCTACCCAGGGACCTTCGACCCCATTACCCGCGGACATACGGATGTCATTGCCCGTAGTATCCGATTGGTGGATCGCATCATCGTGGCCGTCGCACTAAATCCCGGGAAAGAGCCGCTCTTCGATTTGGCAGACCGGGTGGAATTGGCCAAGATTGCGACCCAAGACCTTGCCGGCGTGGAGGTGGAACCTTTTGAAGGCCTTTTGGTCGAATATGTCAAAAACCGTGGCGCACAAGCGATTATTCGTGGACTGCGTGCGGTTTCGGACTTTGAACATGAATTTCAAATGGCTCTGCTTAATCGAAAACTGGACTCCAATCTTGAGACGTTATTTCTGATGGCAAGCGAAGAATATTCTTACTTGACTTCGAGTATGGTGAAAGAAGTAGCTTCCCTGGGAGGGCCTCTTCATGATTTTCTTCACCCGGAAGTGGCCCAGCGTCTCACAGCCCGGCTCCATGCCTTTCGCCCATGAAACTCGCGATCCGAACCACACGAATTACGCCTTCGCCGACGTTACAACTGTCGGCTACGGTGAAAGCGCTTGTGGCGCAGGGCCAGCAGATTTTTGATTTTACGGCTGGAGAACCCTCGTTTGATTCACCGGACGCGGCAAAATCGGCAGCCATCACGGCCATTCAGGAAGGTTTCACAAAGTATACCGCTGTGACGGGAATTGACGACCTAAAAAACGCCATTATTGATAAATTTCAAGCGGAGCAAGGATTACCGTACACTCGTTCCCAGATATTGGTGTCCTGCGGAGCCAAGCATACCTTATTCAATTTGGCACTGGCTTTGTTTGAAGCGGGAGATGAGGTCATCATTCCCGCACCCTATTGGGTGTCCTATCCGGAACAAGTCCTCGTGGCCGATGCCGCGCCGGTATTCCTTCCGACGGAAGAGAGTGCCGACTACGCAATTGATCTCGATAAATTGAAAGCGGCCATCACCAGTCGGACCAAAGCCGTAATTCTCAATTCTCCATGTAACCCCACCGGAGGTATCTATCACAAGGACACGCTGGAAGGCGTGGCGAAACTGGCGTTGGAACGTAATTTCCTGCTGATATCCGATGAAATTTACGAAAAAATGATTTACGACAACCATCAGCATGTCAGCATTGCCTCAATCAGCCCGGAAGTGGCAAAACAAACGATTATCGTCAATGGGGTATCCAAGACCTATGCGATGACCGGCTGGAGAATCGGCTATGCAGCAGGTCCCGAACCACTGATGAAGGCCATGGGAGACATCCAAAGCCAAAGCACATCCAATCCGACTTCCATTGCACAAAAAGCCGCCATCGGAGCGCTTCGGGGCGGGCAGGACTTTGTGCAAACCATGGTGCGGGAACTGGACGTTCGGCGCACCACGATGGTGAAGGGCTTGAATGCCATTTCCGGGATCCATTGTCCTATGCCGGCGGGAGCCTTTTATGCCTTTCCAAACATCAAAGGTCTTCTTGGTCGTCGCTTTCGGGGAACCTCCCTTTCCAGCCCCTTCGCCGTTGCTGAATTTTTATTAAAAGAGGCGAAGATCGCGTGCGTTCCCGGAGAACCCTTTGGAGGAGAGACCCATCTGCGTTTTTCCTATACTCCGACCTTGGAAGTCATCCACCAGGGCCTCAACAGTCTGGCTGAAGCCGTAGCAAGATTGGAATAATGCCAACGCCTCAACCCTATTGCCAGCCGCACCTCAGGAGGTCACAGGACAGGTTGACTTCCTGCAGGAAAGATTTATCTGAACCGCGTTGTCCGTATCTACAACCGATGATTCTCTGTTTCGCGCAATGGAGGTGAGGGGTGCCGATTTACGAATATGAATGTACAAGCTGCGGTAAACGCTTTGAAATCAAGCAAAAGATGTCCGACCCGACGGTCAAGACCTGCGATCAATTTTCCTGTGAAAAAGCTCAACCGGTGACCAAGGTCATTTCTCCACCGGCGATTATGTTTAAAGGATCAGGGTGGTACGTTACCGATTATTCGGATAAGTTCAAGGATGGCAAAAAGACGAACGACGGAGGGTCAGGCGAACCCAAATCCGACACGAAATCCGAATCGAAGTCCGAATCAAAATCCGAGACCAAATCGGAAACCAAAACGTCTACCGACAAGCCTTCGACCTCGTCCGGATCTTCCACATCTTCTTCCGGAGGTTCAGGCAGCGGGAATTCCAGTACTCCGACATCATCCTCGACTGCGACCTGAGTCTAGGGTAGGACCCGCTCCTCAACCATATTGGGATTCCCTCGGTAGAGTCCAGGAACTCTACCCACCATACCCCAAATTTTCAGCCTTGCACGCCTTCCCGGTATCGACTTCCTAATTACGCAGGGTTCATTGATTTTCAAGGCGGGATTTAAAAACCTGATTCCAAAGCAGGTGTGCCAGAGTACGATATCCCAACTCGGTCAAATGAAGTCCGTCATCAGAAAATTCAGAGGCTAGCTCTTGAGATTGCGGATCACACGTCACTGAAAACAAGTCAACAATAGGAATCTGTTTCATCTGACAGTAGGTCTTGAGTGCTTCATTGACTTCGACTCTCGACTGAAGGGCTGGACGGTAAGAGGAAATCGAGCCAGGCATACCTAACCCTCCCAGAGAAGGGATCGTGACACTCACAGGGAGAATTCCATGGGATTGAGCTTCCGCATACATCCACACGAGATTTTTAATAACCATTTTCGCGGGCAACCCCCAGCCCAGGTCATTCGTGCCTCCTAAAATCACCGCATAGCCGGGATGAAGGGCCAGGACATCGCTAGGAAAACGTTCCTTCATCTGCTGAGTGGTTTCTCCACACACTCCACGAATCCAAATGGTGCCGCGTTTCCCCAACCATTCCCGCAGCCATTGCCCATATGGCGTGAAGCCCGGCCCACCATCCCTCGAAGATTGATACCCCTCCGTTAAGCTATCGCCAAAACAGACAATGGTCATTTCCACGACAGAGTCTCCCCATAATGCCCTCAAATTGTAACCTAGGCTAGCAAATTCCTCCCGGAAATCTGAAGGAGGAATCCTTGGGATGGATCATTTCGATTCAAGGACAAAACAGCGTTTTGGCTTGACACTTCTTAAAATCCCCAGTTACCCTCAAACCGCTTGTACACAGAACGCCACCACCCTCGTCGGTCAATTCTGACCAGTATGAGGCCGAGACCATCAACGACTAGAGGAACCAGCATGAAAAATCGTGTCCAGCGAAGCCGTGTCATCCCAGGTTACATTGTTGCCTTGAGCACTCTGTGCCTACTCGTGTCAATCGTCCCCTTCTCGGCGCAAGCCGCTTCCAAAGATTCTTTCCGGGTCGGCGTCCTAGACCCTCAGGCCGTCATTGAAAAATCCAAGGCCGGAGGACGCGCGTTGGCCACACTGAAAGAACACGCCCAAGCAAGGGAAAATATCCTGAAAAGCGATCAAAAAGAACTCGAGCGGATGCAAGAGGAACTGAAAGCCAGTGAAGGGAAAGGATCTGACGCCGAACAAAAACAAAAACAGGAACGGTTTGCCCAGAAATTTCAGGAGTGGCAAAAGCGGGGACAGGAATACCAAGTTGAACTAAGCCAGAAACAAAAAGACTTAGTCATGGAATACATGAAAAAAATTGAAGAAGCGACTCAAGCCGTAGCGACCCGCCACGGATTCGATTTGGTCGTAGACAAGGGCAGTGAAAACACCCTCAAAATTATCCTCTTTAGTCGAGACGGGCTGGATCTCACCAACGAAGTCGTCAAGGAATTCGACCGACGATTTAAATAATCGTGCAAAGCGAACAATAACGACTTTTGCCTATGTCCCCTTTCCGGTTCATCCGGAAAGGGGATTTGTTATCATCTGTTCTTGGTGCTCCGAAGTTCCTCCGCGCTTAACGGATACCCGGCCGCTGTCCAGGCTTTGATGCCCCCGTCCAGTGACCACACATTGCGGTAGCCCATTTTCTGAAGATTCTCCGCGGCCAGTGCCGATCGATACCCTCCCCCACAATACAAGATAATTTCCGTTTGCTTGTCCGGGATTTTCGTTTCGATATCCCGCTCTAAAATTCCTCTCCCAAGATGAATCGACCCGGGAATCATCCCCCGTTGCACTTCATGATCTTCCCGTACATCAAGAACAATGACCGAACTGGATTGCGCAAGTCGGTTTTTTAGCGTTTCGACCGAACATTCCCGAATGTTCTTCCTCACCTCATGCACTAACTGCACAAAACCAGGATTATGTCGCATTGGTCATCCACCTCCTTAGCAGCGTAAGCAGATCCCGGCATCCAACCTTTCATTCCATCAATAGATGAGCGAAGGGCAAACGCTAATCCCTTAAGCATACCGGTTTCGAGACGACCCGGCCAACTGAAGGATCGCAAGAGGAGACGGGAAAGAAAGAACCGGTTTAACCGCTTGTCAGTGCAGGGACAGGTGGGATTGAAATCGATGCAGAGCTTCTTCTTCAGTTTGAAAAATTGGCACGACTTCAGGAAGATTGGCATATTCCAACAATTCCCGTACCGGCGCTTGAGGACTCACAATGCTCAGATGAATGCGACTGGGGCGCATCCGGTGATACCAGAGAAACAATTGCCCCAACCCGGCTGAGTCAATCCAGGTAATATTGGAAAAATTCAGGATCACATGTTCACAGCCGATTTCCTGAGCGCCTAAAATAGCGACTTCCAACCCCAATTTGGAATGATAGTCAAACCGCCCGGACAATTCGAGCACTTTGGTATTTCGTTGGAAATGTTCTTTGACGGTCAGCATAACATCGGCTTTTACCATTTCTTTTCGGCTGGAGAATTTCAAAATTAACCCCCAACAGGATGCAAAGATTCGTAAACTCTGCCAGGAATGCTTTCCCTAAAGCGCCGCCTCTCAAAGGACAATTTTGTCGTCTTGGTCTTCATTAAGGGGGCGGCCGGGAATCTGAAAAAATCCACATATCCAAGACCCTTCAATCGCCCATGCCCCATCTTGATGACAAAGACCATTTGCTAACTGATCCTCGAAAACCGGATCTCGTTCTCTTGACAAAATTTTGACATTACTATAGAAACGCGATCACGCTGTGTATCCGAAAAGAACTCTTGTGAAACGCAGCCTTCTACCGACCCAGCCGAAAAAGAGAGTCAACATGGGCACGCCTCAAAAAAAAGGCACCCAGGACTTTGAACCCTTTTTGGTTTCCATACGACAGACTGATCGAATACCCGCCTATCCGACGACCTACGGCGGGAGCCTAAATACGGAGGTCCGTCCATGTCTCATCACCGCTTGAATGTGAATGCCCTGCGTGCCGACCGCCTCCCCAAACTCGTTCACCGTCAATCCTACCTGCCGGATCGTCCAGAAATTTTAAGAGAAAGAGCACTCACCCGCCGTGGGCTTTTGGGAATGGCCACCTTGACCGCCCTCGGGTTGTCTCCCTCCATCAGAATAATGAATAGCCTGGCCCATGCGGCCACGGAGTCACTGACCTGGGCGGTGTCCGACACGCGTATCGTGTTCCGGCTGGGAGGACGGGATCGTTGGGTCATTGATCTGGCCTCCTTCAGCGGATCCCCCCGCCTCCTGGTTCGAAAACAGGAAGGATTGTTCCTGGTCCATCTGGCCGATGCCCGCTTTCCGGGCACCTCGCTATCGGCCGATTTCGTGTGTGAACTACGCCAAGGCGCCTTTTCGTGGAACATGCTCCTAACTTTCGCGCTGGGAGGATTCACAACCTACGCTCCGTTTGAACGGTGGTTATTGGGGCAGGAATCTGCGGGCTCGGCCGTCCGGTTTCACACTCCCGTATGCGGGATGGGCTTGGACGGACAATTGCGCCTCCAAGGCGAAGGCACCGCCTCGTTCCGGCCAAACTGGAGTTTTGACTTCAAAGGCCATTCGCTGGCCTCGTTCCGAGGTCGGGGAGGAGATCTGGCTTCCGATGTCTTACATTTGGCCTTGCTTGACGACCAGACGCCCAGTCTGGCCACAGAACCGGGACGAACGCGAACCTTGCTGGCCATGGAGCGAGGAGCACAGCACTGGGAATTTTCGCCTGCCTTTACCTCGAACGTCGCATCTCATGTCGTGTATCGGCAGAACGGCTTCGACACCCTCCACTTTGAAACCTGGGAGGACTCAGCCGGAACACCGGTCTGTGGAGTGCTGGCCGAAGGACCTTCTCCGGAATCTTCGGTGTGGTTTCATCCGCATTCCCTCAACGTTGATGCAGATGCTATCCCGGACCCGATCGCGTTTCCTCTTGCTCACATTCAATACGCCAGGATTTTTTCAGCCCAAGAACACGAACGTGAAGAAATTCTCAGAGGACGTTTTGTCTCCAACCCTTCTTCGATCAAGGTCTTGGGCTGTTCGCTGGAAGTCGGCGGCAGGCCTACTACCCCACCCTTCGAACTCCTCAATCGGGACGGAGAGATGCAGGCCTGTTGCGAACCGGAGGTCTACCGAATTTCCGTTCCACTAGGAGGGGCTATTGTCGATCCGATCGATCTTCCCCATGGAACCAGATTAGCCTGGAACGGACAACTCGGCGCTTCAATCATCCCCGTCCAAGTTGACCCACGACTCAGGAAGAGTCCATCAAGCCCCATACCCAAGGTCACGGTGCCACAACAGGAAAAAGCGATCCAACAGACCCCGGCTCCGGCACTTAAACAGATTGTTCCTATCGCGCCTATAACTCCCGGACAGATCAAGCCTGAAATTGTCGCTCCCGGCCGCATTTTTACCGATTTTCGATCCTTGCTGGAAGTCCATGGTCCCTTTACCGTTTCCGTCCTCCGGCCTGAAGATCTCCTGGTCCTTAAATTTGAATTCAAAGGGTGGACGCTCCAGGCGGCAACAGGCCAACCGGCCCGGATCGTTCGAAATCCGCTGGCCCCTGGAACCCCGGCATCAACCATCCTTGTCCACTTCCCGCCCCAACATATCGCCGAGCAGGCCTTCTTCGAACCGGCCAACCCCAGCCAGGCAGAAAAGCCGGTCTATCCAATCAAAGCGCAACTGGCAGGATGGAGCCGATTGGTCTTTAACGTGCCCCAGAACATTACCCAAATTCCCTTTTCCCTGGAGACCCTTCTGGATTGGTCCCTTTTCGAGTTGAATGTGGCTGCCTCTGCGGCTCCCCCGCCCCCACCTCCCCCATCACTGGGCCGGCTTAAAATACAGATCGTTCCCGGCATGCGCTTCAAGCAAGGTGTCATACCGCAGGTTATCCCGCGCGCCATTCCAGAGGAACCGGCACAACCTCAGTCTTCCCCCATGCCCACGGAGAAAAGACCGTTTCTGTGGTACACCTCCACCAATGGGCAGTCTGCGGCGCTCTATCAAGCCCAAGCCGTTTTGGTTAGAGCTGAAACCAGAACGGTCCAACTCCAATTACGAAAACCTCAGGTGAACCCCCAGGCGGTTCAACCGATTCAAAAAGTTCCTGTACAGCCGCCCTCACAGGCAATCGTCCCTGGGGTCGTACAAAAATTACCGGGGCAGGTTTTCCAACTCTTACCCGATCCTCCCAAAAAGGAAGATCTCCCTAACCTGACAGTCATAGAAGCTCCCTATCGTTTGTTCATGTCTCCCAGCAAAATGGGAGGATGGGCTCATTCCCCAAGGCCCGTCGCTTTAAACAACCGCATGGAGCTTTGGCACACGCGTTTAGGAGTAAGAAGACAGGACCGGCAGGGCCAGTGGCGGATCGATGAAGACGATGATTGGTACCGAACGCTCCGGGCGATTTGGTCACCGGACTATAACGAACCTGATGGAAATGGCCCCGAACGGTACCCAAGTCGAAGGGACCAGGCACGAGTACCGTTTCGCATGTTACCCGAAGCTCAACATCGGCACCAACTCGTCCAGTTGATGGCCAATGGAAAACTTCCCAATTGGCAGGAACGGTATGCCAGGGCGGAACGGTTCATGCTGAGTTCACTCGGCGTCTGGATGAAAACCCAGTATGCCTTCGATCCGGCCCCGAATCCCCTAACGGTGATTGAATGGACCCAACATACGAATATGGGACGGGACCAGTTTGTGCGGGTCATCGAACAGGGATTTCTGTTTCCATTCGGGCATCGAGCCGTCCTGATCCAGATCAGCGAACGGAAAATCGAGCGCCCCATTCCCGACGGCCCCTTGGTAGCTTTACTCCGATACCGGGAGTTCATTGTGGTGAAAGAACCCATAAAGACCTATCCGGGGCCGGGACAAGAACAACTGTCATTTTCCAAGGGCCGGAATTTTCCTTTTCAAAGCCTCCGCATTACCACGCTCATTACTCCGAACCTCGACCCCAAGGAAAATAGTAAGATCGGCTCCGTTCCTGGCAATTCACTCGCGTTTTGGCCAAAGGTGAGCGGGCAGGACTTTCAGTTCCATCTGATAGGCGAAGACTGGGCAGGCGACTCCTGCGAATTCACGATCCCTCTAGTGTTTATGACCAGCGATGTGGGATTGAACACCGGAATACTCAAGGGCGTCCGGAACGCCTATGCCCAGGATATCAGAAGCACCACCGCCCTTTCCGGACAACCCGTTTCCTATGCTCCTTCAGTCAAGAAAGGCGATACCGCCATGGAGACGGCCAGTCTCTCCTTCAGTGCGGAAATTCCCTGCGATCCGGTGTGGATTCAGGAAGGCCTCATGCCGGGCTGTCCTCGAACGGTTACACAACCTTTGGTGGATGCCGTCAATCCGTTCTTCTTTCCCTTTTTAGCCCAAGCCAATATCTCCATTCCTGCGGTGAAAGCCTTGCTGGGACCGAATCCCGCCACTGCAGGGACCGATGTTCGGTACAGTGATATGTATCGGGTGAACGGATTCGGGGGACCGAACCTGGGAGAACTCTTCCTGATCCTCTTGAACCCTATCGGCATGCGGTTCACCGATACCACCAAGGCCGGCGGTTTGGCAGCGCCCAACATGGACATCGTAGGGATTTCCCGACTCAAAGGTCCGGTTGGCGGAAAAGCCAGCGGCGTCACCACCAGAGGGAGCGGTGGCGATAGCGGAGCGGCTCAAAGTGCGGAACAATTCGGCAACGGCAACTTCAACCCGAAAGAATATTTTAAAGACGCCAAAATTCTGGGCGGCATTCCCCTGGCCGATTTGTTTCCGTCAGTCAACACCAATCAATTCAAACAGCCCGGCGGCCTGGTGCCATCTCTCAAATCCGAAGAGCACCCCGACAAGGTCAAAATACCATTCGAGTTCACCATCGATAATGTCCAAAAAGTCAACTTGGCACCTGTCCTGATTTTCGATCCGCAATTGCCGAGCAAGCCCAGCCCGAAGAAATCGAAATTCACCCTGAAAGTGCTAGTGGTCTTTCGATTTCCCAAACCGGGCGATCCGACAGTCCCCGAACCCGAGTTCAACGCCACGGGAGAACTGACGAACTTCCAGGTCACCATCGCGCAATGCATTCGCGTCAGTTTCACCAAACTCCGCCTCGAAAAGAAACACGGAAAAAGCCTCTCGCCGGACCCCAAGCTGTGCAGTGAATCGGAAGACGGCGTCAAACCGGTCGAATTTCTCGGAGCCTTGAAATTCCTCGCCAATCTTCAGGAGCTTGTCGGCGGAAAAAGCGATAGTGGAGGTGGAGGGGGGGGTGGAGGCGGCGGATCGTCAGGGGGATCCAGCGGCTGGGGCGTCAAACCCATCATCGAACCCTCGACCACAAACATCAAGGCCGGCATTTCGGTCACTGTGCCGACCATTGCCGTTGGGGTCTTCAGTCTCTCAAATCTGAAACTTTCGGCTGCCGTGTCGATTTTCTGGAACGGCGACCCGGTGCGTTTCCGCCTGGCCATTTCCGAGCGCAGCGACCCGTTCTGTATTACCGTGTGGTTATTCGGCGGCGGCGGGTTTTTTGCTGTGGAAATTGAAGCGTCCGAGCGAGGCGTGGTGTTGGTGGAAGTCCTGCTGGAGTTCGGTGGAAAATTCGCCTTCGATATCGGGATTGCCAGCGGAGGCGTATACGTCATGGCCGGCTTCTATTTCAAGTACGGACTTGACCCAGAGACCGGCCAAAAGGGCATTTACCTTGAAGGCTACTTACGGATGGGCGGACAACTCAATGTCCTGGGCCTCATCACGGTGTCACTCGAATTCAAAATGCTCATCGCGTATGAAGAAAAAACTGTCGGGAATACCCTAACCAAAAAACTCTGGGGAGAAGCCTCGCTCGTCGTCAAAATCGAAATTTTGTTCTTCGAAACCTCCGTGACCTTAAGCGTGAGGAAGGAGTTTCAGGGGGAGACCGAAACCATTCAAAGCGCGCAAGAACATCGCGACCATATCTGGCTTACCGGCAACCAGGCCAAGCCGGTGTTTGTGCAAAACAGGATGGGCAACATCGTGAGACCCCGAAAGATTTATGAAATGCTCAGTGAACAGGAATGGGCACAATACGCCGGAGCATTCGCGGCGTAAATACGGACAAGGAGAGCAACATGGCGAACCGGATCATTAAGAAACCGACCCCACAAGAAAAAGCCATTGCGATCAATCCACTCGTGTCCGTGGGTCCCCCACAGTTTGAGCTGATGGCCACCACCCTACCCAACGGGCGATTCGAATCCTTTTTGCGCTTCACGGTGCTGATTTCCCCACGCTTGTTGGTGACGGTTCCTCCGCAACAGAAAATGCCCGAGTTGCAGTTCAAATACTTTCGGCCGGTCTTCGATTGGCCGGCTATCAGAAGTGCTCTTCAATTTCAGGCCATTTTCGACGGTGCAGGGCTTCCACCATTGGCCGCGACGCCGGAATGGGCCGCCAATCCTTCGACGCCGAACACCGATCCGTTTGATGCCAATCTCTGGGCCGCGCTTTTTCCGGATACACTGCTCGTCCGGCCCTATCAATTCGACCAGGGGACCTCCAGATTCACCGGAGATAAATTCCTGATCGTGGCCCCTGCCGAAAAACGCTTTTTCCAATCCGTCAAAGACGATCTGTATGGAAAACTGGCCGTCGAGTCACCCGACCGCCTTCCTGCCAGGGGGATGATGTTGCAACGATTGCAGGACATGAACATGATCAAACCCGATGTGCGGGTTCCAGGCAAATTCGAACGAGGATTTGAGCATCCGATCCTTCAACTCAATATCCTTCAAGACCAATTACTCAGAAATCAATTGGGTCCCGGACCCCAGGGCGGACTCCCGGGAGGTCTCCAGGGACCGGCAGGCCAACTGGGAATTACACCCAGGATTCAATCACGAGGAACAGGAAGTTCTATTCTCAAACGAACCATCCCCAGGATGAGTCCGCAACAACTTCAAGCGGCCGGCATCACACCCAAGGGCGTAGAATTATTGAAGTATCAATCGGTGTATGAAGCGGCTGTGCTCCCCAAACCACGCCCTCAGGTTCCCACTGTCGATTTTCATCAACTGGTGTCCAGTCTGGGGGATTATCCCGAATTAATGAAAAAGTTGGGATTGCGTATCGATCTTCTTGTCAAAGCCGATCCCAAAATGCCCCCAAGCTCCACCGTCTTCGTCAAACCGGTCACGCCTCCGCCGGTCATTCCCAGAATTCCGACCCCGCGAACCCGGTATGTTCTCACGGGAAATGCCTTTTATGCCGCCACCTCCTCGCCGGAACTTCAAGAAGGGCTCCTGACGTTTGGACGACAGTCGGGCGGCGCGCGAATCTATGATGTGGTACCCGGCGATGTGGAAGGGGCCTTTAAACGGGTCGCCAAGTTTTCGGAGATCCTGTTGAATCCTGAGAAACACGAACACCTGGCCGAAACCCTCAGCCTCCCCGCACTCCGTTCGGCCGGCCTATCCGTGGCTCATAGTGACCGCGATGTCTGGCTTGACCAGTTGTTGGAGCGACAGAAGGCCATGGATGCAACAGCCAAATCCGGTCTCGTCTTCACCGGAGAGGACCTCATTCGGGGATATCGTATTGACGTGCGGGAAGTGAATCGTCAACCGGGCGGACAGGTCACTTTCGGTCCCTGGCGCTCACTCTGCTTCCGCCATGGGGAGCATCGCCTGAATTCCAATGCTCCGCCGATCCTCGCGTATGACGACGAGGGATGGATTTCTCTCGGGGCTACGGAAGGCGACGTGGAGCCGCCACCAAAACTGAATCTGGGTGGGATCAAATCAAAACCTCTGCCGGGAGTCATCAACCCTCAAATACAATCCCGCGCAACCGCTCCCGTTATCCCCCAATCCCGCATCGCAGCACTTGCCGACCAGGCGGTGATCGGAGCCATACGGATTGTCCCGAAACCCATCCTTCACATTTACGAATCCATCTTTCGATGGGCCGGATGGAGTTTGTGCGTTCCCCGTCCGGGAAAAGATTTGAATCCTCAAGACAACCCGGATTACAGCGGACATGCGCCAATCCCCGGCATACCGATGCAGGTCTTTTTCCGGCCCGTCCCTGGAACCTTGCAGCGATTGCGGTTCGGCAAACAGTACCAATTCCGCGCACGAGTGGTGGACCTGGCCGGCAACAGTCTGCCCGTCACCTTTTCACCGCCGGAAAATCCGCTGTTTGTCACGGATGTGAATGATGGCTACTATGATCGATTCGAGCCGGTGAGTTCGCCTGTCATGGTCCTGACACAGCCGACCAAAGGACCGAAACCGGCCGAACAACCGTTGCTGCCCGGTGACTTCCCTTCCCGGTTGGTGATCCGGACCATCAACCTCGAAACGCCGCAAGAGGTCCCGGCCGGACCGGCCACCCCGGTGTCCATTCGACATCTGGTTCCACCACGGGTGAGCCAGGAACTATCCGAGCAACACGGGGTCTTCGATGCCATGCCGCCGCAACAAGCCTATCAACTTATGACCGACAAAGACCTGGACTTGGGAGAACAGTGGCAACCGGACCCCGCCTCCCCCACGGGACGGAAAGCGGTAAAAATCGAATTGCCGGAATTTGTCGTGCCGGCCAATCAGCAGATTACCGTGCCCTATCTGCCGGATCCGTTGGCGGCAGGGATAGCCTTTTCGCAATTGCCCGGAACAAGCGGGAATGCCGTCATTCAACAAGCCTTTGGCGGTAACTGGCCAAATCGGGTCGGATTGAAAATCCGGATTGAAGCGGGAACCGACGCACCCTCGTTTCAAGGCGACACCTTACGAATTTTTGTTCCGCCGGGTGAACACATCCGGGCTGAAGCCAGTTGTTTTTTTCCCCCCGGAGCGGAAAACCTGATGGGGCTCTGGCGATGGATTCAGGAACGCATGGGCCGTCAGCAGGACGGAGCATCCATCATGAATCTGGTCAGACAGGGTCGGCATTGGCTTTTGACACCGAACCGGGACCTCGATCTGGTGCATGCCCTCCAACAACCGCTGTTCAATCCCCTGTGGGCCAGCCTGATCAATCCGATTCAGGCTAGCCAAGAGGTGCCGGTCGATCACGTACGCAAGGTGGGCGACACGCAGGCCTACTTGTATGGAACCATAGCCGTGCATCGCGGCAGCACCGAAGAATTCGATGTGGAAGCGCGATGGAGCGAGCCGGTGGATATCGGCGTCCCCCTGACCGATCCGCCGCAACGGGTGATCGGACAGGCTCAGGCCTTTCAAGTCCCTGTGGTCGAGCGAGCCGCTCAACGGGTCATCGCCAGAGGCCTGGAAGGGCAGGAAACCCCCGCGCCATTGGATATGGATTTAACTGAACGGGCATTCGTGAATCCTGAGTCTCCTGACGAAACTCCCCCTTCGCCTGCACCCGAATCAGACGGCTCTCCTCAAATGGGCCCCGAGTCGAAAGCCGGAGAAGAAGCCATGGACGGCGGCGTGCAAGAACGAGGGGTTCCTCTTGCGAGGTCAAAGGCCGCCACCTCTCCTGCCATCATCCAGAAAAATCCCGCCGCGGCGGCAACCATTAATCCGTCTGTCGTACCGCGGCCACAACCCCAAGGCCCTCCTCCCTATGACGAGCGACCGTTCCGCTGTGCGACAGCCCTTCCGCCCCTGCCGCCGAACCTTGTCCCCCAGCAATATCGTTTTGCCGGCAAGCAGACATTCACGGACACCAAATACCGGTGTGTTGACTATGTGGCGATCGGCAAGACGAGATACCGCGATTACTTTCTGCCGACGCGGGAAGAAGAGGAACGGGTATGGGAAAATTATGAAAAGGCCCTTGCGGCGGCGATGGCCAACAAGCAGCCGCTCCCCCCGCTGCCCAATCTCCCCAAATGGACCCGGTCGTCACAACCTGTGAAGGTGGATATTTTAAACAGTGCGCCTCCCGCCAAACCGGAAGTTCTCTACATCCTTCCGACGTTCCGATGGGAGAACACCCCGCAAGGACATCAACGGGTGGGCGGAGGGCTACGGGTCTATCTGGACCGTCCATGGTTTTCATCAGGCGACGGCGAACAACTTGCGGTCGTCCTTTATCCCGATCCCAGAGCGGACTTGCCGGATCAAGCCAAACCCTATGTGTCACAATGGGCGCTGGATCCCTTGTGGAAAAGCGGCCCGTCTCGAATCGCCATACCGGCGGAAAAGATTCCAATCGACCCCAGGTTGAAAATTCCTCAGATACAGCCCCAAATACAACCGCGGTCCATTCCTGAAGATGAAATCAGTTCCCGAGCGACTCCGCAGGGTGTGCTTAAGAATGCGCCCCAGGCGTTACAGTTGGATCCAAGAATTTCCGCTCAGATGTTCTCTCTACTCAAAGTAGGAGCCACCCATCCGGCTCAGACGAATTTCAAGAATGCCGTAGCGGTCCGCTTCGATCTGGGTGTGAGAGAAGCACCTATCCCGGGTGCAGGAGTGACCTCCAGGGCTGCAACGGCAACCATTAACCCTCAGGTAGCGGCAAACGCCCGCTTGTATTTTACCCAACCCATGCCGGTGACCATCTGTGTGTTTGACGTCAAACCAGACGTGAGCCGGCAATTGTGGTACTGCGATATCGACATGGATCCGGGCACGGCTTATTTCCCCTTCGTGCGCCTGGCGCTGGCCCGCTATCAAGTCAATTCGATCCATGGGGTGCACCTTTCCCCCGTCGTCCTGGCAGACTTTGCGCAACTGGTTCCGGACCGCACAGCCAGTGTTGTACCGGATTCGAAAAACGGCAATCAGGTCATCGTCACGGTAGCAGGCGTGCAGGGTCTCCGCTGCCCCGCCTGAACAACTGTCGAAGTCTCAATGGAGGAAATGAACTGGCCGTGCCGGACGACTTGGGATGGCTTCCCGTTGCAGGATCGAAACCCGTCGTCCCGCCAAGAGTCAATGCCACTCAGTGGAGCGGGCCCCGTCCCACTTCCGGACGCGGGTCCCAACAATACCGTGTGGTGATCAAAGAATTTGAGGTGTTCGATACCGCCGGAGAGGCTGATACGCCTCGAAAGGAAGAACGCCGTCTGGTGTATGCCGACGCGCTACCCATTAACCGCTGAATTTAGTGGTAGGAGAATTCAGAAACCAAAATAAAAATAGAATTGTGGTCAACGTCAATCACTAAAAATCTCTACATACCAATCCGTCCGGCTTGACGGGGAAGCTTACAATACCTTTTTACTTAGAAATGCGGGAAGCCTCAGGATTAAAGTGATCGTGAATGAATGCACATATATTTTTTAGAATGGGACCCCGCTTGGGTTCAATAACATCTATCAACATTTCTTTGAGCCTTCAAGGTAATTACATCAGAATGAATCGCACTATAATCAGTCTGAAGAGGGTAATATATCTCCCATTTCTGTTTAAGAGATGGATTTGATGTTTTATAAATTTCCCAAGTTTCATCCATTATTAATTTTAAAGGAGAACTTAATCCTTTTTTTTCAGACTCATGCAAACATCAAGTTTCATGTGACCACAAAATCAAATAATTCTTGGTTCTTTTCCTAAAGCCTCTTGTAGACGAGCCTCCGTATAACTCAAAATTCTGACGAAAATCTTCTTCCAAAGAAACTTGGCACTTTGAACGAAGAGTGTTGCTTTTTCGTTTAGAGCAGGATTATCCTGGTTAAGTTCTCAACTCAAACACAAAATCAAGCCTGTCATAAGCTAGATAACCTGTTTGAAGAGTGCGCATAAGAACATTTTGGGTTCCTTTCAAAGAGGATTGGGATTGAGAATCCTTAACTTTGACAATTACAAACTCTCCAGGTTGTTTATCAAAAGTGATAATGTTGGGAGCTGATTGAGCATAATTAGGCTCAAAGAACAAACAGAGTGTGATGAAAGGCAAGGGGCAAAGAATCTGAAAGGGTTTCATGAATAGTATATAGTACTCCTCATAAAGTTCTTAAATTGTATGGCTCTACTAACTTGGGTGTGGGTAAAGATTCAGGCCCCACAGTGAAAATAGATGGCGGTCTTGAAGTTCTCCACGTTGTGGAAGCCGCGCGCCATCTTCTTGACCCATTGAATGTTGTTGACGGCTTCCATCCCCGCATTGGTGCTGCTCAAGTACGTCAAAGACATCTGGCAGATGGCATTTCAGGCGTTTGGCCACGGCGGTCAGCGGGTTTTAACCGGATTCATGCGTCGCCCGCCAGAACCAGCGGGCAAAAACTTCTGGGCCGCGCCCAGGTAGGTATAGTCCCAGAACTGGCGGAACTGCCCCTGAGCAGCCGCTTCCTGGGCGACTTTGAGGTCGTTATGTTAAAGGTCCGGGAACGCGTCATGCTGCTCGGCTGTCATCTCCTGCTGGCGCATCAGCCACAGGTACTTGGTGCCGGTGAGCCGCGTATCCCCGCTCTGCTTGAGCGTGCGATGCTCCGCTCCGCCGACGGGCTAGGCCCTGCGCCACTGCGCGGCGCTTGATGCCCCAGGCTTCCGGCCCAGGAGATCCGCAACATCTTGGCGGCCCTTGACCGCACACTCGCGGAGCAGGTCGATCGCCAGCCGCTCGAACAGCGCCGTGAACTGACTCCCCGGTTTTGCCCAGGGGATCGCCAGTTGCTCTGACCCCGTGCGTCGAGCACTGCACCCGAGGCACCTCCGCCTGAATGATGGTCGTGAATTGACAGGTATCCAGATGTCGCCATCGCCGCTTCCGATCATAGCCCGGCGCCGGTGTTCGACAGATCGACAGGAAATGGTCCTGGGCCGAAATCCACGGTGACTACCACCTATTGTCCTGGCATATCCAGTTCGACGTTCATAACCGTCCAGGGCTCCTGGAGTCCCAGGATAGCCCGATAGAGTTCGATATCGCGCATGGCTTGATCACTCCTTCGAGAGAACCAAGCCTATCAAAAACCAAGGGATCAACCCACACGATTTTTTGAAGAGCCAATTGTATAAATTCGCCTCTTACTAATTTTCTTAATCTTCTAATTTGGGGATAGACAATCGTCGGCATTAATCAAGAGACATCTCTTAATAGTAGTTAATTTGTTTGCTGCACCATCACAGCCCACACAATTCTTGCCATTTTGTTGACCAGGTCACACAACCCGTGGAGATCTCCGTGTCAGAAGCTCCCGCATCCAGTCTGCTTCTTTTCCTGATTTGTGCCGGAAATGGCGAAGCATCGACGTAGCCCCGACAATCAACAATCTCCTGAAGTATTGATTCCCTTGTTTAGAAATTCGTCCTAAACGTTCTTTGCCGCCCGTGGAAAACTGACGAGGCACGAGCCCCAGAAACGCTGCAAATTGACGAGCAGATTTAAAATGTTTGGCGTCGGATATTGTGACCGCTATGGCTGTTGCGGTGATAATGCCTACCCAGGAACCGTAGGCCATCAGCTGACTCGTCGTGTTACTTCGATGCCAGCCATTAAGTTCTTCCTCCAAGTGTTGGCGGCTTCCCTTCCAGCTCATCTAATTGTTCGATGAGTAGTTGAACGGTAGCACTCGCCAATTTTGGGAAAGTGGATTTCTCTTCTCCTGTTATCTTTTCTATAAGTTTTCGTACATTTTGCACGCCTTTCGGCACAATGATGCCATATTCTGCACAATAACTGCAAAGAGCATTGATGAGCATAGTTTTCTGACGTGTAAGGAGGTCTCGCGTCTTGTGCAACATAATCATTTCGCCTGTTGAGCCTTGTCTTTAACCGGAACAAACCGCATGGTGGGCCCGTTGACTGCTTCACAGATGGCCTCGGCATCAGCTGCATCATTCTTAGAGCGTTTAACGTAGGGTTTCCCTACATATAGGTAGGAGGTATGAGCTTGACGGTATGGCCTAAGCCACTTAACTCACGCGCCCAATGATGCGCAGTAGCACAGGCTTCCATGCCAATGAGACAAGGTTCTAGTGGCCTGTACCAGACAAAAGAGGAGTGATTCGATACCGGGGATCGGCATACTTCCACTTCACGGGTTTCGCCGCCTTATTGTACTGCCGGATATAGCGCATGATTTTCCGTTTCAGATCCTGCTGGGACCGAAAGATGCCGCGAGCGATGAGATCCCGCTCAATCTTGGCAAACCACAGTTCCACTTGGTTGAGCCAGGAAGAGTACGTCGGCGTGAAATGTAACCGAACCGTCGGATGCTCTTGCAGGAACGCCTCGACTTGCTGAGTCTTGTGCGTGGCGAGATTATCGAGGATCACATGAATCGCTTGCCTCCGCGGTCGATGGGCCACGAGGTCCGTCAAGAACGCGACGAACTCGGCCGACGTGTGCCGTTTGGCGGTACGCCCCATGACCTCTCCCGTGCGAGTATCGAAGGCGGCATAGAGCGACAGGGTCCCATGGCGGGCATACTCGAAGCCATGCCGTTCGGCTCGGCCCGGCGAGAGCGGTAGCACCGGATCCAACCGATCCAGCGCTTGAATCGCCGTCTTCTCATCGACACAAAAGATCGCGGCATGTTGTGGGGGATTCAGATAGAGACCCAATGATGTCCGCGGCCTTGCGTTCGAAGTCGGGATCGTCCGACGCCATATACCGTTCCAGGCGATGCGGCTTGAGCCCATGCCGGGCCCACACTCGGGCGACCATCATATGAGAAAGCCCGAGGGCCTTCGCCAACCGTCGGGTGCTCCAGTGGGTCGACCCATCCGGCGGCCTGCGCCGGGTCCACTCCAGAATCCGCGCTTCCAGTTTGGGGGTGAGGACCGTGGCGGGCTGACCCCGGTGCCGGCTGTAGAGCCCCGCCAACCGCTCGGTGGCAAAGCGCTGACTCCAGCGGGCGATATACGTATCGCCGCAGTGGAGGCGCCCACGGATCTGGGCCCAGCTGGCTCCCTCAGCGAGTAACAAAATGCACCGGGCGCGTCGGGCACCCTCCGCACGCCCTTTCCGACTCTGGCAGCGACGTTGGAGTTCGTAACGTTCCACAGGTGTCAGCGTCATCGTGGCCTCCCTCATGGAAGCCCATTCTATACTAACGTTTTAGTTGTTACAATCCACTAGTGTTTTGAAAAAGGGCAGAACAGCTCGACGCCTGCTTTTTGCGAAGGACGGTGCTGCCATCTCCATCGACTCCATGGATTTGAAACACATTTTGGGCAATGTCGATTCCAATCGTAGTAATGCCCATAGTGACGCCTCCTATTCTTATTGGCTGTCAAAGTCCCATAGTATGGACTTCAAACAATTTTTAAATAGGGGCTGCCACCTCATCATCCAACACCCAAGAAGCCAATTTTAGACCAGTCTTTTTGTAAGCTTCCCCATCAAAATAAAGACTTTCCGCTCATAAACGCAATAAGAGGACAGTCCTGGCCGATGATCTGGACCGTTCCGTGAACGCCTAAATACCGACATGACCTATAAATGGGATGTTCGTGTGAACCTGTATAGGTATAGGAAACGCGAAGGTGCGCCAGACAGGATTCGAACCTGTGGCCCTCGGCTAGAAGTGGCAGGATAAAGATCGTGAAATTCCTCTATAGACCATATTTTCAGGCAGTCCTATTTTAGGCAAAGCAGACAGGAACAGACCAAAACGGGTCACCTATCCGCAACCGGTGCAACCCAGGCGCAATCTTAAAGAAGTACTTCGTTGACTGATATGTTCAGACTGACAGGATCTTTGCCATATACCATGGTCAATACAAAGGAGAATAACAGCAAAGGTCAGTGAGCATTCAAGAAATGACTTGATGTTTTTTGCGGATTATGCCGTACTAACCGAACAGGAGAAAATACTATTAGGGTTGATCATGAAGCTACATAATATTCATTCATGATGGAAAGGAAATCCCTCACAATGCGCAAATGGATGCGTCTCTGGAGATGCTGGCTGGCTCTGATTTGGATAGTCGGAAGTGTGGTTGTCCCATCGGTTTCCGCCCAATGTACGCGAGCCATCCATACGTTTTGTGGCATTCCCAAAGATGGAGAAACGTTGGTTCGGCAGGGCTATCTCCTCTCATATGATGCTGACCGCCGGATCCCGGGATGGGTGGCCTATAAGATCGAGCCGGACTTTCTTCACACACCGGAGCGAGACAACCGATTGGCAAGTTTTCTGAGAGACCCTGATGTGCCGACTCCGGTCGTCTCAAGCGACTACACCTACCTGGAAGCCCGACGGGGATATGTTCGCGGACATCTCGCCCCCTGGAAGGTCATGGGTGGAGATCGTGACGGGGATGGGATTTATGCACACCTGGACTCGAGCCTCTCCGATCCGGACGATGAATTGACCATTCGGCAAGTCAATTTTATGAGCAACATCGTCCCCCAGCATGATGATGAATTCAACGGGCAAGGGGGATTATGGGGTAAGCTCGAACGGTGGATTCAAGATGAGATTGTCGCGGATGATGGTAAAACAGTCTGGGTCGTGGCTGGAACGATCTTCGGGCCACAGGTTTTAGAAAAGGTCGGGCCCGATCATGATATTCATGTTCCTCCGATGTTTTTCAAGGTGATGATTGAGGATGATTTTACCGAAGACGCCCCGCGCGTGCTGGCCTTTCTCTTTCCCCATCAACGGGGCAGCCATGGAGACATTACCGATTTTCTCGTCACCCTTGATGTGATTGAGGCCATGACCGGCCTGGACTTTTTCCGGGAATTGCCCGGCGCCGTAGAAGCCCGCATTGAAGATACAGATACGTGTGTGTTTTGGGATGAGTACTACAGTCCATGGTGGCAGATGTTTTCCAGTAGTTGCGACTAGAGGGACTGGGGCGTCCAAGTTGGTGATCCACTGCGTATCGGACCGTGTATGCGGTCAAGTAGGGCAAAGGGGCTTTGGCCTGTATGCGTTTTGCCTGGCGGTGCAAGGAAGCAGTCAACATGGGAAAGGAGCAAGCTGTTAGAGATTAAACAGACGGCAGTCTCTAATCTGATGAATGGTTGCTATACACTATTTTCACCAGAGCGGCTCTTCAGATTTCTCAATAAATAGGATCACAAAGTGACTGTGCAGATATCACGCCGCCGAAAAAACGCGCTACTGCAAGAAGTGGTCATGGCTTAACCGACGGCAGAACTTCCCCCTGACCGCCTGCAGCAATAAGGGAAGATGCCCCCTGGGCTAAAGCCCAGGGGGGCATCTTTAAAATTACCTAAACCATCTAATCCTTTTTTCGAGACCTTTTGCCCGTTCTACCGATGCGGACAACCAGGCCAGCAACAAGGTCGGCGTTTGCCCTCTTCAAGGTTAGAGCATCCCCATTCAATCCGTTTATGTCTGGTCTCCATTTTTTTGGCTGACTCAATCCAGCATATCCATTCATTACGCGCCAGCGGTGTAATATCTTCCCATGTTTCCAACGCATTCGGTTTGGACATCAGGGCCTTTTTCAGGTCGGCGGGCAGTTCGTGCACAACACCCCCGGCGATCTTGTGTTTAGTCATTCTCATGGTCCTTTGATCAGTATGTTAGCGGAAATTCAAGTCCGCTTATAAGTCCACAAGGGTTTTAAAGCCGCCATAGGTCATGCGTGAGGGGTCGAACGGCATATTGTTTTCATCGCAAGCCTCTTTCATGCGTGGATCGGCCATGACTTTACCGTTTACCTCGTCGCGGTGGGCGCGCGATTTATAGAGGATAAATGCAAAAATAACAGTCTCCCCGTCTTTCGCATTGGCCAGGTCACGGAACGGCGTTATCTTGCACTTTTCCGGCGCGTCTTCGGGCATTTCGGGTTCAGCGTCTTCCAGTACGCATTCTTTGTATGACAGTGCGCCGTGTTCCATCCAGATTTTTCCGGCCTTTTCCGCCATTTCGCGGTAAGCTTCTAACTTGCCTTCCGGGGCAGGCAAAACAAACCCGTCTACGTAGGTCATGGTCAAACTCTCCTTGGCTGGTAGTTCATAAATCGTATCCAACGTGTGAGGAATGAATTCATTTATATTAACAAAAAACTACAATCGTTTCTTTTGAAGCACTGAAGTCTCAGAGGCAGGGGTTCGGATGTTGGAGAACTGGTGGGCCAGGTCATAGATCGTGCCCTGAAAGGAAAACCCGGCCCACGGTCGATGACCATCGATCATGGCACTGAATTCCAATCACGGGATCTGGAAGATTGGGCCTATCGGCGTGGGGTCCGGCTTGACTTCATTCATCCGAGCAAACCGGTGGAAAACGCTTTTATTGAATCCTTTAACGGGCGGCTGCGGGACGAATGCTTGAACGTCCATCAGTTCCGGTCTCTCGACGAGACCCGAAACGATCATCGAAACGTGGCGGCAGGATTATAATCATTGTCGTCCCCATGACTCACTCGACCACCTGACGCCGAATGAGTTTCTGAGGCAACGTCAGGGCAATTTATCTGCCGGAGCCGACCGCTGTTCTGGTTAAGAACTGTCCCGAAAGGCGGGCAACGTCATATGCCCGGACACTCTACGTACCAACTATCCGCTTGACGGGGAAGCTCACACCATCATCTCTAGTTTCAAAAAAAACAAATGAAAGCAAAAGCTGTTTCTTTCAAGTGTACTTGGAGGTCCGCTATCGTCCGAAAACAGACACAGATTAGCCTCGTCTTCGGGTTGTCATTCACCTGAAACTTTCTAAGACGGCGCCAGGATCACCCACAACATCATTGCGCCGATCAATCCATGCAGCACCGCAGCAGGCCACAGAAGTATCCCATTCATCTCACCGTACGCACCGAATACCGCAAGCACTATGGCAGTACCAACGTTATAGATGCATAGTCCAGCCTGCGGGGCGAGATGAACAACCTGCCCCTGCGATTCCCATCCTGCCAGGCCAACCGATAATAATCCAATCCCCAATATGCGCGCTAGGACCACTCCAGTTGAGCCCAATCCGTCCCCCAGTAACAATCCGATCACAAAAAGCGGTGCCACAAGCAATGCAACTCCAGTCAAAATTTCAACAATTGCTGATGTATTGAATAGGAGACTTGAATTCATCTTCTTACTCTTCAGCAGCTACAGCTCTTTACCACCCGTGATGACCGCACGGGGTCGGAAGCCGACAGTTGCATTCGTTTGAAAATTAGTTATCTGTTATATCTCCATACTTTGGCTGCCGTGCTTATTGAAATTAGAGGATGGCAATTTTCAATAAGGGAGACCTAGTGCCTGCAGCAACCAGCTTTCGCAACATCCTTACAACGTCATCCTATTCCTGAACCAAAAAAACGTTTATTATAGTCCCCAAGCTTAAAGAAAATACTCAATAAAATCGAAAATTCAATCGTTCACTTCAGGCAAGGTTTTTGGTTTGAATGAGAATGACCACACTGGCGAAGATTAGGCAAAGAAGGCGAGGAAGCGACAATTAAACTATTCCCAATATGCTAATTATGAAATACCTCTATTCTCTTTAAAGCTTTCAACTATCTCTCATATATTTATTTTCCGCACCAAATACCACCCATCCTCAACAAAAAATCCAAAATTAGACATACACTCTTGTTTTTATTGGTGCGCCCGACAGGATTCGAACCTGTGACCCTCGGCTTAGAAGGCCGATGCTCTATCCAACTGAGCTACGAGCGCATGCCAGAAAAATCGCATACTTACAGAGTTTGAGTCAACGACTTTGAAGGGCAGTGTGCCCACTGTTGTGCCCGTCAAGTTCCACACTAACGTGATGCCCCAACCAGAATGAGACTCATTACAGTGGTCCACGGGTCACACTTTTGACTAAAAAACTTTTGTTATCAAATACGATCGTCAGCGATTCCCCCTGGTCCCCGTCTTTGCTCTGCAGATCCATATACGAATAGGTCCAGATGTGAAAGTGTCCCTCGTCGGTTTGGGTTTTGAGGCGGGCAACCGGTTCACCAAGCATGGCCAAGACTTCATCTTGAGTCGTGACATCGGGGTAGATTTGATTTTCAATACCCGGAGGGATCGCTTTTTCTCCTGTTCCAGGAGGAGGAGAGATTTGCGCACAGGCTGAGAACCAAAGAGCAGTGAAAACGACGAAGCCGATTTGTTGAATCCAATAGATGGTCCTCTCATGGAAAATAGCTATTCTCCTTTTGATCATCTGCCCTCCCCCTTATAATAAAACCATTCCCTTCCCTATCCAATTGCACATAACTGTATCTCTTCCTGCTAAGAAGTCAATCACTGTCATTACAATGAGTTCGAGAATTGCCTGACACGATCCACCGCATCATTCTTTTCCTATCCAAAATCCCGCTCGCTTTCATGAGATCAAGGCATGCCCGCACCTCCATGAAGTCAGATCAATTCAACACAAGAAGTCCCTTACCCTGAAGGGGTGCGAGGCTCATCATTTAAACTTAAATAGAATAATTCTTGATCCCGTTGAAAGGCTCAGGGCACATTAATAAAAAACCTTCCTGCGTCTTTCTGAAAAATTGGGTGAGGGCCACTCGTACATTCGCATATCATTCTTTCCTGAGGCGCCATAACTTTCTATGCCGTTCTTCCTCCGATACATCAGATAACTCGATCTTATTCTCCTTTTGAAGGAGACTCAGGATTTCACTACACGTATGATCCAACTCTCCGCTGCCCATACTATGCAGACCGGCCCGCCTGGCAATTTCTTCCTGCAGTATTCCTGTTCCCCCGGACCCGGCATTGGGATGACTACGGAGAACCTCTAAGACATGCTCTTTGAGTTGGTTAATCAACTCTGCGCCACGCTGATGTAAATTCATGTTGCACCTCCCGACTATGGCTCAAGATCAGGCATTCCCTTTCTTTCAAGAGCTGGCCTTTTCCTCTTGGCAACATCCATTTTTGATCTGATTCCCGAAGAAATCCCTTTGGATTATTTGGCTTTTGACATACACGGAAGGATAGCAGTAGCCCCGAAGAGACTCAACGGAAATAGATGCATCGGCGGCAATATCGGACCCGAGCCATAGTCGGTCGGATATTTCGGTTTATATCAAGCGGTTTTAAAATAAGCGGCAGGCTCACTCTTTCACCAGGGAAATTGCCCCACGGCGATTCATGAGAAGGCCATATCAAATGTCATCGTCAACCATTGATGAAGCTGCAGGAAACCCTCTGTTACCGCACCACAATTCCGTTCACAAGAACAAAGAGTTCATTGATGATTTCGCCGGACACCTTGCCGACTGCCATGGCATACATGGCTGATAAAAAAACGCTGATGAATATGAGGAATGTGAGTTTGATGACGATCTCCGCCTTAATTTAAGGTAAAGGATGAATTTTATAAGTATGCCAGATCTCAGGAGCAATGCCTCGAAAGAAGGAGCACATCCTGTATTCACAAAAAACCGCCATACGATCCGATTTAAAATTCATGATTTACGAGCGACAACTTCATTCTGAATATATATTTCCCCCGACAAGATAAGGAAGGGAAAAGTCCAAAGCATGGATCGAGTGATAGAAAGACTCGGAAGAGATTCGATACTCAAAGGATTGGTCGGGGCGAGAGGATTTGAACCTCCGACATCCTGCTCCCAAAGCAGGCGCGCTACCGGGCTGCGCTACGCCCCGACGATCGGTTGGGAATCAGTCGGTGTATAAGAAGATCTTTGGCTCGTTGAAGTGCCTTGGCTCGATGGCTGATTTGGTTTTTTTCCACCAGGGGTATTTCCGCCAACGTCTTACCCAATTCCGGGACAAAGAATACCGGATCATACCCGAATCCCTGGCTCCCGTAAAATGTTTCCGTAATCACACCCTCCAACGCCCCTTCCACCACCTCCACGGTTCCCTCGGGGTCCGATAAGGCCATCACTGTCAAAAAGCGGGCTGTCCGCTTGTCGGCAGGTACTCCCTGCATGTCTTCCAGGAGTTTCCGGCAATTATCGGCGTATGTGGCGTTTTCTCCCGCATAACGGGCTGCAAACACACCAGGCCGCCCACCCAAAGCCTCAACATCCAATCCGGTGTCGTCCGCCAACGTCCAATGGCGGGTCCATGCGGCTATTTCCCGAGCCTTTTTGATGGCATTAGTCTGGCAGGTTTCGCCATCTTCAATGACTTCGGGACAGTCAGGAAAATTTTCGAGGGTCTTGATTTGCAGCGGAAGATCAGTCAGGAATGCCAGAATTTCCTGGGCTTTATGCCGGTTTCCTGTGCCCAACACTAATGTCACGTCCGGCTGCGCCAACTAAGAGAGACTCCCTACCAGCTTTTTTTGGAGATTGATCAAATTTTGGATGCCGCTCCATCCCAAAGCCAAAAAATCATCCAGATCATTTTTGGAGAATGGGGCTTGCTCCGCCGTCCCCTGCACTTCCACCAGCCGCCCGTTTCCCGTCATGACTAAATTCATATCCACCTCTGCCTGGGAATCTTCCTCGTAACACAAATCCAGCCATACTTGCCCGTTCACTTTGCCCACACTGATGGCGGCCAGGTAATCCAACAACGGACATTGCGTGATCAGCTTTTTGCCTTTCAAGGCCGCAAAGGCATCGGCCAAGGCAATGAACGATCCGGTGATGGAGGCCGTGCGCGTCCCGCCATCGGCTTGGATCACATCACAATCGATCCACACAGTCCGTTCGCCCATTTGCTTCATATCGGTCACCGCCCGAAGTGCCCGTCCGACCAGGCGTTGAATTTCCAACGTCCTCCCTCCCTGCTTGCCTTTACTGGCCTCCCTGGACATCCGGTCATGGGTAGAGCGGGGCAACATGCCATATTCGGCTGTGATCCATCCCTGCCCTTTGTCCCTCAAAAACGGCGGCACTTTTTCTTCTACCGAAGCGGTGCAGACCACCTTCGTCTCCCCCATCTCTATCAGAACAGACCCTTCGGCATATTTCGTGAAGGGCCGCGTAATTTTTACCGGCCTGATGGCATCCGACGCTCGATTATCGGTTCGATTCAGTTCTAAAGCAGACAACATACATCCTCACAGTTCCA
The DNA here is from genome assembly GCA_031315915.1 of Nitrospirales bacterium. Taxonomy (GTDB): domain Bacteria; phylum Nitrospirota; class Nitrospiria; order Nitrospirales; family UBA8639; genus JACKFE01. The sequence goes on from JALDRK010000001.1 coordinate 64,050, forward strand.
GGATTATTTTTCTCGTAATTGAAGGGACTGAATTATAATGAGCCCTCCCTTGAAACACAAATCATCAAGAGCACTGCAATGGAAGACCGCATTTCCCTCCGATCACCATTATGGATAAGTCCCATCTTTTTTCTTCGCAGACCGATGCCATCGCCATCCCAGCAGGCCGATAATCAGAACGACCAAGCCACCGATGAAATAGTTTTCCTGAGGAAAAAGATAGGGAGCGAAGAAGGCATCCATGCCGAGTGAACGAAACAACCTTTCCCCCAGTGCTTTACCATCCTTTCATTGACTGGCACAAGCACCCATGCTAGATTTCGGCTCCCACCAAGCCCTTATGCATGACCTTCGAACTCTCAGCGATTCTCTCGACCACCTGCAATCACAACTGGGGCCCCGGGGTGCCAATGTCCCTTGGGAAACCATTCAGGCTCTGGTTGCCACACGCCGTGGCTTGATCACCCAGACCGAAGACCTCCGTCATCAATTAAAAAAGGGATCTGACCGAATCGCCGACCTCAAACGGCAGAAGCTCCCCGCCGAAGAGGCCATGACGGCCTTGAGAGAGGTCCGTGCCCAGATCCAAGCATTAGAAGGCGATCTTCGTGCAGCCGAAGAGGCCTTGGAACACGAAGCCTTACGCATCCCGAATCTGCCTCACACATCCGTCCCCACCGGTTGTACAGAACAAGATAATGTGGAACTCCGGCGCTGGGGTACTCCGACGGCCTTTTCCTTTAAGTCCCGCTCGCATGTGGAATTGGGAGAAGCCCTGGGGATCTTGGATTTTAAACGCGCGACAAAAATAGCCGGCACACGGTTTTCCGTGGGGATAGGACACGGCGCTCAATTGGAACGGGCGCTGGCCAATTTCATGGTTGATCTGCATGTCACCAGGCACGGCTATACCGAAGTCCTCCCGCCGGTGTTGGTGAATCGGCAGACCATGACCGGTACCGGACAGCTCCCAAAATTTGAGGACGATGCATTTCGAATACCGCAGGAAGACTTTTTTCTCATTCCCACGGCCGAAGTACCCGTCACGAACCTGTTTCGTGATGAAATCCTTCCCGAGGAGGAACTCCCGATCCGCTATGTGGCCTACACATCTTGCTTTCGAAGGGAAGCGGGGTCGTATGGAAAAGATACCCAGGGGCTCATCCGGGTCCATCAATTTCAAAAAGTCGAGTTGGTCAATTTTACGCTCCCCGATCAGTCATACGATCAGTTGGAGCACCTGACGCATGCGGCCGAAACCGTCCTTCAACAACTGGAATTACCCTACCGGGTGATGGCTCTCTGTACCGGGGACCTGGGGTTTTCGGCTGCCAAGACCTATGACCTGGAAGTTTGGCTCCCCTCCCAACAACGGTATCGGGAAATATCGTCTTGCAGTAATTTTGAAGCTTTCCAGGCCAGACGGGCCGAGATCAAATTCCGCTCAAAGGGTGGGAAACCACAATTCCTACACACCTTAAACGGCTCCGGCCTGGCGATCGGACGAACCCTAGTGGCCATTTTGGAAAACTTCCAACAGGAAGACGGGTCCATTACGATCCCGAAAGTCTTACAACCCTATATGAATGGAGCCTCGGTGATTCATTCCCGAGACAGGAAGGTCCAATAACGTCTCTAGTACGTTTAAATGCTCTTGAAGCCACGTGACGCCTTCACCTACGACTTGTATTCGGGTACAATTCATCTCAACCAGCCGCCATTAATTTTTGTAAATCCCATCTCATTTTCCTACGGTTCCAAGGCTTACTGCCGGATGGGTGCTAAAGTGGTCGAATAGACCAGTCGTGAAAACTTGTATTCAGACGATGCTAGAGCAAAAAAAGCAAAGAAAAAACCATGTGTTAGTGTATTCGCATTGGCGCTATAGCTGGCGCCGTTTAGCGCGGACTCCTTAGTACGTCACAGAAAACGGTGGGTTGGCCGAGCGGTTGAAGGCACTAGTCTTGAAAACTAGCAAGGGGGTGACTCCTTCCAGGGTTCGAATCCCTGACCCACCGCCATTACCACAGACCACGCTGTCTTCATGGATCGTGCGGTACAGCAAAGAGAAGGACGACCCCCCCTCACCCTTGGGAAATCGTGTCCGGGACGACCCGGCATCGGAAAGGAGTTGGGTATGGCTTGGGTAATGCTGCTGATCGCTGGAATTCTCGAAGTCGTCTGGGCTTTTTACATGAAGCAATCAGACGGCTTTACACGGGCAGTTCCAACAGCGATCACCTTAGTGACGATGATCGGCAGCTTTGCTTTGCTGTCATTCTCAATGAAGACGCTTCCACTAGGTACCGCTTACACCATCTGGACCTGTATCGGTGCAGTCGGCGCGTTCCTCGTAGGCATCATGGTTCTCGGCGAACAAGCTAACGCGATTCGAATCTTGGCGGCGATTCTTATCGTCTCCGGTCTTGTCCTCATGAAGGTGTCGAGTCCTCAGTAGCACGGCTACAGGCCGCCAACGGTGCCGCCAGTACCCTGGCGGCGACATGTTGGTGCGTTCCAGCTTGCGCACCCGGTAGAGTAACGTCTTGGCACTGCCGAGGCTCATGTGGTGACTCCTTCAACTCTCGCAGTGCCTCGCCCAGCTTCCCCGCGCAGAGCAGATTCAAGGCGGACATGGTTTGCCGGTCTGCGTGCGCCTTGATCCGACGCTGTTGAATCTGCCGAAGCTCGTTGGGCGTGATGCCGTACTTGAGCAGCGCGTTCTCTTTGTCGAGGTTGTCGCTCTACATTACAGACGTCCTTCAATGGGCCAATGCTTTGCAACAGACGCGTGGCCTCCCAGCGAATAGCGGGGGCGTCGTGCAGACCATGGACGCTTTTCACCGCAAGGGCACATTGAATGATGGTGTCGGATTCTATCCGAGGAGCACAAGGTCTGTGTGAGTCGTGGAATGTTTTCAAGCCGTCAAAAGGCGGTTTCTTCGAAGTCATGTTGCCCCACCGAATAAAAGCCTGATTATAATGACGCCAATTATGAACTCGGTACCGAAAGGTGTAGGCGTGATGAGCCAGGGGCCATTCTCACGACATCTACTGTACTGGCCAATTGTGCAACGACGCTATAATCGCTAACTGGTGTGTACTTCCCTCGGAGGCCCAATACCGGCGAAAATCAATTGTGCGTCAACGAAGAAGCCAGTGGTCATTTCGCCTGGAGAAGTATAGCCATGGCCTTGTTCAACTCCCACGCGCAGCATAATGAATAATTCGAGACCCACAGAACTTCATGTTAACATCAAACACAGCTATTGTTGTTCTCTGATCACTTTGAGTATGGAACATCTACGAATAGGAGGAATGTGATGGAAGACGGGATGAAGGAAGTCTTGAGCCTTTTCATTACCTATGGCCTCAAAGTTATCGGAGCCATTTTCATTTTCATCGTTGGACGATGGCTAGCCAATTGGTCAAAACGAAAAGTCGCTCACTGGCTTGAACGTTCTCAAAAAGTCGATCAAACGCTCATAGGATTTTTATCCAGTTTGGTCCGTTACCTGGTATTGCTCGTCACCCTTCTGACCGTTCTGGCTCAATTTGGGATAGAGACCACCAGTTTAATCGCCGTCTTTGGAGCCGCAAGTTTGGCTGTTGGGTTGGCTCTTCAGGGTACCCTCAGTAACGTGGCGGCTGGAGTCATGCTCTTAATTTTCCGTCCGTTCAAGGTGGGAGATTACGTTGAAGCTGGAGGAACGGCCGGCACCGTTAAAGACATGACTCTTTTTATCACCGAACTGGCTACTCCCGATAATGTCCAGATTTTGGTGCCCAACAGTCAGGTGTGGGGGACGATTGTCAAAAACTACAGTCACCATGAAACCCGACGGGTTGATTTGGTCATGGGTATTGATTATACCGATGATATCGATAAAGCCCAGTCAGTTGTCGAAAGGGTGGTCAAAGCCGATGCACGGGTATTGTCCGATCCTGCTCCTCTGGTAGTGGTTGGGAATCTTGGAGAAAGTTCTGTCGACCTGACTATTCGGGTATGGTGTCGCAGTGGAGATTATTGGCCTGTGAAGTTCGATTTGACCAAACAGTTAAAACAGCAGTTTGACGCCGAACAGTTAAGCATTCCATTTCCACAACGAACGATTCATCTGATCAACGCGAAGTGAGAAAAAATGATGGCTTGCCTGTGCGTAAGTATATGACATAGTCAATTGAACTCGGGTTTGGCCGACTGGGCAGTATGACAATACCTGCAAGAAAGCAGGAAAACTCCGGAATATTCGCATATACTAAGGGTAACTTCATTTATACACAATTTTCATATAATCTTCGATAGAGTCCGATTTCGTTAATTTGGCAGAAGAGTCGTCTGATCTATTGGAAGATTGCTCATTATGTAAATCTTCCATTTTAGGCATTAAAAGCCGCCGTGGGTTCGAATCCCGGCCCCTCCGCCGTTAGCCAACAACACTCCAAACTCTCATAACGTTATTAGCACATGGTCCGCTCATTCATATTGGGGGGATTCGAACTAGGGGTTATGAAGGGAATATTTCCCCTTCATGGGGTGACCGAAGGCACGAGGGAACCATGCCCCCTCGTGGGGGAGGACGGGATTGATCACTTAGGAAAAAGACTGTCGTTTTTCAATGAACCTCTACGGGCTTACGCCCGTAGTATCTTTCCTAGAAGTTCAACCTTCGGTTGTCCGCCTTTGGCGGAGCAACTTCATCCACAAGCTTACGCATGTGGCATTGCGGAGGTTTTGTAAAGTCTCGCTCAAAGTTTGTAGATTTTTACCGCTCGTTTAACAGCGATTCCAAGCCAGTGGCGATCTCATTCCGTTGATGATTGGCCACATACCAGTCGATAGTACGATGCAGGCCTTCAAGAAATCGGACCTGCGGTTCCCATCCTAAAAGATGTTTCGCTAAAGTATTATCGGCGACACGGTTGTACGGTCCGGTAGGCATATTTGGCAAACGTTCAATTTGAGGTGAATAACCCATATATCGTTGCACCTCTTGAGCCGCCTCAATGACTCGCGTTCTCTCCATGGTCCCCAGATTGATTCCCCTTCCGTCATTGATTTTTTCAGCCGCCAGAATGGTACCTTGAACAATATCGGCAACATACGTCCAATTACGAATTTGTTCTCCGGTTCCCCACATCTCAAAGGGATCTTGGCGAACAAACGCACGGGCTATCATGGCCATAATGGCATGATCTTCTTTGCACCGTTCTCCATAGGCGGTGAAATACCGACACGAAACGGCTTTCATTTCACGGGCCTGGCTATAAATTTGTAAGGTTAACTCCCCCATCAATTTCGCATATCCATAAATGTTGTCGGCGTCGTAAGGAGGCCCCACCATATCTTCTTTAAGATAGACCAATTCCTTCGGATGTTTTTGTCGAAAATTGGGATAGACGCATCCCGAAGAAGCATACACGACCTTTTCAACCCCAGCCTCACGACATGCCAAAAATACCAGACCATCCAGAGCGAGATTGCCCGCACAGGCGGCTTGATGAGTTTCAAGATACCCCCGACCCCCATGATCTGCGGCCAGGTGGAACACATACTCCATCCCCTCCACAGCATGACGAGCCACCTCCTGTTCCCGCAAATCACCCTCAATAAATTCAATGGCCCCGGCAGAAAGTTCATGCGCAAGATTGGAGAGCTTCCCGCTACTCAGATTGTCGACAACCCGGACAAACGCTCCCCGCCCTACTAAGGCTTGCACCAAATGGGAGCCAATAAAAGAAGCCCCTCCGGTGACAAGAATTTTATGTTGTGCCCAATTCATGACATTCACTTTCCTGTATCATGGAAACTCTTCCATCCATGGAATGAAGCCGCGACAGCTTCGGAACTGTTTATAGATACCACAAATTAGCGTTCTTATATTTTTCGATCTTGTGTTGAATATTCCTCGTCCAGCTGCAGTGAATCACATACGGCTCCTCCGGCAAACGAATAGGCTTATCTTCACAAAATAAGTGCCCATTTGCGAAATCCATCTCAGGAAGGATGTCAATTTTTAGACCTCTGAAAAATCGACTCAAGAGCACAATATTGACGACTTTCTGTTGGCTGCCATAATGCAAGATCTTGTCATAATTTTCGAAAACCATATTCCAAAAAATTCTTGATTCCACCGTATTCTTTAAAAAAAAGAAGCCGCTGTTTGCGTGAAGCGGTTCGAAGTACCGACTAGGACCATCGTACATAAACTGGGCATCGAGTTCCTGCCTGGAAGGGTGAAGAAAAAAGGCCATGGGGTCTTTTTTCCAAACGATATCCGCATCCTGGAAAAGGACATGATGCCCTAGAAGCAGAACATCCTGAACAATAGCCGTTTTTGCGAACATGAGCCGTGAAAACTTCTTGTCCCCGAATGATTGTGCCGCGTCAGTAGGCTGATTTCCATAAGATTTTTCATCGTGAAAAACGGAGAATCCGAATTGTTCAACCTGCCTGGCAGATTCCGAATCAAAAACGAAAATGAGTGTCCAGGCCCGTGGATCAATGCCGTGCTTGTCGCAAGATCGCACCCAGTTCGCGAACATGTCCATGAAACCAACATTCACCATCATTACCAAGACAACATTATTTTTATTCTTTTCCTGAAGTAGACGGGACAGCCGGCTATGTCGTGTGGGCCGGTGAAATACAAATGAGCTCTCTAAAAGGACACGTTCTTCAATTTCGTGTCTTCGTGTGCTCGAAAGGACTGCAGGGTCATCCAAGTTTCTCCCCTTTTCGTCAAGAGCCGGGAAAAAAGGTGGCCTCTCATGAGGAGGTTGTGGAAAATTCGGAAATGTTAGAGAGCCGGAAACATTCTGGCTTCGATTACCTGATTTCTTGAGATTGATTGGATCTTCCATCATTCTTTAAAGACCACTCGACACCTTACGGACAAACAACAAGCCTTTCCGTTGGTAATGCCCAGGTTCTGCGACATTCCTTGATTCGTATGTCAGGAATGGATCGACCGCAAAGCCGATAGCCTCTAATTTCTTGATCCAGTACGAACCAGGCTGACAATTTACATGATGCCAGCCCGGTTGCCCGGGAGAAGCGTATGTGAGCATGAGAAATTTTCCCCCTGCCGAAAACGTTTGGAAAAAATTCTCAGAAAATCGTTCTTCCACATGCTCGACGAATTCGCAACACCAGACCAGATCAAATTGTCTGTCAAGAAGGAATGGACCATTCACAAAGTCGTGGCTCACGTGAAAGTCGGGAATCACGCTATCTCGTTTGGCCTGCAGGCTTCCATCTATACCCAGAACGGCACAGCCTAAATCTTTGAAGAACTTCGTGCTATGACCCTCCCCGCATCCGACATCGAGTACGGAGCGGACGCTAAGTTTCTTATACGCCCATTCCCAAAGTTGAGGAGTCCAGGTAGCTGGATCACCGTGTTCCCTCAATAAACTAGAGAAACCTTGGTTTTTATCACTTCGAATGTATCCTCCGAGGTGAGCTTCCTCGGTATTCATCCCATTGCCATGGCCAATATTCGTTTGTTCTTTCGAGAATGTCATGATTGTTTATTTTAATGATTTGGCCCATGCTTTTATGGAATCCGGCACGCCCGTGGGAGGAAGCATGGTTTGTCGTTGAACCCATCCATTTATGGTAAAGCGACTGTCGGCAAACGCTTGAGAGGGACAGCGGATTGGGAGAACCTCATGCCAGCAACCGCTGGGGAAGAACACAACACTGTTATGGCGAGGCTCAATCACCCGATAGGAATCGGCCTTTATGTAACAATTATTTTCAATCTTCCCATCGTAGATGACCAATTCCCCTCCGATAAACGGTTTGGGTTCTCGGTAGAAATAATACACATAGGTGAGTTCTCTGGCCTTTCTTTCTCGAGAACCATTATCTTTATGAATTTTAAAAAAGTCCCCGTCATTACTGGCCGTCAACTGAGCTTCAATTTCCTTGACGGAATAGGAGGGCACATCCCATTCCCGCAAAATGTCGGGAAGATGGGCTCGCACCCGATTGACCATGAGATTCGCAAATTCGGAATTCTGAAAGGATTTGAGCACGACGGACTTTCGATAATCAGGATCCTGACGGGAAACAGTGCTCGTCGCATTCGAAACAGTGCTGGCCTGCCAGGAAGATTCCTGGTCCAGGGTAAAAGTCAATAGCCGAACGGTTTCGGAAGGAGATAAAAAGTCATCGATTTGTATGGCATGAGAGAGAATAACCTCGGAGACCTCCGACGAAATCTTTATTGGCTTTGACGGTCCAATGGGGGGTTGTTCGCTTCCCATACTCGTGACTCGAACATTCGCAAATGCGCGATCATGGTGAGCCTGATCCACCAATTCCCTTGCTCGCCGACCATCTGAAGATGAGAACTGGTAGACAGGAAGCGACTGGACCAACTCACAGAGCGCTCTGACCGTGTTTTCACGATCGTTTGGCAATCTGGCGCAGGAAGCGAGGATCTTCCCTACGGCGATTGCCGAAGAGCCACGCAAGAGTTGATCCTCCGGCTCCTGAGTTTTCTCCGGAAAAACTAGCGCACGACAAGGAATGGAGGCATGACCAATACCAGGTTCGGAGAGAATGACCTGCTTAGCATGGATATCCAAGGTGATCTCATTGGCAGAAACAGACGTCCATCCGTAACCTTGGAGATCTTCGATGAGGCGGACGATGTTTTCGTTAGCCGTCCCGATAAAAACGAATGCCTGTCCGTCCTTGGAAATCGCATTCCCATATATTCGCAGCAGGTCTTGTTTTTGAGGTGGATGAGTTCCAGGGTCTTTATGACTCGTCCGTGCGATATCTTGGGGGGCTTCGGCGGAAACATCGGCTTGGGGAAGGTCTCCTTGTTCTCGAGCCTTCCCCTCACGTGGGATGAAGCTCTCTGGCCACTCCCGCATCCAGGCAGGATTAATCCGTGGATTAACGCGATTCCAAGAATAAGGGCCAGAGAATTGCTCGATCATGATACCGTGTTTCATCGGGACGCACCGGCTTTTGGCATGTCGTCCACGTTGCAAGCCCACGCCTGGATCAGCCAGTTCGTTCCAAAGAAACTTAAACGGCTCCTCTCTGCCGGCATTCCCGCGGAATCGTTGAATGAGGGAGGAAAAGGTACTGTTCATTGACCCGATAAAATCCTGGGACTTACCGGCAATGAGCTGAGAAAGAAACGCCAGAGCGATGCTGTCATGCTGAGGAAGGTCCAGAAAAGATTCTCCATAATGATCAAGAAGAAACTGGTCAAGAAATACACAATCCGGATAAGCCCCGACGATCTCGTGAAAAAAAGGGTCGTGCATGTCATCCGTTAAAATCACCAGCTTTTCATTTGGAGAAAAGTGATGTTCAAGCACCTCCAATACTTCCCGAGGGCTACGGTCAAGGGTTGTCACACCAAACGTTTTTTTGAAATCTCCACGTCGGATGTGAACCGCATTAAAAAGTCCCAAGTCAGAGACGACTCGATCAGCAAAGTTCCGATAAGGTTTTTTCGGAACCATTTTTTTTAACAGGTCAAATACTTTTTGTTTATGGGGAGGGTCAAGATAGAAAAAATAGGAGTAAAAAGTGAAATTCCCCATCTTATACTCATGAGGACCGATTCCAGGTCCACCGGACATCGCTAGGACCGTGGCTTCCGCTTCCGCCTCGGAATATATCAGGCGATGTTTCCGGCCATGCGCAAAAAACCGTAAATCCTCTCTGTCTGGCTCCCAGCCTGGGGGAAAGGAACACACGGATCGGCCCAGAGGATGGGATGTCCATTCTTTGAAATCAAAACGGGTGAGATCAATATCTTGTGACTCGCACCAGGGAATGGGCAGGTGAATAAGATCTGTCACTTTGCTGGGATACGCATTGGAAATCAGGCCTGGATATTGGACGACATTCGCGGGAGGAGATTCGTTCCCCTCCAGCACTAACAACCTATTGGTAAGATGGGCGAGAATGGTGCCAATTTCTATAGACATGATGCCATTGCTCAGGCCGGAATGTCCGGAACAATACGTCGTGTAGGCAAGGTACTTCATGGAAGCTCGGTAACAGAACCGTCTCCTTTAACCGGAGTATAGTGAAGGAATAACCCCGCATAAAATCGTCCTTCCAAAGGGTAAGGACGGCCATGCATGAGTTTGGCCCCTTCATAGAATACGATGTCGCCTGGTTCCATGGAAATCTCATGGGGATGCCCATCAATATCTTCGATGTAGAGAGGCCAGGGTTTGGTTAAATGATGCGCGACGCAAATGGTTGAACTTATGATGTGAGTTTCCGTTCGGTCCACGTGATTGAAAAGATAGCTGCCTGGTTGATACACACGTATGCCATAACAGGCGGCTTCTTTGAGTTCCATGCCACTCCATTCTTCGTGCAAAAATTTGAGTTCTCGGAGAAATTGTTGATTAAACGCCGAATCACCAACCAACAATGCCGGGGAATAATTTTTTTTGATGGTCTGGACATAGGGGATGTTTTGTTCCAAAAAAAATCTGTCCTTGTGGCGCAAAAAGTGATCGACAACCTCCTGGAAAATTCGAGAATCCAAAGTGGTGCGACGGAATCCCAACCCAAAATACGGGGCAAGCGTTCTTCGCCGAGCGTTGATGTCGGCCAAGTGCTTAGGAGTGTGAAACATGCAATCTCCGTCGAGCCTTGTCCACGAGTTCGTAAAAAAATTTTTCATGCGGGCTATTGGCCTGCAAGAAGAAATGGGAGAGATTCTCCTTCAACATATTGGTCTCAAAAAATTGCTGCTTATACCACCGAGATTGATAAAAGGCTCCCCCTTGACCATCATTGAGATCACGATAGTAATGATAGAACGTTCCAGAAGGAACGGTGGGCGCGCTGGCATGTCGGGTCAGAAATTCGGGGGCATCGGTCAGATTATAGGGGATGCCGTTGGCCGTGAGCGCTAACGCAAAGCAGGGCATTTCCGCCGTCCACACTTTAGGGACATCGTGGACTTTCCCCATGAGATAGAGAATTTGAGTAAACCGAAAGCAGTCCTGAATAAACTTCTTATTCTTGACGGTGTCGGCGGTTAAAAATAAAAGAACGCCACCAGGCTTGAACTCATGGGGGCAATCCAAGGATTCAAGGAGTCTCCGTAGCTTGATGCCTCGTAGATTTTTTCCGTCAACAAAGAATCGATCTTGCCCGATCAACCAATTTTCAACAAGAGTATTGGTTGTGGGGAAAACCTCCAGGTTGAGATCGCGATACAAAAATATATCGGTTTCCAGAAGGCAGATCAGATCATCCGGCTGAATATGATCAGCCACGGCATTCAACGCTTCAATACGGTTTAAAGGAAAATAGAAATCATCCCCATCCGAAAAATCCATCTTTTCATTCATAGGATGATTGGTCGTGGTGAAATACGTCACGCCATAGGCGTGAAAAATATCAGAAAGCGCTCCAGAGAGAGGGAAATGGTTATTGCAAACCACCACGATTATCTCCCATCCCACGGGCAACTGAGTGTGTAACGATTCCAGGAGAATGGGCAATTGCCAATGAAAATACGTTTTATCTTCAATTCCCACGACAAACTTTACCGGATTCCGTTGAACGATGCGCCGGGGTTCGAACTTCAGAAGACCGAGCTGTCGAAAAACATCCAGGGCATACGAAACATCTTCCTGGACCGCATGGGAATGACTCTTATACTGCTCATGGAGCTTCTGAAATATCTCGTTGACGGCGCACTGACCATCACAATATTCCCATATATGCCTGGCAGGGGCATTGAGGGAAACGGCAAATGATCGATCAGAAGGAAGAAGGATTAATTCATCCCCAACCGGAAAGGAAGACAGAGTGGAGCATGGACGGGGCCGAACGGTATCTTGAAGACCTGGTTCAGACGTCTGGAAAGCGGATGGATCAGGTCTTTTAGCACTATTCTGCTCAAGGAAATTATTTTGAGGAATAGGGAATGTACTGGATTTGTCTTGTTCTTTCTTGTCCCCGGAAAACTGGCAGAAGGAAAATGTCTGAATGGCTGGTCTTTCCCATCTCACTTCATTCAATCTCCACTGTAGACTGCATGTTTCACCATGTGGGCTCTACCTGAAGTGCGCAAAGATTATTCTCACATCTCATGTTCCTTCGCCTTCTCCAAAATTGGATCAATGAGACGTGGGACCTCTAATACGTCTCGACCAAAATGCAACCGGAAGCAATCAACTTGCTGGACAAGATTGGTTAAGGTCTGAAATTCTTGCTTGGCCACTTGCGGATTATAGACCAGAAGCCCGTGAGGAAGGAGATCCGCTAAGGCCTGACTTTTTGGTATTGGCTCAAGCCAACTGGTGGATTGATCGACCACATGGGGAAAAAGCAGGATCTTAAGGACGCAGGAACGTCCAATACCGGCAGGATAAAGGTCCTCCACATAAAAATACCGTTTCGTCATTCCTTGATGCAGAAATGCTCCGGCGTTTTTGAGCTCTGGAAAGAGGTTAATCGTGTTTTCCCTAACATTCACTTTGTCCGGAAACGCCAAGACCTCAATCGCATTCCCGTTTTCATGAATAAAGGGATGATCGTCAGAAAGACAGCGATAGCCCGAGCGTAGCAATGAAAGAAATGTGGTCGTTTTCCCCTGACCACTAGCCCCCGTGATCAACACCCCCCACCCATCTTTTTCAAGAGCCGTAGCATGAATAGTGTAGAATTTTTTCCATTTAAGCAGTTCCACTAAGGCTGAATGGACAAACCGAACATAAAGGTCCGGATGCATCGATTCCGGATTTACCAGATACCCGCGAGCCTCACCAGCATAGCCATCTATCAAAAGTAACCCGCGCGAGAAAAAATTAATGATCAATTGGGTATGGTCTTGAGACACCTCACAGGGCCAATCGATCCACGTGGATCCCCCCCCCTCTTCCACCGGTCGGGAAAACAACCGACGAGCCGTTGGGGAAATCGTAACAGGAATGGACGTAGCGTGATTTACCGCCTCAAAGATTATGCGTAAGGATCCAGGGGGCGGCAAGGATCCCTGCAAAAAGTAGCGAAGATGATGCTGAGCCGACGTTGATATAGCGGAAGAAGTTGAATGGAAAGATAGGTCCAACCCGTGGATGGAAAAGTGAGAGACTGAAGCTGTCGACATCATCCGGATTCACCTTTCATCATTCCTTCCCTCGAGAAGGAAGAGGCTACCGCCTCTGAAGTACCGGGTAGGGGTGAGATTTTAATTTTTTGTCCAACAATACCGGCTGGATTTATCCATAAGAATCCCTACACTCAACTTTTAATATTTTTTCTATCTTATACATTTATATTCTCTAGCGTTCCGCCATCGCGATGCGGCCACCGGCCAAAATGGTGACCATGGGATTAAAGTAGATGGTACCCCGTGACAGGCAAGCCCAACTAGAGTAATGATATACCCTCAGGGACGTCGTTCGAGAGTCACCACTCCCAAGTGGTATAGGCGAATCACCAGCTCTAACAAATCCTCGCGTGCAGTCTCTTCTGCCACCTCGTAGCGATCGCACAGAATGGCATGAATGTCAGCCAGCGTACAATCTGGTGCGATATTTTCCCAAATGACCGTACCCACAGAATTGAGCGCATGGTAGGCACCGGTATCCAAATTGAGCAGAATTGCCTTATCGTCCAGAATTGAGACATGGGTTTCTGGGGTTGGATTGACCACGGTATTATGCAAGGAAGAAGGAAGCCAATCCTCCAAGCGTGATTCAGGTTCAAATACTTTAGACATAGTCAGCCTCCTTGTTATGTGCTTAGGCGTTGGAGAAAAAGAAACCCCACACATAATTCTATTGCTTTCAAGACAACGGCATAGAATTGTGTAAGACGAAGTAAGAGAGAAATTCTCGAGTGACTACTATCCGTCGATTATTACAAAGGCTTTTTACGCCAAGCAGTGTACAAAGATTCTACGCGTAGAAACAATTATTCAAAATGACAAGAAACAGAAAGAGTGAGAGGGTGGGGTATTTCCGGAAAGGAGAAACGACAATATGGAAAAATAGAGATAAAAGCGGACGGGCTCCCCCGAACTCCCCATCACTCTCCTTGCACCTTGAATTCGTGTCAGATAACCCGACTTTTAGACCCATCCATCAGGACATAGGGAAAGTGGTAGGTCTCCGCTGGCCCAACCGCTATGATTTATAACAGACGCTCAGAACCGTGTGGGTTCTGGAAAGGAGACAGCCGCGGTGATATTCCGAAGCGGCTCATGGGTAAACACCTCCGGCTTGGTATACGCCTCTTTCTTCTTCCCGGGTTGCTTGTTTTTCATGACCTACTCCTCATCTTTACGTTGGTTACTGGTTACTTATGTTGGCGACACAGTGGGCACCGGATAGGAGACAGCGGCGGTGATGTTCCGAAGAGGCTCATGGGTAAACACCTCCGGTTTGGTATACGCCTCTTTCTTCTTCCAGGGTTGCTTGTTTTTCACAGAGGCCTCCTCTCGTTTAATATGAAAGCAGAAATTACATGCTCCGCACATACATAATCGGTATGGCGCGGTAAATATAACCGAACTGGAGTTTTTACTCAATACCCATCCCTCATAAAAAGGTGGGCATTGGTCAATCCACTTCAATGCACCTTTGTATAGTCAAAATATTCGGCTATTTTGCAATTCAGACTCCTCGCATTCTTCAACTCGATGGGTTTAGTGGGCAATAGGGCTTTTCCTTTCTGCAGCAAGTAGTAAACCCTAAATTCTATATTTTTGGTATGTCGTTGGTTAAAAATCGAGGTTGATACAATTTCCTCCAATAGCGGGTTTCTTCCCTTAGCTGGGACGAGGCATACTCAATCTACTACCCGTAGCAAAAGGCAGGCGGGGTGTTTTCGAAATGATCTATACCGTATTTAGCACCACAAATAATCCTATTATGAATTGGGAATCCACCCTCTTGGAGTATTCCTGGAAACAAGTCAATCAGCCAGGAAAACTCATTCGGTTGCTGAGTACCCGCAATCGCACTCAATTGCCTTCCCATTGCGAGGCGCAGATCATTCTTACCTGGCCATGGACGACCCATCCGATGACGGGAGACCGTTATCCCGTCTACAACAAACCGGCTTCTCTTTCTCAATGGCTACAACTCCACAAGCCCGAAGGAACCATTTTATTGATTGACCCGGATTGCGTCTTTCGCGCTCCCATTCTTCAGGAAGCCATGGAAGGACATCCGGTAGGACAAAACTGGGTGAACCTCAATCTCGATCTTCCCTATCCGCCAACAGGTCGTCCCGCAAGGGAAATTGTCAATCGATTTTGCCGGAACAATCGAGAATTAGTCGTGGGAGTGATGATCCCCACTCTCATCCATACCATTGATCTGAAGCGGATTATGCCTCGTTGGTTAGAATTGACGGCCCTTATTCGACGAGATGTGCCTGATCAACAGGGGAATGGATTATGGGAAAGCGATATGTTTGCTTACATTATTGCGGCGGCCGAGCATGGCTTGGTGCATGAAGTCGGTAATTTGGGGATCTGCACCCATTGGGCTCCCCAGGATGTGCCAAATGCCCCCATCATTCATTACTGCCATCCTATCATGTCAAAAAACCAAGAAAAAATTTGGTATAAAGGAAGTTATATCCCGTGGGAGGATGTGCCTGCCCCCGACCTTGCAGAACACGATTTTGGCAGAGACCTCCTGCAACTGGTTGATCGCTGTAGAAAACACCAACTGGAAGCCGACTCCTGCCCTGACCATACCAGTGCGGATATAAATTTATATATTTAAAATTAGATAACGTTATCGCTCTCTCAGGAGGAATGAGTAATCCCAGGTAATTTTCATGATCTATACGGTTTTCAGTACCACAGATAACCCCTACATGAATTGGCAATCTCGATTGCTGGAATTTTCTTGGGCAGAAGTGAACCAACCTGGAGAACTCATTCGATTGGTTGCCACTTCAGAGCGCAACCATTTGCCCGCATCGCAACAGGCTAAAGTGATTCCTACTTGGCCATGGGACACGCATCCCATCACCGGCGATCGATACCTTATCTACAACAAACCCGCTTCGCTTTCACAATGGTTGACCACTCATAAACCTGAAGGCACTGTGTTGTTTATCGACCCCGATTGTGTCTTTCGGTCTCCCATTGTCACGGAGGTCACTCCCGGGTATTCCCTTTCCCAGAAGTGGATCGATTTTCGATCTGATAGGACCTATTACTCCACAGATGATGGTTCTCCTGTTAATTTGATACAACGGTTCTGTAAACACAACCCTGAATTGATACAGGGAGTGATGATCCCGACTCTCATTCATACGGATGATCTCCGGCGCCTGGTAACGAGATGGTTGGAAGTCACCGGGCAAATTCGGCAGGGTATCCGGAATCGAGAAGGTCAACCTTTATGGGAAAGTGACATGTTTGGCTTTGTCATTGCCGCCGCTGAATGTGGATTGCTCCAAAAACCAGCTGACTTGGGAATTTGCACCAATTGGCTGCCTGCTGATGTGCCGAACGCTCCCATTATCCATTACTGCCAATCTATCCTGTCCAAAACAGATGAACCCTTGTGGGACAAAAAGTCTTACAAACCTTGGGAAAGAGTTGTAGATCCTCAACAAGCCAAGTGTGACTATGGTCGAGACCTGTTGGCACTTCTCAACCGCTTTATCGAGAACCGAGAGTATAAAGCTTTACAATCTTGACGATGGTTATCATTTATGGAATGTCCGAGGGGATATGGGTGTGTGAGATAAAATCCGATGGAACTTACGTTATTCTAACATGAATGACACAAAACGAATCCGATTGCCGGCATCAAAAATTTTTGTCTGTATTGCGTCGTATTGCGATCCGGAATTGCCCTACACTCTGGATGATTGCCTTCAGAGCGCCAAACATCCGGAGAATCTCCGATTTGGAATTTGTTGGCAGTTTGATTCCAATCATCCTGTCCCTATTGAAAAGTTCAAACAAGATCCGCGATTTCGCTTCATAGAATTTCCCATTTCGCAAAGCCAAGGAGGAACCTGGGCTCGCTATAAAGCCCAACAATTCTGGGATGGTGAACCGTATACCCTGCAAATCGATTCTCACATGAAATTTGAACCCGGTTGGGACGTCAAACTTATTCGTATGATGAGCACCCTGCCAAGCGACAAACCGCTCATTACGGCCAACTCTCCGGTCTTTTGGTATGACGAACAAGGGCACTTGCATCGTGATACCGACAAGGGGGTTCCGACCCATAAAATCGTGAATTGGAGCCAGGACATGGGGTGGTCAATTTGGGCCGATTATGGGAGGCCCAACAGCCACTACCCTGCACGCACCAGAATTCTCACGGGGAATTTTGTGTTTACCCTTGGCCAATGGAACCAGGAAGTTCCTCAAGATCCAGGCCATTACTACTGGGGGGAAGAATGGAGCTTAGCGATTCGGTCTTTTACCCATGGGTATGAATTGTTTTTACCGGATGAAATTGTGGTATGGCATATGCTTCACCGAAATGGCTCTCCCAGGCGCCATTGGGAGCAAGGCCAAGACATCGTCAACAAAAAAAATGAAATTGCCTTTGAACGTCTCCGCATGTTGATTTTTAGTGATGAGGAGGAGGAACACCAAAAATTGGGAAAATACGGGCTTGGAACGGTGAGGACTAAACGTGATTACGAAATATTCGCCGGAATGGATTTACAGAATAAAAAAGCGCACCCGGATGTCTTTGAAGGAATTAATCCTGATCCGGTGACCATTAAATGTAAGCAGGATTGGGAGCGATGTATTACCCTTGAGGAATTCAAAAATGCAAAACGAGTCCAAGGCTCAATTGTTTAAGCAATGCTTGATGACAATGGAGAATCACACGCCTAAGCAATCGGCACCCTACATTTCTGCCCACTACAACAGTGCATACTGTTAACTTTCTGAATGGCAATGAGGGTGGACGCAATTTGAAGTGTATAAATCAAAACTGTCATCTGACAGTCAAATTAAATCCTAGCACTTACACTCTATGCAACTAGAGGCAATCTTCAATAGCATCCAATTTAGTTAAGGGCACCTCTAAAAACTACTGACAACTCCGACTGATTCTGGCATAAGTCCTCCCAAGGAGGATTCGCTATGTCGAGACTGAACCAACTGGGCTTTTTTGATCTCGCCAACCGCTACGACGCCCTCAGCCAACAAGGTAACCCCTTAGAACGTCTGGCCATCCTATCCCCTGGGCCCGCTTGCGCCCTCCGCTGGAAAAGACGCTACGGCGCTCCAACCGGCAGAAGAGCGGCCGGCCCCCGTTTGATGCGGTGTTGATGTTCAAAGTCCTCGTGCTGCAAGCCCTCTATAATTTGTCCGATGACCAAATGGAGTATCAGATCCGGGACCGCCTCTCCTTCATGCGCTTCTTAAGACTCGATCTGCATCAGCGCATTCCCGATGCCAAGACGATCTGGCTGTTTCGGGAGACCTTAGCGCAAGCCGGGGTCATCGAGCGGCTCTTTCAGCAATTTGATCGCTATCTGGCTCAGCACGGGTGGCAAGCCCGCGGCGGCCAAGTGATTGCTGCCTCTCTCGTCCCGGTGCCGACCCAACGCAACACGCGCAAGGAAAACGCTGCCATCCAAGCCGGGGACTTGAAGTGGCTCAGTAAAAATGGACAGCGACAAAAGAGCGGGATAAATAAATTTTCTCAAGGGTTTTCCTGAGTTTTACGAATCTGACGACCTCCATATTTGCCCTATATTGAACGATCTCTGAATGGTCCATCCCTCAGCCTCCCTCAATTCGCCTCCGACCGGGTGCTCCCTCTTGGCCCCGAGCCTCAAACGCATTCGGACTTTGGTATCCCAACGTCGTGTGCAACCGCTGACTATTATAAAACATTTCCACATAGTCGATGACTGTGGCTTCGATGATTTGCGTCTTGGTGGTGGGATCCAGCCCTTCATGTTTGACGCTGCGTAGCACGCGCTCCACCACCGCATTATCCCAACAATTGCCCCGGCGGCTCATACTGCCGATCATCTGATGGTGCCGGAGCAGGGCTTTATAGGTCACACTGGCATACTGACTTCGGCGATCGGAATGATGCAAGAGCCCCGGCGGGGGCTGTCGTCGCCCAATCGCCATCCGCAAGACCTTGACCACCAGGGCGGTCTCCAGCGTGCCTGCCATGGCCCAACTGACAATCTTGCGTGAAAAGAGATCCACGACCACGGCGAGGTAGAGCCACCCCTCCTGAGTGGGCAAACAAGTGAGATCGCTGCCCCACACGCGATTCGGAGCGGAAACGGTGAATTGCCGATTCAACCGATTAGGGGCAATCGGCCAGGCATGGGCACTGTCGGTGGTGGGTGGCTTCCAGGGATGCGTCCCCTCCACGCTCACTCCGACTTGGCGCATCAGGGTGCGGGTGCGCCACCGCCCAACGCATAGGCCTTCAGCGCGTAAGGCCAGGCGCAGGCCCCGTTGCCCATAGGTCCGCCGGGACGCCAGATGCAGACGACGCACCTGCCCCACAGTGCCGGTATCCAGTACTGCTGGCGCTCGGTGGAGAAAAGCATAATACCCACTTCGACTCACCTGTAAGACCCGGCAGAGCACGGTCAGCGGATAGCGCCGCCGCTCCTCCTGAATAAACGCGTATTTCATCGCGGTTCGCTCGCGAAGAAGGCCGTGGCTTTTTTAAAATCTCTCGCTCCATCCGGAGCCGTCGATTTTCTTCCCGCAGGCGATGCAGTTCCGCGTGTTCCGGTGTTTGATGGCCTTTCCCCGGAAAAGCGACGGCCCCACTTTGCCCCAGCTCCGTTTTCCACCGACGGAGTAAGCCCGCATGCACGCCGAGATTCTTGGCGGCCTCGGTCACGGAATAGCCGTGCTGGGTGACGAGCGCGACCGCTTCCCGTTTAAAATCTGGTGTATACCTTTTCCTATCTTGACCCCTCGTGCCACACCTCCTTTGACGATTATCGCTCTTTTCGAGGTGTCCATTGCAACTAGACCACTTCATTTCTTGATCGGACTATGAGGGCGCTTTGGGCAAAACCAAAACTTCGTCGTCGCTCTCGAGCGCATCGGATGTGCGCTCGGCACCGTCGGCGAAGCGCCATACAGCGCTCCAGCGGTAAACGCCCAGCGGAAGAAAGACCGTGCGCGGTGTTTTGTCGCGAAACTGTTCGACGCGTTCCGTGTCGCCTCTGGCGAGGCGGACTGTGAGTTCGGGTGTGACGGCTGCGTCGAGGAACACCGGCAGCAGTTGAACTTGACGACGCTTGGAGGCGGGCACGACGATCGGCAGCACGCCCGCCTCGGTGCGAGCCCACGGATGCGATTCGAAACGGCCGTCGGCAAAGCTCAGGTGCGCGCGCCATTCGATCGCGGTCGGGCCGTCTGGGCGCGAGGGGGCATCCCACTCGGCGAAGTCCTGGGCACCGTCCAGTGCGATGGTTTGCTCGTGCAGCCGCTCGCCGTCGTCGTAGCGCAAATCGACCATGGCGGCGGCCAACTCGTCCCAGCCGGCGCCGGCGGGCACAAGCGTCACGCGCCGGCGGTGTCCGACATAAGGATCGACGGCGAGAATCTGCTCGCCGACAACATCGTCGAGGCGCTCTTGGTAGACGGCGCCGTTACGCGCAAGAAACGTGAGGCGCGCGCTGAGGCGCCCGCGCGGCTCGCGCAGTTCAAGCGTCCACTGCGCGGCGCGCTGCTCCGCGTTGAGCTCGAGTGTGTTCACGGTGCGCCGCGAACCCAGGTGCTCGATCTCGACGCGCACGGCAGCCCAGCGGCGCTCGAAGTCAAGCCCGGAGGAGACGGCTTCCAGGCGCAGCTTGCCGAAGCTCGGCACCGCGACCAGCAGCGCGGTTTGATTCTGGACCGCCGTCCACGCAGACCACTCAGCCGCCGGTGCCCCGTCGAGCTTGATGCGCCGCCGCCAGCGGAAGTTGCGACTTCCGAGCGCGAACCGCCGCGGCAGATCGTCGGCGAGAGCGGCTTCGGCGGGATGCCCTGCGCCGATGGGCTCGAGTTGAACGTCAACGCGCTCGAGAGTGCCCGAAAAATCGCCGAGCGCGCGCACGTCGATGGGCGGCGTGGCGCCGATCTCCGAGGCCTCAAGCTGATGCGTTTCGACGATGCGCTCGGCATGCTCAGCGGCAACGGGATCAAGCGTGCCAGCAAGCGTGACGGGCCAGGAGACGACGTCGGACGCCGAAACGCGAACGTTGAGGCCCTCACCTGACGTAAAACGATCAAGGAGCTCGTCGAGCGCCCAATCGCGCAACGTGCGCTCGAGCTCGGCGTTGAGGCCGCCACGAATCTCGATGTGTGCGTTGGCGTCGATCACTGAGCGGATCACTGTGCGGCGCACGTCGCCGCGCACGGAATCGATGCGTCGGCGAACTTCGTCGATTGCGGCCGATGCGATAACATCGACCGCTGGCAGTTGCACGAGCGCGCGGCCGGTCCAGGTGACCTGCATCGGCGAGACGGAGCTGCGCGTGAGCAGCGCCGCAAGCACGCCGGCCTGTTGCGTTGTGAGGTCGACGCCGACGGCGCCAAGACCACCCGCGAACACCGAAACGTCCGCTTCGACGGGTTCCATCTGCGGCCCCTCCAAACGAATACGCGCCTCGCGCCAAGGGATGGGCTGCACGTTCGCGGCGCTGAGGCCCGCGGCAACAAGCGCCGCCGCGTCCGGCGCGACGGTCAAGTCAAGATCGAGCCGGGCGCGCTGTTCGGCGCCGCCGGGCGCTACGACCCGCAACAGGCGCACGCGCGGATGTCCGTCGGCGCGTCGGGCGATTTGGGGACGCAAGAGCGCAACCGCCGGGCGCGAGTCGGCGTTGTCGTCGAACACGATCAGGGGAGGCGTCGTGCGGAGCGGGAGAGTCAGCATGTTCAGATCTTGACCTCCACGGTTTCGCCTTCGGCGTCGCGCACCAGCGACTCGACGATCGGTTGCGTGCGACCGTCTGGCGTCTTCGGCACGTGGCGCGTTTTGTAGCGCAGACGCGGCGGCACCAGCAGACTAGCACGACGGACCGGCCAGTCGAGCGGCGCCCCGGCTTCGAGCGTACGCCAAGGTCCGCCTTCCGGTTGAACAGCGACGTAGGCGGCGCGTGCGCGGTGTTGCGTGTTAACGCTCAAACGCACAGGCATGACTTCGCCGACGCCGAGCATCGATGCGCTGATGATGAGGCCACCGTCGACCGGAAACGCGCCGAGTGCAACCGACGTTCCTCCGGGCGCCGCGGCCGAGACCTCGACCGTTGCCGGTGGCGTGCGGCCCACGGCCCAAGCTTCGGGCGCGGAGGCTGTGAGTTTGATCTTGCGAGAGCCGACGGCGCACTCGACCGATTCGGCATGCTCAAAAACTTCTGGCTCGGCGAAGAAACGCAGCGGCGTGAGTCCGAGATCCTCAGCGCGAACTTGGATTGATTGCTCGCAGTTGCGGAATCCCGTTTCGATGATGGCTGTTCCGCTCGCGGTGACGACGGTGACTTTTGCGCGCCAAGAAAGTGCCGACTCGTCGAACGTTTCGCGCACGTAGCGCAGCCGCGTAGCGCTTGGCGCGCCGGGCAAAAAGGTGTGTCGCACGCTGCCCGTCGGCCCGCCGGTGCGGACCTCGATCTCAAGCGCTGAGATTCCCGCCGGCGCGAGCGGCGTGTCGTTGCCGATGACGATTTCCGCGGCTTCAAAAGGCGCAGGGACTTTGACGTCGATCAAGTGGCGCGAAAGGTCGGGCTGCGACGCCAGAAAGTCGCTGAACGACCAGCGCAGGCCGAAAGTCCGCGACGCGGCGACAGGCACGGCCAGGCTTATGGTAAGTTTGGACGGGGTATCGCCGCGCAACGACCAACCGGAGGCATCAGACTGCAGCAGGTGCGGCGCCGCATGGCGAGCCAGCGCTCGCAGGGCTTCGGGCGGCGGGGGGATGGCGCCGGGCTCGAGCGCGCGCCAAGTAAAAAGATCGGCGCCCAAACCGAAGAAGGCGTCTTCAACGCGCGACCAGGGAACGGGATCGCGTCCGAGCAATGGGGACAGCGCGTCGCGCAGGCGCGAACCGAAGACGCTTGCCGCCCAAGGGTGCGTGGGCGCGAAACCGTGCACGGTTGCTTCGACCTCGACGTCCACGAGCTCGCTGCCCGCTGCGCCCAGCCGCCGGGCAATGGCCGCCTCAACGGCATTGAGGGACACAGACCGATCCACCAAGGTTTGAGCCAAGACGGCGGAGGTTCGCCAAGCGCCGGCTTCTTCAGCACCGCCGGTTTTCATGACGAGCCGAAAGCGGCTCTCCGCGATGGGCGCTGGGCGTTCGTTGGGTCCGAGCACGAGCCGGTCAGTCTCGAGCCGAATCTGTAGCGTTCCTCCCGCGTCGCCGCGGCTCAGCAGAACGCTCGGTCGGCCGTCGTCGCCAACGTGTGGTCGCAACGCGGTCGGCAGACGGTAGCGGCGTTGAGGGTCGGCGTGGTCGGCGAACCCGTCTTGGCCTGCGTCAAAAACGAGCATTAGAAGTCGAACTGCACCACGGCTTGTCCCACTTGGATGTCAGCCGAGCCTTGTCCAGGCTTCCACGTTGTGCGTGCGCCTTCACCGGCGGCGTGCAGATTGGTGACGCGGTAGAAATAGCGCTGTTGATCGTCGGCCTCGCCCATCAACTGGTCGATCATGCGCCCGACGAGCGTGACTTCGGACTCCGGCTCCTCAGGAGTCAGCTCGACCTTGGATCCGTCGTCGAACTCGACGAGCAGGCCGATCAGCGGCTCGGTGCCGCCCGCGGCCGCGCCGAACACGCCGTCCGCAGCCCGAACCGTAAACGAGAAAATGAGCGAGCTGTAACCCTGGTTCAGCATCAGCAGCTTGAGCAGCGCGGCTAGGTTCGGCTCGACGCGGCCGAAGACGATCGGCTCGAGCCACTCGACCGGCGCCTCGGGCGGAGTCACTTGATACTCAACGTCGACCCACTCTTGCGGTTGCAGTGTGCGATTGAGCAGCGAGCTCGAGTCCACCGGCGCCGCCGCGGCTTCATCAGAGACCCGCTCAGAAAGCAAGCGTTCGATGGCGACGGGACTTTCGATGCGGTTGCGGACGCGCACACGGTAGCGGCCCGACGTACCGCCGACGGCCCCGAGAAAGTCGACGTCAAAAACGTCGGGCGAGGTTTGCCACAACGAAAGCGAGACGCGGCTCTGGGCGGGAGTGCCGTCGAAGAGCTGATAAGTGACTTCGCCGGTTACGCCCGTCGCAGGGTTGGCCAGGCGCTCACGCCACAGGCGGGTGAAGCGGTTGTGATCGAGGATGAGCGTGTCCGCGATGCCGACCGAGGCCTCGATTTCCGCTTCGTTCCGCTCCTGTTCGGCGTCGAGCAAGTCGAGCTCAAGGCGCAGCTTGGCTGCACGTGGCACGATGGGCGTGAACCGCGCGACGAGGCCTTCAGCGGCAAGCTCGGCGCGGGCGAGCTCGATGATCTCGGGATCGAGCCAGGGGTCGAGCTCGTAGGAAACGATTACGTTAAACAGCACTTCGGCCTGGTCGGCCTCACCGGTGGTGGCGAAATCCGCGGTGAGCAGGCTGAGGCTTGGCAGGTAAGGCGACTCCTGCGAGCGTGCCAGCCGGAACTCGGTAGGCGCCAGGTGGATAACGTCCGGCATCAAGTTGTCTTGGAAAACGACGCGGTCGGCGCGACCGCTGGGATCGGTCAGCGTGCGCGGCAGCAACAGGTGGATGGCGCTCGTTTGAAACGTTTCCGTCGCGTAGACCGAGGACTGCGTGCGCGGGTTGAAGTGAAAGGGCAACTGCGCGGACGCCTCTCGATCCGTATTGATGATGGCCGGCTTCCCGGTGCGGTCCAGCGGAATACGCAAGGGAACGACGGCGCGATTGTTCACACGCAAATCGCTGGCGGCGACAGCGGCGTTGAACGCGGGCGCGTTGACGCGGGTGAGCGTCGCTGAAGTCACCACCGGGCGAACGGCGGCCGTCGGCTCGGTGGCGCGGCGGACAACAGGTGCGGCAACGCGAGCGGCCGCGGGGTCGCCCGCACCATGACAGGCGCCGCTCGAACGGTCGGCCTGGCACGCGCCGTGGCCGGTATGACTCGCGCAGCCGCGGGAGCGGCGCGAACGCGCGCGGCCGGCTGCGCCGCGAAGCGTACCGCTAAATGGGGCCGGTCGAGCAGCACGCTCATGTTGTGTATGCGCGCGGTTTCTACCGGCGGATTGGCGCGTACCGTCACCCGCGAGGTAGTCGTATTGGCTGTTGTCGTCGCCGTTCGCGCCGGAACGCGCACAGCCGAAAGCGTCTCGCGATTGAGCACGCTCGTGACCAGCGCGCCGCTTGTGGCTAGTGCGTTTGCCTGGTCGAGCTTGCTCACCATGCCGCCCAACATTACTTGCCGCCAGGTGCGCACGCCGACGCGGGCGCTGTGCTTTAGGTGCAGGGTGGCGCTCCTTTCCGGGTCGCGCATGGCCTGATACACGGCATCGAACTGCGCTTTTTCGGCAAAAATTGTGACCGACTGGGTACGCTCGCCATCGCCGCGCACGGGCGGCTGTAGCGGTACGACCTCCTCCGCCGCCGCGGCAGAGCCCTGGACTGGAAGCTTGTAGCGCAGCTCGAGGTCCGTGGCGTGGTCAAGCACGCGCAGATCAAGGCGCTCCGCAACCGGCGGTATCCAGGAAAATTCGATGGTCAGCCGTCCGGCCTCGCCGTCGTCCTCATCGCCGTCGTAGCGCAGCTCGACCCCCGGACGGCTGTCGAGCCGGGCTATCTGATAGAGCGGCAGGTAGAAACGGACGTGCGACGAACCGGCCGAAGGGTACAGCTTGTTGGGCTCCAGGGAGTCGCCGCCGGAAAGCACCGGACGCTCGACGGCCGCCGGAGCCGAGCGCCCGACCGTCTTGTCCTGGATGATCCGCTCCCGGACCAGGTGCAGTTTCGAAAGTTGGATCGCGCCTAATTTTGCGTCGACCAGGAGTGTGGATCTGTCCATTTTGGAGCGCCTCCCGCACTCTGATCCCCGCCGTCTTTGGGCGATTCAACCGAGAGATGCGGACAGCCATTAGGACCAGCGTGAGACCAAATATGAGATATTGTGGTTTTCGCTATTGCCATCAAATGGACTTCTATAGTATGTATGCTCCGTGTCATAAATCAAGTTCCAGCGATTTCGTGTCGGTGGACTTTTTGCATCATTATTCAACATGCCCCTGGAGCATGTATTTCTCCCCGGTCCCTATTATCGCCCACCGTCGGGACAAATTTCTCTGATGAGATTTCTCCAGCGTGAGTCACACCTTATCGAACCCAAAATCCCACTCCCCTCTTATTTATCTCCCTCACTCACATCGTGTCTGCAGCCTCCGCCGCTTCGGCTGATTATCTGTTTGTATACATTTGTTATCCGAATGGATACAGTTTTTTGTTCCTTTATTTTTATCTGAGCCACATCAAATTTCATTTTATTTTTCACAGAATCAAAGACTTCTGCCGCCCCCATCAGGATAAATTTGGCTTTACCGGCAAAGGCATGAGCCTTGCAGTTTACTCATGAAAGGACTTTCCGGACCCGCTATTTGACCAGGGGATGTATTATCCATGATGACGTTGGATGTTTGTCCGTACCAATGAGCTGAGCCTGAAAACAGAACCGCCGCGTACCCTTATGCTGCTTATCCCACCGATCCGCAAAATCGGCGACATTACCGTCTACCAGGACGACACCGTCTGGCATCGCTTTTATCTGCTGCCTTCGCTGCCCACCGTACGCACTGACGCCGAGGGTCGCCCGATTTTCCTGTTGGCCCTGTATCACATCTCGGATCAGGACCGCGCCGAGGATTCTACGCTGCCGCGCGGCGGCGGCTACATGAACTTCGACGTGCAATTCGCCGTCAGCCCGGCCGACACAGAGTCGGCGAGAAGCGAGCTGCAGCAGTGGGTGGACGAGGAGTACCGCAAACGGCGCGCCGACCCGCAGCTCGCCCATCTGCCTGAATTCGCCTCGCCTACGCCGCCCAAAGTTGAGTTCGCCGACCCGCTGCTCTCTGGCGGTCGAGTGACAAAGCACACCACGCAGTCCGAGCATCTGGTGTCGGCGCGGTTCGCCGAGGCGCCGGCATCGCTGGTGAGCGGCTCGACGGCGGTTTTCAATCTCGACCTGACGACGACCGGCGCCTCCTTCATGAAGGACCTGATGGTCGGCCCCGACGGCGCCGGTGCGCGCGACTTGACGCCTGTCCAGGTGATCTACGACCTCAAGATGTGGGCGCGCGCGCCGGCGGTGAAGATCACCGTCAAGGGCCACTCCGAACGAATCCACAAAACGCTGCAGAAACTGTCGGAGACGAACCGCGACAATCCCTGCACGCCGCGAGAGGTGGAGACGTATCGCGAAAACGGAGTGAACAGCTCGACGCTCAAGGAGTCGGGGCATGTGGAGGTTCACGTCGACAAGGGCGATGCTTCGGTTCCCGACGAAATCGTCGAGTCGCTGCAGGAATACGCGCTCGACCTGTTCGACACGATGATCGAAGAGCGATTTCTCGTTCCGGCGGAGAGCCAGGACGACGCGCTAGAGTTCGATCGCGACGATCCCGCCATGCGCGACGCCGATCCGGGCTGGGTCGCCGTGCGCACGGGCGCCAACTACAGCGGCACATCTCGGGAGATCTCCGAAGACACCGACTCAATCGGCGACATGAACGACAAAGTGCGCTCGGTGCGTGTTCGCTCCGGCCACCGGGTCACACTGTACCAGCACGTCAACTACGCGGGCTCGGCCAAACAGCTGTCTTCGTCGATCAGCGACCTGGGCGGCTGGTGGGGTCAACACGTTTCCTCGGTGCGCGTTTGGCGGCCGCCTACGACGCGGTACAAGGTTCGCGAGACGCTAAATCAGTCGACGATGAATTTGGAGATCACCATCGACCGTTCGCAAGTCGTGGAATGGCCGCTGGTGGGGCAGGCGACGCTGCAAACGTTTTTCGCCGATTCGGACGCGCAGGCGATGCGCCGCCACATCGTCGAGGTCATCCCTGACGATTTCAATACGTTGGGCGTGGCGGTGCAGGTTTTCGTGAACTTCCAGGACTCGCCGGTGCAAGCCGTGGAAGTGCAGACCGAGTACGAAGCCAAGGATTCGACGGGCGAGCGCCGAGTGACGCCCGCGTCGTTCACGTTTCGCGCCGGGGCGCTTGAGCCGAAGAAGTTCGACCCGGCCGTGGTCAGCGGCAAGCGCGAGTACCGCTTTCGCTACCGCGTCATCTACGACGACGGCTCACAGTCGCCTTATACCGAGTGGGAGACGACGACGAATCGCGCGCTCAACGTGAGTGTCGTCGACCCGGGCTTGTTGCAGCTTGACGTCAGCGGCGCCACGCTCAACTGGGATCTGCTGCGCGGCGTCACCGTGGCGTTGAGCTACGCGGATCCGAACGACCCGCAGGCCAACGCGCAGAAGACGTTTGAGCTGACCGCCGTCGCGCCGTCGCGCAAATGGCAGACGCGCCTCGGCAAAGGCGGCGGGATCGTCACCGCTAAACCGACGTATTTCCTCAAGGACGACAAAGTCGTCGAAGGTAAGGTGCATACGCTTGACACCACAGAGACGCTCTACGTCGTGCCGCCGCCTCAGCTTGACGTGCTCAACGTGAGCCTTGTGCCCGCGGGCGCGTGGGACGGCGTCAACCAAGCCGTGGTCTCGCTCGAGTACGACGCGGGCGACGGGCGAATGTTCGACAAGACCTACCGCTTCACCAAGGTCGACGAGATGGCCGAGTGGGCCGTGTTGCTGCAGGATCCGACCAGACGCACGTTCCGCTACAAAGTGCTGGTCACTTACAAAAACGGCGATGTCGACCAGGGCCAGTGGAAGACCGAGTCCGGCGACCAGGCGATCGCCGTGAAAGTCAAGAGTGCGCCGAAGCTGCTGGTCAACGTGCTGGCGAACCTAGTCGACTTTTCGCGCACGCCGGCCGTCACAGCGTCACTGAGTTACGGAGACGAGCGCAAAACCCTTTCTTTTACGGCGCCGGGAACCCAGACGTGGCAGGTGCCGCTGATCGCGGACCTCGGACGCGAATACGCCTACGAAGTAACATGGCATCCGCTCGACGGCGACCCCATTAAATCGGGCGTCAAACGGACGGCCGATACGGAGCTGTTCATCCGCAAGGCGGTCATCTCGACGCCCGGCAAGTTTGATGTCATCGTGCGCGGCTTCGCCGTCGATTTTGCGGCCACGCCGTTCGTCGACGTCACGATCACACTCGCCGAGGGCGGCGAACGCAAAACGCTCACGCTGCACCAGGAGCAGAAGAACGCCACTTGGTCGGTCGACATCGGTGACCGCACCAATCGCAGCTATCAATACGAAGTCGTCTACAACCTCGCCGACGGGACGCGCGTGGACGGCCCTTTGGGCGAGAGCGACGACCCCGTCATCTCGGTCACGCCACATCGTCCTTAATTTCGGAGAAACGCCATGATCAGACTACCCGCCTTTCAACACTTCCAGTTCGACGACGGCGAAACAGCAACCGTCTTCCAAGATGATCGCCGTTTTTGGGTTTTCTACGCCATCCCCGGCTTCCCCAGAGTCCGCATCGACCAGAACGAGAACCCGGTTTTCATGATGGTCAAGTACAACCTCTCGGACGAGTCCCGAGAGGCCGACCCGACGTTGCCGAGGGGCGGTGGCTACCTTGTTTTCGACTCCGAGCTCAAGCTCAGCAATGACAACCAAGAGACAGTCGTCAATGCACTCCAGGACTATGTCGATGATCGTTGGAATAAGCTCAAGAATCGGCCGCCGAGCAAAGGCAAGACGCTCGAGTTGCAGGCCACCTTCAACGACCAGATCGGCTCGCACTGGGGCGGGACCGGACACGAAGGCGGGCCGCGGGCCTCCGGGACCACGCATACCGACATGTCGTTGACCATTCCCGGGACCGGTTTTACGCCACCGACGGGCGACCCGCCCAAAGTGCAGCTCGGCGAGCCGCTGTGGAAGTCCGGCAAGGTGACGATGACAGCCCCGACGGCGCCCGGCTTGGTAAACGGCATGATCGGCGAACGGCCGGCGTCGCTGATCGGCAACAACGTGGCGGCGTTCAGCATCGACTTGACGCCTGACGGCGCCATGTTCATGGAGCAGACGCTGGTTGCGCCCGGCGGCGGCGGCGCCACGGATCTGACGCCGATTCAGGTGGTCTACGAGCTGACTATGCTGGCCAAGCTGCCGCCGGCGAGCATGTATCTCAAGTTTAACAGCGCTCAGGTCTACCACGCCGTGCAGGAACTCTTCCACGAGCACAACAACTGCAGCGACGACTATTTCACGTCGGAAAACATGATGACGACCGCGGTCGAGTCCGGGCTGATCCAGGTGAAGATCGACATGGGGGGCGTCACCGACGACGACCTCCAGCAGATGCTGATGCAGCAGGCGATGAACACGACGCAGCAGTTACTCACCCAGAAATTCGCCGACAAGGAACGCAAGCCCCTCGAAGAGTGGGCGGACTCGGATCTCGCGGAAAGCAGCCGGGAAGTCTATCGTCTCAAGCGCCAGAGCGAAGTCGAGATGATCGACTTCGAGCAAACCATCACGCTTGACACGACCACCGAGTTCACCATCGCTCCGCAGGCGACGATGCAGGCGTTCTTCCGTAAGCAACAGGACATGGCGCCGTTCGTCCGCACGGTCAATACGAACAACGATCCGTTCTTCAAGACGCTGGGCCTGAGCGCGCGCGCTTTCGCCAAGTGGCAAGAGGACGGCGTCGCTTTCGTCGAGCTTGAGATCAAATACTCGCACCGCGGAGAGACGAAGACGCAGACTTTCACCTTCACTCCCGCCGACAACGAGCCGAAGAAGTGGGACCCTGCGCTGATCGACGGCAAGCGGGACTACGAGTACCGCTGGCGCGTCGGTTTCCAAGGGCGCGACGCCGGCGATTGGTCGAAGTGGGAAAAATCCACGTCTCGCAACTTAAACGTGGCCGTCGAGACGCCCGGCAAGCTCAACGTCGAAGTCACCGGCGTGGGGCTCGACTTCAACCATGTCCTCGACGCCGCGCTCGTGCATCTGCGCTACGAAGACCGCCGCCACGACGTCCCGATGGCGGGCCAGTCGATTCTGCTTTCGCCCGACCGCAACTCGGGCAACTGGACGCGGCAACTGTTCGCGCCCTGGGAAAACCCGGTCGAGTATCGCGTTGAGTACTTGCTCAAGTCGGGGACCGTGATCGACCAGTCGTGGACGAAAACCGATGGGCCCACGCAGAACATCCTGATCAAACGGCCGAAAGTCGATGTGCTTGATTTGACCCTGATCCCGGCGGGCAACTGGGCGGACGTCATTCAGTCCGTGTTGTCGCTCAAATACATCGACGGCGACTACGCGGCGGACGAGCAGTTCAACTTCCGCAAGTCCGACGAGTTCAAAGAGTGGGCGGTGCTGCTGCGCAACTCGAGCCAGCGAAAATTCCAGTACCGCATCCTGACCACGTTCAAGAACGGCGATACCCAAGAGACGGCGTGGCTCGAGCGCGAAGGCGACCAGGCCTTGCCGGTGACTGTCGCCGGGCCGCCGCGTTTGGACGTGGCCGTCACCGGCGCCGTGCTCGACTATGCCAGCACGCCGCTCGTCAAGGTGGATCTCGAGTACAAGGACCCCGACGGGCAGGGCGACATCCAGAGCTACTCGCTGCAGAAGCCCGACGACGTTCACAAGTGGTCGGTTCCGCTGCGGCAGAACGGGCCGCGCGCTTATCGCTACATGCTGACTTATTTCCCCATTGAAGGCGACCCGGTAGAGCGCGCGTGGGTGGACACGGAGACGGAGCTGATCGTCGTGCCGCGCTACTCGATTCCCAAAGTGGGCGCCAAGGTGCTGCCCACGCTGCAGGATTTCACCAAGACACCCGGCGTCGAGGTGGGCTTCTCCTATGACCACGCGCAGAGCGGCACGCATCTGGATCACACGCTGATCTTCACCGACAAGACGCCGCAGGAGTGGTTCGCTCCGATTCCCGACGACGCTCCGAAGGAATACACGATGGCCACGACGTGGTTCTTTGCCGACGGGACGCAGCGTTCTTCGGAAATCAAGCTCGAAAAACCCGCCGTTTTGCTGCCGCCGCCGCCGGCGGGAGGAGCATAGAGCCATGCTCTATCTCGGCGCCGGCGCCCGCGAGGTCAAAGTCGATGACCATCGCTCGATGCAAGTTTTTCCGGATTTTTCGGACAAGTATCAGTACTACTACCTCCCAAACTTCCCTCGCGTCGCATTAATGGAAGGCGGGACGCCGGCGATCCGGCTGCTGATCTTTCGCGAGGACTTGGATACGATTCCAGCCGGTGCAGAGGAGGCGGTCGGTTTTCTGAGTCTCGATGTGGATCTGCGCTGGGATCCCGAGCTGGTCGAAAACGCACGGGCCAAACTGCGCGCTGAAGAACAGCTTGATCAGAAACCGCGGCTGACGCCGATCTTCTTCCGCGAAGGCTCAGTGAAGCTGATGCTATTGGACGCGGTGACGCCCGAGCCGGAAGCGGGGCGTCCACCGACCGAGCAGCCCACGCAGTTCGTCACAAAGATCATGGGCGCCGGCTCGCCGTCGCTCTATGGCGATAACCGAGCAATCTTTCAAGCTTCACTCAGCAAGAAGGGAGCGATCGCGCTGTCGGCCGCGCTCGACGGCGTGACGCCGATCGGCGTCGTCTATTCGCTCACCTTCGCCGGCTTGCAGCCCGCCTTCAACATTCGAGCCAAAGTCGAATGGGAAAAGGTGATGGACCACTTCAGCGAGCAGAAGCACCTGGACCTGTTGTTCTACGAGCGCGACATTCAAAAGTCCATCGACAAGCTGGTCGAGAACAAGGTGATCGAGGTCGAATCGACGATCGAAGGCATTGGGGCCGAAGCGATGGACTCCGAGCGCGAGCAAGTGATGGCCTCGGTCCGCCAATTGATCTTCGACAAGTTTTTCGAAGCCACGTTCAAACGCGAGACGGCGGCCGGCGACAGCACAGCGGACGACGTGGTCGACACGCTGACGCACATTCACCAAAACGCGCTGACGTTGGGCGTCGGCTACACGTACAAACGCAAGGAAGTGCGCGTCGAGGAGTTGCGCACGCTTAATCTCGACTGGACGGCGCGGCGCGGCGCCGAGCGAACGATCTACCCGCAGGCGCACATGCACAATCTGCTCACCGGCTCGGGCATAACGCGCGAGCAGTTGGTGACGGTGGTCGACGGCTCGGAGGCCATTTGGAAGAACCAGCCGTTCGAAGTGCACACGACGGCCAATTGGGAAGCCGACGGCATCGCCGGCATCTCGGTGGACATCGAATACGACGATCCGCAAAGCGGAAACGAACGGCACTGGAGCGCGTTTCTCGAAAAGGCCAAAGACAGCGCGACGCATCGCGACTGGATGGATCGCACCTCCGGCAATAGCTTCCGCTACAAGTACGAAGTTGTTTTTCTCGACACCGACGTGCCGGGTCCGCGGCCCAAGGTCAACTCCGGCGAGTGGCGCGAGCACGAGGGCACAGCGCTGGTCATCCACCCGCGCGAGCTGTATGAAAGCGTGGAGCTCGAAGTCGCAGCCATCCCGAAATTTCCGTTCGACCGTTGGCCCGCCGTGCAGGCTATCCTGCGCTACCGAACCCTCGACGGCAGCTTTGAGCACTACGAAGACGGCGTGCTCAAGGACGGCGCGGACAGCTTCACCACGCGGTTTCGCATCGACAAAGGCGTCCCCGGCCGGCGCGAAGTGCTGCTGCGCTACGTGGGCGCCTCGGGCGAACGCGAAGAGACCGGCTGGATGCCGATGCCGCAAGACCAGTGGGTGGTCGAGGATCCGCACGACGACAAGCTGGTCATCCGCGCAGTCGTGGCGGGCAAACGCGAGAACATCCTCAATCTGCTGGTGAATCTCGAATATGTCGATGAAGAGAACGACATTCATGAGTCGGGCAGCTTGCAGTTCGCTTCCGAGAACATCAATCAGCCGCTGTCCTGGACGGTTCACTTGGCCGATCCGGCCAAGCGGCGCTACCGCTACCGCATGACGCTGATTACCGCGGATGGCGATTTTCTGCAGACGGGCTGGATCGGAACCGACGCGCCGACGCTGCCGGTAGGCGAGGTTTATGTGCGGCGTCTCACGGTCGAGGTCGCGGTCGGCCAACTGGGCCGCAACATCGAAGCGGTCGAAGTGGATCTGGTGTACGACGACGACGGCAACGATCTGCACGAGACGAAAACGTTTCGGCTTACCTCAAACGGCCGCGCCGAGTGGCAAGTGCAGCTCAAGGACGCCGGGCAGCGCTCGTATCAGTCGACCATCACTTGGTTTCGCACTGACGGCTTCAACAAGAAGCTCGGACCCACCAGCCACACCAGCACTTACTTGGCGATATCCGGGAGCCCGCCGGAGAATCTCTGATGCTGGCGCTCGATCATCCCCGGGCGTCGTGGCCGACCTGACGCTGTTCGGCGATCACGCGGACCGCGACTGCGTACTGCGTTCCCACCCGGCCGCGCTTGGCGCGCGCGGGTCCGGGCGATGAGCTGACGCTGGTGAAATTTCGCGGCTCGGACGCGGCCGCGCACGGCGGCGTGGGGCTGCTGGCGTTCACCACAGAGCTGGTCGCCGGCGAAGAGCAGCTCGAGGCGGCGCGCGATCTGGCCGTCGATCAAGGAGTCGCGCGGCCGCGCCTGGTGCAGGTTCCCTGGATCGGCGGCAAGGCGTATCTTGCGGCGGCGCTGGCCGAGGGTGACGGTTTCGTCGAGAAACTTTTCGGCGAGACCAAACCGGATCTCGCGGGTCTCAATCGCGCGACGTTTTCGGCCATGCTCAGCGAAGACGGCGCGCAGTTGGTCGAGGCGCTGCTACAGGCCGACGTTCCCAATCCGCTCGGCGTGCGTTATGAGCTCGAGTACGCCGGTTTGCGCCCGGCGCTCGACGTGCGCTTGCGCGCCGACTACAAGCGCGTTTATGAAGAACTGTCGTGGGGGTTTGAGATTGGGGCTGCGTACCAAGGCGTGGGTGTGCGCGCCGGCACCGAGTCGGCCACGCAGAAGCTGATCGAGTCGGGCGCCATCCAAGTAGAGGTGCTGCACTTCACCGACGACGCGCAACTGCACGCGCGCGTCGATCAAGCGATCAAGTGGTTCCAAGATCGTATCCTCGAAGAGTTTTTTGTCAGCAGCCTGCAGCCGCCGCTCAAAGAGAACCTGCTTGAGCGCGCGATCGCGGCGGCGACCGCGATGGGGGCGGCTACGCTCAACGAGGCGCTGGCCAACGAAGGCCTTGCAGAAAGGTTGGCCGAGGAGCTCGGCCTTTCGACTAACGCGCTGGGCGCACTGGCCCAAGGCGGTGGCCAAGCCGGCGCTGCCGGCGGCGCCGAATCACCCTTCGCGCTCAAAGCCCAGTTCACCTTCCGCGATATCGACCAGACCGAGCTCAAGACGATCACTCTCGATTGGACGGAGGCGCGCGCCGAACGCCGCACAGCCGCGCCGCAAGGGCTGTTGACCGGCATGCAGGCGGCGCCGAACATTGTCGAGGCCGACGCGTCGGACGATTTTTGGGATCGCCTGCGCGTCAACGTGCGGCCGTTGGGCGATTTCCCGTCGCTCGGCGTGCGTCGTCTGGTCGTGCAGCTCGCCTACCCGAACGAAGAGGCGCCGACGGAGCAGAAAGCGTTCACGTTCGAAACCGGCGAGGATGCGCCGGAAGTTTTCGCCGCCTGGACCGAAGGCGGTCCGATTGCGTATCGGCTGCTGACGGAGGCGCATTTTGTCGACGACGGTCCGTGGCCGGGGCCGCCCGTGCAGGGATCACCGTGGCGTTTGAGCCGTTCGCTGGAGTTGGCCGTGCATCCATTGAGCGAGCTGCCGCGCGTTGAGCTCGAGCTTTCGCCGGGCACGGTGAATTTCAGCGAGACGCCGCAAGTGCAAGTGGATGTTCGCGTCGGCGACAAACATATCGCTACGAAGAAACTGAGCGAAGACACGCCGGTCGCCGTCGTGCGTCGTCGTCTGGATCCGGCGGCCGAGGGCGCGATGCCGACGCTGGCGGCCAAACCCACGTGGTTTCTGGCCGAAGGCGGAAGAGTCGAGGGCGAGTGGACGCCGGTGGAGGGAACGGCGTTTCTGGTTCACGCGCCATGGCGCTCAAAGCGGTCGATTCGCGTCTTTCCGTTGTTGCCGCCCGACTTCATCGACGCGATGGTGACGTTGACGATGACCGAAAACGGGCGTTCGGCCTCGGAGGTGGTGCGCTTTGCCGCCGGCGAGCGTGCGACCAAAACAATCGAGCTGCCGTCGCTCTCCGAGCCGCCGCCGCCGGTGCGCGTGGATGCGCTGGTGATTCGCGGCGACGGCAGCACGTTTCTCGGTTCGCCGTTCGACACGACGGATCCAGTCATCTTGGTCAGCGATCGTGAAGGCCCGGTGCGGCAAATCGCAGTGCGGCTGCTCTCGGGCCCCACTTTGGCCGAGCATAAACTGATGGCGGTGCAGGTGGAGTTTTTGGACCCCGAGGACAATGCAGTTGACTGCGTGGTTTTCACGGAAAGCCGCCGCGAGCCGACGATGGTCGTGTGGCCAGTGGAGCCCGGGCAGCCGTTCAAGGTTCGTTATCGCGTCACGCGTTATTCGCTCGAAGGCATCTCCGCCATGGGCGCAATCGAGCAAACGAGCGCTTCGCCGCTGCTCATCCGGGCGGTTGTGGCAACCTAGTGTTACGTGTCCTAATTATGGCGATTTATGATCGTCAGTCTGATAGGGAACCGCATCAGGAGGGACTCCCGATACGACGTGCCATCCCCCTCACCCTGACCGATGACGAACGGATCACCTTGGAACGTGGGGCCCCGGAGACGCCAGCCTCCCGCCCGCGTGGTCTTGCGCGCCAAGATTGTACTGCGGGCGGCGGCTGGCCTCAGAAACACGGCCATCACGGCGGAGCCGCACACCGACCGGGAGTGTGTGGGCCGCTGGCGTACGCGCTTTGCGACACATCGGCTGGCTGGCATCGCGCGTGATGCGCCGCGCTCAATGTCCTGACGGGCGAGGTCATCGGCACCTGTCAGCCCCGGCATCGGCATCAGGACTGGCTGCGGTTTCTGAAGCGGCTGGATCAGGAGACCCCGTCGGATCGGCCGCTCCATCTCATCGTGGATAACTATGCCAGCCATACGCATCCGACGGTTCGACGCTGGCTCACGCCACATCCGCGCTTCCGTATGCATTTCGTTCCCACGAGCAGTTCGTGACTCAATCTCATCGAGCGGTGGTTGCGGGACCTCACCACCCGGCGCCTGCGGCGCGGGGTCTTCCGCCAGGTGCGGGAGGTGATTACGGCGATCATCGAGGCGCACATCGCGCACGACAACACCCGCCCCCGCGTGTTCACGCAGGTCGTCCAGGTTGAGGACATCCAGGCTACACAGTCGGTCGCGCCCGACCAGTCTTACATAAGACGCCATCTGTATGACACGGTACACTAGCCTGAACCGGACTAGACACCCCCTCCACGACCTTGCGGGTCGACCAGCGGTGAAATAGGACGAAGATGACCGATCCTGCAATCAAAACCCAATCTGCGGCGAGCTGGGATCGGTCGGGCGACAAGGCCAGAGTTTTCGTGGCGCATCCGGTTTCGGGATCACGGAGCCCCACGAGGGCCGTCTTGTACGGCCCGTGTTTGGAATATGGTGAGGGCAGATCCCGAATCCGCAGTCCGGACGAATTGGATCTGAGCCTCACTCAACGCCCCGATCGATGACGCAGGGGTCATCTTTGTTGACAGCGCCGCCGCCGATCTGTGAACGGGCTAGGCTGCTTCGAGCCAGTTGTAGCGATGATGCAAACCGCCCCGCAGCGTGTCGGAGATGACCGTCGTTTTCCAACTCGGCTTCTCCTCCTCCTCCCGTCGAAGCGGTATGTCCTAGCGGTCGTCGAGCAACGGTGAGAGACGAGGGGGTGCGCCGGCATGAGCGTGAAAGAGGTTGCCAGCTGCCTCAGAGTACCGCGGTATCCTGTCCGCGATGCCGAATCGAACGGCGCAATGGTTCTGGGCGCGGTGCTGGATGACCTGTTTTTTTGATCGCGAGACAAAAATAGGGCACAAAGCCAGGACACATCAGCGTCGCTACAGCAAAAACCGCTACAAACAGGGCCACAAAATCGAGAGCATGTTCGGCCGAATCAAGGATTGGCGTTGCATCGCCATGCGCTATGACCGCTGTGCCTATACCTTCTTCCGCGCAATCTGTCTCGCCGCAACCGTTATCTTCTACCTCAAAGAATGAGTCCTGAGCCTAGCGCCCGTCGTGATAGACCAGATTGCCCGCCCACACGCCCTTCAAATTCTCGCCCATCTTGTCAGACCCATACGCGGGATGCCAGTCGAGTTGTTCGTAGACGTGGCCGATCAGCATCCAGTTCAGCCGGTTCTTCGACTCCGCGATCGTCATCCTCGGCGCGTAGTGGTTCGTCGACGCAATTAAGTAATCCGTGTCGCGGCGCAGCTCGATATCGACGTCGGGACAGTCGCCATTGAGAATTGGGTTGCGGGAGATCCCATCGCCTTGATCGACCCAGGCGCAAGGTTACGCCAAGGCCAAGCCGACGAGAAACACGATCACGATTGAGAGACGGAAGGCAATCAACATGAGCAAGCGAAAGCGTAACACCTACACCGGCGGCGTCAGAAACAGCCGTACGCGCGTCCCGCTCTCGCCGGGTTCCACTTCGAGCGCGCGACCCACGCGCCAACCCGGCGGTGCCAACCCGCGGCACAGGCTCCACATCGCTTCCCCATAATCACGAGGACCGTCGAGAACCCGCAGCAGCTCGCCGACGCCGCGGTGTTTTCGCTCGTCCTCGGGAACCAGCGTCCAGCCAGAATTACCCACGCCGATTTTCTTTGGATCGCCGTCGAGCGGCGCCCGAATCAGCCAGCGCCCCGATTTGCCGGGACACTGCAGCAACGGTGCCAGCGCCGCCACCACCTGTGCCCAAGCGCCCGGCTGCATTCGCTCGACCGACGACTGAGCCGAGCCGCTGCGACTGAGCAGCCAATAGACGCGCGCAGCGCCGCCTGACTCCCACTCAACTGCCCACGGCCTCGCCTCGGGCAGCAATCCGCGTTGCGCCTCAAGCGCCTCCATCTGCGCCGGTCCGAGTGCGCCGCGAATGCGCACCAGCGCATCCGCCGGGCGTGGGTCGCGTAAATCGACCAGCATCGATTGCTGGCGCCGCGTCAAAAAAATCCAGCGTCCGAAGTCCGCGTGCGCCCCCGGCAGCAACGCGCGCGCCGATTCTACGAGTCGTTCCGCCGCCCCGGCTGGGAGCAATGCGCCAAGAGCCGTCGGCGTCACATCGGCGGCCACGCGCACGCCAATACGCAACTCCGCCTCGCCCGGCGCGTCGATCGTGATCTGTAGCGGCGCGCCCGCTTCCACGCACGAACGTCCAGGCGCAGTGGCGACCAACTCGCCAACCTGCGCCGCGAGTGCGCGCGCCTCGCGGCCGTAACCGGCCAGCAAGGCCGCGCGCAGCACGAAGTCTTCGACGCCTACGGCAGCCGCTCGAGCACCAGTTGCGTCTCCGACGACTCGATCCAATCCGTCTCCTTCCGACCGCTGCGGTGGAACTCGGTGACCTTATAACGATACGCGCGCAGCCGAGGATTAACGATCGCAATCGGCCAATCAAACATGCCCGAGTGATCGCCGCGAATCAGCTCCGAGCGCCGCCAGTCGACGCCGTTCAGCCGATCTTCGTACTGCAAATCGACTTTGACGGCCTGGAAATCGCCGCTCGGCAGATCAAGCAACGTCACCTGCACCGGAATCACGTCGGCCGCTTGCACGCCCAGAATGAGCTGCCCGCCTTCGCCGTCAGTCCACTCGATCGTGTCGATGTCGCCCGTTTTCTTCACCAGCGTCGCTTGATATTGCCACTCACGGTGCGCCGCATCCTCGAGCCGTACCGCCCAGTTCTTCATCTCGGCGTGATTCCGCAGCTCGAACGTTTCCTCGACCACGCGATTGGCATGCTCGTACTTGAGCCGCGCGTTCACCCGTTCGTAAATATCGCCCGGATCGGCCAGCAACACGTCCACGCGCAGAATATTTTCGCGCGGCTCATTGATCACGATCAGCTCTTGCGATTGCCACTCTTCGGCCCTGAGCTTCACCTGCGCGCCGTCTTTGTAGAACAGCGTGCCTTCGGTGCGCAGCACCGCATCCTCGAGCCCCTCTTCCGGACGAATGACGAGCTGCCGGTTGGGCGCCTCGGCTGAAAGCGTGATGTTCTGCCGATACGGACCGTACGTCAGCACGACTTGCGCACGTTGGAGCAAATCGAAGCGCATGATGCCGGTCGTCACATTGACCGTGATTGCCGGCGTGACCTCGCGCGGATGAATCACCAAATTGCGCTCTGTGGAATCGATCCACCCCTCGGCATCCGCGCCCTCAATGCCCACGCTCGTCACTGCGCCCGACTGGTCGCCCAACGCGACATCGGGCAAGTAGTGCACCGTCACGCGGTACTGATACTTGTAGAGAACCGGCGAGCGATTGTCGCCTTCGACGGCGTGCAGCACACCCACTTTCCAGCCGCCGGTCGCCTGCCCCGCAGATAACGCCACCTCGCCCGCGCGGCGGAATCCGCCGTCGCGCGGCGCGTAGCGGAACTGCACATGAATCGCGC
This sequence comes from Nitrospirales bacterium, assembly GCA_031315915.1. GTDB lineage: Bacteria > Nitrospirota > Nitrospiria > Nitrospirales > UBA8639 > JACKFE01. Next base: position 104,766 of record JALDRK010000001.1, read on the forward strand.
TGATGCCGTCGGCCTCCCATTGCGCCGTGGTCGAAGCGCGAACATCAAGCCACTGGAAGAAGTCGATGGCGCCGTCGGCCTCAAGCACATAGTCTTCGGGATTGATCGCATCGAGGATCAACTGCCCCTGCGGATGCACCGGCTGCGTGCGCGCCTTGCGCGTGTTCAGCTCGTACGTGGCGGTTAGGCGCTCTTCACGCTCGATCATCTCGAGGTTGATCTCGAAGCTCGCCTTCACCGTCGGGTCGCTACTCGACTCGCCCGAGCCGTCGGCCGGACGGTGGAAGTGACCCTTCAGCGTACACTCAGGCTTGGCGGGCGGCGGCGTGCCGCCGGGGCCCGGCTGCGGACGATGCAAAGTTCCGCGCAGTACTTGCCCGGCTGCACCGCGGACCTGGCCTTTGATGATCACCACGCGGTGGGCCAGCCGCCCCGGGCTGCCGCCCGCGCGCGCTGCGCCGACGCCCGTATCGCCTGTCAACACGGGGATCCGCGTCGGCGTTGTCGGGCTTGTTTGGTCGTCCTTCGAATCGGCGTGGCCGCGATCTATGTGCGTCGTCGTGAACGAGCTGGGGATCAACGCCTGAGCGACCTCACGCCGGCGACGCGATAGCGCCAGGTTATCGCTCGCTTCCGAGTCGCGGCCCTCGTAGCTGGCGTGACCAAACAGCTCTAGCGTCGCGCCGGGCTGAATGTTGCCCAGCCAGGCTTGCAACGCGGCCGGGCCCCGCGGCGACGCCGCACTTTCGGTTGATTTCGCTCGCGACAGCGGCAAGAACCGATCCTCATCGCCGCCCGACCCCGTCCCCTCGGCTGGAGACGGCGTACCGCCAACGTAACCACCCTTGTCAGCGTCATCGCGTGGACGCTCGTAGTCGAAAAATAAATGGAACGTATCCTGCCTCGCCTCGCCGCCGGGCCAGGTGATCTCGACGTGTTTCGTCTGCCCATTTCCTACGTCCACCTGGATGCGCCCGCCGCTCACCTCGACCGGTTGCAGCGACGTGGCGCTGTCCCCAACTTTCGCCGTCGCGCGCTCGCCGCGAATCGTCAGCGTCTCCTCCGTGCCGCTGGCCGACGGCGTATAGTCCACGCCGCGTTCGGATGTTTGTTGACCCACCGGCGTCCACGTGGCCGGCTGTCGTTGACCGCCTGAGCCGCTTGTGCCCGCCGGAACCGCCGGCCACTTGATCTCTAGGTGCCGCGTGCTGTTGGCCGGCACCTCCACTTCAAGACGCCCGTTGCTTATCGAAGCCGCCTGCAGCGAGCTGGCAGACTCACCCACTTTCGCCGTTGCGCCCTCGCCGCGAATCGTCAGCGTCTCTTTGGTGCCGCGCGGCGAGGCTGCGAACGGCCCCACGCCGCGATCGGCAGGAAACCGGACGGGCGTTTTCGAGTCCTCGGTCCACGTCGCCGCCCGCCGCCCGTCGCCGGAGGAACCGGACCCCGAACCGCTGGCGGCGCCTGCTCCGCTCTCCGTGGCACTCGTCCCGCCGGCGCCCAAGTCAGCCATTTGGGCGGCCTGCGCCAAAGTCGGCCGGAACCACTTTGCGCCCATCAAGTTTGAAATGATCTCGTCGATGCGCGCCTGGTCAACCGGCGTGCGACCGTTCTCGCCGGGAATGGGATCCGTTTCCTCGACAATGATCGCCCGGCTCTCCCGCAGCTCTTCCATCAACATGTGGAAGCCGGCCTTACCGACAAACGACGAGCGCCCCTGCGAAACATCGACCGCCGCGCGTAGCCGTAAATCAAGTTGCTCGAACACACGTTGATAGTCGACCGTGATTTTTAGGTTGTACGCCGGCCCGATGCCGGCGTAAGTCAAGTGATAAATCGCCAGCGCCATCGTCGCGCCGCCTTCGCGAATCACTTGCTGCATCAACGCCGCGCCGTCACGGTCGAGCACCACGGAAAACGCCGCCCGGTTGGTGTCGTACAGCGACGGAATCGTCGAGCCCGCCACCTTCCGCACGAACGGCTGGCCTTCGTCCTCGCGGCCTACGCCCAGCAACACCAGCTCGACCGTGCCCGAGATAAACGGTACCGGCACAAGATTGGCCCGGCCGCCGAAGCGATGCCGGACTTCTTCCGTCGCTTCCTCGATTGTGTTCTCGCTCACCGCAAGATCGACATCGAGGTTCAAAAAGCCGCCGCCGTTCTCGAAACCCTGCGGTGCGGGCGCGTTGGGATCCGGCCGATAGAGCACCAGCCGCATTGCATAATTATTCGGGTTCTCGGGGCTGCGCGCGATACGCGGCGCCGAGGGCGGCAAGAAGTAGTACTGCTCTTCGTTGCTGAAGTCGCGATAGATCGTCAGCCCACGGAAGTAAAGGACGGGTTCGTCGAACAGCATGATTACGTCTCCGTTTTGTGTAGTCTGTTTGTCTAGGAATCCTCCGGCGGCAGCTCGATAACCAGCACCGCCTTCAGCTCCGACCAAGTCGTTTCCACGATCCGCCCGGAGTCCCGAAACTCTCGCGCCCGGGCGCGCGCCGCCGGGCCAGCCATGGGCGCCGTCAGCGTCAGCGTCGCTTGATCGGCGTTGTCTTCAAGCAGCGTCGTCGCGCGCTCATCGCCCGCTTCAAGCGATAGCTCGATGGCCAGGCTGCCGCGCGCCACCGGCCCGCCGCCCAACACAAAAAACTCCACACGGTACACCTTCACCGGCTCATCCGCGCCCACCGCGATCGTCGCGCTTTCGCTCTCGATCCAGTCGCCTTGCTCGAGCGCGCCGTCGAACCCGAGCTTCGTCGTCCGGGACTGGTAACTGCGAGGCGATCCGGGCAACCGCCGCAACGCCGCTTCGCGCAGCGTCCGGTCGCCCGCTTCCCAACTAAGGGAGCGCTCGCAAACAAAATCGCCGTCGTGCACGCGCAACTCGAGCGTCAGGCCCAGCACGTCGGCAAGCGGCATCGGTGCCGCAAGCACTCGAATCGAACGCCCGAACGGACTGTCGAGCGTCACAATCTCCTGCTCGGTTTCGAACGGCTCGACCGCTCGTTGCGGCTCGTGGCCCGCGCCGCGCCAATACGTTTTTATCCCAATCGGACCGGCGCCGGCTCCCGGAAAGCTGATTTCTTGCAGCGGATGTTCTCTGCTGAGCAACACCGTACGCTCCGGCTCGCGCGGCGCCGCCAGCCGCACTTCGACGTGATCGATCCAGTCGAGCTCGCCAGCTCCCAGCAACAGCGTCATCGTGCGTGACGGAAAAAGTTTTCCCGCCGGCACAAAAACGAAATCGCCCTGCGCGTCGATCCACTCCGTCTCGCGGTCCCCCATCCGCGTGCGCGTAGGATCGAAGCGGGACCGCGCGCGATAGCGCAGCCGATCGCCGAGACTGCGCTCCACGCTGAAACGCCGTTCCACGTCGTCGCCGCTGAAGGCGACCGTCCGGTCCACGTCGCCCCCGTCGTCGAAGTCCAGATCCACCTCGAGCGCCGCTAGCCCCAGCCGGTCCAAGCCCGGCGATGTGCGCACTGTGATCGTGCGGGTCCACGGCCGGTCCAGATCAACGAAAGTAATGTGCGCGTCGGCATCCGCGTCGCGCAGAAAGTCGATTAGATTCGCGCCCGCATAGTGCATGATGCGCACCGCACGCCGCTCGGCAAACGACCAGCGGCGCGTCTGCGCCAGCTCTTCCCGCCGCATGGTAAGCCTGAAGCTTAACTCGAACGGCGCCACGTGTTCATCGTCGAGTTGCGGCGGCCGCTCCGGGGGCGGGAAGGGAGAGAACATCTCGGCGGTGAGCTGCTCGCCAACGCGCCGCACTGCTTCCGCACGCCGGCTTTCGACATGGCCGCTCTCATCAACCACGCGCACACGTATCAAGTTGTCGCTGGTCATCTCCTCCCAGGTTTTTGCGATGCGCGCGCGGCCGTAGGGAATCGTCAGCGCGCCTTCGGCGGTCAATCGATCGTGCATGGCCTGCAAGTCGGCTTCGACCTCGACGCCCAGCGGCCCGGCCAACCCCAGCGTCTCCAGCCGCCACAACAATGCCGTCGGCAGCGCGTTTCCGCGCAGCGCCTGTTCCGCCATCGCGGCGCCCGCCTGGTCGAGTCGCGCCGACAGCACTGCGCGCGGAGATCCGACCAACAAAGGCGCCCCGAGCGCCAACGACACCGGCTTCAGCTCGTCCACGGCCAACCATCCCGCCACTTCCACTTCGCCCGTTCGCCAATCCGGTTGCGCCACCCGCGGTGGCGGTCCGCGCCGCGCCAACTCGCGCGAAAGCTCTTCGACCTGCTCGTCGCGCGGCGCCAGCTCGGCCTCCAACTGCAGCAACCCGCCTTGTGCCCCTTCGCCGCGGAACAGCAGCAGCGAGATCAACGGATCCGGTTTGCGCGCGATGCGCGGAACGCTCGCCGCCACGTAACGCAAGTTCGGGTCGACGTGATCGTAAAAGACGATCAGTCCACGGTGAGTCTCCGGCGCACGACCGGCGTCAATCATCGACGCCCTCCCTCGGCGCTCGTCACGGTCGCAGCAAGACCGAGGCGTCGACTCGGCCCAGCCCCCAGTCATCCACGCTATCCGCCGCGCGCCGCGTGCTCGAAATCTCCAGACGGTTGCGTATGTCGCCCGTATCGAGATTCGGGTTCAGTTGGAGCAATGCGGCCACCAAACCAGTCACCACGGGCGTCGACATGCTTGTGCCAGACATGTCGGTCACGCCGCGGGCACTGCTGCTGGGCGTCCAGGAGTTGGCCGAGCTGATGCGGTGGCCCGGCGCGGTCACGTCGATCGCTCGCTGGCCGGGCGCGGCGGCTCGCAGCGGACCCGGCGAGGAAAAGAACGCCAGCTCGTCTACCGGGTGACCGGCCATGCCCGGGCGGCTGGTAAAAGCAGCAACGCAAATCGTGCCGTGACCAGTGCCCGGAGTGCCTACTTTGTTTCTCTCGAAGTTGCGCAGCTCATCCGCCGTATAGGTTAGTCCGAGCAGCACATTCGTCTGCGCCGCCGTGAATACGAACCCGCCGCGCCACTCTCTGAAGGCCGCATAACCATGGACGATGCAAGTCGAACGCGCCGTGTTGCGCAGGCGAATAATCCACGGCGCCGTCGCCACGGACGCCCCGGGCGTGGGCCGAAGCCAGTACACCTCCTGGTTGTAGTGCCGGTTGTTGGGCCGTTCAGGACCGTTGTGGACATTCACGCGGAAGCTGCCTGGCAGATTCGTCGTGATCGCTGCGCCCGAAGTGCGCGGTCCAACTTCGGCCGTCGCCATCACTGCGTTGGAGGAGTGCCGCGTTGAGATGAAAAGCCGCACCCTCGTGCCGTCTTCGTTGTAGCTCCAGAAAGTGACTCCATCGTCGCGTTGCTGCGATTGAGCGCCGCGTCCAAACGGCTGGTAGAGAACGGAAATTTCTCCGCCTGCGGGAATCGAAGCCTGCCAGTGCGGGATCTCCGCGCAAGTTGCCGGCCGACGCACAAATCACCCGACCGTCGATGTACTCAGGCATTGCGCTCGGAAGAACGCCCAAGCCCAGTGCCGGAACGAAATTCCTGCTTACAAGCTGCGCCAGCGCGATCGAGAGCGGATCCGTCCCGTCGTGCGAGTGCCGCTCCGTCCCCAGACTGATGTTGACCACGCAGGGCATCCCCAGCTCAGTCGCCTTTTGAAAGCAGTACTTCACCCCCGCAATCACGTCGTTCACAAATCCGCCCACCGAACCGGTCGATGCCACAACAATCGTCGCCGCCGGCGCGATGCCGCCGGGCCAACCAGTCAGCGGGCGTCCGGCGGCGATCCCGGCGACGTGCGTGCCGTGCCCTGCGCGGTGCGTACCGTCCGCGTTGGTCGCAAAATCACGCGCCGTGATCACTTCGTCGTGTCCAATGAGCTCGCGGCCGAAGTGCATCGAGCGGTACGCGACGTTTCTTCCGCTCTTCGTCCATGGCGAGTCGCCGCCCGACTCCCCCATCTGCCACACCGAGTGGATGCGCGTTTTTGTCGCGTCGTCCGCGCGGCCAAGAAACGCCGGGTGCCCGCCGTCGATTCCACTGTCGACAATTCCGACGACGATGCCTTGGCCTGTGTTCGCCGCCGTCACACCGGCCGGAAACGTGCGCGCCGCCAAATTGATCTCGTTGCGCGCGTCCGTCATGTCCGGCCACACCGGGGTGGACAACGTCAGCTCCAGAACGTCAGAGCGCTCGGCCAGCGCCATCACCTGGGCCGGTGGACACCGAAACGTCCGCATCGCGCCCTCGCCGTCTGCGATCACGCCCTCGGGGAGGTCGCCTTGCGGAAAATTCTCCGCCACTGTTGCGATCAGTAGCACATAGGGGTTGTCTTCGGCGCCTACGAGCGGCGTGTTGGGATCGGCGAGCGAGGACTGCAGATTCTCCACTAAACTCGGCAACTCCTCAAGGAACCCGGCCGTAGACGCGCCCAAGGCGCCGCGCGCGCCTTCCGGTACCTCCAATCCCAAACCCACAGGCGCATGAAAGAAAACAAAACGACTCGCTTCGTTGGCTTGCCGCGCCGCCGCCGTATGCAACAACGCCGTCCGATATCGTGGCGACGCCTCCTCGCCCTGATCGTCAATCCGATACACAAGCTGCCGAGCGTTTCCCACCGGCGCCTGAGGATTCCACAACCGCTCGGACACGACCGCATAGCAGTAGAAATCGTCGCGATGTAGGCGAATCTCGGCCAAGTTCCCCGTGTCGGCACCCAAGTACGCCGATGAAACCCCGGCCGGAAACGCGCCTTCGGCCACCGTGCCTTTGGCGTAGTACTCGCCCGTCGGTTTGTACGTGCCAAAGTGCAGCAGGAACGATTTCAGCTCTTCGAGGTCCGTTGTGGGCAAACCGCCGGGAACCTCGGTAATCGTGACCAGATTTTTGGCCAGCGCCGTGCGAACCGAATCCGCCGTCAGCCCGTCAGCCCAGCTTCCCGCCGCCGCCGACGTCAAGCTCCCGCCCTCGGCGCCGCCCGCTTCGGAAGGCCGCCGAAAGTCCGCCAGAATGCGTGCGATCGTTTCGCGCGTATCCGTAGCCACGTCAAAACGCTCGACCACCCACAACATCACGTAGGTGCGCGCGCCGCCGTCGCCTGCTACGCCGATCGAAAACTGCGGCGTGATCGAGCCGTTCGCAATCGGCGTCAGCGCTGCCCCGGTATAGGCTTGGTAATCGCCGGCCAGAACCAGCGGCGCGCCCGCCGGTTGCCGCTCCTCGAGCTCTTGGCGCGTCGTCGTTCCCGGCAGCTCGGCGAGGAACACTTTAAAAAATCCGTCTTGGTATTGCGCGAGACCAGGGTGCGGCATGGGGTTCTCTCTCGTTCGACCGATTAGGGCCCCAGCGGATCGAGCAACAGGATCTCGTCCGAGCTCGTCACCGGCCCCGTCTGACGACGCGAGCCATCAGTTCCAAACCAAGTTACTTCGTACGTGTACGATTTAGCGTCGGCGCGCTCCATCGGCACGCGCCAGGTGAGCTCCTCGGTGCCCAGCCGGAATATCTGCTCGATGTCTGAATCCGCCCAGCTCGGCGCATCCGGATAGTTGAGCCGCAGCTTCACCAGACGAAACCCGCCCTCGGCCGGCGGCGACAGGAACAGCACCTGCACCACCAGCACGCCCGCAATCCGGTCGCCCACAATCAGCAGGGGATTGTCCGTCGCCTTCCACGGCTCCTCGGCAATGGCGCCGCCCTTCAGAAACGCCGTCACCTTGTAGGAGAACCGCGCGTCGCCCCCCGTCGCTTTGCGGAACGACCACTGCGCTTCGTTCAGGCCTTCGCCCAGATTCAAGGTCCGTTCTGGCTGCGGCGAGGCCGCAGCGCCTTTGGCCAACTGGACCGTTACCTTCTCGTAGCGGGTCAACTCGTCCGCCAGCCGTATGTCGACCACGGCCGTCTTATCCGCCGGCTGATTGATCACGAACGGCTCGTCGCCGGGTTGTGCGATCGTGACCACGTCAGTCTCGCCTTGCGCGTCAAAAAACGCCGCGCGTACGGTGACTTGTTTCTTCTCCGCTTTCTTCGGCCGAATCTTCAGCGCCGCCGTCGGCGATTCCCGCGTCAGGATCTTCGTGTCCGCCGCAGCGAGCCCCGAGTCCGGATCGTTGTAGCTCACCTTGGCTTGAATCTGCTGAACCGTGTTCCAATCCACCATCGCCGCCGTCAGCTCCACCGGCAAGATCGAGCTATAAGCGGCCGGGTTGATGTCAAAGTTTCGGGTCGTCGTCCTGATCCATGGCGATTCTTCCTTTGTCGTCTCGTCGCCGATCGAGGCTTCTGGCCGGTAATTAAGGATCACCTGGAACTCGAGCTCGGACGACCCCGCGTCGTCCACCGCAAAACGATAGGCATGCGACTGGCCCGTCGCCGAAAGCGTCTTCTCGACTTGATCCTTCCAACGCGAGCCATCTGGTTTCACGCCGTAGCGCAGCTTCACTTGCACCGACGCGACGCCCAACGCCGCCAGATCCGCCGACGTCGAAATCGTCCCTTCGATCGTCTTGAAAAACTCGGCGTCCAGATCGGCCATCACAATGCGGCCTGGCAGGCTGCTCGCTCCCGGCAGCAGCCGAATCTGACCTTGCGGAGCGATACTGCGCTCCACGGCCGAAACCTGCCGCAGCTTATATTCGATGTCTTGCTGCTCGACCTGCGACAAGCTGCGCAGCAAGTAGGCGCCTTGCGGCCGTCCAGCGCGGTTCCACGCTTCGACCGCCGTCGGCGGCCCTCCAGAGGCGGCCGCAGGCACGGGTTGATCGCCGCCCCTTTCCGTTGTTTCGCCTTCCGCCGAACCGCCTTCTGTCGTGCCTCCTTCGCTTCCGGCTTCTTCCACCGCGCCCGTTGCCACGCCAACGCCCGGTCTGCGCGGCGCCCCGGCGTCCGCGCTCGCGCCCACGCCCGTCAGCGCCGCCCGCGACGCACTCGTCAGCCCAGCCGTGATCCCCGTCACCGCCGTCGTGGCGTCATAGGCCTGCAGGGTGCCGCGATCAGACGCCAACACAGCGCCGGGATTCAAACCCGGCGTAAAGAACGACCACTGCGCCAGTTCCTTGGCCAGCGTGTTCAGTCGCGTCATCCGGGCCGACGTCTGTTCGGGCGACTCCGTCTCGTAAACCACTTCCTCAATGTCGATCGCGCCTGACTTGATCAAGCTCTCGAACTCGCGGTCTATATCGGAGCGAAACCACAACGTGTTCATCTGCGAACGCTGCCGCAAGTGCTCGTACACTTGCCGGAACTTGATCTTGATCGTCACGTCGTAGGCCGGCAGCAGACCCACGAACTGCAGCTCGTAGAGGAGGACCACCGGCGTCGCGCCGTCGCCTTCGAACGCCGCTTTCATCAACTGCGCGCCCTTGCCGCTAAGCTCCGCTGTGAACGCCGCGCGCTGATCGCCGTACAAGCTCGGTTTGCCTGGCGCGATCAGGTTTTCCACAAACCGCGGCTCGGCGCCGTTCTCGCCCGGAACCGTTCCGCTGTCGAGCGCCGTCACGCGAACCGACCCGCCTTTCACCGGAACCGGCGCCAGCGTCGCCTGCATTCCGAACCGACCCGAAAGTTCGCTCTCGGTCTTGGTGATCGTCGCCGACGAAACGCCCAAGTCGGTCGTCATCGTCAAAAAACCGCCGGCCGACGTCGCCGTCTCGCTCACATCGCGATAGACGAGCAACTGGAACATTGGCTGCCCGCCTTCCATCGAAAGACGCGGCGATTTTGGGAGATAGTAGAAACGGGTTTTGTTGCTGTAGTCCCGGTAGACATAGAGACCGTTCAGCTCAAGGGGCGCGTCGAGGTAGAGCATCTAGAAGGAGCCCTCTTTTTAGGAGTTCATGGATGTAGATAATACTACTAAGATCCGCCGACATCAACAAGGAAATATTTCGGGAAAAAAGGTCGTAAGACTATTTCGTCAGTCGAGTTTCACTCGCTGGATCCAACCGACCGGCTCGTCCTGCTCGGAAATCAATGGGCCGCGAAAAACGAATGTCGACGAGTCTGTTGTCTGTCGGCCGCTCAGGCAGAGCGAGTATTCGGTGATCAGTTCAGCCCTGCCGGACGTCCAATCTTCCTCGAGCCTTACCGCCTGCCTGGAGCTGAGCTTGCCCTGAAACACGCACTCGTTGTCGCCGAACAGCGCCGGTCGACCAACCAGCTCGATATCCTCGAGCAACCGCAGCCGTACGATCCCGTCGTGCCAGTCCAGCGGCGACAGCCGGGGCTCGCCGGCGCCTACGCTACGGACCCGGAGATCTCTAGATAGAGCGAGTTGGACGGCGTTGCGCTCCGTCTGGGTGACGCCCAGCGTCGTCGTCGCGGTGAAAACGGCGCCGCTGGGCTGATCGCCCTCCACGTGCACCAGCAACCGCACTTGAGCCTTGCCGTCCACCCGCGCCAACCGTGGTCGCGACGCCAGGAGGTAAAAGCAAACCGGATCGCGATCGTCACCGTAAACGGCAACCTCAGGGGCCTCATCGATCTTAATTGGGTTCCGGCGGTCGAGCATTGTCCGTGAGCGTCCCGGATTTGTTTCGCCAAGCTCGGTCGATCTATCCCGTCTATACGTAAAAAATCTCACCCTGCGTGTAGTGCACCCCAGTTGTCAAGCAGCCACGAACTGAGTTCCGTGGCTGACATGGTATTCTTGTTTGACGTCTCCCCCAAAAAGGACAGCACCTGAAAACGAGAGTAAAATGGCGACTGCGGCGGTCCAAGACACAAGGAGGGGGCCCATGAAGCGCTCAACATTTTCGGAGGAACAAGTCATCTATGCCCTTCGCCAAAGCGAAGCCGGCACCCCGGTGGGGGACATCTGTCGCCAACTGGGCGTGGCAGAAGCAACGTTTTATGTGTGGAAGAAAAAGTATGCCCATCTGGGGGTGAGTGAACTGCGGCGACTCCGGCAATTAGAAGAAGAAAACAGCCGGTTGAAGCGCCTAGTCGCCGATCTCTCGCTGGACAAACACATGTTGTCGGAGGCGTTACGAAAAAACGTCTGAGGCACGCCCGCCGCCGAGAATTGGCCAATGGTTTCAACGGACGTTCTCGGTGAGTTATGCGCGGGCCTGTCGCTTAGCACAGTTTATCCGTTCTTCGTGGTATCGACGGAGTCGGGCGAAGGATCAATCAGCCTTACGCCTCCGGATTCGGGACTTAGCACATACTCGTCCGCGATTGGGCTTTCTACGGATCTGGGTCCTCTTGCGTCGCGAAGGCCGGCTCGTGAATCGGAAGCAGGTCCGCCGCCTTTATCGTCTTGAAGGGCTCCAACTCCGTATGCAGATCCGGAGATGAAAGCATATCGCGCTGCATCGGGGACCCGCACCCACGCCCATGGGACCAGCTGAGCGCTGGAGCATGGATTTCGTCCATGATACGCTGGCGGATGGTCGCCCGATTCGGATTCTCACGGTCGTCGATAACTGGAGTCGGCAAAGTCCGGTGCTAGAGGTGGGGTTTCGGATGTCCGGTGAACTGGTGGGCCAGGCCTTAGATCGTGCCCTGAAAGGAAAACCTGGCCCACGATCAATTACCGTCGATCATGGCACCGAATTCCAATCCCGAGCCCTAGAAGATTGGGCGTACCGGCGTGAAGTCCAACTCGATTTCATTCATCCGGGTAAACCCGTGGAAAATGCCTTTATAGAATCCTTTAACGGGCGGTTGCGGGACGAATGCGTGAACGTTCATCAGTTCCGGTCTCTTGACGAGGCCCGAACGATCATCGAAGCCTGGCGGCAGGATTATAATCACCGTCGTCCGCATAGCTCACTCGGCCATCTGACGCCGAATGAGTTTGTGAGACAACGTCAGGAACTTACAAGGTGACCCAAACTACGCAAAGGTACGAGAGGGCGTGGCCATTTGGCGAGAGTGCGGGACTCGCAGGGTCCGCACGGCTTCGAATTCCCACCCCCTCCGCCATAACCTTCACAGGACAACGATGAAGAATGGCGGACAAACCATCCAAAGTCTTTGGACAAATTCACAAACATGTCTTCTGGAGGCATATCACTTCGCAGATGCACCTGAAAAATTCGTTCCTAACTACATCGGATGCTAAATGCATTTCTACCGGCTCGGCTGTTCGGCTTTGCTGTGGATGACGAAATAATCCAGTTCAAGTTCGCCGGATTCCGAGGGCACCTCTAATGTGAACGTATGGGGACCTGCCGGAAGTACTTCAGATATACACCTCTCATCGGTCATGCCATATTCGCCTGGAATGCCTTTGTCTGGCATCTCTATCGTTGATCGGCGTCGGCCATCTACAGAAATTTTGACCACATCACCTGTGCTTTTTGCCTTTGTATATCGCATGCGTATGCACGGATTTGATATGTCATCGGTCAGATTCACCACATAGTTCGCGGTCCCCGTTCCTCGTATTGTAAATCCATTTGAAGCGGTCTTGCGCGGCATTTTCACCAACGTACCTGATTTAAAGTCTTCCGCCTGCATGGTCAGAAGATAGCCCTTCGGCTCCAGTACCTCGACCTTGAAATCCGGGCAGGATGTATTGTGTCGCGAATAGGTTGGCCGGTAAAAAAACCAGGAGTCGCCCGGCAAGGTGGTCCATCTCTCATGCTTCGGATCAATCGGATATGTCTGCGTCACTCCACTCAAAGAATTCGTCTTGATCCGGGCAACATCGCAGTTATCATCCGCCACCCACATGGACCGCATCGTGACAAACGGCACGGTCAGGGTGTCATAGGTCACATCCGTCACCCGCACGGTTGTCTTACCCGGTTCGGCTTGCAGACGTAATACGGCTGAGGATCCGTTTTTATACCTCACCTTGATCGTCATCCTTTTCGGATCGATATCCAGCCTTTGGATCGGTATGACCGGATACAAGGGGTCTTCGGCTGCCGGCCCAATGATCATCGATGCCCCGAAACAGACCCGCTTTTCCCTGCCCACCGGAGGTTGCGGGATGATCCGTGCATAACCATTGGCATAGAGGACAAATATTTGCGGAGGATCGTGATCGTTGTCGGCCCGTTTGATGAACTGGATAAAATCGTGATCCGGCCTCCATGCCCCCCCATCGATATGAACGGCCATCCCCGATTCAAAGGCCCATCCGGACACATCCATGACTCGAACGGCCACATCGCCGTCGTTGTACAGATCCATGCCCTGGAGATCGACAAGGTCCACAAAACCCGACGTCACTAAACTCGCATACTGTCCCGCTCCCCCGGAGGCAATCACCTGAGGCTTGTCCCAAATTGGGGCGGTGGCTTTTGTCTTCGAGAGAAATTTTAAACTCTGATTATCCGCATCGTAATAGGCAATGTTCGGATACCCTCTGGCCGACACCCCTAATGAGGCAAACCGGCCGACATCCCCCTCTGCATCCAAAACCTTCCCTCCTGACCACTGTGACATGCCGGCTTTTTTGTATAGGTATTTTAAATCCTTATTCGTGGCATCATAATAGGCCGCATGCAGACTCCCATCTGGACTAAACGCCATCGAGGCATATTGACCGACATCTGAGGCTTCATCCAATGCCACTGGGATGGACCATCCCTGTTCGTCCAGATAGATGTATTTTAAATTCCCATGGCTTTTATCGTAATAGGCGATATGCGGATAGCGCCCTTCATACGCTCCGTTCATCTTCTCTTTCCGGCCTTCATAATAGACAGTCATCGAAGCGTAGGTTCCCACATCTCCGACGGCATCCAACACCACCGGCGCCGACCATCCATGCCCACCATTATTGGCGACGTATTTCAAATCTTTGTTGTCCGCATCATAATAGGCCACATGCAGCCTGCCATCCGGACCTATCGCCATTGTGGCATGCCGCCCGACATCCCCCTTCGCGTCCAGAATCATCGGTATGGCCCATCCTCCGGCCTTTTCCGGATCGCGTTTGTAGGTATATTTCAAATCCCCGTTTGTCGCATCGTAATAGACCACGTGATGCCGCCTGTCCCGGTCAATGCGTAGCGAGGCGAATTGCCCCACATCGGCGATGGCATCGACAGCCTCCGGCTCGCTCCAGTTCCCCTTTGTATCCCGGACTATGTACATCAGCCTCTTGTTCTGGGCGTCATAATATGCCATGGCCGGCGGCGCGGCTAAACCCACCCAATGCCTGTCAGTGGGCGGATAGGCCAGCGAGACGTAGTGACCGATATCGGCATTGACCGAGTCCGGTGTTTCGATCGGATACCAATAGTACCCCGGCGACTGCCAGGCAAATTTCAGCGTGCGTTGCGCGGCATCAAAGTAGGCGATTTGCGCCGTCGGCCGCATATCCCACGCCCGCTCGCAATTGGCCATGTCGGAAAGACACTGATCCGTCTGCCCGGGTTCGAGCGGATAAAAGGTTGGAAATGTTGCGGTGATTTGATAGTCGGACACATACCCGCCATAGATCGGAACATTCACGTTGTCTTCTTCCGCACATTGTGACGGAAAACTCAGATTTTTGGCATGCCGCACTGTCGTCGTCTCCGCAATAGTGAGACTGGGACTGCCTGCCAACATGACACACAGCATTCCGATTATCGCCCGATACTTTGCTTTCCATATACGCCAACCTCTAACCATCAATTCATCTCCTCACATGTCATCATCTTGTGACTTTGCCCGAAGTTCGACTGGCTTGTACGATGAATACCCAATCGAGAGACCACCGCGACGCTCATTTTCCTTCTGCTACCGACAATTAACGGTCATGTCTTCCCACCTCAAGGGGTTCGGTTTTGATAAGCGTCGCGTGGCATGAACACGACATCAAGACCTTGAAAAGGAGACAAGCCTCGTCTTTTACCATCTGGCAACCAATTTGAAGCTTGGGGCCGACAACCAGATACCATTATTATCGACATGGTAGTTCTTCTCACCCTCAACAGTTACCTGAGCAGGCTTTCCCTTTATGTGGATTGGCCAGCGAACATAAATTTTTCCGGCAGTGCCTTTGGGCATCTCCACATCCAGACTCAGCCTTTGGTCGCCGTCCTCCCAGTTCGCCTGCATCGTCAGAGTCCCGAAATGTGTGGGGTAATCCGTCAGAGCGATGCCATCCTCCACAAGCCATTCGCGTGGAGTCCCAAACAGCAGGTTCAGGATTTTCTTTTCGTCCTCTTCCATCAGGATGAGCCCCCGGACCGCATTGACATAATCCGACCCGACCCACGTATGTGGCATATCCCCGATATAGGCCCCTTTGCGACTGTCGGAATGGACGACCTCGGCAAATTGATTCCAGGTCGCAGGGCGCCTACCCCGGAATAGGATTTCATGAAGTTCGAATGCTTCCAGACGAAAACCCAGGGTGGTCAAAGCTAGAATATTGCGCAATTCGTAAGGGGCATACGCATAGGGTTCGGTCCAGGCATCACGGTCCTTCACCATCCGGTAATAGTCCCGAAAAGTCCGGTCCAGGATATCTGCCGGCAGGACATGTCTGGCTTCAGTGGGAAACAGGGCGATGGCAATAGAAGTCGGATCAGGCGTGCCCCGATCGGCATCCACCGGGATATAATCGAGCGACTTCCAGGCAATGGTTTTTTCAATCGATTCTTTGACGCTGTTGCTGAAATTTTTCCCTTCGGTCTTCGCCCAGCCGGCCAAATATTCACGGCCCAGAATCTCCGCCATCTCACTCCCGTCCGCCCAGCCGCGAATGGCCCAGAAATCGTCCCAATAGCTGTGGACCGGCTTAATAAAACCTTCATGACTGATGGATGGCGGCAGGATGCCTTTCAGACGCTCGCCGGCTTCAATTTTTCCGTAATATTCAGGATCGAGGGTGCGCTCCCGTAAAGTGACAAGGTAGGTCATCGCCCGGCGAACGGCATCAAAATGCTTTTCCAGAAATTCTCTGTCGCCGGTAAAGCGATAGTATTCCATAATTGCATAAATGAATTGGCCCTGGCTGTCCCATTCGATATTTCTGCCCCAACCGTCATACACCGTACCGCTTGTGTCTAAAATAGGAGGCACGAGACCATCCGGCTCAACGCGTTCGGCATACCAGTCCAGGTATTCTTTGGCCTCCTCGAAAAACCCAAGCCGCATCATGGTCGAGGCAATCATCGCGCCATCCCGCATCCAGGTCCGATTGTAGCTGCGCGCACCCGGCTGAAGGACTACGCCATCCTGGGTGAGCAAAATGTAGGCTAACTGCGACTTCACGGTATCGACGACCGCCTGGTCGGCCAACTCAAATCCCACGCGGTTCAGCTCGCCGGTCCAGAAGGTCACATACTCCTGCCGCAATTCCCCGAAGGCCTCAGCCGTTTTCAGATTTTCCAGGGTTTCATGTAGGGGCGCAGCAAACACGACCTCCTTAAATTCACCGGGATTCAAATCAAACGCAAAGATCCAGGCAGCCGAGAGCAGACCCATCCCGGTCTCGTCCTGAACAGATCTGTTCTCATCCTTGTCGTCAACCTTCGCTGTCGGGACGGCTTTACCGCGCAGAAGGTTGGCAATATCCCCATGAGCATATTGCGTGACAAGAAAACGGTCGGCAGGCGATAGGGAGACATAACTGTTCTTGTCGTTGATCATCACTTGCTTCCCGGTTTCATGCACGTACCTGATCGAACGAATAGGCGACAGTCCTCCATATTGCCATTTAGGGTTGATCTGGGCAGGCCTGATCGTGACAATGATTTCTCCCTTTCGCACCGTATCGGAATGATTGGTCAGCCTATGCCGTATATAGGTAATGCTGCCATCGACAGAACCGCTGGTAATAGCCTCTGACCTGAAATACAGGTCATTCTCCGTCTCCCATAGCACTACGGGAACCGGCAAATACCCCTCATCCAACTCCTGGCGTAGATTCACGGCTGTGGCCGCCGAATACAGATGCTCACCCTCCTTCACATAGGCCATCAGGGATGGAGCGTCACGACCGAATTCCAGATTGCCATATTCATCGAACAGGCTTTCTTCGCTATCTTTCGGCAAACCGACGAGGGTCCAGTACGTCTGGTGTCCTAGGAGGTGTAGCGGATAATCCCCGAAAGGTGCTTTTCGCGCATCAAACTGATACCGCACAAATGGGGTGAACGCTTCAGTTGGGCCACGCAACGAAATTTCGCCAATCCCAAAACCGCCCCCGGCTTTCACAGGGTTGGCCAGCACCAGCCTGATATAGCGGACCTCGGCTGCTTCATGAGAAAGAAAATCGGTTTGACCCTGTGCTTCGGAGACGGAGATGTGGGCAATCGGCTTCCATTCCTTTCCATCCGTCGAAATAGCCATATCCACGGAACTCGCATACAGTTGGTCCCAGTCAATACGCAATCCGGAAATCGTCCTCGGCCTGCGAAGGTCCAACAGCAATTCCGCCCGGTCAACAGGCTCGCTTTTCCAGACGGTCTCCCGTCGACCATCCATTAGAGTCGAGACATTCTCCCCGCCACCGGCGACCGCTGTAATCTCCACAAGCTCTTCCGTCCCCTTGACGTCCAGTTCCCAGAGAGAATGCCCCCAGCCGGTGGCTCTTGCCTTTGTGTCCAGCCGGACATATTGTCCGGAGACGGGCCGGATATAAATATCGTCCATCTTCCCGTCACTGTCATCGTTTTCATACACCGTGGTCCATTCCCTGCCATCGGTAGAAACCAGCAGACGGTATTTGCTGGCATACGCGTGTTCCCAGTTCAGGGTAAAGCCGGCGATCTCAACCACCCTGCCAAGATCAATGTAAACCCATTCCTGCTCCTTCGGCTGACTGGACCAGCGAGTCCCAGTATCACTATCGGCCAGATAACCCGGTTGGAATTCGTCGCTCTGTACCGAAGACGCGGATACCTTCCATTCGATTTTTGGCGGGATATTGGATGCCGACAGTACCGGTGTCATGAGCCATCCGTTCAGTACCAGGACACTTAAATACGGCATCACGCTTCTTTTGAAAATTGTCATCAAGAATCTCCCTGCTTGGCCATCTTATTTTTGGTAGGTGTTTGCCGAAGCCCCTTGCCGTCTTCCCCGAACAGATGGCAGGCGTCCACCGGAAAAACAACAGTCAGACGGTCTCCCTTCATGCCACGGAAATCGCCCGGAGCACGAATGATGAGTGATGCATCGGCACCCGATATTTCCAAATACACATAGGAATGGCTACCCAACGGCTCCACAAGGGTAACCGTAGTCTCAACAAAATTATGATCACCCCTCGTTGCCACGTGCTCCGGACGAATGCCAAGCGTGACAGGAGAGCCCGGAGACAACCTCTCGGAACCGGCATTCACCTGAATCGTCGCTCCATTTGCAAGCCGGACAACAGTCTTAGTTGAGCCGCTTTCGAGCACCGATCCGGCCAGAAAGTTCATCGACGGCGATCCGATAAACCCGGCCACAAAGCGGTTTGCAGGATAATGATACAGGTCATGCGGCGAACCGATTTGTTCAACACAACCTTCTCTGAGCACCACGATACGATCTGCCAAAGTCATGGCCTCGACCTGATCGTGCGTGACATAGATCATGGTCGTCTCCAGCGTTTCGTGCAATCGCGAAAATTCATGACGCATCCTCACACGCAGAGAGGCATCCAGGTTTGACAGCGGTTCATCAAACAGGAATAGGCTCGGACGCCTGACCGTCGCCCGGCCAATGGCTGCGCGCTGACGTTCTCCACCGGAAAGCTCTTTCGGTTTCCGATCAAGCAACGCAGTCAGGCCGAGCGTCTGGGCTGTCGCTCGCACCGCCCGGTCAATTTCTTCCGCAGAGGCTCCGGCAATTTTCATCCCAAAACTCATATTTTCATAGACGGTCATATGCGGATACAGCGCATAGGACTGGAACACCATCGCAATTCCCCGTTTCGAAGGCGGAAACCCGGTCACATCTTGTTCACCGATTCTGACCGTTCCTTCATCTATCTCCTCCAGGCCGGCAATCGTCCGCAACAGTGTTGATTTGCCGCACCCGGACGGACCGACAATCACGGCAAATTCGCCATCTGCGACATCAAGATCAATGCCCGACAACACGGCCGTTTTGCCAAAACGCTTGCGAATATTTCTCAGGCTGAGACTAGCCATGACGCGTATGGAGCGAAAGAGGCAGGAAGGGTTCGTCCAGAACCGCACCATTGGATTCGATAATTTTTGAATAATACCGGGCAGTATCCTTCGGAGTCCGTTCAAGAGTCTCAAAATCCACATGAACGATGCCAAATCGCTTTGCGTACCCAAGAGACCATTCATAGTTATCCATCAAAGACCAGGCCATATAGCCACGCACATCCACCCCCTTCTCAATCGCGGTCCGGACCGCACAAAGATGCTGATTCAGATAATGCATGCGTACCGGATCAACGACCCGACCATGTATGGCTTTCGGCGGATCGAAAAATGCCGAGCCGTTTTCGGTGATATATAGCGGTATTTCCCCATAACGACTCTTGAACCACAACAGCGTGTCGGAAAGCCCGTCCGGATAGACTTCCCAGCCCATTTCCGTATAAGTCTTGTGGGGCTGGCAAACCGTCCCGGCCCTGACAGGCAAGGCATCCGGCTTATCGCAGGTCACAGCCCGAGTGTAATAATTCAATCCGACAAAATCGATCTTCTGGCAAATCAGATCGAAATCCTTGACGGGCCATTCCGGCCAGGCGTCACCGAATATCTCCTTCATTTCCTCCGGATAGGCTCCCAGGAGAGCGGGATCGAGAAACTGTCTATTCATGTATGCATCCGCGCGGTTCGTGGCCGCCAGATCTTGCGGATCATCCGAGGCCGGATATTTCGGCTCGATATTCACCACAAGGCCGATTTCATGTGCCCCGACTGCCCGATACACCTGCACGGCCGCCCCATGCGCGAGCATCAGATGATGTGCGGCAACCGGCGTCTCATAATGGCAGGCATGTCCCGGTGCCAGCACCCCATGCAGATAGCCGCCGTCCGTGACCACCCAGGGTTCGTTGAGTGTGATCCATTTTCTAACCCGGCCATCCAGCCGCCGGTACATGGCTTCCCCATAGTCGGCAAACCAATATGCAATGTCCGGATTCAGCCATCCACCCAGATTGTCCAACGCTTCCGGCAAATCCCAGTGATATAGGGTCAACAGCGGTTCAATCCCCGCTTCCAGCAGGCCGTCCACAAGTTTGTCGTAGAAATCCAGACCTTTCTGATTCAGACGTCCTTTGCCTTCAGGAAAAATTCTCGCCCATGCCACCGAAAATCGATAGGCCTGCAACCCTAACTCCTTCATGAGCGCGATATCCTCTCGCCAGCGATGGTAATGATCGCAGGCAACGTCGCCGGTATCGCCATTCAGGATATTGCCCGGCGTGTGGGAAAAACGCTGCCAAATGCTCGGGCCCGCCCCATCGGCCAGGGGCGCTCCCTCAATCTGATAGGCCGAGGTGGCCGCACCCCAGAGAAACCCCTCAGGAAAGGTCGCTTTCTTTTTCATATATTCTCGTCCTCATTTTTATAACGCCTGCCGATGATCCGGTCCGTACCAGCCGGTTTTATGGAGATGTCCGCGAAACGTCAACAGGCTCTCCATTGAATATCACCCTGACGTCGCCTTTCAGGGAGGTTGGCAGGACAAAGCCGCCGGGTGGCCTTATTGATCCTATCAAATTAATGAACACCTTCCCGTCTTCTTCCCTGGCCGTATAGGACACCTCGCCATACGGGCTTTTCAGTCCACGCACCCGGATACCTTCATCCTGCAGCCAGGATCGTGGCAGACCGGCGCCAATGACCAGTGAGCCGGTTTCGGCATTTGTATAGACAAAAAGATCAAGCACCGCCCGAATGAAATCCGATCCCACCCAGGTATGGGGTAAATCACCGATGAAGTGCGGATCCCGCTCATCTCGGCTGATCACCTCGCTCCACTGGTTCCATGCTATCGGGCGGCGGTCCTTCATGTAAAAATCCAACTGAGCATGAGCACGCTCCAACTCTCCCAGGCGCACGAGCGCGCTTACCTGACGGAATTCATAAGGAGTATAAACCTTCCATGCCTTATGACCATCGCGCCGCATCACAAATTCGGACCAGGCTTTTTCGAACGTGGCCATCAGCAATTCCCTGGGCAAAGCTCTTGCCGCACCTGTGGGCGAAAGCGCAATTGTGGTGGATGTCGGATCGAAATCCTTCCGGTCGGCTGCTCCCGGAACATGTCCGAGTTCTTTGCCCAGCAGACGAACAGATGCCCCAATGTCTCCGGCAAATTCGGTCGCATTCGCTCTGATTTCGGCTGCGCGATGCGTGCGCCCCAATTCATCGGCAACAAACCCGGCATCCCTCAGGCCTTTCAGACCCCAGAAATTATCCCAGAATGAATAGGCCGGTTGATCCGAATAGCCTTCGTGGCTGATCGAAGGCGGCAACAGACCATAGAGGGCCACGCGGTCACCTTGCGTGTTCCGTGCCGTCCGTTCCGACCGCCGAAGTTCATCGAGGACGGCAGCGGCCTTGTCCGCATAAGGCCACATGGCTTCGGCAAAGGCACGATCTCCGATGTACCGGTATATTTCCGCGATCAGAAATATCAGCTCTCCATGGCTGTCATTCTCCACAACCGGATCCGCGCCACGTTTGTCCACACAGCAGGGAACTTTGCCGCTGGAGAATTGGTATGGCGCATACCAACGTGCAAAATCGATCGCTGGTTTATTATGGCCAAGACGCAGGAAACTTTCGCTCATCATCGCCCCGTCACGTATCCATGAACGGGCATAGGAACGGGGCCCCGGACGCAGCGACGGCCCTTCGCGCGTAATCAGCATATGAGCCAACGCGGTTTTCAGAGCATGAAGAACCGGCATGGATACATGAGGGCCGGAAATGTCCACCTGGTTAAGGACCTCTCGCCATTCATCGGCTGCCGCTTTTTCTGCCGCATCGATGGCTTCCCGGTTCAAATTGGGAGCACGCTCGCTACCATCCCCGAGCACCGTCACGACCGTGACGTCACGAATGTCACCCGGCTCCAGATCAACATGAAAAAACATGGCGCCGGAGGCAAAACCTCCGGAAGTTTCAATGCTCTGTGCATCCGTGCGCGTGACGGCATTGTGCACATGTGGAAAACCAGCCCGTTCAAAATCTGTCAGGGAAACGTCGTCCGGCTTCTCGCCCGGATGCACAATCCAAATATCATTTACCTGAAACGCTGCACCATCCCAGCCGATCCGTTCAATTCTGCTGGCACCTCCCATGAGATTCAGCGTCTGTGTATGCGGATTGACCTGCATCGGACGAACGGCAAGGGCCAGTGTGAGGTTGCGCCGAATCGTCCCGGTATTCATTAAACGGTATCGGGTGACCACATCGCGGTCGTCGCCGTCCTGCTCGCCTTTCCTGCCGGCGGAAATCGGCGGACGATGTGCACGAATATCCAGTGAAAGTCCCTCATGGGACCGGCGCACTCGCGGCAGGGGCAGATAGTCGTCCATTAGACTGTGATGATGCTCGCCGTCCGCCCAACTCAGTACGGACCCACCTTCGATTACAAACGGTTCAATCGAGAATGCCCCAGGTCCCGGTTCGATGGCGCCATCTTCCGACAGCATGGCGGTCCGGCCGCCCTGGGGAACACCGACAACGGTCCAGTAGACCTGTTCACCAAAGAAGCTGCGCGGGTATGATCCCTTTTGGACTTCTCCGGCTAGGAACAACAAAAATCGGTTATCGTCTTTTCCAAATTCCTGTGATTCGATCGTCGCATCCATCAGGCCAGCCCGGCGCCCGGATGCCGGTGTGACGGAAAGGCGAACGTAACGACCGAACGCGTTTGGCATACGCAGATACGCGGTGATTCCGGCTGTCGATGGGGGACCGATATATTGCTTCGAGTCCGTCACGGTCCACTCCGTTCCGTCCTCGGAAAGTGCCAATTCCATAGCTTCCGGTACCTGCCCGTCGACCCATCGCAATATCAGGCCGCCAAGCTCGCGTGAATAGCCCAGATCAAACGTAAAAGCTGTCCTTTTCTCGATGATCCAGACTGTTTTTGGATTGCCGTCAACTATAGCAGAAACTGAAACACCATCGACTTTCGCCACGACAGGAGGAAGAACGACGGGCACTTCGGGAAGCGGCCGTATTTCAAGGGAATCGAACTCGACGGAAGCCTTGTCACCGGTTGCGCCAACAACCACAAACTCGATTTTAGCGATAGTTTTCAGAGTATGGTCCTGGATCGGACCCCAGGCAAAACTGATATCGTTGCGCCGGAGGCGAATGGTTTCCCAGTCATCAGGAAATTCGTAATCGGAAAACCGCTTCCACCAGACATTCAAGCCACTTTTATCGATCAGCTTCACTTCAAAGGTCGACCGCGGGGCCTTCCCCGGATTTGAAAGATCATCTCGAAATTATTCGAGAATCAAGCCGAATTCCTCGACGAACATAGGCGACACCGGCAGCACGGAATTCATACGAAAGTTTGAGCGCATGGCCAGTTGCGCCATCAGTCCTGCCAACCTCCGCGTCACAGTCTTCCGTGGCGCCTGCCTGCCATTCTTCGACCCGTTCAAACCCGTCGAGCAACCTGAAAGCACCGGAGGCGGTCTGCTCACCATCCGCGCTAACGGCAATGGATACGCATAACATTCCAGCAACCAAACAGGATGAGATCCACCGGGCATATCTCATCCCTTGACGCTGCCCGAAAGAGTTCCGCTCATATAAAACCGTTGAAGCGCCAGAAACAGCACCAGGACCGGAGTCACGGTGATAACCGCACCGGCCATCATCAGTTCGACATCCTGCACATGCTCTCGCGACAGAGAGGCCAGCGCAATCGGTAGGGTATATTTGTCGCTGTCGGTCAGCACGATCAGCGGCCATAGGAAATCGTTCCATGCCGCCAGAAAGGTAAACAGCCCCAGGGTAATCAGAATAGGCGTCAGCAACGGCAACACGATTGACCAAAAAATTCGTAGTTCGCCGGCCCCTTCAATCCGGGCCGATTCGATCAGTTCCGTCGGAATCGAAAGCGCATACTGCCGGATCAGGAAGATACCGAAGATACTGGCGACAAAAGGGATCAGCACACCGATCCAGCTATTGACCAGCCCCATCCCTTTTAACATCAGAAACAGCGGAATCATGGAAACTTGCGCCGGAATGACCAGAGCGCTCAGAAGCCAACGGAACAGCAGGTGCCGCCCCTTGAACTCCAGTTTGGCAAAGGCATACCCGGCTGAGACATTGAATGTGACCGACAACAATGTGGCCGCCGTTGCGACAAACAGGGAATTCAAAAAGTTCCTTCCCATGCTGGAATATTCAAAGAGCTTCAAATAATTGTCGAGTGTCGGGTGATCGGGCAACAGCGGCGGGGGAAAACTACTGGCTTCTCCCGGCGCCATCAAGGACACGCTCAGCATCCACAGCAACGGGCCGACGGCAAACACGGCCAGGACAGACAGGCCGACATTCACCCCCGATCCTTTCCATAGGTTACTCAAGGGCTTACACTCCGCTTCCGTACCGGCGCATGACTACAAGCTGGCCAACGGCTGCCACAATCATAAACACAAACAGAATGAAGGCCACGGCAGATGCCGAGCCCAGACTCC
The DNA here is from genome assembly GCA_031315915.1 of Nitrospirales bacterium. GTDB lineage: Bacteria > Nitrospirota > Nitrospiria > Nitrospirales > UBA8639 > JACKFE01. Next base: position 129,274 of record JALDRK010000001.1, read on the forward strand.
ACCACTTGAAGCCTTCTTCATACATCAGATAAATGATGCTGAGCGTGCTCTGGACCGGTCCACCTTGAGTCATCACATAGGGTTCGGCAAACAATTGGAAGTATCCGGCCATGGTCAGCACTCCGACGAGAAACAGAGAAGGAATGAGGGAAGGCAGGGTGACATGGATAAAACGCTGCCGGGCATTGGCCCCGTCAATCCGTGCCGCCTCATACAAATCGCCGGGTATCGCCTGGAGGCCAGCCAGAAGAATGATCATGTTGTAGCCGAAGTTCTTCCAGACCGCAAAAAGAATGATGGCCGGCATGGAAAAATGCGGATCGCCCAGCCAGTCCACCACAGGCAAACCCAACGCCTCGAGTGAATAGTTAATGAGCCCATAGCGGGTCTGCAAAAGGTACCGCCAGATGACGGCAACCGCCACAATCGTCGCCACCACCGGCGCGAACAACGCGGTCCTGAAAAACCCTTTGAATCGCACCATCTGCCCGTTCAGCAGTAGAGCCGCCCCCAGTGAAAGCAGGATCGACAGAGGCGCACCGACCAGCACAAAATACAGCGTATTACCCAAGGCCTGCCAGAACAGCGGCCGTTGCAACAGCTCGATATAGTTTTGGAAACCCACAAACCGCAGGTTGGAAAGATCGGCCAGGGCATAGATGTCAAAGTCGGTCAGACTGATGGCCAAGGCAGCCAGCACCGGCAGAAAGAAAAAGACGGCAATGATCGCCAGCGCCGGACCGGCAAACAACCAGCCCGCCACGGCCGGTTTCACGATTCCCCTCCTCTATTCTGCGCCAGCAACCAACGACGCTTCTCAAGAATGCGATCGATCCGGCTGTCCAGTTCACGCGCCGTTTCGGCTGCCGTCCATTGTTTATGAACCGCACGCTCGGTCACCGTGCGCAATTCCTGCACGATGCGTTCCCATTCAGGGACTTTCGGTGCCGGAAGCACGCGCTCAAGCTGTTCTCTAAATGCCGCGACATACGGATCCGATTCAAGACGGTCTCCGCCCCAGCTTGCCCGCCGCGGCGGCAGATTGCCGCTCAACTCGTAAAACCGTTGCTGAACATCGGGACGGGAAAGGAATTCAACAAGCCGGAAGGCCGCATCCTTATGTGCTGAGTCTTCAAACACTACCAGACTCGAACCGCCGGCGGTCGAGGCACCCGGACCCGATGGTCCCGGCAGAATGGCCGTCATCCAGTCATCCTGCAGATCGGCAGGCAACCGGCGGCGAAATTCGCCGATATTCCAGGGACCGGTCAGATAGAACGTAAAGTAACCCCGAGCGAATTCATCCCACACATTGGAAATGGCGGATTCACTGGATGCCGGTGCCAGCCCCTTGCGGAAAAAGTCCAGATAAAAATCAAGGGCGGCCACCAGTTCGGGACTGGAAAAATTGCCATACCGATTACCCTCCCGCAGCAACGGCACATCTTGCTGAAGCGCGAGGGACACCTGCATTTCAACATCATTCACCGGCACGAACAGCGCGAAGTTGGATTCACCCACATGTTGCTTCACCGCCGTTACCGCCTGCATCCACTCAGCCCAGTCGCGGGGAGGACGGCCAATCCCGGCATTTCTGAGAATATCCTGCCGGTAAAAGAGCAGCCGCGTATCTACATACCAGGGCACGCCGAATAAGGAATCGTCAATTCGGTTCGTCGCCCAGATCCCAGGGAAATAATCTTGTTCTTCAATGACGGGAGACGCCTTGGCCAACTCATCCAGCCTGGAAAGGGCATTAAGCGCCGCAAACTCCGATATCCAGGTATTGCCCATCTGGGCGACATCAGGCAGTGAGTCTCCCACAAAAGCCGTCAACAGCTTTTCATGTGCCGCCGACCAGGGAACCTGCTGGACCAGAACACGAACACCGGGATTCTCACCCTCAAACTCTTCGAGCAGATCAGGAACGATCTCCCCTTCACGGCCCATAGCCCAAAATTTGATTTCCAGAATACCATCCTGACGGCTCTCATTTGTGCATGCGGAAAAAATGACACCCAGTACAATCACGGCGAAGGCCCAAATGGCCAGTGTTTTGTTCCAGGGTCTTTTCTGACAATCTGTTGTCATGTTTTCCAGTCTGCTTTTGAGTGAATGAGCGATCAGCTTCGGCGTCAATCCGTACCTCGAAATTTTTGTCCGGATATGACGTAGCCTTACACAGGGCACGGTATTGTCAAGATGAGCGGGGTCTGACGGACTGGGTGATCAATACCACCAGGGCCAACTACTAGCTGGCAACCGGAAAATTCTAAGGGTTGCTAAAGTTGATAATACCATTTTGAGGACTTGCCGGGTCTCGGCACTTGGACCAGCTCTCGTACCTGAGTTATCTGGGTTCTAAGGGAGTGTGTGATGCAGCATGACAGACCCAATTAAACGGCTGACTGACGTGCGCACAGACGTCCAGAAACATGGCCCGGTCGGCATCATTGCGAAAGATGTCGGCCTGCGCGTTGCCACGGGCGGTGTCATGGTACAACGCGCCAGGAAATTCAAGACGAAGTGGGCCAGCCATCACGGAAGTGTAAGGAAGAAATTGCTATGGCATCTCAAGACCTGATCCCACTTCCCTTCCTACCCCTCGGCTAGTTGACCAAGCCGAACTCAAAACTTCCTGGGAAGTTCCGCACGGCACGCTTCTGGACATGAGCATAATCCGGGTGGCACAAAATGTTGTTCAGAGTCTCCTCGTCCGAGGCGGCAATTTTCGCTCCCCTGATTACTTCTCTCAATGCTGTGGGAGGAAATGAGAGCTCTCCGCTTGCTGCGGAGATCATTCGGTATTCTTGTTCGTACTCCCAATTGTTGGACTTGGCGAGCAGACTGCTGCGAATCAGCGCTTCTATGTAAATTTCCTTGAATGTTTCCCGGGCATTTTCGGGCCAAGCTATCTCACCTGATGGGGCAAGGTACATGCGAAGTTTTTCTGCCAAAGACTGAAATACATCTACATATGGTGGTGTGTCCCAATAAGAGATTTCATCTTTGATAAAAACATCTTTCCATGAAGGTTCGTTTGAAAGTTCGTTTGCGTCGAAGCCAAGGCACAGGCCTCGATGACCATCTGCGTAATGTGCCCAAAGAAGTGCGTCGGTCGAGGTTTTCGAGAAAGCAAGGATTCCCAACGGACTTATGAATTGGGGAATTGCCTCGTGTAGGCTAAGGTTCTGCCCAGATTCTTTATTTTCAAAGAAGTAATATTCTCCCAGGAAGGACATTAGGAATAACATAGAGCCGTCCGTGTCAGAATTGACAATACTTTCCCGGGCCCTCTGATACTCGGCCGAAATGTCTACCGTGGAGTCGAGAGGATCATTAAGTTGAGAAGGCTGCGCAAAGTAGAGTTTGCGGTTAAGAAGCAGCTCCCAGGTTTGCCGACTGCAGCCCCGATACTTATAAACAATCATTTCCTTTCTCCATAGCTTCAAATGAACCTCTACGGGCTTACGCCCGTAGTATCTTTCCTAGAAGTTCAACCTTCGGTTGTCCGCCTTTGGCGGAGCTACTTCATCCATAAGCTTACGCATGTGGCATTGCGGAGGTTTTGTAAAGGGGGCAGGCCTTGCAGTAATAAATCAGGGTAACCTACTCGCCACCTGCTTCTTTCCCTCCCGATTTACGGTACTGCAATGTACCTCAGTATAAAATTTCCCTATTTATACTAATTGAAATAGTTTTCGAAATAAAATAGGGTCAGGTCTCGCAATCACACATGAGACCTCCCACGCACACCATCTATCCTAAGTTATGAATTCGGAATGATGACGAAAATCTAAGCGCCTAAGCGACTTGAGTGAGATTTGACAGGAGAAACGTCAGTTGACGATCAGGCCTTCGTTGGCCAAATGGACGGCATCGTAACCAGCTTCCTTCAATCCCTCGGTAATGAGTAAAGATAGCGCATTATCGGCAAGGAACCACATGGTTGAGCAGTGAGAGGCAGTTCCCGCTCGCGGACCGCCTCAGTCGCATATTTCAAGGCTTCGCGAATAACTCCCGAGCAAAGATCCGGATAGGCATTCAAAATCTCTTCTTTGCCCAAGCCGTCTGCCATCATTGCCACAATGGTGGCGACTGGGTGCGGAGGCCTAGAATGTGGGTATTCCATCCATTTGGCGAGAATTGACGGTGATGGGTGTAAATTTCTGGGTTCTTCCTTCCGTCATTGTGAACCAACAGCCTTTCTGGGTCAATCATGAGAGCCGGGATGGATGTAATATAATAGATTTTCTAAATTTTCCTCATCACCGACCGAATACCAAAAATTTCCCCCCATGCTTCATCATAAGTGACCGGATTGATCCTAATTCCTAAAAGTTTGTTAATATGCTAAACCAATTCGGTGCCATGCATGCGGGCGAAGAGTTCCCAATCAAACGGTTTCGGAGCCACCGCATGTAGAGGAATGGGTTGTATGGTGCCGGGCTCTCGATAGGCTAACATGCAGCCGATGACCTGTTCCGGTTGTTCGATCAATCGGCGGATAGCTTCGTAAGCAAAAAGTTGGGCGATGGTTTTGTCCACCGGGGTTGGAAAAGCGCCCCGGAGAGTATGACCCAGGATCGTAGCCTTGGTCGCCACGGAAAGGGGATAGTGTCCGGTTCGTGTTTGCAAATGGGTCCACTGAGATATCCGGCCGCCGACATAATCCACCAGGCCATGCACTCCCCCCTCCGGATGATGTTGGTGCGGCGTGCGTTCGGCCACGATAATGATATGGCTTTTATTCCGAACGCCTAGCGTTTGTTTCAGCGTCCCCAAAATGACCTCCTCGATATACGCGTTAGGGTCCGGATGTTCGTTGACCAACAAGCCCTCGGCTCGTGCCTGATACGCACACATTAAGGCCAAATGACCGGAGCCTGCGCCCATGACCTCCACGAAAAAGACGCTTCCCATAGCGGCACTGGTGGCTTTGAGCGATTCGATGGATTGGTTGGCCAGCGAGACAGCCGACTGAACTCCGAGTGATGTAGTGCCGGCGATATTGTCATCGATCGAACCCGGAATCCCCACCACCTGTATCCCAAACCGTTCATAGATGGCACGAGCCCCGCGCATGCTGCCGTCCCCGCCCAGCACGATTAACGCCCCGTCCTCCATGAACGGTTTGAGATGATGAATGGCAGCCAGTTGAACCTCCTCATCTTTAAAATCCTCAAACCGGCTGCTGCCGATCGGGCTGCTGGCATGATTGCTCATGCCGCGCGTGTCCTCCTCCGTCACCAGGTTAATCCAGTTGTTGGCCAATCCCAGAAATCCGTGCTGCACGAAATGCACTTCGAGCCCCAAGCGGTTGCCTGTGACGCGGAGTTCCTTCAATGCCGCACCGGCTCCGGCAAAATCTCCCCCGGAAACCAAGGCCACAATCCGCCGGATTGTTCGAGGTTTCAAGATGACTTTCGCACGACGGTCTTGTTCCACCGTCATCCAGGCCTCACGAACCGCCCGTTCTTTTTCTGAAAGACCGACGGCCGTGGAATATCCGGACAATTGTCCATGTTCATAGGTGAGGAGGACGACGTTGTCCTGCCCTTCTTTATAAGCACCGAATTCCGAGAAGGCCTCGCTGAATGGACGAGGATCCAGGAAAATTAACAGAGCCCGCAAGGTCGAGCTGTGCGTATACAAACACAATACTTTTCCCTGATGGTCTTGCCCCAGTTGATGAAACCCATCTACCAATTCCACATAGAGTTCGAAGAACGAATGGCCTCCGGGATAACTGTAAAGCGGATGTTTAATTAAACGCTGTGCGGTCTTTGTATCCACCCCAAAGGCCCTGGCGGCTTCTTCAACTTCCACGGTTTTTTCGATGCCGGTGGCCCAACCGAAGTCTTGCGATTCCAACGCCGCTTCGATAATGGGTCGCGTGAGTGTGGCTTTCCCGGGAGACAGGATGGACACCACTCGTTCAAAGAGTTGGCGTGTATTGGGGCTGTTGCTCACCATATGCACAAAGGCTTCCGGATCCAAGTAATTATGTAGTTGCAGGAAGTCTAGTTGCTTGCCGACCAGGCCTAAGGTTTTGGCAAGAGCGGTACCAATGGCATCGGCTTTGGGAATTCCACCGCTCGGGATCAAGGACGTTCCGAAACCGGCAACCCACACGAAATTTCTTACTGTCCATTTGAGAGACTCCATGCCGCATCGTGAACAATAAGGTGCGGGCGCTTAAATCTTTTGGCATTAACCAGTACCGGTCGTTGCCGATGTCCAGGACGATCCGACCTTCGGCCAAATTTGGGGTCATGTGCTCGCGCGGCACGATCGCCACGGGCCGACGCCTTATGGGTTTTTTGTAGCCCCGATCGAGGCCCGGAATAAGGGCGACAGCTCGCCTTGGGCGAGGACGGTTCCAGGCCGCGAAGAACACCAACTCATCTCCCGGCAAGCTTGCTGAATCAGCTCTTGTCTGGCTTGTCCGGTATGCCGCGGCATTGACAAAATTCTCTTGAGCTGCCCGAACAAAGACTTGTATCGCCGCCATGGCTTCGGGCACACGTTGCAGACGCTCTATTGATGTTGCCGAAGGAGAGGAGTCTCAGCCCCTTCCATGGGTGGACGCATGGCAATCGCTTGGCCGTACGATAAAAGCCCTTCTATGTTCACAAATTCCAAATTCTCCGTTTGTGCCGTCATCTCATCACCTCAACCGTTAGAACACATCACTGCACGTAGCCTTCAAACTGCAGAAAGGGAAGTATTTTATACTAATGTGTTTAGAATTTTCAGTAAACACACAAACCAGAACGGAAATCACAGGCGGCTTCTGAAGCCTTCCCACTTTTATTACCTCTCCTTGCAGAGAAGGTTTAGCTCAGAAAAAGCCATGAATCTGTCCGGCTCGGTATCTATCAAATTTTAGAGCATAGGGGTTTCGGAATATGGCTGCAGTTTTGACGTTATTCATCCGGCCTACACTCGCCTCCATTATCTCATTTGCCATAATATCAAAATTCGCGATAATCAATTTCAGGTATTCCTATGCAAAAAACACGAATCATTTGTACGATCGGGCCGGCGACAGAATCCTATGACATGTTGCGGAAGATGTATGACGCCGGCATGAATATCGTTCGGTTGAACATGTCCCATGGTACCCATGAATCCCATGCCAAGGTGATCAAATATATTAAGACGCTTAACACCAAAGTTCCATTTCCTATTCCGATTCTCTTGGATACCCAAGGCCCTGAAATTCGTACAGGAGATTTGTCGGTTGACCTCAACCTCAAGCAAGGCACGGTCGTGTCGATCTCTGCGCGTGGGCCTATGGATGTGGAGGAAAGCTCCATACACATCAACTACGCCGATTTGATGGAGACCGTGAATGTCGGAGATAAGATTACGGTGGATAATGGGTTGATTAATTTCGAGGTTTTGGAAAAACAGGATCGCCTCATGCAGTGCCGGGTCCTTGATGGAGGCGTCTTGAAAAGCAAACGCCACGTCAATTTACCCGGCATTCGCGTCAATCTCCCGGCGATTACGCAAAAGGACGAGAAAGATATTGCATTCGGTTTAGCCGCGGATGTGGATTTTATTGCTCTTTCCTTTGTTCGGGAAGCCGGGGATATTCGACAACTGAAACAGCTTATGGGCAATAAAATCCGGAAGGTAAAAATTATTGCCAAAATTGAAGATCAGGAAGGCGTTCGAAATCTGGAAGAAATTATTCATGAGTCCGATGGCATTATGGTTGCTCGAGGAGATTTAGGGGCGGAAATCAACCTGGAAGATCTGCCGAATGTGCAGCGCAGAATTGTCCGTCTCTGCGCGGAATACGGCAAACGCGTGATTGTGGCCACCCATCTTCTGGAGTCCATGATTCACAATCCCATTCCCACGCGCGCCGAGGTCACGGACGTGGCCAATGCCATTTATGAAGAGGTCGATGCGGTCATGCTGTCCGGAGAAACCACAGTGGGAAAATATCCGCTGAAATGCATTGAATATCTCCGAAAAATTTCCATCAAAACCGAAGCGATTCGGGGATTACAGTTTGCGAAACAGTTAAAACTGACCACAGACAAACAGCAGTTGGCCATTGCCGCCGTCCAGCTTGCCGAAGGGTTACGGGCCAAAGGGATTGTCGTAATGACTCGTCGAGGCATCATGGCGGACTTCGTCTCAAATTGTCGTCCATTTTCCACTAATATTTATGCCTTCACGAATGGGAGCCAATCCCGCAGGACCATGACTCTCAATCGAGGAGTGTATCCGTTCAGGATCGATTTTAGCTCAGACCCAGAAAAAACGTTGCAAACCGCCTTCAGAATCTTAAAAAGCCGTGAACATTTCCAACCCGGAGAAAAGGTTGTAATTATCTCAGACGTGTTGGCCCAACAACGGGTCGATTCCATTCAAATTCGAGAAATTCCCGGTTAACACCCCTTCCCTATTCCGCTCATTTCATAAAATTTCCGTCAATCATGATTTCTATTTTCCTTGTGGTCATTCCTGATTCCAGGGCATAAGCCTCCATTTCTGCATGACATTCTGAAAGATTGCTGTCCAATTATTGCAATTCTTGGCCAAAAGCTTTGGTTGTCGCAAGCTTTTAAGAGCTATGCCGAAAACGAAGATAGGCAAATACAATCATTTACAGGGCTGCTCAAGATTGGGGGTGGGTTATGTTTGTTTCAGGGGTAGAAACGGAACAGCATGCACAAGTCTTACAACCGTTAACTTCAAACAACCGACCAATATCGGCAATCCAAAAGACCGATAAGGACGACGAGGATCAGAGAAAAGTGCAGGCAACGTCCTCGGCAGTACAAGACCGTGTGACACTGTCCAAGGAAGCTCAGACGTTAGCGGATCACATCCGACAAAATCAAAAACCCGGCACCAGCACGCTTCAAGACTCTCGAACTCCTTTTGATCGATAAAAGCCGGTCCGGAAAAAAGCTCGGTCCCAAGATTCCCCCCCCCCGGAGACGTTCAGGCTCCGGGGAAATCAAACTTATCGTCGTTCATAAAATAATTCACAGGCTTGGACATAGCCATCCCGCCATCCGGCACGATAGGCCTGATCAAGCATATCCCTCACTTGGGATTGTTCGGCATCACTCTTAATCCATCCCGGAGCACCACTCCGAACCATTTCTACCGCAATATCGACAAGATTAGTTTTTCGTTTTTGCACTTCCTCTGTGACAAGGCCATCAATGCCTTCTTCCGCCCGTGCCGTCACCACAAGCTCCTCAAAGGTGTCATAACCCTGCCGCTGAATCACCCGTTCACGGATAAGGGCCAATTCCTGTTTAATGAATTCCTTTTTACTCATCATGATTCGCAACATTTCTCTCCGAGCCTCATCGCGGAGGGTCCCTTCCATTCGTTCCACGACCACCGCAGGGGGAACACTCTCTTGAGTCTCGACATCCTCCGGATACCGATTGGGGCTATCCATCTGACCTAACCGCAAACGATCATAGGTTTTTCTGGCGTCAGGATCCCCTAAAATTTCATAGGCGGCGTTGATTTCCCGAATTTTTTGTTCGGCGTTTCGATTTCCTTGGTTTCGATCGGGATGATGTTCCAGTGCTAACTTGCGGTAGGCTTTTTTAATGTCCTCCTGCAAGGCTTGCGGTGATACGCCGAGGACCGCATAATAATTTAATGTCGCCATTGTTCAGACCCTTATTCCATTTGAATTATTTCATTCCCGTAAGTGATGACAGTTAAACCGACAGAATCCGACAACCTCAATCCATGTCGATATTTCAAACACGTATTCTCTCCGCCCCATTGGTGCTTATGATGCTGGCGGATTCCTTCCCGTCCATTAGCCAAAATCCATTTTCACCCAATCAAGTCCCTTTGGTAACTCATGAGTCTCACAGCACGAAAAGCTTTTTTATGACACCCCCTCAGAATATCCTGCACGTGGCTAGAAAGGCTCATTCTTCTCCCATTCCTATATCTATTTCAACGCTTCTGGAAGACCCTCAACGATTCCATCAACAACTCATTACAATTAGAGGAGTCATCAAACAACCGGAATTACATCTCGACGAAACTCAGCTCAAGGAACATTTTGTATTTCGCTTAACGGAAGGAACCCAATTTCTCACGGTATTCGGCACTCACGACCGTACCCAAGGTCCGCCTTTCATATCAATGGGCCAGCAGGTTGAAGTCATTGGCATGTTCTATAAAGAGCGGATCCTGAATTCTTATCCCCTCTCGAATCTGCTAGAAGCCCATACAGTCAAACCCTATCCTGCGATTGAACCGGATCGAACCTGAGCAGCTACATTCGTTTTCCTACTTATTCAGGAAAGTTTTCAAGATATCAGTAGCCTTCTTCGCGCCATTTTGTGGAGGGGAAAGACGAGGGAGGGGATGTTCCATAACCCTCATCAATGCGTGTTCCCAGGAGCCCGATTGGAAATCCTCCCTGCTCAGTTCATACGCTCGACCATATTGATGAGCATAGTCTACGAGATTGGCTTCCTCGACGAAATTATCCCGACGAACGTAAATTATCGGGGTCCCATAGTGAATGGCTGTCACGATCGTGGAGTATCCCGGCTTGGTCATCACGAGATCGGATTGGCTTAACGCTTCCAAAAATGGCACATTCAGACTTTCCCAGCAGGATATTCGCGTGAAGGCATCAGGCACCGGAACCCCGGAAACGATAAAATGAAACCCCTCCAGGGCCTGCAGGGCGTTTAACGGTAAATGGCCAAAGGGCACGCCGCCAAAAGCTACCAACACCAATCGATCATCAGGACTCAGCGAGAGTATTGTTCGAATGTCAGAGGTCTTGGTAGGAAGGGACAAAAACGATGGTCCCACGTTCGAACTCCGGGGAAAAGCCGGCATGTCAATGCCCGGAAAAAGCCGAATCAGATGAGAGGCTTGGCCATAGGCCTCTTGTATTTCCCGAAGAATGTCCTGCTGCCACCTAGCATGAAGCGGCCTCAGATTCAACAAAATCTGATCCCAAGATAAAGAAGCAATCGCCACGGTGGGCAGCCCGGCTTCAATCCCTGCGGCAATGCCAAAATGAGAAATATTTGAAATCACCAAATCAATCTCATTGTCCCGAATCGCTTCAGCCTCCTTTTTGACATTGTCAGCCCAACCCTGATGGAAATGTTGATAGGCCTTCCACGTGCCATCGATGTCGATTTCCAGAGGTCCCTGTTGAAGACATCCGATATCCTGCTGCTTTTCTTGAATCACCCAATTCCCGTGCAACTTGTGTTCAAAAAATTCCCGTGGCACGGTGGTCCGCAAAATGACTTCTGCATCCGGAATACGTTGGCCCAATTCATTCAATATAGGGATGACTTGTGCCGCATGCCCGTAGCCATGGGATGAAATCGAACACCAGATTTTGACCATATTCACCGCTTATAATTGGATCCGAAAGATTCCTTGCTCTGCAAAAAGAATTTGACACTCAACTTGCTTGGGACATATCACAGCAAATAAAATGTGGAACTCTCACAATTGTCATCGAATCGAAACGCATTCTATGAATTTTCCGTACCAGGAATTCTCCACGTTCCGTAGTTTGTTGATATACTTCTTCGCTACCTTTGCACTGACCATCTCAGCCTGCAGCCACCAACCATCTCATAAGCGTCATCCAAAGCCGACGCCATCCCTGAGCTCTCCTTCATCGGTAGAACAACATCTCCTTGCGACGGTCAAGCAAGCGGAATCGCTCCCACCTGGGAATCCCCTTCTCCTCAGCAGTCTGTACAGCCTGGCGACTTACTATGAAGACCAGAAGGAATATGAGAAGTCCGCCATGCAATACCAACGAGTGTTGGATCTAAAAGAAAATCAAATCGGTCCGAATCATCCTGATTTAGCTCTTATCCTCAATCGATATGCCCAAGTGTTGCACCAAGCCAATCGACACTCTGAAGCCCAAAGCGTGACAGCCAGGGCCAATGCGATCATGAGGAAATCATCCACGAATTCCTCCACCCAATAATACGAACAACGGCCTGTTTTTCTTCACTGTTTTTACCTGGTCTATCAGGTAAAACTTGCCTATCCATAGTTACGATCCCTGCCTATTTTAAGGAAATTCTTGCGTTTTATGTCAGGATTATAGCTGTTAATGCTGGCATAAGACTTGTTTCTTATTAAGAGGTCATTCACTATTAAACCGAGGAATCCCGTCATGAAAAACTTGCCCAAAACTCCCACGAAGCGAGGACGACCGAGAAAAGGCAACCCTCTGAAATCTGGGCAATCGTTGGCTCCAACTTCCTCCCATCCCCGTTGCGCGAAATGCGGATCACGCACAGTTCAACTCGAGCAATTAGAACAGGAATTGTTAGCCTCCATGAGCATCCACTGCTTAACCTGCGGGCATTACACATTCATCGGTCGTCCGGTGATTCGGTTGCTGAAACGACCGAATGTCATCATTCCCGACTCGATCAAACGACCAGCGGCTAGTTAAACCAAGGGCCGCGACATAAAAGCTTGGGGGATTACCACGATTCGGACCGTATACTGAGCGGGACCACTCCGGATTGTTCCAAACCGTCCACTATTTGGCGACAGGCCAGTCCATTGCCACACAAACGAAGATGACGTTGAGCCAGATCCGGAGAACATTTCAGAAGTTTCGAGAGATCAATGTGTTCATCCTCGGATGAATTCCTACTCACCGATAATATCCTTCCTGTCATCCCTTCCCATCCCGGCGGCCAGGTTCTGGTCAGTATAGGATGATAAACAAAATCTTCCGGGAACGTTTTCGCGATTTCCGATAATTCATCATGACACATGAGCTGGGAAAAATGTCGCGCACTCACGATGAGTGTGAGTGCCCCCCCATTTGTCTCTCCTCCAGGACGATGACGATGAGCGATCCAATATCGGAGGTATGCCAAAAATGGTGTAATTCCAGTCCCAAAGGCCACACAGACTAACGACAGATCTTCCCATTTTCCCTCGTCTTCCAATCTCAGATTTGTCGATTTACAAATTTTCGTATTTTCATACACGGTCGCCACAGATGCCTCAAGATCCAATTGGACTTTGATCTCTATGGGTGTTCTTTTCTCTTTCCAGGCAAGGACTTCCTCGGATTGCCACCAAATTGAGGTGTCCGAGAGGTCCTTATGCGTATGATTGATAAACGTCTCAAGAAGCCCAGGTTGAATCTTCGCCACATTGGAACGCGTATACATTCGCCTTCGATATTTCTGTGTACGCACTCCAAAAGGTTTTGCGAGAAAGGCCGTTCCCGGACGCATGTCATCCTGAATTCGAAAAGCCTGCCCATCCACTTCTACATGACTAGGCAGCAACAAACTCACTCGACACAATTCTCCAGGGTCTAGAACTTCTAAGTCCTGAATTATAGAGGAGACAAAAACTTCCATGTCAGTCCAGCCTCCTCACCCATACAGTGTTTAATGCTCGACATCTCAGCGGTTCCGCAGAAAAAGCTTTTCAATTCATTCCCTTTCCAATGACACCCTGACTTTTGTTACTATTGATTTATAGTCAATCTTTTATGACATTGGTTATGTCATCATTTCCTTCCATTCCCCCCACTCCTTCTCCCTCTAATCCTGGATTTCCCAATGAATCTTCTCAGGTAACACCAGAGAATGACAGAAAACCGATGACCACTTCAGAGAAATCTCTGACAGAGGAATCCTCGATTCACCTTTCACCTGACGGTCAGAATTTGAGCACTTACCAGAATCAAATGAATGAACTGCCGGAAATTCGAGAGGACCGCATTAGCCAACTCCAACGTTCGATTGAACATGGCACATATTCGGTTTCGGCAGAGCAATTGGCTGAAAAACTCGTTCAAGAACTTTAGCCCAATCGCCTATCTTCATTTTATTTTTTTAGGGAATTCTGTCCGTTAGAGTGCAATTCTGTCCATTAATGAATGGGCGAATTGCTCCGTTTATTTTTTGGCTGTACCATGAATTCACTTTACCGACAAGACTTTCATGTCTGGCACTACTCATCTCCCTTTAGGCTCCAACTTGATCTGGTTAACCCTTGCCGTATGTCCCGATCCCGTTTTAATTCAAGCTCAACTCCTAGGCCTGGGCCCCGATCATTCCTTGCTTTGTGGGCTTCAGCCACCTCTGGCAATGGACAATCTGACCACCGGTCTTCCTTGTAAAGGCCGTTCGTTTATTGATGGCGACATATTTGAATTTGAAAGCGCCATTCAGGCAGTCCATCAAAATCCTTTTACCCTTCGGTTGGAGGCCCCGACGAAAATCTCCAAGCACCAACCCCGCTCCTTACCCAGATTATTGGTGAATTTGTCCGGTACAGTCCGTCCTATGAGTGATACCGGTCATATTGCGGCCGTTTTGCCCATCACCTTTGTGAATCTCAGCCCTACGGGATGTCAATTCCAAGTTCCCATTTCGGCTTGGCCATTAATTTCCTCCTTAAACGTTCAACTTTCCTGCCGTCTACCAGGCCTATTCCACTATACGCAGCTTCACGGGATAATCGAGTGGGTACAGCCTCTTCAGGACCTTACCATGGGGATCCGCTTTGTATTCAATGTCGAGCATAGCGGTGGCCGGCAAGATCTTCATCGTTGGTTTACCTCACAAAAAGCCCATTTAATAAACACCACGGCATAATTACGTCTTCGCTCCATTTTTGTTCTTGTTCCCTTCTGGCCATATATTTATAAAAATTGCCATTGAATTTGATGAAGACGGCTACGTATTCTTTTTACTACTTTGACCCCTATACTCTGAAGTGTTGCTCAAGGAAGAGGCAAAATATTACAATCACCCTGTTTTCTTAATTTTTATACAATTTTTCTCAAAACGTTATTTTTCTAAAGAATTCTCTTTTAAAGGACTGAAAGAATGGCTGAACGTATTGAAAATCAAAACATTATCACCATTTCTCCCTTGACTCCACCCAATTCCATGAAAGCGGAATTACCGATCACGGAGCAGACCACTTCTGTCATTCTTCAAGCTCGTCGACACATACGAGACATTCTTCATGGACGGGATTCCATGAGACTCCTGGTTATCATTGGTCCTTGCTCGATCCATGACTATGATGCAGCCATGGCCTATGCCGAACGACTAAAACTCGTTGCTGAGCGGGTCAACGATCAAATGCTTATTGTTCTTCGGACTTACTTTGAAAAACCTCGAACGACCATAGGGTGGAAAGGACTTATCAACGATCCTCATTTAGACGGCACCTGCGACATCGGACAAGGATTTTCCTTAGCTAGGAAATTATTACTTGAAATTAATAGCATGGGACTTCCTTGCGCCACAGAGTTTTTGGATCCTGTTACCCCCCAATACATTTCCGATCTGATCAGTTGGGCGGCGATTGGAGCTCGAACGACTGAAAGCCAAACCCATCGAGAAATGGCAAGCGGTCTTTCGATGCCAGTAGGATTAAAAAATGGAACCGATGGAAGCCTACAAGTCGCGCTCAATGCCATGATTGCAGCTCGGCACCCGCATAGTTTCATTGGCATCAACGGAGAGGGACTAACTTCCGTAATTAAAACCAATGGGAACCCCGACCGGCACATTGTTCTCAGGGGCGGCGGCGGAAAGGTCAACTACAATCCTCAGGATATTTCAGAAGCGATGAATTTCCTGACCAAGGAACAAATACCCCGCCCTATTCTTGTTGACTGTTCCCATGGGAATTCCGAAAAAGACCATACCAGACAAGTCAGTGTGGCTCGGTCTGTCGTCAATCAATTTACCAATGGTCAATCGGCAATTATGGGACTCCTAGTCGAAAGTAACCTCAAGCCAGGAAACCAAAAATGGGAGGCGGGCAAACCGTTGGAGTGGGGAGTATCCATTACGGATGCCTGTATCGGATGGGAGGAAACAGAACAGTTACTGGATGAACTGGCAGAGACAATTCAGAAGTCTTCGGCAACCACCGTGCCGACATGCTAATGGGATGCCTTCCAACCGGCAGAATTATCCTGGCCCCGGACTGCTTTCCCTTCTTTACAAAACAAAAAAACCGCTGCCTATTAGGGATTAGAGGGTAGGTTCGGAATAGGTTCAATTGGTGAAACAGTAGGCATGGTTGAATGCTCGTGCGTATGGCATCCAAGTTGATGACATAACCGCCGATTCCAAAAGCCTGCTACAGCTATTACCGAGGCTCCAGAAATATCTAAAACAATTTCAGTCAGCCCTCCAGCTTCAACCCAAAGATGGGAACCAGTTAAAATGGCAAGTCCAAGGATCGTCAAAATGGTAGGGCGAACGTCACGGTGCAGCGGATAGGTTGCCAATAACCCAAAACCAGCCAACACGCCGATTACTCCAACAAACACCCATTCTGTAGTTTTGGCCATAAACCCACCCAAAATACCATCCAACCCATCCCATGAATGGGCGGCAATGACTGGAAGCGCCAGAATAGCCAGAGGAGTCAGGGCACAATGGACGGCACAAATCAATGATGTGATGGAGCCGGCTTTAGACAATTTTATGCCAAGTTTGCTCATAATTTTTATTGACATCTTGGGCAGAGCCCGGTGAACTCCAATGTATGATCGTCAACAACAAACTTGGTTTGCGATTCAATCAATTTTGTGATTTTCTTGAGAGGACAAAGTAATAAATCAACAATAGCCCCACACATTTGACACTGAATATGGTGATGGTGCTCCCGACCTTCTTTTATTTCATACCTGGCTTGTCCTTCATGATGCAATTCAATTTGAGCCACAAGGCCTAGTTCTTTCAAAACATGAACCGTTCGGTATACAGTCACTAAATCGATCGCCACGTTTTCTTTTTGCAATTGCTCGAATATTTCTGTGGCACTTAAGGGTTGGGGGGTCCGCTCTAGCAAGCCCAATACGGCTTGTCGGGTACGAGTCACCCTTCGTCCGGTCGCTTTCAAGCCTTTCTTCAATCCCGCCGCATTCATAATCTGTCAAGCCGTATTACCCGAACCCTTGCTAAATTTTCACAACAAGGGAGTCATCATCTATTGCAAGTGTATTGCAATTATCATATTGCAGCTTCATTGTCAAATATTACCAATCAAGGGAAAAGGATGATAACCAGAGATACCAATTGAGAAAAGTAGGAGAATACGGACCTCTAAAAAATGGAGGAAACCATTATGAGGAAAAAAGACGATCCCTCAATGCGATATTGAGGATTATCTCAAAAGCTACAATCGAAGGAAGACACTGAAAAAACAGTGTTAGAGAAGGAGAATAGTTCGCTTCAGCGGTAAGATTATTCCAACAAAAGCTCAGCTCGACGATTATACTGATGACATGTGGACTCATCATCCATTTCACATAACATTAGGACCTTTCCGTAGGAAACAACATTAACGCGTGTTGGGAGTATTCCCAAATTTTTCAAATATTCCTTAACGGCTTGTGCCCGTTTAGCCCCCAATACCATATTATAGCTCTCCGTCCCACGAACGTCTGTATGACCCTCAATAGTTAGTCCATATTGAGGAAAACGGCTCATCCATCCGGCTGTGGCATCCAACCGATCCTGAACGTCGGAACTCACCTCCCAACTATCAAAAGAAAAGTACACTGTGGGAAATGGATCCGCGATCTTTAGATTGTTGCTCTTCTCCGTTTGAGTGCCTTTGGGAACAATCATCCGATCGGACAATGAATTTCTATCCGATCGTGGATTTTGTTGCAGGGAAGTCAAAATCGGCTTGGGATTCTTGGGAGGGGTCAACTCGTTTGTTCGATGCATAACACTTGTGGATTCACAGCCTATAAAAATCATGGGCAATAGCATGCACACAGCCGAATACCTTAAGACCATACCCTGTCCTCCCTCTAGTATTTCCCAAGGTTTTCGGCTTTCACCCTGCGATTCTTAAGGCATTTTATGTGAAATAAAGCAGGGACGTGGGTAAAAGCCAATCATTAAGAATATAATTGGCTTTCACAAAAGTTATGGAACTACCAATGTGATGGAGAAATTCTCTTTTTAGAATCAAGATTTGCCGCAGAAAGGAATACGGTGAAAAAGTTAAAATTTCAACTCCTTGCACGAGTCCGATCATTGTCAATGGGCTTTGACGTCATCTACCAAAGTTGGAACATTTAAGGTCCTGTTGATATCTGAAAAGGCCATAAGGACTCCCCCGCCCAACACTTTGAACCCTCCAAGAATGGTCAAGGCAACCAGAGATACCAATAACGCATATTCCATCATAGCAGCCCCCCGATTATTTGAAACTATAGTCGCCATATTAGTTTTGGGCATTATTGAGGCCTCCTTGGTTTTCTTGTCAATCATTCTGACTTGAGACTAGGCAAGGATCATTCCATTGCCCCATCTCTTAATCATTCTTGTCCGTTTGATGAAGTTAGAAGTTTTTCTTTAGCAAGAATAGTCAAAAAGAAGGAATTAACCATAGAAACTCCTGTTATGACATCAAAAAAAATGCTGACATATGAGTTCCTTGAACACTTCCCAGCAAACGAAACTAGGCCATTAAACAACAATACAAATATCATAAGAACAAAATTGAAAAATTATCCGACAGGACTAACCTAACAGACACGAACATTTAAAAAATTCCCATATCCAAACCCACAAATATACGAATTATCTCATCGAATACAATCAAATTGGCATTAAAGGTAGCCTGGAGAAGAGAGGTGGACCCTATTCATTGGACAAAATTCATAGGTTCCGACGGAATCATTCCCAGTCTTTAAGGCCAAAGTGGCTTTGGCGGCGATTCGGCTGGATCAAACACTGGCGAAGTTGAAGAAGCAGTTTGTTGTCCATCCCAATTTGAACCAGGACTGGAAATAGTGATCTCCTCCCGAAAACTCTACTCTCCAACTGTCCGCTTGACGGGGAAGCGTACCATTTGTCGTTTGCAAAGGAGAAAACCGTAGCCGCGTAAATATGAACCGGACTTGCTGTCTGTTAGAGGAAGTCTTGACTTATACAAACGAGCGATTCTTTAACGAAGGCCTTTGTGAGAAATCGATTGTCCTAAAGCTTCAAGCAAAGTTTGAGCCAAGTCAGCTATCAGGACAGGTTTAATAAGATAGGCACGAATTCCCATGGACTTTGCTTTGAGTTCACTCATCGTATAGCTAAATCCCGAGCATAATATCACGGGGAATTCTGGTCGAATGTTCAGAACATGCTGGGCTAGTTGTTCTCCTGTCATTCCAGGCATGGTCTGGTCGGTAATCAATGCATCATAGTCGTTGAAATGCAATGTAAAATCTCGTATAGCCTCCTGACCATTGGTATGTATAACAACGTGATAGCCTAACTCTTCCAACATGTCTTTAGCCCATCGAGTGATTGGGACCTCATCATCCACAAACATAATTCGACCCTGGCCATAAAAAGTTTCCGGAAGCCTGCCTAGGCCAGGGTCTCCAACAGACTTATCAGAACTGGGGAAATATAAGATAAAATTACTACCGACCCCTTCTTCGCTTTCGACCTGAATCGCTCCGCCATGCCCTCTGACAATCCCATGTATCACTGCCAATCCCATCCCCGTTCCCTCTCCAACATCTTTTGTAGTAAAAAACGGGTCAAAAATTCGTTTTTTAACACTCGGGGTCATCCCCAATCCTGAATCCATGACCTGCAGTCGCATAAACCGTCCAACTCCAAGTCCATGGTGGATCATAGGCGACGATTCATCAATATTTACCTCATCGAGCAACACTCGTAATGTGCCACCCGTTTCACGCATCGCATATTCCGCATTGGCCCCCAAATTCATAATAACCTGATGAATTTGCGTAGCATCTGCCAAAACGGGAGAGGTCGAACTCTGCAATTCCTGAGTCAACGTAATCGTTGACGGAAGAGAGGCCCGAAGCAGTGTCAACGCTTCCTCGATCACCGGCTGAAGAAATATCACCTTTTTCCCTGAAGTATCCTGTCGGCTAAAAGTGAGAATTTGTCTGATCAAATTTTTGGCTCGATACCCCGCCTTTAAAACTTCTTGTAATTTTGGCAAAATACTGCTGCTAACCCCTACCTGAGACATTGCCAATTCGGTATACCCAATGATCGCAGAAAGAATATTATTAAAATCATGCGCAATTCCCCCCGCCAGAGTCCCAATCGCTTCCATTTTTTGAGCTTGTCGAAGTTGCTCTTCACTTTTTAGCAATGCTTCTTCGGCCTGCCGACGTTCAGTCAAATCCCGAAGAAATCCATTAAAGATCACTTGCCCCTTAAATCGCACAGCAGTAATTGCCAGCTCTAAAGGAATTTCCTGTCCGTCACGCCGGAGACCCATCATTTCAAAACGGGTATTCAGAATGTGACTTTCGCCTAATTCCACATATCGTTGAATCCCTTTTGAATGAGCTTCACGAAATTGAGGAGGCACGATAATTTCCGCCAGAGACTGGCCAAGAATTTCTTCCCTGTTCCAACCGAAGACCTGTTCAGCCTGGCGATTCCACTCCATAATGTTCCCTTGTTCATCTAAAGCAATCACGGCATCGAGGGCAGAATCCAGAATTGACCGAGTTTGTTCTTCGCGGGCACGCAGGGACATTTCCATCTCCATCCGCTGCATAAATTGTCCGATTTGACTCCCCAAGGCAACCATTTGATGTAAAAGAGCTTCATCCGGCTCCTGGATTTCCCTGTTAAAAAATTCCATGACCCCAAACGTGACATCACCCAAACGAATGGGGAATCCAAAAGCCGCGTGGAGTCCCTCTTTGGCGGCCATGGGAGCCCTGGGGAAATTTGCATCTTTTGCAGAATCGGGTATCCAGATCGCATCTCCTTTTT
This sequence comes from Nitrospirales bacterium, assembly GCA_031315915.1. Classification (GTDB taxonomy): domain Bacteria; phylum Nitrospirota; class Nitrospiria; order Nitrospirales; family UBA8639; genus JACKFE01. The sequence continues at coordinate 150,072 of JALDRK010000001.1, forward strand.
CCCATACACGGCCTGGCAAGCCCGCTCCTTTTACAAAGGAGGTCCCTTGAGTCAAGGCGATAAATTCAGAAAACCGATCGGTGGGTGCTCCCCAAAATTCGACACAATTGATCCGGAGACGAGCAGGATCGACCTGCCAGAGCGTACCCAATTGCCATCCTAAACTTTCACAAATTGCTCGAAGAATTTCTGGTGTGGCTTCCTGAATAGAGGTGCATTTCGCCAACACTTGGGCAACCGCGTATTGTACGGATAAACGGCGCTCTACCAATTTTCTTTGGGTAATATCCTGCACTATGGCGGTAAAAAAACGGTGTCCCCAAATCGGCGCTTCCGTCAACGTTAATGCCATCACAAATTGAGTACCGTCTCTCCGTTTCCCGGTTAGTTCTTTTAGAGAAACAGGTATTCGTTTGATTCCGGAAGGCTGATAGGTAGTCAGAAAAGTATCCCAATTCTCCAACTCATCTGAAGTCATAAGAAGATGAAACGGTTTTCCAAGAACTTCCTTTTCCTTATAACCAAACATCTTCCCCGCGGTTTCATTAAATGATTCGATGAGACCAAATTCATTAAACGTCACGATCCCTTCACCTGCTGAAGCTACAATCGCCCGAATTTTCGCCTCACGGCGTTTGAGTTCTTCTTCGGTAGTTGCTTTGGAGCCTTTCAAAACAAAAAATCCCACGGCAAGAATAGTTCCCTGGAAAAAGCAGGCCATTAAGCCCGCTTTCACAAAAGGACGTTGAACGTCCTTTAAATCCTGTACACCCAGAACCCAATAAGGCGTGCCTTTGACAGCTGAACGAACAACAAGCTCTTCGCGACCATACTGGTCACTCCCAATGAATGCATGAGAGCCTTCTAAAGGCTCCACTGGCAGAATCTGCGGGTTGACAGTCTTTTGAATGACGGGAACGGGCTCTTTGGGAGTTCCTGGAAATGGGGTTATCTTGAACCAAACGGGAAGTATCTGAACAAGTGAAATTTTATTTTCTTTTTTAAACGAGGATGATGAATTTTTGAGAAACAAAAGTTCTGAAGCTTGTGGGGATAAATTGCCGCTTGGCACCGCTAATGTTGACGGAGAAATTGATAAAATAGTTTCAAGATGATGAGCGTGAATTTCCACCAAGAATGCCAGGTGCTTTCCTTCTGCTTCAAGGGCCTTAGTGTACAAGCTATATACGGTGACACCTGTCACGATCAATAACAAGAGTCCCAACCAGACTAGTATCATGCCTGCCCTTGCACCTTTAGGCCGCATGAATTGCCTCAATGGCCAATTTAAGAAAAACAGACGAAGGAAACCAGGAGAAGAAAACGTGAAGAATTGGGCGACCCCCAAACCGACAGACACCCATATATTCTCCTCGGAAGGGCAAAAAACGCAGTGACTCAGAAAATCTATAAGGCAGAATAGACTATGCTTCTTCGTCAGAAAAGTCTATATAGGTTTTGAATTTACGAAATAAAAACTAAAAACCAAATAACAATAATCATCCTTAGTGATTGTGATAGCCGGTTAACATCGAAACTATCTCAGCTAACACCGGAACAACGAGAACCCTGGCTCGGAACAACATGCTCCTCTAGGCATTCATCTCAGAGGTTGATTGCTCCTACGGCCATCGCTGTCACACAATGTTGGCTTGAAGAAACGTCGACTTTTTCCAAGTTGCATTGTCTTATTTAGTTCGGAAATGCACACGGATATTCACTTCCCCATCTACCGGGAGATCGCCGTTCATTTGAGGAAGAAAGGTCCAACGCTTAAGAGCGTCCAAACTCATGAGATTTAATTCACGATGCGAAGCTGGTTGAAGAATAACGACGGTAGGTTCCCCAGCTTTTGAGACAAGAATTCTGGCCTTTAACCAGTCATCCAACTCTTTCCCCTCCAAGGAAGGGGGGATGGTCGGCCAAGGCGTCTTCTGGGGGACAGGTCCTTGTTGCTGGTCTTTATTCAACCGAAGTCCATGAACATGGACCATGGGAAGCGTCTCGATCTGAGCATCTTCATCATGATCTGAATGATGCGTTGAGATATCGGAAGAATTTTCTGCTCCGACTGAAAAGGTCAATATGACCCCGATCATTAAAAGCCAAAGACCTATACAGCCTGCTTGGCGTCTTCTTTTATAGAATTTGCTCATAACTTCCGTTCCCGGCAACACTTATCCTCCAAAAAAGAATTGCCCACGAAAGAAAAATGAACGAGGCATATTGGCATGTGATACTCCTAAACCAATACTCCCCTCCCCTTGATTGAGAAAAACCTGCTGATCAAGAATATTGATCATATCAAAGCCCAACACGACTTTATAGCCATCCCACAGGGAAAGCACCTGATCAATGGAAAAATTATAAGTGGTATGGGAGGCACTATGCGTGGAATTGGTTTTTCCACCAGGATCGGCCGTTCGCAAACCCGACCCAAATAACATCTGCCCGGTAACGGTCGTATGCGGAAAAGGACGATAGGTCAAGATGGCCGAACTGGTCACTAATTGCATATGATCACAAAACACTCCACTGGAGGTGTTGATATCATCAATTTCATCCTGTTCGAGCAAAAAGTAACCGGATTGAAGCTTCTTACCCCGGCATTGTCCCCAGCCCACATTACCTCGCCCATGTAATTGATCGGAAAATTTCGCTTGTATGGCCAAATCAAATCCCCGTTGCCAACCACGTTTAAAGGCAAAGAAGTTCAACATAGGGGTAGTTCCAAACTGCCCGGCATCTGAAAGATTTTTACTGAGTTTATAATATCCCGTGAGTTCGAGGATAATCGAATTACCCAGGGCATGCGACGATCCCACTTCAAAATAATGAGCTCGTTCCGGTTCCACTGTACGATTTGTAAGGTTTTCGGGTTCTGCCGTGGTTCCTATGGTATTGAGCTGTAGAAAGGGCACGGCCTCAAGATTCGGTGGGGTGAACAACCTTCCATAAAAGACATGAAAGACATGACGAGGTGTTAGCGCGTAAGTGGCTCCTAATCGTGGACTGATCTGCCCATCGTTGGTTAGCGCCTGAATCTGGTCGAACCGAATCCCCAGATTGAAGGTCCATTGGTCCCAAGGAGTCCACTGGTCTTGGATCCAAAATTCTTCTCTCCAACCAATTGTTCGATTATCTGCGTTGCGGGCAATGACATTCCCCGTGGGATCGCCAAGGCCATCTCGAAGAAAGACCGATAGGCGGGTTTTGTTCACAGCCTGAGTTCGGTCGATTTGCATTCCGGTTTTGATCAAATGGTCGGCATTCAACCGGTGCGTATAATCAAATCGAAAACCTCCAGAATACGCAAAGCGATCCTGGTTGCCTGCAGAAAAGGGTTCATCCAGATCTTCCGTATATGACAAGACATTGAACGGATCGGTGGTAAAGGTCGCCCGGTTATGCCGGAAATACCCGGCCAGACTGAAATACCGATCGTGATTCCAATCATGCCGCCAGACCAAATGACTGTATTGGCTGGTTTCCTTCTGATTTTCATCAATATTCTGAGATGAGTCGGGGGTAAACTCCGGGTTTTGAGCCTGAATAAGCCCCACAATGGTGGTATTGGGTAGAAGATCCGGTCGGGTGGGAATTTGAAACTTGGCAATGGAATTTAAAAACAGACCCGTCACGGTATTCCGATTATCCAGTTGCCAGTCTCCGCGAAGAAACGTCTGGTTGCGGTTACTCTGGTCATGAAAAATAGATTTCCCTAACGTGGGCGGATTAATGCCGCGGTTAGTAGACGTAAAACTGTTTTGAAAATAATACCGGAAATTCGACCCTACAGTACCGCCATACTCAAAAGAGGGATTGATGGTTTCATTAGAGCCGCCAAACATTTGGACCGATCCAAACCCTGGTTGAGACCCGCTTTTGGTCGTCACATCGATCACTGCCGCTGTTCGATTGCCAAATTGGGCTTCTGGACCTCCTAGAATAATATCGGCTCGTTCCCAGGTACGCGGAGATATCACATCCGTAAACACAGAGGAAACAGAATCGGGTATCGGCACCCCATCAAGGCGAAATTGCAAATTGGCGTGATCTTGCCGAATATGCACCTGTTTGAGTCCTCCATCGACGGCACTTGGAATAGTCAACAACACGTCCTGCAATTCAATATTATTGCCCCGTGGTAATTCTTCAATATCTTTCCGACTGACTGAAATAGTTTCACTGGAGGCTTTATGCTGAATCGGGGGCAGAGGCGCCACCACTTCCAAGGTAATTTCCTGACGAGCGGCCAACGTGAGAGTGATCTCGATAATCGGTTCCACGTCAACCCTGATGATTACCGATTCACTGGATAACGTCGATTGAATCGCTCGAACGGAATAAATTCCCGGCCGAGGAGGTACGACAATAAATTCTCCGCTATTGCCAGTGACCTGAGTGTCGATTAATTGACCTTCCTGATCACGGAGTTCAACCTGGGCCTGACCGATCCGACGCAAATCTTCCTGTTGAACGACTCCTGTTACAACCCACACTCGATCAAGAGCCTGCCCGCCTATCGCCGCCTCTTCCTTAAGCTCACAGAAGCCCAATACCATCGCCATTCCCAGGGCGAATGGCCAAAAGTTTTTTTTCATATTAAGGACCCATCTTCCTGAAAAAGCCTAATTCAAGCGCCTATAACTGAATTTCGTAAGGGAAAGACAAGGTCTTCCCACAAAACATCAGTCAAAACGCCGCTTTAGTTGTAATTTGGAACGCTTGAGATCAACGAGGAAGATGGGGGACCACGCGAGTCGGTCAGAAAATAGAATGGAGAGATGACAACTGAGGGATGAGCGAAAACAAGAACACCAAAAAAACATTTACCGGGCCCCAATGCCGGGTCCTCGCCCACCAACGAATGAGCAGTATGGAATTGCACCCACTGGCAAAGGTCAAAATCTGAATGCTGATGACCATCATGGTCCACATCCGCAAACACATGATGAATCTCGAGGGCATACCCGATAGACGAGGAAGCCAGCACAACCAGAATCAGAATCCCAAAGGCGACAACCGCCTTTTGACTGATTTCTGATCTGCCTATGTATTTTTGGAACCATGCCACGGCCGAAAACTAGCAAAAGCAATGAATCCTGTCAATATAATTGCAATTAATTTGCAATAGACAATATGCCAATAAAGCAACATCTCTTTCCAACCGAGAAAGAAAGCAGGAATTATGGGCAAATGCCTGCATACTATCATTCCCCGGAGGTCTGACCATGGGATTTCTAAGTCGATCCTCAGCCTTTTTTGCCGTATCTATCATCGCCATAGTCGTGGGCACACAATCCCTCTTCAAAAACCTTTCATTTGAACACATGGTCGCCGCCGGTAAAAACAGCATTTCACAAACTGGTCGCATTTCAGCCGATTCCGAAGATACGGTCGTTCCGTTGAAACAATTAGGAGGCGTATGGGTTGCACGGGTGGAATTCAATGATCTCCATCCAGCTCATTTGATTGTAGACACCGGGGCCACATTCACGACCATTTCCGAAGATCTGGCTTTCGATGCCGGCATCGGAGACACTTCCGGTCGATCCGGGGTAAAATTATTCACTGCGGGGGGAAATGTACAAGCCGAAATGGCCGTTGCCCAAAAAATTAGGGTTGGAAATGCCGGACGCGATAACGTACGAGTCGTCATTCATACAATCCCGAATTTACCGGAGGGAATTGACGGTTTATTGGGATTAAGCTTTTTTGACCGCTTTCTTGTCCGACTCGATCACTCAGCCAAGGAAATGCATCTCACCCCAAAACTCTAAGACACCTTCCTCCTCCCACCCTCTTGTACTTTTCTAGATTCCCACTATTTTCTCCTTTCTCCTTGACAGTTTCCAAAGGCTGTGTGGTAATACTAGCTCTCTTTATCATCATTTCACGTAGGACGGTTCCATGCGTTTTTTCCTGTATGCCGACAACCTGAACCCTATCCAGCTCAAAAAACGAGCCCCTGAGCACCAATTGCTCTTTCATGCCTACCTTCCCGACCATACGATTAAATTTGGGCGTTGGTCGAATCAATGGCGATGCGGGTTGGCCACCGTGGCCCCTTCACAAGGAGAACGAGTTTGGGGAGTAGTCTTCAATCTCACCGACGAAGATGTCAAAGAACTGGATAAGTTCGAATCCGACCTCCCGGAAGAGGCATTTCGCCACGTGGAAGTGAATGTGTTTCGGGAGAACGAAGAAAAAGAATTTGTCACCACCCACGTGGCACATACAATTGGAAAATTCAAACCCAAGGAGCATTACTTGGATTGGATTGTGACCGGAGTCAAACATTGGAAATTGCCCGATGAATGTTTAGACATGTGGAACCTCTTCCGTCGTTCGTAATCAGATCGTTTTTCTTACGCCAACTTTCCCATTTGATTCACAAGGAGGATGCATGCCAAAACCTAAATTTCATATTCTCGTTTGTACCAATTCCCGACCGCCTGGGCATCCCAAGCCCTCTTGCGGAGCCGCCGGAGCCCAGAACTTGCTGATGGCTCTCAACATGGGGCTCATTGAGCGCGGCATTCAACCGGGGGAAGTTCTCGTCACTGGATCAACCTGCCTTGGCCCTTGCGAACAGGGCCCGAATGTGGTTGTGTACCCTACAGGAACCTGGTATTCCCAAGTGAAGGATGCTGATGTACCCATCATCCTTGATGAACATATCAAAAAGGGACAACCCGCTGCTCAACTGAAACCGGACTCAGTCTGGTCATAGTCTCTTTAACCGGGCTGGCACATGATCCATGAACGATCTTGACCATTCACATGGGCATGGGGAGCACCATACCCAACCATCACATATTTCCCATAAAGAGCAAGATACCCTCTCATTGGGATGTGTTGTCATTACCTGCAGCGACAGCCGAACCCTCGACACGGACATCAGTGGAAAGTTAATTTGCCATTTGCTAAAAAGCCAAGGTCACACCATCATTGACTATCGGATTCTGAAGGACGAACCCGCAGACATCACCAAACATCTTCAGCAAACCATTCAACAGTCTACGAGTCACATCATTATCATCAACGGAGGGACAGGAATCTCCAAACGGGATTCGACATTTGAAGCCGTCGACGGATTTTTGGAAAAGCGGTTGGATGGATTCGGGGAACTATTTCGCTATTTGTCCTATAACGATATCGGGTCAGCCGCAATGCTCAGCCGGGCCACGGCAGGGATTCGAGGCCATCATGTCATTTTTTCAATTCCAGGGTCCAAGGGCGCAGTACAATTAGCCATGGAAAAACTCATTCTCCCCGAACTCGGCCATCTCGTAGGAGAACTCACCAAACCATAACCAGCTCGCTTGGCCATCCCTCTTCAAGATCAATACATCATCTTCCCTTCCGCGACCATGATGACCTGTCCACCTACTTTAATGGTTTTGATCGCATCATCGTCTGAGTAGACTTGCACCAGAATTCTGGAAGGTCGATCAATTTCATACCCCTGCTCAATGACCAGCTCGGTGGTCGGCCCTACCTCGACGACCCCATTTTTTACCAAATACGCGCCGAGGGCTCCCCCGGCACTCCCCGTAGCCGGATCTTCAGAAATACCAATCGGTTCAGCAAACATCCGAGCGTGAACACTGGCATCTTCTTCCACGGTCATAGTGGAAAACACCCTCATCCCATTCACTCCCCAACGCGAACAAACTTCGAGAATTGCCGAATGATTGACTTCAATCGATTTTACCGCTGTCAGGGATTTTAAGGGAACGATTAAGACTGGCAGACCTGTGGAGACCACTTCTAGTGGAAATAAATGATCCAAAATCAGGGACTTTTGCACCCCTAAGGCTTTGGCCACCTCATACACGGCTTCTGTCGGCTTTACAATATCAATAAATTCCGGATGGGGCTGGGACATAATGACCTGTTCGATTTGCCCCTTTAACACAATCACTTCTAAGGGAAACACCCCCAAATTGCACTCATAGAAAACTTTGGTCATGGGTTCCTGGAGCTCAAGAAACTTCAGGAGCCCAAGAATATAAAATGTTCCCAAAACCGGATGGCCCGCGAATGGAATTTCCCGGCTGGGGGTAAAGATTCGAAGTTTGGCTGCCGCTTGAGGATCAGTGGGAGGCAACACGAATACGGTTTCAGACAAATTCATTTCGCGAGCGATTTGCTGAAACTCTCGTTCAGTTAAGTCCTCTGCCGAAGGAAACACCGCTAACGGATTTCCTCCAAATGGCTCATCCGTGAACACATCAGCCTGATAAAATGACAACCAGCGCTTTGAAGAATCCATAGGGTTGTGAAATTAGAACGGGGTTAACAAAAGACGAGCCGCGGCGCACGATAACAACAACCGAGGCGCTTCAACGTCAGCTTCAAGCTGTCAACGGGAAAGCTTCATAATGTTGCGTCAGTGGATTTCGAACATAATCCTCAACATAATTTTGTAATGACCCGTTTCGGTATAACCGATTATTGGCAAACTTCGTATTGATTTTTCTCAGGAGCCGCACGTTCACTCCTGTTTTTTTGACAAAATCTTCTACGGTGACTCCGGCAATATCCATATCTGTTCCGCGACCGGATTCCACGACACATTGTGGAATATATACATATTTCTCGTCGGTCACCCTGAACGCAATATCATTCAACGTTAAGAGGACTGTACAGTCGGAATCCCCGCCAAGGGTTGCGTTTGGGACACACACAAATTTTGCGCGATTTTTTCGAAACATCGTCAAAATTTTATACACGCTCCGAGCCATCACTACCGGATCTTTTCGCTCTAATTCCAAGCTATCAAACATGCTAAGTATTCGTTTCCGATTTAAAAAAGCGGTGACGTAGGCTTCGGTATGAATAGTCGTCACATTGGGCAAGCCGGCATCATACACTTTTTCGGCTTCCGTGGGCAGATGCCCTCGTCCCTGCCTCATCAAAGCCCCTGTGTCTTCTTTAATCCCCTTCACAGGGGTCAGACATCCCATCCAAAGCACACATTTCGAATTGATTTTTGAAATAGTGAGCGCATCTTCAGACATGGTATTTTGATCAAACGCATAAAAATTCGCAGAGGATACGGCAGGCCCATCCAATACCTTCATTAAATGCTTCACCGAAGGAGCATGAGGCATTAATTGCTGACGATATTGACCCAATGTAATGACAGAAAGCTCAAAATTAATCCGTCCAGGATATTTCACACATAATTGATGGATTTTGGGAACATGCACAAAACCAACCGTAAAAAATTGAATGCTTTTGTCTGTATGCTTTAAAAAGTCCTCGACCCATTCCATGGCTTTGGGATGAAGGAACAAATCGGTCCACTCCATATATTCATTTCCACCCAAACACCAGTATTGAAGCGGATCAGTGGGCTTGGAATTGATGTAATTCAGGATGAATTCCCAATCTTCTTGCGTGGTTTTTGGAGGATCCAGGGTCTCCCGATACGAATGGTCCAACTCATAACAAAACTCGCATTTGACCGGACATTCTTTCCCTAAGCTGAGGGGAATCTTTCCCCCGTCCATCTCTCGCTTCAAAACCTCCCGATAATCGTTTGACGAAAAGATTCTAGGAGCTTGCAATATGGGAAGTTCAGTTAACATAAACGTGACGCATCCCTGATCTGAGTTTCATTGACACTGATCCTATCGTTTTGAAAAACTTGGCATGAAATCGTCCTGACAAAAGGCAATATTTTAAAATCAATCACTTCGAACACGAATTCCACATGAACCGGGATAATCCTTCGATAACTCAGCCCATCAAGCAGGCCATGCAGTTATTCGCTTTGCAAGAGCCGTTTACCTACGAAGACTTATTAAATCAATATCGGGCAGCTCTCCGGAAATGGGATCCTGCCAGATATGCAGGACACACCAACAATCCAGGTAAATATATGCAAATGTACAAAAAAGGAGAGTCGAAAACCAAGGAAATTCAATCAGCGTTTGAAATACTTCAACAGTTCCTTGAAACCAAAAGAACCACCCAACTGTTTGAAGAACCTCCTAACAACGAAGTTCCCACCTAACTCTTCAATTTCTCTCGGGTTTCCAGGGCACAATCAATAGATCCAGGAGCGACGAGACGCATCCCCACTTCAGAATTATTGGGGCGTGGAATGACTGACCACCCGTGACATGCCTCCCTCATTCTTGATGTGTTTTTCCGAAGGTGCATGTGCGACAGGCCAGGTAATCAAACCCTGCACTCCATCGGTGCGAGGAATATCCTTACCGGCTTTCATGGCATATATTTGGGGGAGATAATTTGTTCCATACCGAGAAATATAGAGGAAGACATGCTCCCGGGCATTGACCCGGACGGCCCAAGAATCAAAATCCTTTTGATAAAACTCCTCCGCCAATTGCATGGCCTCCAAACAACTAATGCCTCCAGGCTCATTTAAAGTGTAATAGTAGTCTAAGGGCATGTCATATTCATCTTGTTTATGAATGGTAATTCCAAATTTTTCGGGGTTTCTCACCATAGGAGTATGCCGGTATGCGACAAAATAAAACAGTTCCACCGAATGAACAAAGCGTTTATTGTCCAATAAAAACTGCCTGGTGTCTTCGGCCTCTTCGCGCGTTTCTCCCGGAAACCCATAAAATGCCATGACGTGGTTCCAAATACCGGCCTTGGCCGCTTCACGTAAATTATTTTCAATAACCGATTTTCTGGCATGTTTATCCATCAACCCCAGAACCCGCTCATTGGCGGATTCCATCCCGTAATATAAAGTACAACAGCCGGATTCAACTGCCTGCTTCCAGATTTGAGGGTCCTGCAGCGATTCCTCAAAACGTATTAATGTGGTCCATTTAATATGGACCTGTTCATCTATTAACAATTGAGTCACTTTTTTAAACAAGGCCGGAGGATACGATTCGTCGGCAAATAAAAAATGGTCGGCCCCGTATTTTTTCTGCAACGCCTTAATCTCACGAACCACATCCTGGCCGGGCTTGCCTCGATATTGATCAAAATACCCCTGTCCATGATCGCAGAATGTACATCGTCCCCAATAACACCCTCGTGTCGCCAGGTAAGGCAGAATGCGTACAGGGACAAAGTACGAGTCTAACGGTAGACCATCAAAATCCGGCAAAGGCAATGCTGTCGTTTTTTCAGTATAAATATCGGTATTAACCTGAACCGTTTCATCCCGGGACCACATTAAATTCGGGACCTTCTCCCAAGATCGCTCACCGGCCAAGGCTTCTAACAGCCATAACAGGGCATGTTCCCCTTCATAGAGGATCGCAGTATCGAAAATCTGATTGAAAAATTCATGATGTTGGGGCCATTCCTCTTGCAGTCGAGTAATGACATTGCCACCCACGGTGACATGAATATCCGGAAACTCAGACTTGATCATTTTGCAAAACGTCAGTCCCGCAAATAGCTGCATTTGGGTACCGATGGAAATGCCCACTACCTCGGGTCGTTCCCGCTGTATGGCTGGAAGCACTAACTGACGACACACATCACGATAGACATTCGCCTGTTCATCATCAAGACAAGCTAATACCTCGCGGGAGACGCCCGATCGATAACCCAGATTACTTTCCATCGGGTAAAAGACTAATGATGCCGGAAAATAGGCTGCCGAAATAAACTGCATAACGTCTCGAAATACATTGAGGGCCCATTCCAATCGGGCAGCATCGTAGAACTCGTCACCACGAACCACGTGTTTGGCTTCAAGAACTTTTTCAGCCAAATCGATGACATCTACATCCATCTGTTGCCGCAAGCAATTAAGTTGGTCCCGCTCTTTATCCGAAAGAGACGGGAGGGCTTCCCGTTCCTCTAATTTCTTTCGTTGTTGATCCATCCTCAACTTGACCCAGATCAAAAAGCTGTCACTGAAAAACCAATCATACATTTCAATATTGACGTCTTTTTGGATGACGGTATGACCGTGAGCCCGTAACACGGCAGTGAGACTCGGGAGGGCAAGATAAGGTGCGGTGGGAACCCATTCCGGAGGAAACAACAACATGATCCGGAATTTCCGCCTGGACGTGGTCTCGTTCCCAGAGGATTCAATTGTGATTAAGGAATCGGGCATAACTGGCACTACATCAACAGAAGAAATCCCGTTGTCGTTAAACGGTGGTCAGCTTGGTTGAAGGCGTGGGATCAGCATACTTAAATTGCAAGGAGGGTAATTGGTTCGTTCCAAAATGTGCCACGTAGAGAAACACATACTCCCTGACGAAAATTCTGAGATCCCATCCTTCATAATGGTTTTGCTCAAATTCTTCAAACACCCGCTCGGCATCTTCAATACTTAGGCCATCCTTGACCGTATAATAGTAATCCAAAGCCAAGTCCCACTCAGGATTTTTATAGTACGTCACTCCAAATTTCTCCGGTTGCTTGGCTACAGGGGTATGACGGCTGAGATCAAACGTCCCGAACCCGATGGAATGAACATGCTGGCGATTATCTTCCAGAAATTTAATCGAAAATTTCGCATCCTGGTAACGCTCTCCCGGAAATCCAAAGAACCCCATAATGTGATTCCACACCCCATGCCTGGAGGATAATTCCAGGCTCTGTTGAATCACTTCAGTGGTTGTAGCCTTGTCCATCAATTGGAGTACCCGCTCGCTGCCGGATTCATACCCCATATGCAAAAATTTACAGCCGGAGTCCTGAGCGTCCTTCCACACCTCCTCGTCCAACAGACTCTTTTCGAATCGAATATGCGTGGTCCAGGCAATCTCCAACTTGGCGGCCAAAAGCTGTTTGGTGAGTTTCCGAAACAGGGCTGGAGGATAGGATTCGTCGGTAAAATGAAAATGGCGAGCCCCATATTTTTCTTTTAAGAAACGAATATCTTCGATGATCGGACCAATCTTTTTGGTCCGGTAGCCAGCGGTATACCCTTCCCCATGATCGCAAAACTCACACCGCCCCCAATAACACCCTCGTGTCGCCAAATAGGGCAATATCGTGTCAGGCACAAAATATTTGTCCATCGGCAACCCATCGAAGTCCGGTGGAGGCAATTCGGCCATATCCTCAGCGTAAGTGGCCTCATTCACATGGATCCCTTGTGAATTCTTGAACAGTAAATTGGGAACACCCGATAAATCATTACCTGTCCCCACCGCCTCGACCAATCGAAGCAAGGCGGTTTCCCCCTCGTACACGATAGCACTATCAAACAGGTCAAACAGTTTGGGAGTCTCAGGCAGAACATCCCGCAGACGAGTCACCGTATTACCTCCCACCACGACATGGATATGGGGGAACTGCTCTTTGATCAGCGCACAGAAGGTCATGGAAGAAAATAACTGTTGCCGCAAGACAATGGAAATCCCGACAATCTCGGGTTGTGCTTTCTCAATCGCAGGTTTTAAAATCGCTTCAAAAACATCCCGATACACATTTACCTGGGTATCTTCGACAGCCGCCAGCACCTCGGAAGATACAAACAATTTATAGGACAGGTCCGTTTCCATAGGCGGCATGCAAATCCGAGCCGGCGCATAGACGAGAGATATCGTATTGGTCACTTCCCGAAACACATTGATAGCCCATTCCAATTTATCCCCGTCATAAAAGTCCGGACTGCGGACAATACGCTTGGCTTCTTCGGCTTTGGCAATTAAATCCCCGATACGCCCCCTCGTGCATTCACACAGGGCAAGCTGCAATTCGACTTCGGCATCAGTTAAGTCTCTGATCTTAGAGAGTTTTTTCAATCGATCCAATTGTTGAGGCACTTTTTTAAGGATTCTCCTTAAAAAATCGGAACTGAAAAACCAATCGTACATTTCAAATTGACATCTTTTGCACAACCTATGGCCCGCCTTTCGGTAATGCCGCGTTATGTGGCAGACTCGGAAATAGGTTCGTAGGTACCAGTCTGGCGGAAAGACCAGCATACCTTCTGGCCGTTTGGGAAACCAATGGGGCCCCGGTTTGTTGGATGGAAACGTGGGCCATCGACCAATAATCAGTCCGCCTTTGTCATAATTAATTCTCATCTCAAGTTCAGGTAAAAATTAATTATTAATTTGAATATCTTCTATGAACAAGTAAGGGTAATGTGCATAAGAACGAAATAAAAATAACCTATTGATTTTCGGATTTTTAACATATCAGACTCAGCATTCTAAGCCTGCTAAGGTGCAATGATGGTCAAGAGTAAATTCATATAGGAGACTCTGGTCTGTCCTCAAAAGTTTCTTTGTGTTTCTTTTAAATAATTGACCCATATCCTCATAGATTATCATATAGACCGGAGTTGTAAATCCGCCAAACGAGCTGATCCATTCATTATCAATAAATCTTTCGCCATTGGGCCAAGGAAGATGTGTGGAGGAGGACGCTTTCATGAACTCTGGCAACATGACGGAAAACGGAATTGGTCGATGATTGATTCGTTAGTCACCAATTCAGGCGCGCTATGCCTGCTTCTTGGGAAGCAGTTGATTATCTGACAAACAACCTGGTGGGAAGCTCAAACCCAACCTCCATCAAGCAAAATCGCCTTGAGTAGCTATTCATTCAATTTTTACATCGGGTCTATGGCCCAATTGTGGTGCCGCCTCACGAACCGTGGAACTGCCTCCTAAGCCATGATTCACATGTTCACGGACACCAGTCTGATGGATAAATCGGCTGTCCTGGTTGTCTACTATCCTGGACATAATACATCAGTTGCTGCTGCTCGATGCTGTCCGAAGGGGACTTGGTGTTTGACACTTCAACGCCTTCGACCACTAGCCGAAGAACGATGCGCTGGATCGTTTCAGCTTCAAAACCGCTTGCCAACAGGCTCATCAACACGTTGGATTCGAACGCCACGGAGATGCTTTACAGCTCCGCCTAGGGTAGATACTCCCCTGCCTGACATACCCTCCTCTCTTCTCCCAGGGTGAGTGGCGAGATACATATGCCAATTAACGCACTCAACAAAGATACCCATCATGCCGCAGGCCCTGAGCTGAACCATTCATAGGTTATGAAAACTACAGGAGAAGAAGAAAAAGTTAAGGAGGGGGATCTCGCGGCCCAAAGGTGCCCAAGCCCTGTGGGAATCACAAGAAGCTGGAACACAGCTGTCGGGGCCATAAGGCCGGCACACGCTATTCAGACCCTGAATAGCGTCCCTTCCTCCAATCCCGTCTACCGAATTTCTTCTCAAGCATCCTCCAAACAAAAAGTTTGTTGCATCGTTAGTGTTCTAACATCGCTACCCCTTCCACCTGCCGACTCTCCTATTTCGTTCTAAGACGTAGAAACTATTCCTATCATACTTTATCAGGGTCATACGTCATCCCAAGTTGGGGAAAGCCAACGCCTCTAACCATCAGCCGAGACTTCCATGCCTTTCGCTTGGCATAGTCTTGAACTTGATCCTGCTTCAATTTTCCGACGGAAAAATATTTGGCTTGGGAATGCGAAAAAAGTAAAAAAACCACTGACTGAAGTGAAGCCGGATGCATCGCGTAGTTCTCAGTCAGGTGAATGCCTGTGGCGCTTTCTCCACTTGAAGCAACTCAAACAAGCAGCTGGTGTATCCAGCGCGGATAACCTGAGCAGTGCCGGATGCCACGATATTGTTCTTGAATAAGTTCCTTGGTTGCTCAATTGCTCATCTTGTCCATAGCCCCATTCCTTTCGCACTTCACGATGGAGCCACTCCGCAAACGCCTCCGCCAATCGATCCGCTAAGGCTTGGTCATGATGGCATTGGGTAATCGTCATGATCTTGTTCGAATCGCTGGCAGATCGCTTCGATGCTGACTCTGCCGTAACGGCAAATCCGATATAATCAGCCTTCCGCTGGATTGTGGGGTGCTGTGTTAATTGCGGCAAAGTAGGGCATAATTCCATTCCCCTTTGGGTTTTTCGAGTTGCTGTCGTAGCGTGTGGAAGACGGAAATGGCTTCCGAACGGGTCTCCGTCGCGTAAATCGCGATGTCATCTCCTTGACTATTTGCGGGAAATAAACCATATACCCCTTTGGCCCTGAGCAACTTTTGGCCGATGATCTCCTGCAGAAGTTTCTGGGCATCGTCAAAAAGTTCTTTCGCTTTAGAACCTACCACGGAATCTTCAAATATCTTGGGATATTTTCCCCTTAATTCCCAAGCCTGAAAGAAAGGCGACCAATCGATAAACGGAACCAACAGGTCAAGCGACAAGTCCTCAAGGACTTTGGTGCCGAGAAAACTTGGCTTGGGAAGCACCGTCGTCTCCCAATCAATGGGCACCCGACGTTTTCTGGCATCTTCTAACGTCAATAACGGTTTCGTCGTTTGCTTGCGTTCATACGCTTCTCGTGTTTTCTGTTGTTGAGCCTGCACATCTTGGATAAAGGCATCCTTTTCATCGGCGCTCATTAATTTACGAACTACATTCACGGCTAATGAAGCATCTAACACATGGACAACGGGGTTGGAATATCCCGGGGCGATTTTCACCGCAGTATGGGCCTTACTGGTTGTGGCTCCTCCAATTAATAAAGGAATGGAAAAGCCTTCTCGAGTCATTTCTCGGGCATTATGAGCCATTTCATCCAGCGAGGGCGTAATCAGCCCGCTGAGCCCAATCATATCAACCTTTTCCTGCCGGGCGGTTAGCAAAATCTTGTCACACGACACCATGACCCCCAAATCAAGAATTTCATAGTTGTTACAGGCCAACACCACTCCCACAATGTTCTTGCCGATATCATGCACATCTCCCTTCACTGTAGCCAGAAGGATTTTCCCCTGAGTGCCTTTTCCCGATTGTGCTTTTTCTTTTTCCATGAAAGGAAGAAGATAGGCCACCGCTTTTTTCATCACTCGGGCACTTTTCACGACTTGAGGCAGAAACATTTTACCCGACCCAAACAAATCCCCCACGATATTCATTCCATCCATGAGAGGGCCCTCAATCACCTTCAGCGGGCTCGGGTATTTTTGGCGAGCCTCTTCCACATCCAGATCGATAAACTCGACGATGCCTTTAACTAAGGCATGAGAAAGCCGTTCTTCCACGGACCCTTGCCGCCATACATCATCTTTCACCACGGCTTTTCCCTGTTGCTTCACCGTATCCGCAAAGGTCACCAATTCTTCGGTCGCGTCGGGGCGGCGATTCAACAACACATCTTCGACTAATTTGAGTAAATCTCTCGGGATTTCTTCATACACCCCCAATTGTCCGGCATTGACAATGCCCATATCCAAACCAGCCCTGATAGCATGGTACAGAAAAGCCGAATGCATGGCTTCCCGTACAATATTATTGCCACGAAAGGAAAAAGAAATATTGCTGACGCCTCCGCTGACTTTGCAGAACGGCAAGGTCGCTTTAATTTGCTTCGTAGCCTCGATGAAATTGACCGCGTAGGCATTATGCTCTTCCATACCGGTAGCCACGGTGAGAATATTCGGATCGAAAATAATGTCTTCGGGAGGAAAGTCCAGACGTTGAGTCAGAAGACAATAGGCCCGAGTACAAATTTCCACTTTCCGTTCAAGGGTGTCGGCCTGACCGGTTTCGTCAAACGCCATCACCACCACGGCAGCCCCATATCGTCGGACGAGGCGAGCCTGTTCCAGAAATTTGCTTTCTCCTTCTTTCAGACTGATGGAATTGACGACCCCTTTACCTTGAATACACTTCAGCCCTGCTTCAATGACGGACCATCTGGAACTGTCGATCATAATCGGCACACGGGCAATGTCTGGCTCGGAGCCAATCAGATGCAAAAATTCCACCATCGCCTTTTCCGAATCCAGAAGTCCTTCATCCATATTGACATCGATAATTTGGGCGCCTCCTTCGACTTGTTGGCGCGCTACGGCCAGAGCTTCTTCCGAATTCCCACTCAAAATCAATTTGGCAAACTTGGGAGAACCGGTCACATTCGTGCGTTCTCCAATATTGACGAAATTGGTTTCGGGTCGAATGGTGAGGGGTTCAAGTCCACTGAGCCGTGTGACACGTGGCACGTGCGTTTTTTTATGCGGGGCAATATCTTTTACCCCGGCTGCAATCGCTCGAATATGATCGGGCGTACTTCCGCAACACCCACCCACGATATTCAACCATCCCTGGGTGGCAAAGTCTCGAAGATCGGCCCCCATTCGTTCCGGAGTCTCATCGAACCCCCCAAAGGCATTTGGTAACCCGGCATTGGGATAGCAACTAATGTAAATGGGAGCCACCCGCGCGAGTTCGCCCATATACGGCCGCATTTGTTTGGCCCCTAATGCACAATTGATCCCCACACTCAAGACATTGGCATGGGAAACGGAATTCCAAAAAGCCTCGATCAGTTGGCCCGACAAGGTTCGGCCACTCAGGTCAGTGATCGTCACAGAGGCCATGACAGGAATCGTGCGACGCACTTCTTCGCAATACTGCGCAATAGCATAAAAGGCCGCTTTGGCGTTCAATGTGTCAAAGATCGTTTCGACCAAGAGGAGGTCCACCCCCCCCTCCACAAGGCCTCTGACCTGGTCATAGTAGGCGTGAGCCAAGTCATCGAAGGTCACTGCACGAAAAGCGGGATTATTCACATCAGGCGACATGGAAGCGGTTCGATTGGTAGGCCCCAACGCTCCAGCCACCCAGCACATCCGATCGGGCTGTGTGGCCAATACCCGTGCTACGGCCCGCCTAGCCGCTTGCGCTCCGGCCACGTTTAAATCATAAGACAAGTGTTCCATACGATAATCGGCCATGGAAATGGCGTTCGAATTAAAGGTATTCGTCTCAATAATATCCGCGCCCGCTTCGAGGTATTGCAGATGAATATCTTCGATAATCTTCGGCTGAGTCAGGGAAAGCAGATCGTTATTCCCTTTGACATCACAGCCATGATCTTTAAACTCTGTCCCTCGAAACTCACCCTCCCCTAATTGGTAGGTTTGGATCATCGTTCCCATGGCTCCATCCATGATGACGATTCGAGTTTGGAGAGTATCTTCTAATCCATTCATTCGCGGATCCTTTCCAGGCTAAAATGAGTATCCTGTCGCAGCTTTCAAGCATTCATATAGAGCATTCCTAATCGTACGCTGAGACAGCATGCATTCCTTGACTTCCGGGATTTTAAGGAAATAGGATGAAGAATTACGTCTAAAACTTTTCTTTATGACATTTTTTCCATTCATTTGTAAAAACTTTTTCCGTACTCTTGTGCTGGGGTTCTTCATTTCAGGGGTTATCACATCGAGCTGTTTCATCCGCAATGTCCAGGCCGAACCGTATTTCGAGGATGGGTACTTAGGCCTCACCCAAGAGGAACTCCGAGAAAAACTAGGGATTCCGATGGCCGTCCGATCTCGAAAAGCCGCTCTACGGGTATTCAGTTATTATTCGTTCCAGGAATGGGAAAAATACTTTAAAAACCTGGTCTCTCCCGAAAACGGAGAAGATGTCTATACCTTTAAACGTGGTGAAACGAGCGTGCGATATTCTTTTGTTTACACCCCGGATTTAAATGAAGGGAAAGACTTCCCTACTCTGTATGTGCAACGATGTGAAATCGAATTCACTCCTGCCGTCCCGATAGAATCCATTCCCTCGCTGGTCCCTGAATTCATCCCTTCATCAGAAGGAGCCACACCGGCGTTTCGTTCAAATCTATGGGTATTGATATTCAAAGGTCCTCCAGCCCCAGAAACTCCTTTTATCGTCAAAGAACAAGGAAAGGAAAAGTTTTCCTGGTCATTGGCGTATCAAATGTTTTCGGTGAACGGAATCCCCGACTACCTCACCCTTCATACCCCCATCGACCGCCTGGAAATCACAGCTCAAAGCCTTCAGGTGGTGAAAGCTCGTCAACGTCTGACTCACGAACCTATCCTCAATCCTTTTTCTCAGGAATTTGCCAAACGTCCCGACTCACCTCCCCCTCATAGAAAAGCCATTCCGCTTCCCCATTATGAAGACTAAGTAAGAACTCATCCAAAGCGCAGGTCCCTGACATCTCCTATTAGCAAGTATCCCTCACCCCATTGTCGAGAGTCATATAAGTCCCATGGCTCTTGACTATTTTCCGGTTTCAAGCGAATACCCCAATTCCCTCCAAAAATAAGAAAGCTGGCTCCTGCACCAGAATCCTCAACGGGTTGGGCATAGGCAGGCACCTGCGGAGCTTCCGGATCATCAGACCAGCCGGTCACCTCGCACCATTCTCCCTGGGACAAGCGGTCATAGGATTTGACGTGAGTTACTACGCGTGCCGATCCTACTTCATTAAAACGAAGAAAATAGGATCCGTCAAAGTTCGGATTATTGTCAATTTCCAGAAACACGAACACTCCTCTTTCTTGACCCTAGGAGAAATCCATTGATAGACTCGGCGTATTCCAGTAACCGATATGATAGCACATGACACCTCCAAGACATCCTCTACCTGCTCATCGCCTCATGAGAAAAATTCCGTGGAAGGCCCCAAATCAGAAAACGTTTCCTCTCCTGTAAATGCTCCTATTCCCTTTATCTGTCGCCGCCCCGTTCGCGTTACCATTTATCTTTTTCTCGCGGCTTTTGTACTATGGACGATTGCCTGGGGGGTGATACCTCGGTGGCTGGACCCTACCTTCGAACAACATTTGAAGGATAAAAACGTAATGGTCGGAATGACCCGCGAACAGGTGATGGAGGCCTGGGGGTCTCCCTATCAAATGAATGTGAGTTACACCGACAAAGGCATTAGACGAGAAGAATGGGTTTATGAAGATTGGTTAGATGCCAGCACAATTAAACATCGCTACCTCTACTTTGAAGAAGGAAAACTTACTGGTGGATGGCATTAAACCGTTCTCCGACTCAATTTCAATGGGCACAGGATTTTCTAAGGAGTTTCCGTAATCTGAGCCCTCCGATTTTGCCCTGCTCCCCCTGAAATAATAAGGACACGTTTCCATTCACGAATTTGATAGACTCCCCAAGCGGATGGCTGTCCCAGATAGTAAGCCTCGGGGTCTTCTCCTTTCGCACTGAGATAGATGGGTTCAGTAAACCCTTCATCTAACACATATTCCATGAGATTTTCGGTTGTGACCCCTTTTCCTCTAAGGGCAATTTTCCCTAAAAACTCCAAGATCGCATTTGGATCGGCAAGATTCACTGGTTCCATGGTTACAGTCTCGCTCCAACTATGTTATAGTCTTTCAATGATGTTAGATATACTGCAGGTAAGCCAACTGCTGGGCCGGGGCAAATCCTGCCCCTCTTAATTTTCATCTAATCTTCATCCTCTGGCCGTTATCATGACACGAAAGCTTTCTCCTGAACAATTTCGTGACCGTTTATTTGATATCCTCCGAAAAAAACATCATTGGGCCACACCTTACATTAATAGCAATGCGGTCACAAAAGAGCAACTCAATATTTATTTCCATCAGGAATATGTGGTGTATGTCCGAGACTTTGCCGTACTTCTGGCTCAATCTCTCGGGAAAAATCCGCCATGGGAAGCCAGACGAGCTCTTGCCACCACGATCTATGAAGAAGAAACCGGTGGATTTTCCCTTGGAAAACCTCACCAAGAACTTTTTCTGCACATGATGAACGGCCTTGGGTTTGACCGAGCGGGATTTCGAGATGTTGAATTATTGGCTCCCAGTAGAGTGTACCGAGAATGGCTTGATCAGATTTGCCGTGAAGAAGACTGGATGGTCAGTGCCGCAGTCCTCACGATTTTCATCAAAGGCAATGCCAACGACCCCGAAGAAGTCCTCTATCCCAAGCCGGCACAAAACTCGGAAGAAATCGAGGACATCATTCGTAAGCATCCCCTGGTCCAACATCAAGGTCTGACACAGGAATTTATGGATTACATCAGAGCCCAGTATATGTTTGCCCCAGGCTCCCGCAAGGTCATATACGACATGATCACCCATCAAACGGAAGATGCCGACCAACAACATCATGTGCTTGTCCGCCTGGAAGAATCCATGAATGTCTGGACCCGATACCAGGATGGCATTGCCAGAGCCTGTGGAATACGCCAGTCATGAGATAACCCTTTGGTTCTTCCCTATTGTTCTTACACCGCCCATCCGCTCTTCCCAGGAACACTTTTTCCTTCTAACCACCGAACGGGACTTTCAATTTCATTGACGCTTTTGCCAGCGACGGTGGCCATTAGAATAGGGAGGCAGGGGCTAACAATTGGAGCCATCATCTTGGCCCTGGTTCAATGCACATGGACTCCCGAGATAGAGACCCCAGTTTTTTCCAGCGAACGGGGCACCGTGGCCTTACGCACCTCCCATCATCTTCATAAGCCACCCGCACATCCTGCCAACCTTCCGCACCCCCTTCTTTACGACATTTTTAACGGACTCCGATACACTCAAGAAGCGGGAATTCTCCAAGAACTCCTCAACTCGCCGTCTTCCAAACTCTCCCCGGTATTTTCCAAGGCACAAATTGATTTTTTGGTCCCACACGTATCCTTGGCATTAGCACAAGCCACCCCGGAAGAACTGGTAGATTTCTCCTGTCTCCCCTTAGAAACTTCTGACGTATGGACAAAGGGCAGTATAGGGGTTTTCAATCCCCAGATACTCTTTCTAGCCATGGCCATATCAAAAAACCCATTAGATCCTCATGACACCCGATCTTCCAAACAAACCTCTTTCCGGGATATAGCGACGCTGAATTTCATGAAACAAGAGGCCATCATCCCACGGACACGGATTTCATCTCTCATGGATCTTCCACAGCACCTACATTGGATAGCCATTGACTTGGAAACACTTTTATCAGATCAGGCACAAGATGAAGCGACAGATCACACCGCTGACCCTACAGTCAAAAAGCTGGAATCACTCAATGATGAAGACCTCCGAATTCAAAAACTAGAAAAGAAGATGGATCGGTTACTTGAGAAAATCGAGGAACAAAATAACGAGATTCAACGACTTCAGGAGGCTTCCCCCTAACATGCAGACAAGTTAATCCACGCAGATACAATCTGCGCCACCCAATATGGCCTCCTGAGGTTGTACGGCACGATAAGTCATTCGACAATAACAGGCATAGGTAACATACGTATCCTGTAAGCAATATAATGCCACATTTTTTCCAGTTTGATTCACCCACATATCTGCCACCTGAGCCCCACTTCCTGATTTCGTTGGCACACGTAAAGCCCGTGCCAACACATCTAGCTTAACCCATCCTCTCGTATCCCAATTGCTCCAGACAGCCATGGTATCGTATACGGGATCGGTTCGGAATCTGGCCAAATTCAGCTCAAACGGCGGCCTAATTTGATGGATAACGGAACGCTTTTTAAGAAACGGCAGATCAAATCCCAATCCATTGTGGGTAATCCATAAGGAAGGTCGTAATTCACCAATCTTGCGCCAAAACCGGCGCAACAACTCCGCTTCATTCTCCCCATACCATGAAAGGGACTCCTGAGGTTCCATCTCATCCGAAAAGACCAACAAGCCAATGACCACTATCCGGCTAAAAGTTCCATCAAAAGCTGACCGCTGATATAACTCCTCCTCTTTTTGGCGTCGGATCTCATGTTCAGAATAGTCAAAAAGATCACCGGGGACGGTCTTCAAGCTCTCCTCCCCTGGTTCAGGACTTACCCCGACTAGATCTGCCCAATGCTCCCGTGAGGCCTGCAAGGTTTCAATATCTAGAACCACTTTCATAAAAAAGACCGCTCCTCATGAAGATTTCACATTGACAAGAAATTCTTATGTCTGTCATTCACAGATTTCACGGTACAGTTGTTTGATAATCGTTTGGTCGGCATCTGGAAAGGCATAATTCTGAAGTTCACCTTTGCTCACCCACGCGATTTCAGCACAACCTTTTAGCTGAGGAATACCCGCAACCAAGGCACATCGAAAAAAATGCAATTCAACTAATTTCTCAGGATATTGATGCCTTACCGTTGCATAAAGACTGGGAGAACCGACGGTGATATGTAATTCCTCCCAAATCTCTCTCTTGAGACACTCAACCAACGATTCTCCAATCTCTTTTTTCCCACCGGGAAACTCCCAAACTCCTCCTAAATGCGTCCCGGCTTTTCTTTTTGTAATGAGCAGTTTCCCTTGATACTCAATGATTCCGGCAACAACGACAACAATGGAATTAGGAGGGAGATTCGTTCGATCGTCATCCATCAGGAATGAATCCGGCAAATATCCCGCATGGGACAAATCAGACAGGTTGGTTTTCGAGCTGAACATACCATTGCACCAAAATCCATAAGAGCCTGATTAAAATCATACCCACGGCCGCGAGGGATTAGGTGTTTGGATGCGATCCATAATTGATTTTTATATTTTTTGGGATCTCCTTCTCCCCAAAACACCCGATACAGTACCCGCATCACATTCGTATCGAGGATGGGAGCATCTTGATTGAAGGCAAACGATCGAATGGCTCCAGCCGTATAACGACCAATTCCCTTCATCGATAAAAGCTCCTGTTCCTTACGAGGAATAGTTCCCCCATACCGCTCGACCGACTCACACGCAATTTCTCGCAAGCGGTAAGGTCTGATGTTATATCCCAACGGGTACCAGGTTTTCCGGACTTCTTCCGGAGATGCCTGGGAGAGTGCATGAAGACTCGGGTATTTCGTTAAAAACTCATGAAATTTCGGAATAACTCGATCAACCTGGGTTTGCTGAAGCATAATCTCAGAAACCAAGATTTTATAGGGGTCCGCGGTTCTTCTCCAGGGCAAGTCTCGCCCAAATTCTTCGTACCACCGCAATAACCGTTTTTGAAATTTTAGCTTTTTCCCTCTAGAAATTTTCACCTCTTTAATCACCGATTTAGCCAAGGAACGAGAAGAGCGGGATTTAGACATATAGGAACTCCTTAACCGAAACGATGATAATCCTCATGAAACTTTTTGATTGATCATCCAATTATCTGGAAGATCGACGACCGACAAAAATGCCAATTCATAACGTCAAAGGCCTTGCTTGTATAATAGCCGATTAGGTGCGCGTTCCCGTGCCATACTTCAGGTCCGGCTGAACAAAGGCATGACCATGCCTTCCCCAGATGAGTGGCGAAGAACCAGAGCCTCTGAGGAGGGGGACTAGCTCAAGACCGCCATTCGCTCTAGGCGATGGCCACCGTATTGGCAGGCACCCAGCCCCCGAAGAAGCCACGAAACGGCGCATAACAGGATAAAGCCTCACCCCTATCGGACCCGCGCGGCTCACACACCGGTCGCGACTCGAGCTCGCCAGCCTTGGTGTTCGGAACAGAGCGGCTGGACCAGATTCTCAAGATGATCCGGCTTGTCGCACATCCGACCCTGGCACGGGAGAATGGGCCCTCCTCTAAACGGGAAAAAGACATGGCAGAGTTCAGGCGTTGTTTACCCACGTTTTTTGCCCACCGACTGGTCATCCACATCATCCATGCACAGGCCCCAACGGAGAATGCCTAAGGCTTCCTGACCCAGTAGCTGTCAAAAGAGACCAATTTGACGGATTGTACTCAGCATGCCCTCAATCTCATGGCATACCGGTTGAACATGCGACCACGAAAAGGCTCCAACGAGGCGACATCCATAGAACCATTTACCAAAAATGCGCCATCAATCCCTCGTTGCACGTGCAACTTATAAGCGCCACATGACATCTGACAAAAAGGAAAGTACTAGTTTAACTTTTTCGGTGAAAAAGGCACTAATCGATATTTACCACTGGGAAGCATGGACTTCCTTACTTATCTTTAGTTATGTTCCCTCAACATTTCGAGGGTCGTCTTATTTCTTTTCCTATACACCGACTTCACCTATTTCCATGTTATTCATCATTACTTGAGAGGAATAGTGCCCCCTTCATAGAACGATCGAAAAACTTCCCCCACTAACTTCATTTCTTAATTCCGGGGCCTTCGTCAAACGATGCAGACGAAATCCGGTGTAGTCCGTCTGTATAAAATTTCCCTTCCGGTTCTTTCTCGGATTTTTCCATTTTTTGTTTTTTCACACATCATTAAATACTTTTTAACGTCTCATTTAACAAACAACTTTTTGACTTCCCCCAAATATCCAAACTTTAACTTTCAACTAACTTAATGAGGTGAACCATGGCAAGCCCGTCAATTCCATTAGTCAACCTGTCATCCCATGATTCAACGGCAGTTCGAACGCTTACCAGGGAAATTTCTGATTTTCTCTCGCACCTAGCAAACCATGGTGGGCCCACACCCGCTGAATACCCACTTCTCAATCATCACTTGGCACATTTTGCAAACCCACAATTCACAAATCTGTTGAGTCCAGAACAAATCAGTTCCCTTCGAAATTCGCTGGGAATAGCTCTCTCTCCGCAAACCATTCAAGGCTGGGCCTACCATAAACCTTTAGGCTACGCTGGCGATTACCTCCTGATAGAGAAAATTTATAATAATCTTGTGTCTCCCAATCCGTCTTTACGGAAATGGGATCTTTTTTCTCATACACAGAAAGCCACAAAAGCCATTCGAAACAGAATCTCCTTTTTCCTGGAACAGATGTGGAAAACACATATGGAAACCCCGGTAAGATCACATATTTTAAATTTAGCCTCCGGACCAGGTCGGGACTTGAATGAAGCATTGAAAGTTTTGGGGTCACCGGCTATTTATGTCGATTGCGTCGAACAAGATGAGCGAGCAATCGAGTATGCCAAAAATCTGTGCGGCCAATTTCTGTCTCAAATTCAATTCATCCATAAAAACGCCCTTAAGTTTACCTCAAATAAAGCTTACCATTTGATTTGGTCGGGAGGGTTATTTGATTACTTCAATGACAGTATCTTCAAACGGATGATCAAACGCCTGTACCCCTTATTGCAACCTGAGGGACGACTCATCATTGGGAATTTTTCTTCGGGAAATCCTTCGAAGGGGTACATGGATTTATTTTCCTGGAATCTGTTTCACCGAACTCACGATCAATTACGAATCTTGGCAGAGGAATCTGGAATTCCTCGCCATCAGATCAGCATTGAACAAGAACCTGAGGGAATCAATTTGTTTTTGATTATCAAAAATTCATCCAGGTCGTAGGCATTTCACGGGAAACCACACCACGGAAAAGATCCGCGGAATAGCCAAGGATCTTTTTCCGTGTGGTTCCCAAAAAACGCTTTCACTAAAACCGCTTCATGCCTGAGGGCGAATCCTTGGCAAATCCGATGAAGAACCAGTGAACATCCCATGACCGTCTCATTATCCGTTTGAAGAAAAATGATCATTTTGATCAGAAACCTCAGCCGAAATTGATAACGATTACGGCCGTGGAAACGTCCTTCGATCAAGAATCATTCAGGACAGCATTTAACACGTTACTCAAATCCACGAGGTTAAAGGGTTTGGCAACTCGTCCTTTGAATCCATAGTCCTTGAAATGCGCCAAAACGGGATCGTTGGAATATCCGCTCACGACAATTCCTTTTACCTGTGGATCCAACTCTCTTAGCTCTCCGATCACTTCCCTACCTCCCATGCCTCCTGGGACCGTCAAGTCCAAAATAACCGCGGAAAACGGGTCTCCCCGTTTCTGAGCTTCATGAAAAATCTGCAATGCCTCCCTTCCATCCTTCGCCGTTTGATAGCTATACCCGCACGTTTCTACCATTTCTCCAAGGACTCGCCTAATTTGCAATTCATCGTCCATGATAAGAATTTTTCCATCTCCTCGATGAAACTGGTCTGGCACGGCCTCCTGAGTCACTTCACTCCCGAGGATAGCCGGAAGCACCATGGAGAACTTGGCCCCAGATCCCAGCTGTGAGTCCACCAGCAACATTCCTCCATGATTCCGCATGATCGAATAAGAAGTAGCCAATCCTAATCCAGAACCGGTTGGCTTCGTAGTGAAATACGGGTCAAAAATTTTATCAAGATGATCCGGCGAAATTCCTGTTCCTTGATCTACAAC
Source organism: Nitrospirales bacterium (assembly GCA_031315915.1). GTDB lineage: Bacteria > Nitrospirota > Nitrospiria > Nitrospirales > UBA8639 > JACKFE01. The sequence goes on from JALDRK010000001.1 coordinate 177,979, forward strand.
ATCAATTCTGACCCACTGAGCATCCGGAGACTTTTGCTGGACAAAATCCGCATGGGGCAATTCGTCTGAGGAAATATTATACGCATGAATCGTACATTCTCCACCCTGACCCATCGCCTGCCTGGCGTTGATCACCAAATTATGAATTACCTGACAAATTTGCCCAGCATCGACGCTCACATAATGTAGGGGTTCATAAATATAAAAAATAGGCCTGACATTAGATCCTGCCAGCACCAACCGAACATTGTCCTCAATGAGGTTTCCAAGAGTCAAAACCTTCTTAAGAGGGACTCCTCCCTTTGAAAAGGTTAATAATTGCCCCGCAATTTCTTGGGCTCGGACAGAGGCCTTTTCAGCCTCGATCAACCGAGCATACAACGGGTGTGAAGGTTCAAGACCAAACTTGGCGAGGGAGACCTGCCCTAAAATGGTCGTTAACAAATTATTAAAATCATGAGCCAACCCTCCTGCCAATAATCCCAATGATTCGAGTTTGGCGTTGCGCAGGCGTTCTTCCTCCCATTTTTTTCTTTCGGTCACATCTTGAGCAATTCCCATAACACGATTTTTGGGACCATCGACTCCATACATCGGAAACGTTCGGTTATGAATCCACCGGATATCAGATTGCTTGGTGCTTATACGATATTCGATATCTAAGGATTTGAATCCCATTCGCTTTAAAAACAAATTTTCCATTCGCCCACGATCATCGGGAACCACCATCGTCAGCCAATCAAACGGGTTATTCATCAGATTCTGGGGATTGCCTCCCCACAATTTTTCATAAGCGGGGCTCACATAGATGATCCGCTGAATCTCAGCATCCCAAATCCAAAATACACTATCGACGGTTTCAGCCAATTGTCGGAATTTTTCTTCACTCTCCTGAAAAGCTAATCGATTTGTGCGCTCTTCAGTAATATCCCGACAAACTACTAAGATGGTCGTAATTCTTCCGGTTTCCATGTATTCTGGAAACAGACGAAACTCAAATATTTTTACAGTTTGTCTGATCGGTTGAGAACATTCGAATACGATGGGAACCTCGTGGTCAAAAACTTCCTTGATTTTTTTCTCAACAATACTCATTACCGCAGAAGACAATCCAAACTCTCCCAACGGTTTGCCTAGATACTTTTCAGGAGGAAGCACCTCTTGACGATCCCAAGCGCGATTAAGATAAAGGAGGCGTAATTGTCGATCCACTTTCGCCACAATATCTGGGAGACTTTCGGTCAGGGATTTTATTTCACGATCCCAGCGATCAAACTCTTGGGCAACCCACTCCGTAGCATATGCCCCCATCAAAACACCTTGAAAGATCTTTTCATGTCGATCATTAACCATAGACACTAAACTTTCTTCGCGAACCCACACATAAGATCCCTTTTCAGTTAACAGTCGATATGCCAATGAAACCGAATAGGGGACTTCCGAGGATTGATGTTCCCATCCTCGTATAAACAAATTACGATCTTCCGGATGTATCGTGGCAAAAAATGCTCTGGAATCCGACTGAAAATATTCAGGAGAAAAACCCAGTAACGACTTAATGGAGGGACTGAGAGAAATAAACTTTCGATCGATCCCCTTTTGAATGCCTTGATAAATGCTCAAAAGAGACCGCTCAAAAAACGGTGAAAGAGACTGGCCAAAACTATCCATACCTTTGAATGACCTTACTTTGTCTGAGTGTCCGCCTAAATGCCGCCCAAAGCATCAAGAGGGTTTCATTTCATCGAAGTCATACACAAGATCCACGGCAGGCTCGCGTTCATTCCAACACGCAATGTACCAACAAATGGCCTGTATTGCCTAATTCTGATTTTCTGTGTTTCAGAGGAGTCTTATTGGGGAATACCTGACCCCCAGCCGTAGCCTCGAAATGGCCTTCTAGCGAATGGTGGGAACCCCGAAAGGTAACAGTGATCGTTCGTCAGGATTGTGGATTGGGAAATTCAGGATTGGGAGCACCAAGCTTTGCAGAAACCGACGTTTCAAGGACCGCTGAGGAAGCCCCCCCTTCAAATGGCACAGATCCAACAGACAGATGGATTTGAAATCCCCAGATAACGGCTCCTGCGGCCAATATTCTGAAATCGGCTGAATATTCCCGTAGGATTCTACTACTGACAATCAGGCCTTGAAAGAGAGAAGGATTCGTCAAATTTTCCAAAGTCTCCTCCCAAATCTCCCCTTCAAAAGATAAAGAGGAGAGTGAAACCACGGCAGCTTCCCCCTTCCACGCAATACGAAGTTCGATTCCTCTTTTTTCGGATATTCGTGTTTCATTCAAGATATCGACTTGCAACGTGCCTGACGTATCATGTTTATTCTTCAATAAGAACAGCAATCCATTAAAAACCGCCTGGATCAGTCCCTGCCGATCGATCATGACCTTAGGAATAGGAGAAACATAATTTTTCTCCACCATCACAGCATGATATATCGGGTTATGAGCAAAGAATAACAAGCACGAATCAATCACTTCCTCAACACACACAGGGGTGGGAAAGGCATGCGATACTTGCGTGACAAACCCTCGAATTTCCTTTGAAAGTTGCTCCAAATTGGCAAGATCTTGTTCCACAACATTTTTCAATCGCCCAACAAATTCAGAGCTATCCCTTCTCATACCGGCCATCTGAACAAAGGCCTTCATCGATCCCAATGGGTAATCTAATTCGCGAGTCAAGCCATTGGTCATAATCTCTAAAGACCGAATTCGGTCAGCCTGACAGAGTAATTTCTGTGATCGAAGGACCTCATCACGCAGGACAGCATTTTCCAATGCCAAGGTAGCTTCCTGGATAATCGTATTCCAAACAACCTCTCCGCCTAAAATGTGGAAAAATTCTCGATCTATCGGTCCGATCACCAAAAATCCCAGAAGGTTGTTATTACTAAAAAACGGAAAACACCATTCTATCTCCCATTCCTCAAACTGTCTGGCAATATCATGTTCCCATTGATCCGATGCACAACTCCTTTTCAGCTCTTCCAATGAAACCCGATTCTGATGAAACATTAACATTTGGGGCAAATCGTCAGAGAATGCGCATCCCTGCTCCAAAGCAGGATGGTTTTCCGGAAAACCAAAACTTGAGACGACATGGTAATGGTTATCGTGATGCTTCAATACAAAAACGGCGGCCTGAGACGCCCCTATTCCCTTACCCAGCGTCTCAAGTATTCCTGTTCCTAATTGATCCAGGCTTTGAAGGTTCGAAACTTTAGAAGAGAATTTATTGATATTATGAACCTTAAGTTCCCTGCCTTTCAAAATTGTCCTGGCTAAGGCTCCCTTGGAACCGACTTTCATATGATAGGCTCCCACTAAAGTAAAAATATGAGCCATCAGTTGTATCAAGGAAAACCGAAGATTAATGGATCCTAAAAATGACTTTTGCGCTAGAAGCAAAACGGGATAGACCGGCTGGGAAATCAATAATAGAAGAGTAAAATACGACAAGCCCCTTTCCACATAAACTGAAAAGTCCAGCCAGTGGAACCGTAATAAGGCATAAGCCACAAGCGAAATATAGAGAGTAAACCCTACCGTGCCATAGGGAAGAATTTCAATGCCATACCAGAGGGGAAAATTGGTTGCACCCCCAAGAAAACCTATCCCTGACCCCACCATGATGTTAAGAATCTGCCTTCGACGAATGCCTTTTTCTTCTTTATAGGCTCGAAACAGGAACCATTCCGTGAGTATCACCAGCCCAAACCACCACACTAAACAAATATGGAAACCGAAACCCGGAATACCCCAATAGGGAAAAATTGAAATCGCGTGAACATCTTTGACGAAATACGGGGTAAAATCCAAAATTAAAAATACGATACCGATAAGGTAGTTTGCTTTAATAATGGATTGAAAAACGTCGTAGGTTTTTAATAAATACGTGACATGATGTAAAAAGGCGATGGGAATAAAAATGGCCCCAGCCATAAGAAGGCGGAGTAAATACAGTGCGACCACTTCGGTGGAAGCCAGTTGCCATGCGAAATATCCAAAACTCCAAACGGCAGTGGAAATCCCTACTAATCCAAAACTCCAATGTCGTGGGTCTTCAGGAGCCCGAAAATAGATAAAAACGGTGAGACCAAGGGCGGCAAGCCCATTAAGCAGTCCACTAAGAGCAAAAAGTTCCACTAGAAGAATTTTAGATTTGAGGGTAGGCTATGGCGAAAACATGTAGGTCCTTGGCCCTCAAACTCCGCACAAGTTATAAGGGGGTCACCAAGATGGTTAACAGTACGCTGAAATCACAAAATGGTCAAGTATTTTGTGATTGGAAGAGAAAAAAGACAGGTATTTTTGAGGTGCCACCGATCGTGCGACAGCCCCTTCCTTTCCTTGACATTGATGGAGGCAGACAAACGACAGGATTAACTTCTAAGCAAGAATCACCTTGCTCTACTCACTCCGCAAGAATCAATTGAATGGACAAATCCTTCAAATTGGAGACAACAGCATTGCAAGTGCGCTCCTCATTTTTATGAGTACGATCCAAATGAAACGCATGAAGACCCGCACTTAGCGCTCCCTCAAAATCTTCCCGCTTATGATCCCCAACGTGAACAGCTTCCTGTGGTAATACGCAATGTTGATCCAAGGCATATTGGAAAATTCTTGGGGACGGTTTGGCGGCTCCGGCCAAACTTGAAATGGTCAAGGTATCAAAGAAATCGCCTAATTCCAAAGCCCGTATAATCTGAAAAAACCGGGTATCAAAATTAGAAATAACGCCCAACTCAAACCCCCTCCGCTTCAATTCAGTCAATACGCCAACCGTTTCAGGATAAATGTCCCAATGCCGGGCAGATGTAAAAGCTTCGAAGACTTCATCGAAATATTCATCAAATCCTTCAAACATCCCAACCCGGTAAAAGACGGCATGGACCACATCAAACCACCATAATCGTTCACATTGCTTCAGCTTTTCAGGACCCTCTACGGCAAAAACTGGAGGAGGCATTTTTTGAAACACATCTCTAAAGGCCGAATTAATGGCCTCTTCCATGGCAGGGGAATCATCCACACCATACTTTTGTGCATAGTGTAAATATATGGTTCCGACCGATCCCTTCACATCAAAAAGGGTGCCTACAGCATCAAAAAATACAGTTTTAACGGGAATAGGACTCATGAGACAGGCCGCTCACATCAGATTAACTAAAGTCCTTATCGGACTTACCCAATCTCATGGCCCCAAATTGAAATAAGTAAAATTCGGATTATTCAGAATGTGGTTGCACAGTGAACGGTGATAATGAGAAGGAAAATGCAAGAGAAGACACACTCATACTACACTCATCAGAGGGCATGGAATTTATTTGATAGGCTATTTTTTACTTTTTGACCGTCGGGACGTTTCCAATTTTTTTATGCGTTCTTGATTCTTCCTGTGCTTCCGGCGTAATTCCCGATCTTTTTCCCTACCACGTGGCATACACAACTCCTTGATAATGAGACACTCAATAATAGCAAAGCAGATTTTTAGCATATTCTCCGTAGTGGAACAAGTAAGGCACCACGGTATTGCAGGACCATAGTCCGCATGCTACCATCGACCCGCCATTTTTAAGCATCTCTTCCGGCATGTCCCAGTCCCCATTAGATAAAACCTATAACCCGACCCAGGTAGAGACCCGGTGGGGAAGCTACTGGATTGAACACCAGCTCTTCCAACCTTCAGCATCGACCTCCGACACCCACTATTCCATCGTCATTCCACCTCCCAATGTCACGGGCTCCCTCCACATTGGTCACGCCCTGAACAATACCCTCCAAGACATCCTCATCAGATGGCGCCGCATGCAAGGATATCGAACCCGTTGGGTTCCGGGCACCGATCATGCGGGCATTGCCACCCAAAACGTCGTAGAACGCCAACTAAAACAGGAAGGCACCTCACGAGAGACTTTGGGCCGGGAAGGATTCATCCAGCGGGTTTGGGAATGGCGACAACAATCCGGAGATACCATTATCGGACAATTAAAGCAGTTAGGCGCTTCCTGCGACTGGAGCCGAATTTTCTTCACCATGGATCAGGATTTATCCATCGCTGTCCGGGAAGTGTTTGTTCAGCTCTACCAGGAAGACCTCATTTATCGAGGGGAACGCCTGATCAATTGGTGTCCACGGTGCCTCACTGCCCTCTCGGACATTGAAGTCGAACACGAACAAATTAAAGGAAAACTTTACTATATTCGTTATCCCTTCACGGATCGTTCCGACCGTCATTTAGTGGTAGCCACAACACGGCCTGAAACGCTCCTAGGGGATACGGCAGTGGCCGTTCATCCGGAAGATTCACGTTACCAGCAATTCGGAGTGTCGGTGGATCTCCCCCTGACCATCCGGAAGATTCTACAGTCGGAGATTCCATTTTGAAGGATCGACTTGGGACCGGCGGTCGGCATCACCTGGTTCGCGACTTTAATGACTTTGAAGCAGGAGAACGTCATCATCTTCCTTGCTGCCTCTTCTGACCATCAGGGACGAATGTTCCATTAGGGCTTCACTGCGAGTCGAAGCAAGTCTCAGGCAAACTTTGCAGGGTCAAACCGCACAGCGCGGCCAATCGTATCAACATTCGGAAGACAAAGAATATCTGCTAAAAGCCGAAGACCATCAAATGGCCGTGGAAAACGTTATCGCTGTAAAACCACGGTTGAGCCCTATCTCTCCCCACAATGGTTCGGTCAAGATTCAGCCATTGGCCGACCCTGTAGCGATTGAAGCAGTGTGAACGAGAAAATTCGCATCCATCCGGAAGGCTGGAAAAATAACTACCTGGGCTGGATGAAGCAGATCAAGGATTGGTGCATTTCGCGCCAAATCTGTAATACCAAATTCCCGCCTGGTACGTTTAATCGCAACAAGGACCACCTCTGGAAAGTGGATATCGGGGTGGGGCTACAGCCGAAGGCGGACCTGTCGGCGATTACGAAAAAATGAGTTGCCTCATTTCATCAGGAAGCGGTTCCGACGTTTCCAGATCCGCACTCTTCAACATGTCCTACCTGTGTGGCGGGACAAATTTCATCCAAGATCCCGATGTGCTGGATACCTGGTTTTCTTCCGCCCTGTGGCCCTTCTCGACTCTGGGTTGGCCCAACGATCAAGAGACTTTGGAGAAATTTTACCCCACATCGACGCTGGTCACCGGCCTCGACATCTTATTTTTCTGGGTAGCCCGCATGATCATGATGGGCATGAAATTTACCGGCCAGGTCCCGTTTCAGATGTCTGATATCCATGTTGGTTCGTGACGCCGAAGGCCAAAAAATGAGTAAATCCAAGCGGGCAATGTTATTGACCCCTTGAATCCAAAATGCTCAATACGGGACGGACGCCTTGCGATTTACTCTCACGTCCATGGCTTCCCTCAGGTCGGGATATCAGGCTGGCGGAAGAACGAATTGAAGGCTATCGTAATTTTGTGACAAAGATCTGGAATGCGCCCGTTTAATCCAGTCACACCATCGAAGGAAACAAACTTTACCCCTGTCCCAGCGGTCCCCGCCGGACCGTTGACCAGCAGGCTCAATCAGACTATCAAGGCGGTCAATAAATCATTAGGAAGATTTTCGGTTCGACCAGGCCGCCTCCCATCTCTATCAGTTTCTCTGGTGATGAATACTGTGATTGGTATCTTGAATTCGCCAAACCCAGCCTTCAAACACCCGACCATCCTGAGGCCCAATCCACGCGTCAAACCATGTTAGAGTCATTTGAAATCATTCAACGGTTGCTCCACCCGATTATGCCGTTTATTACGGAAGAACTGTGGCAGACCTTCCCGCATCAAGGTCGATCCATCGTAACCCAACCCTTTCCAATCGAACACGCCGATTGGGTGGACCAGGAAGCTGAAAAGGGCATTCAACTTCTGCAAACCTTTGTCACGACAGCACGAACAAGCCGAGCCATGCTCGGACTATCCCCTTCCGGGTCCCTGCCCGTTTGGGGCAACATCGGGACTTCCTCTGGGTCGAGCTGGCTTCCTGACTTGATTCCCCACCTGGAATTTTTACTCCGTTCGACGGTCCATCTAGAACCACGGGAGAATTGGCCAAAAACCCACATGCTCACGCTTGTTTCTGGGTCACTCACTGTCGGAACGCCGGTGGAATCTCATATCGATTTGGCTGAGGTTCTCAAAAAAATTCACAAGCAACAAACCGAAAAGGAAAAAGAACACTCCAGGCTCCAGGGGCGACTTGCCTCAAGTGATTTCCGTGAAAAAGCTGAACCTGCCGTCATTAAAGATTCCGAGGATCGCTTGGCCACAATCCGACAGGAATTGGAAGTCCTCACCAGCACACATCAACAACTGACTACCATGTTATCCTAATGGCTAGAACAAACTCGGTCTTTCCTCCTCCTTTTCAAGCTCTTCAACAAATTGTCCGTACAGCCTTGGCAGAAGACCTTTCCGGCGGCGACATCACGTCAAATCTCATAATCGACGATTCGTTTCAAGCACATGCTCGCATTACCGCCAAACAACCCCTGGTTGTCGCCGGAATCCTAGTGGCTCAAGAAACCTTTAGGCAGGTGGACCCCACCCTTCAAGTCACCATATACCAAAAGGACGGCCAATGGATGCCCAAAGCCGGCACCGTTATGACGATTTCCGGACAGGCTCGCTCATTGCTCAAGGGTGAACGCGTGGCCCTAAATTTCCTCCAACGCCTTTCAGGAATCAGTACACTCACGCACCGTTGTTGTCAGGCCATCAAAGGATCATCCCCCATCCTGACCGACACGCGAAAAACCACTCCTGGGCTTCGAATTTTGGAAAAATGGGCCGTTCGTTTGGGAGGAGGCCATAATCATCGCTCTGCGCTCCATGATGGGATCCTGATTAAAGACAACCACCTGGCCATTTTGGACGCTCACCATATCGGGATTACCCAGGCTTGCCTTCGGGCCAAAGCCCACGCTCCACACGGGCTGAAAATATGCGTGGAAGTTGAGAATCTCAAGCAGGTAAACCAAGCGATTCTCGGCAAGGCCGATATCATTCTCCTCGATAACATGTCCCCGACCCAAGTAAGACAAGCCATCGCAAAAATTAAGGGACGGGCCATTACTGAAGTATCCGGAGGCATTACCTTGGACAACCTCCGTGATATGGCCCATGCCCAGCCTGATTATATTTCCATGGGAGTTTTAACCCATTCAGCTCCTTCTATGGATTTTACGATGGAGATTTCTCCCCCGTCCCATAAACGTCGACCAGCCAACCTCAAACGCGCCTCTACCAGATAATCCCGGTGTTTCCCTCTGCTCAATTGGCCTCCACGTTTCCCTCCAAACAATTAGGGACCACCCTCTTCGCCTTTGATGACCTTTCCAGTACCAATACCTTTGCCCTTGAGCTCATCCGTAAAAACCCCCAGGACGGTACCTTGATTTTCGCCAATCGCCAGACAGATGGGCGAGGAAGATTAGATCGCAATTGGTTTTCTCCACCTGATCGGAATATTTATGCGTCTTTGATCAAAAGATTACCGTGCATCACACCGATTCAGGATGCGGGTTGGGTTCCATTGCTGGCCGGATTAGCCATTGTTCAGGCCATTGAAGAGTCCGCAGACCAATCCCTGGTCTTGAAATGGCCCAATGATATACTCATGCGGGAAAAAAAATTAGGCGGGATTCTTTGTGAAACGGCCACGGATTTCGAGGGAACGCGTTGGGTCGTTATCGGGTTTGGAATCAATGTCAATCAGGCCAAGATTTCGCTTCCGTTTGAACTCCAGGAAACAGTCACGTCTCTGCAACAGGAGAGCGGTCGCCAGTGGGACAGACTGTCCCTGCTTCAGGGAATGGCCTCATCGGTGGAAAGCATTTTTTCGGACTCAGCCTTCAACAACCTGCCCGCATGGAAAAATGCCTACCAGGCTCGGTGCAGCACGATTGGACAGACAATCCAGGTCAAATTTCCCGATGGATCGATTCTGACCGGTATTGCGCAGTCTATTGGAGAGCAGGGGCAACTGAAGGTTTGCCCGATCCCTTCCCTTGCCAAACCACAATCCGATAGGATGGTGGACATTCATGCTGCGGACATTCTTCATATTCGACGATCCACCTCAACCTGACCACATTATCTCCTACAAATAGGATTCTTCCACATGCTGCTCGCCATTGACATTGGAAACACACACATTGTCTGCGGCATCTTCGATCAAAACCGATTAATCGCAAACTGGCGCTTAGCAAGCAGTCATACTCAAACATCAGATGAATATGGCACCATGCTACGCTCTTTGTTGTTCTTTCAAAATTTGACTCCTGAGAATATCTCCGGCTGCATCATGAGCAGTGTGGTCCCTCCTCTCACCCCCGTATTCGAATCCCTGGTACATTCATTCTTTAATATGACGCCTATCGTCGTCAGCTCCAAATCCCCGCTTGGCCTTACCCTTCTATATGACAATCCCGAAGAAATTGGCAGTGATCGACTGGTAAACGCCATCGCAGCCTTTACCCACTACCAACGGAGCTTGATCGTGGTGGATTTTGGAACCGCCACCACCTTTTGCACGATTTCCCAAACAGGAGAATATCTGGGAGGAGCCATTGCCCCTGGTTTGAAAAGTGCCGCAGATTCACTACATATCAAAACGGCTAAACTACCCAAGGTCGACCTTGTGACGCCTCCCTCGGTAATTGGGAAAGATACTGTCAGCAGCATGCAATCCGGTCTCATGTACGGATATGCCGGATTAGTTGATGCCATCGTCAACGGGATACAGCAAGAAATCCCTGGACCAGCTTTTGTAGTCGCCACTGGAGGCCTGTCTCAATCAATCGTCAGAATTTCAAAGACTATTCAAGAGGTTAGACCGAATTTAACCCTCGAAGGATTAGCAATACTGTATTCTCGTCATTTACAGGCCTGTGGATAACCAGGTCTTCTCCTTCATTTATTCTATCATCTGGAATAACAACGAGATTTTTTCCAAGAGTGGGTTGACTTGCCTATTGATGTGACTATCTATCCCGGATGACACTCAATCAACTAAGAGTCGGTAGGTAATATGGGAAATTGTTCGGAAGAATCTCAAGCAGAAAACTCAGAACAAGAAGACCTTCGAAGTTTGTCAGAGAGCTCTCACAATGAAGATCAAACATCAGATGGTGGTTCCCCCACCAACTCTGAAACCGTCAGCCTACCTGATGTGCAAGAAGAATTGCTGGCAGCGCAAGACAAGCATCTCAGATTAGCCGCAGAATTTGAAAATTACAAGCGACGCAGTCAGCGTGATGTGAATGAGTCCATTAAGTTTGCGAATGAATCCTTACTGAAAAATTTGTTGCCCGTCATTGATAACCTAGAACGGGCCATCCAATGCGGCAAAGATGTCGGAATGGCCAACGCGGTTATGGAAGGGGTGGAACTGACTCACAAGTCCTTTTTGGAGACGGTAGAAAAGTTAGGGGTACGCCAGATCTCCAGTGCAGGGCAACCATTTGACCCCAGCAGACATCAGGCCGTGGCTCAAGTGGAATCTGACACCCTTGATGCCAACATCGTCGTTGAGGAATTCCAAAAAGGCTATTTTCTTCATGACCGGATTCTACGCCCGGCCATGGTGACCGTTTCTAAAGAACCATCAAACAAGACAACGCAATGATACAAAACGAATATGACGAAAAGGGAGGAATATAACCATGGGTAAAATTATCGGAATTGATTTGGGCACCACCAATTCTTGTGTGGCTATTATGAGTGGGGGGGATCCTACCGTCATCGCCAATTCGGAAGGGGGACGAACTACCCCTTCAGTCGTCGGTATTACCGATAAGGATGAGCGGCTAGTCGGCCAAATTGCCAAACGGCAAGCCATTACGAACCCCGAAAACACCATTTATTCGGTCAAACGTTTGATGGGAAGACGTTACGATGCCCCAGAAGTACAAAACGCCTTAAAACGCCTCCCCTACAAAGTCACCAAGGCAGACAATGGGGATGCCCATGTAGAAATCCGGGGTAAGCAATTCAGCCCACCACAAGTGTCCGCCATGATCCTTCAAAAAATGAAGCAAACCGCTGAAGACTATCTGGGCGAAAAAGTCACGGATGCCGTCATCACCGTTCCGGCTTATTTCGATGACAGTCAACGTCAGGCGACCAAGGATGCTGGCCAAATTGCCGGACTGAATGTTTTGCGAATTATCAACGAACCCACTGCAGCCTCTCTCGCCTACGGACTCGATAAGAAAAAAGACGAACGAATCGCCGTCTACGACCTGGGAGGAGGCACCTTTGATATTTCCATCTTAGAGATTGGTGATGGTGTATTTGAGGTCAAATCCACGAATGGAGACACCTTCTTAGGTGGGGACGACTTCGACCTGCGCATCATGGATTGGCTAGTTGATGAGTTCAAGAAAGATCAGGGCATCGACCTGCGTAAAGACCGTATGGCCTTACAACGCCTCAAAGAAGCGGCCGAACGAGCCAAGATTGAATTGTCCTCCTCTCCGGAAACGGAAATCAATTTACCCTTCATCACAGCCGACGCTAGTGGCCCCAAACATTTGGTCCTGAAATTGTCGCGTTCCAAGTTGGAACAACTCGTAGGCGACCTTATTGAACGGTCGATCGAGCCATGCAAAAAAGCCTTGGCCGATGCCGATATGACCACCAACGATATCAATGAAATTGTACTCGTCGGGGGTATGACCCGGATGCCCAAAGTCATTGAACGGGTTAAGCAATTTTTCGGAAAAGAACCGCATCGCGGGGTAAACCCTGACGAAGTCGTGGCGATCGGGGCAGCCATTCAGGGCGGGGTATTGAAAGGGGAAGTGAAGGACGTTTTGTTACTGGATGTCACCCCGCTCTCGTTGGGCATTGAAACACTGGGGGGAATTTTCACCAGACTCATTGAACGAAATACCACCATTCCCAGCAAAAAAAGCCAGATTTTTTCAACTGCGGCAGACAATCAAACAGCGGTCACGATTCGAGTGTTCCAGGGAGAGCGAGAAATGGCGGCAGACAACAAATTACTCGGTCAATTTGACTTAGTCGGCATTCCGCCCGCTCCTCGTGGCATGCCCCAGGTAGAGGTGACGTTTGACATTGATGCGAATGGGATCGTCCATGTGTCTGCCAAAGATATGGCAACCCAAAAAGAACAATCCATCAAGATCACCGCCTCCAGTGGGTTGAGCAAGGAAGAAGTCGAGCGATTAGTAAAGGATGCTCAAAGCCATACCGAAGAAGACAAAAAGAAACGGGAACTGGTTGAACTGAAAAACCAGGCAGATTCGTTAATTTACAATACCGAAAAGAATTTAACTGAGCATGGCGATAAGATCGATCCGGCTGAAAAAACCAAGATTACGGAAGCCATTGACGATCTGAAGAAAGCCATCGAAGGTACAGAAATCGAAACGATTAAGACATCCATACAAAACTTAACCACGGCTTCGCATAAACTGGCGGAGGAAATGTACAAAAAAGCCTCGACTGACAGCCAAGGAGGAGACTCAGGAGGAAGTACAGACTCCGGAGGTTCCAGTGAGGGTAGTTCCTCCGAAAGTGAAAAAGTGGTTGATGCGGAATTCGAAGAAGTGGATAAAGGGAAAGGATAATTTTTCATACAAAATTGTCACATAACATGCACGTATTCATTCCATATACTCGTCGGCGTTACTAATGGCTCAAGCAGGAAAACGTGACTATTACGAAGTGCTCGGCATAGACCGAAATGCCACGGATGATGATATTAAAAAGGCATTCAGGAAACTGGCGCGTCAATATCACCCTGACCTTCAATCAGACCTCAATCAAAAAAAGGTCGTAGAAGAAAAATTCAAAGAAGCCGGGGAAGCCTACGAAGTTCTGAGCGATGCCGAACGACGTAAAAAATATGATATGTTCGGGCATGCCGCTGCGGGCCAAGGATTCGGTGGGACCGAAGGATTCGACTTTGGTCGCGGATTCGGAGATGTATTTGGCGACATTTTTGAAGATTTTTTCGGTGGGGGCCGAGGTGGACGATCACGGGCCGAACAGGGCAATGACCTGCAATATAACCTGGAAATCTCCTTCGAAGAAGCGATTAATGGAAAAGAAACAAAACTCAGGATTCCACGATGGGAAATCTGTGAAACGTGCCGAGGCACAGGAGCTAAATCAGATAAAGCCATTCAAACCTGCCCCGGGTGCCGGGGTTCTGGACACATCCGTCTTCAACAAGGTTTCTTCACGATCAATCGACCCTGTGGACAGTGCCAAGGTTCGGGGCAAGTTATTTCCGAACCCTGTAAGACCTGCAGAGGACAAAAACGGATACATAAAGAACGTATGCTCTCCGTGACCATACCCGCCGAGGTGGAAACCCGGAATGCGGTTACGCCTAGCAAACGAAGGCGAACATGGGATGAATGGAGGACCTCCCGGTGACCTCTATGTCGCGTTGAACGTTCGTCCTCATCCGCATTTTATCCGTAAAGGGCAGGAAATTCTGTATGATCTGCGATTGAATTTTGTCACAGCCACACTCGGCGGACGGATAGAAGTCCCAACGTTGAAGGGTCCTACCATGGTGAAAATTCCCGAAGGTACGCAACATGATCAAATTCTTCGCCTGAAGGGTCTCAGTGCGCCAGGGTTAAAAATCTCAAACCCTCGGGGACCAATTGATTCGCGTGAAAATCGATATCCCGACCAAACTCACCCTAAACAACGCGAACTCCTGAACGCTTTTGCTCAGGAAAGCGGCATTAATATCGACTCCCAGGGTGAAGGACTGTTCGATAAAGTCAAAAATCTTTTTGACTAACCTTCAATCGAATCCCCTGTTCAAAAAAGGGGACCATATTCCATGCCAGTGTTTTTCATCCAAGCCACGGACCTTGTGGAGGGGAAAGTTCTCATTCGTGGGGACCTGTTTCACCATCTGGCAAAAAGTATACGAACAAGACGCGGGGAACATCTCATCTTCAATGATGAGTTAGGGACTCGATACTACACCTCGGTTCAAGAGATCACCAAAGATGCGTTGCTTGCTCAAGTCGACCGGACTGTAACCAATCAACCTTTGTCTCATCCCTCCATTATCTTGGGACAAGCTGTTTTAAAAGGGGATAAAATGAGCTGGGTAATTCAAAAAGCCACTGAGTTGGGAGTCGATACCATCGTTCCCCTTTACACGGAACGAGTCATTGCTAAATTCCATCCCAACCAACTCACAGCTATGACAAAGCGATGGGATCGTATTGGACTGGAAGCAGCCCAGCAGAGTGAACGATGGACCTTGCCTAAGATCCAATCCATCTGTCCTTTCGACCAATTCATCAACCAGTACGCAAAACTCCCTGATAAACTGATACTTGCCGAACGCTCGACCGGTCACACGAATATCCCAACACGCATTTCCCACGAGTTCCAAGGGTCAGATCGTGATTGCCATTGGACCGGAAGGAGGGTGGTCATCGGAAGAACTTACGGCAGCGGAAGCTACCAAGTTCTCGTTCACGACACTTGGCCAATATATTCTTCGTGCAGAAACGGCCAGCATTGCCGCCCTGGCAATTTTACAATCCCGGCTACAAGAGTTATGAAAGCAATCGGTCAGAGACCTGCGGAGGAAAGGATTTCCAAAACCGTGCCATGATCACCAACGGCAAATCCTTGCTGGGAAGCCGGCATAGACAAGCCATATAGATTTTCTGAATTGATCGATTCAAGTTCCACCCAGGAAAATCCTGCATCTTCAGTTACCAAAATCGTACCACGCTCACCAACGATCCATCCGGATAAGGTCGAAGGAAAGGAGATTTCCACGAGATCCGCCGGTTTGATGCACGGGCTCCCGCAGGGACGGGTTCGATCTATCCATGTTTCACCTCCATTCAAGGTTTGAAAAATGGCTCCCTGGGTTCCTACTGCCCATCCAGCATTCTTATCGCTAAAAAACACGTCAAAGAACGTAGCCGGATTATGGGTTTCTTGAACATGCCACGAGATCCCCCCATCTGATGTCACAAGAATCATGCCTAGCGCACCAACGGCCCACCCGTGCAGTTCATCGATAAATCGGACGCCAAATAAATCAGCAGTGGTGCCACTCACCTGATCGTTCCACGTGTTCCCACCATCATCTGTCTTTAAGATGACTCCCCGTGAACCCACTACCCAGCCTATATCAGGAGTGAGAAACATCACACCATAAAGGGAACCGTTGGTTCCGCTCATTTGCGGGATCCAATGCACTCCGCGATCTTGGGTATGTAAAATTGTGCCATTTTGCCCAAGAATCCACCCATGCGTATCATCGATAAAACGAATGGCAGTCAACAGGGCATTGGTCCGACGGGGATGCGATTTCCAGGTCAGGCCTCCATCTTGAGTCTGAAGAACGGTTCCCCCGGCTCCCACCACCCAACCTTCCTTTGCATCAAAAAAGTGCACGCCCAGAAGAGTCGCATGCGAACCACTGTCAATCAACTTCAGAGAAGGTGAGGCAACTGGAGCTTGGGCCTGTGACCAAGGTGAACCAACCGATATCCAACACCACAGACTTGCAAACAGAATAAAGTAAAAGTAGGTTTTTTGAAAGGTATTTGTCCTTTGAATAGCCATAGAACAACGCTCAATCTCTTCGCGGGTTATAATCCGAGTAATAGTCGGGATCCGGCAAACCTCGTTTCAAAATTTTAAATGACCCGGCCGGAATGGTGATCCATTTTTTAGGAGTACAACAGGCTCCAGACTCCAGCATGTCCCATGATCCACGCTTGACCACCAACTCTCCCTCGGTAACGTCATGGTCAAACCCTTCCGGGTGGCCAATTCCAAACACAGGTCGACGAGGAACTTTCACCTGGATTTCCTTATCGGACCAGGAAACCACCTGAGCGGCCACCCCGTTAATCAACACTTCGGATCGAGAGACATCTTGCCCCAAACGATAATTCTCCCAATCATGGGCTTGGGTATGAAGCGACAGACGGGTCATTTCAGAAATTTTCAAAAAATTTCCAAAACCACTGCCGGAAATGGTAACCACTTCATCCAACCCCGCCTCTTTGGGCTCATACGAATTGATGGTGGGATGAACCACACTAAACTCCCCGGCCGTAATGGAAATCACCTCCTCCCGTTCACAACAGGTCCCGTCCGATTTTGGAATACCCCCGCCCCGCTTGACCACCACCGAACCACTTTTGGCGCTAAAAGGCACCCAGACATCGATTTGAGTATCTAACCAACGATGAATCACAGCCGGCACACCTCCAATTTCTACCCCATTTCCGGCGAAATGAAAGTCAAACGCATAGGCGGTGCTGCCACCCTCGGAATATACCCCGAAATTCCGTCCTTTAATAATGACCAAGGTGCCAATAGGTCCGCTTGGAGGTGTCATACTGCTAACCTGAGACTCCACTACCTCAAAATTGCCAAGAGTTCGATCCTGGCCGTTCCAGCGCAACACCAAAGGCCCGGACTGGGCATTCAGAGGAACATGGACGACGATTGTACGATCGGCCCACTGAGCAATCGTGCTGGGTCGATCCCCAAACAAGACCATGCCATCAGCAGGTTTTTCGTGTCCAAAGCCCTGACCGGACAATATCAGCTTGCTTCCAATGGGACCGGAAGGCGGATCAAACGCAATCGGAGGAATGACGGTCAATGGCATTCGATTACTCAGAGCATACTCAACCGGAGCGCAACAAGACCCATCCGGCAACGGATCACTGGAGGCCAGGCGAACCTCTACACCCCCCGTCTGGGCATTTGCCGGGATCAGCACTTCGATTTTATTGGGACGCCACCGTTGAATTTCTGCCCGAATACCATTTATCAACACTTGATTCACCCCGAACATCGTATTGGGGTCTCGAGAGCCGGCCGTGTTCCCAAAATGTTCTCCATGGACGGTCAGGAGCGAGCCGGCCTCCGCTTCCAACGGTTCTAATTTGGTAATCCGCACACTCTGGACCGTGAAAGTCCCGACCGACATCTGTCGGCTCCCATTGGTCACGACGACAGGGCCGGAACGCGCCTTCAATGGCACTTTCACCAAAACAAAGTCCGGCTCCCAAGATTGGATCAGAGCTGAAACGCCATTAAACTCAACCCGATTTTCCTGGGTACTCTGAAAATCCCCAAACCCGTCCCCATTAATGGTAACCGTGGTGCCGACTGGACCACTTCCAGGAAATAGTTCAGCAAGAGCCAGAGAGGACAAAACCGAAGACAACAGGGCCAGCGTGCAGACAAACATCATGTTCAAAAATTTCATAATAAGACCTTAAAATTATAGGATAACAACAATACCATTCATCAGGAATGACGTTCCCAATCTCTCCACAATTCTGAAAGGGAAAAGCGACCAGCCTAACCGCGGACATACCACTCGTCGGAATAGAACCGATCAGTGAGGATGGCACACAGAACTATATCAAGCAGTCTTTTGAGACGTCAATTTACAGGAGCATCCGGTAATGCCATCGGACCCGCAGGGATTCCTTTTTAGAATTTCGCCTTTTTTAAAGAAGGTTGGGAGAAGAACCGGAAGATACCCTAGGAAGAAGGACATTTGGATAAAAACTGTTGAGCTTCCGTGCGTACTTCAAGGTCGGCATCCTGTTTCGCGACTCCTTGCAATCGGGAACAAGACTCAAAATCTTCAGCCTGCGCCAGCAATTGCACCGCCTGTAACCGTAAGGCCCTGGCGGGTGACAGGAGAACTTTTCGGGCCATGGGAACTAATTTCTGTTCGGAAACGCCTTGGCGCCTTAACTCCGCGAACGCTCGTTGAAAAGCCAAATCCTGGTATACGGCATTGGAAGATTCCATGAAGTGGTCCGGAGCCGTTGATTCCTCACGCCGCACGGAAGACTGGGGGTAGGCCAAGTTAACCTGTTGCTCAAAAGCGGTCAGTAATCCCCCTTCCAATTGTCCGTTCTGCTCGACCAAATACCGTAAGACCCCACCCAGAAAAAAATAATATGGGTGGCTTTCAAATTTCATTAAGGCATCCAGATACGGAGGAGACGTAAACAGGGCATTTTTGGATTTTTCAACAATAGTCCAACTAACGGGATGAGGAAGTGCCATCCCTGAAAATCGAAAATCTCCCTGAATGGTCGTGCCCCAGGCATCAATGCGGTATTGCTCACCCTGTTCCTCACGATAAACCACCAAAAGCTCACATTCATGAGGCTGGGTTACATCACGAACCACCTGAAACCCGGCCAACCCCACTTTTTTCAAGATCGTCCCTTCCAGGTCATAGAGAAAACGTCCGCGCGTCTTCCAGGTCGTGGCATCAATATTCACAAAAATCGTGGGATTGAAGACGAATTTCTCTTCGGAGGTTCGAGCCAGACTCCACTCATCGCCCCACAGGCTCAACACAAGGCCACACAAAATCATGGTCAACTTCTTCAATAGTTCCTTAAGCCCGGTCCAGACAAATCTTCTCGAACCAATCATGATTTTAAGAAAGACCCCCTCACCTGTGATGCACGTGCACAATCAATTCCAATTCGACGGCAGCATGCAGCGGCAACTCAAAGGCTCCAAGGGCCAGTCGGGCATGTCGTCCCGCCTCCCCGAAAATCTCAACCAATAAATCCGAAGCCCCATTCAATACCGCAGGTTGATCGACAAAACCTTCGGTGGAAGCCACATGTCCCGTTAAACGCACAATCGACTTGATCCGATCCAAGGACCCCAATTCCTGTTGCAAAATCGCCAGCGCATTCAACAGAGCCAAGCGAGACACCTCGGCACCATCCGCTACGGTTAAGGCATTCCCCAACTTCCCAGGCTTTTGGACTTTTCCTTCTTTAAACGGCAGGACCCCGCTCACAAACACCAGATCCCCGGCCTGCCTGGCCGGAACATAAGAACCCACCGGACGCGGAGCCGCCGGCAACGTCAAACCCAACCGCACAAGATTTTCTTGAACACCCATATTCCTCCTCAATCATAAAACCTTACCACTCATTCAAAACAAACCGCCAGAGTGCAATCCAGGCTCTTTCGGTAGCGAGGATCTCACAGAATTGGAGTTAAAGAATTTTTAAATTCTGATGATGGTGAAATATTAATTTGGGAATAATTTCTCAAATTCTTTCAGGCAATGGGTCACGGCCCTATCAATTTGGATGCGGATGTTGGCGCCTTGCTGGTCAATTAATTCAGGGACGGTCATGGGATTTTCCCAAGTTGGTACCTCCTTAGTGATGAGGCCTCCGGTTGTAACCATTGTCCCACATGACGTGTTTGAGATGGATAATGGCATGAATGCTGGTGGATGACAGAAACCGTATCGAGATCAACAAAACGAATAAATTCCGAATATTAAAATTGGTAAGACTTTTCTTCGGGAGTAAGAGGTGGATGACTATAGATAGGGAAAAGGTGCCAAAAATTTGTTTTAATTTCGATTACCTTGCCCTGACCTAGTTTTTGCGTAAGATCCATAGGGATATCATCCAAGAAGGAATCGGAAGCGTATTTTATATTCGTGAACCCTATTTGCGTTTTTGCAAAGTCTGATATCTTATACTTAAAAGAAATAGTTGGATCATCTAGATTAAAGAAGAAGGATTTGTTTAGCCTTTTCTTTGCTTCAATGAGACTGTATTTTCGATCTGCTCCGGGAAAAACGAGAAAACCAGAATTATGGAACCACCACCCGAACTCCGGGGACGGATAAGCCACGATATAAACATGAGGTGCGTTTTTCAGATTTGGTAACATCTTCAGGTGTTAATTGGATTTTCGCATTTCCCTTGCCGCAGGAAGAAACACCAAAAAGAAGAAAGATTAGAAGAATAAGCCTAATGGGGAATGTCACCTTTGCCTGCCTATCGCTGTTAAACAAAGCAATGAAAGAAACATCCAAATTTTAGAGGAAAATCGGCTGACGATCGTTAGGAAGCCTGCTTGGTCTTCCCGCTACGCTGGTATTTTTCCACCGCTCGGTTATGCTCGTCTAAAGTGGCCGAAAACTCATGGCTCCCATCGTTCCGCGATACAAAATAAACATAATCGGTTGGTGTGGGATCCAGGACGGCCTTGATGGCATCCAAACCCGGATTGGCGATAGGCCCAGGCGGTAGACCCCGGACTCGGTAAGTGTTGTATGGACTGTCAATGGACAGATCGGCCTTCCGGATATTGCCGTCGAAATTTTCAATGGCATAAATCACGGTGGGATCGCTCTGGAGGGGGATATTTTTTTTAAGCCGGTTATGAAAGACTCCAGCTACCAAAGGACGCTCACCCGGCAGACCGGTTTCTTTTTCGACGACCGAGGCCAGCGTCAGCACTTCCTGAAGGGTCATCCCCATTCGAGCCGCCTGATTGCGAATAGCAGGGGTCACCACTTCCTGAAACCGGTTCACCATGGTTTTGAGGATGGCTTCAGCAGGGGTGTATCTGGCAAATTGATAGGTATCGGGAAACAGATAGCCTTCCAGCGTGGGCACGGAGAGGTGCAGACTCCGAATAAAGAGTTGATCCTGATTTAGCTGGAGCACTTCCACTTTTTTGGCCATCCCCTTTTGGGAAAGAACATCGGCAATTTGCGTCACGGAATAGCCTTCAGGGATGGTGACCGCATGTTGAACCAGCTCGCCTTTAGCCAGTTTGTCTAAGATCTCTGTGGTCCGCATCCCTGCATGCAATTCATACTCGCCGGGAAAGATTTTTCGATCAAGATTTTGGAGACGGCCAAGGATGGAAAATACCCACTTGGCGCGAATGAGTTGTTGTTCATAAAGCAGGTGAGCCACTTGGTTAAAGGTTGTCCCCGGCGGGATATCCACCAAACGGACCGAGGAGGAATGTCCTGGTGGCTGATTTAACCACAACCAGGCAACCCCAGCCACTCCCAGAAAACAGCCAAAGAGAATGACTGCTGTAAATTTCAAAAAAACGCTCATGCCTGTTCGCCCTCTCTGTTCATCCTTTTCGGCACATAACAGGGCAACTCCGATATCAATCCGACGAGGTTTGCACCCTATCAGAATTTTACCAGCATCAGCTTAATTGAGAGGCCACATACCCGTATACACTGTCCAGCGCCGCCTTCAGATTCTCTGGCTGATTCCCGCCAGCCTGCGCCATTTCCGGTCTTCCCCCGCCCGACCCCCCAACCACTTGTGCGACATGTTGGGCAAGTTTCCCCGCTGGTACCTTGGCCGAGACTGCTTTATCGGCAATCACCAGGAACGACACCTTGCCTTCATGAACCGTTCCCAGAACCAGCAGACCGGCAGGGACCTTATGCCGGGCTTTATCCGAATAAGTCCGAAGTTCATTAATTGTCAGCCCATCAATCCGTTGCACTAGAACCGGTACACCCTGGATCTCACGAATGGCCGCTTCACTTCCGGTTCCTTCCAGTTCCAGTATTTTTTGTTTTGCCCGCTCCAGATCTTTTTCCGTTTCACGAAGGGTCACCAGCAGTTTTTTGGTTTTATCCAGGACTTCGGTGGGAGCCGCTTTCAACAGACTCGCCAATTCCCTCCATTCAGTATCCTTTTCCTGAGCCGAACGGATTGCACCCTCCCCCGTCAATGCCTCAATCCGCCGCACACCGGCCGCCACACCACCTTCGGAAGCAATGCGGAATAATCCGATTTCCCCCGTATGCCGACAATGCGTCCCTCCGCATAATTCCTTGCTGAACTCCCCGATCTCGACGACTCGAACCTGATCCCCATATTTATCGCCAAAGAAGGCCAGAGCGCCGCGCTGTAAGGCTTCTTGAATCGCCATTTCGCCGGTTTGGACCGGAGTGTCATGGCGGATCTGTGCATTCACTAAATTTTCAATGTCTTCGACATGCCTGGAGGTCAGCCCTTTGAAATGGGTGAAGTCAAATCGAAGCCTGTTTGGTGCGACTAACGACCCCTGTTGCTTGACATGCGGCCCCAGTACTTCCCTCAGAGCCGCATGCATCAAATGCGTGGCCGTATGATTTTTGGCGGCATTCTGGCGCAGTGCATGGGCCACCGAAGCCTGTACTCGATCTCCGACGTGCACCTGACCTTCCAGGACTTGTCCTTTATGCAGCCACCACCCTTTGCCCGCTTTGACGGTATCCTGAACCTGAATGCGTGAAGATGGGCCGACCAGCGTGCCATGATCCCCAACCTGTCCTCCGCCTTCAGGAAAAAAAGGCGTCGAATCCAGGACAAACTCGACGACCTCTCCCTGGACGGCTTCCTTGACCAACTGTTCGTCCTTGAGCATAGCCAAAACCGTGCCCTCGCTCTGCTCCATGGAATACCCTACAAATTGGGTCTGAGGAAAAGGCTCAAGGGCCGTCAATAATCCTGATCGAGCTTCACCGGAGGAAAATTTGGCGGTTTTTCGTGCCCGGTCACGCTGAACCTCCAACGACTGTTGATACCCGGCATGATCAAGAGTCAGCCCCTCCTCTCTGGCGGCATCCTCCACCAGATCCATAGGAAAACCATAGGTATCGTAGAGCTTAAAAATCGCCTCTCCGTCCACCTGTGTCCGCCCTTGCCTTTTGGTCTCTGACAGGAGTTGATTCAGAAGAGGCAGGGCCTGTTCCAAGGTCCCGATGAACCGCTCTTCTTCCACCCGTACGACTTCCGTCACTGTCTCGCCCATTTGACCCAGTTCGGGATAAACCGGCTCCATCTGGACGACAACCCTGGGAACTACATTGAACAAAAATTCGTGTTCGACCCCCAACAAGCGGCCATGCCGGGACGCACGGCGCATGATCCGTCGCAAGACATATCCCCGACCTTCATTGGACGGTAAGACCCCGTCGGTAATGAGAAACGTCATGGCACGAACATGATCCGCGATGACCCGCATTGATCGGTCCGACGTGAGATCCGTCCCATATGTCTGTCCGCACTGCTGCCCGATCGCCGTTAACAATGGTCGGAAAATATCACTGTCATAATTAGAGGACACCCGCTGCGTGACCGCGGCCAACCGTTCCAATCCCATGCCCGTATCGATGCTGGGCTTCGGCAGCGGCCGAAGATTTCCGGAGGCATCTCGGTCATACTGCATAAATACCAAATTCCAGATTTCCAAATACCGGTCGCAATCGCACCCCACCGCACAAGTGGTTCGGCCGCACCCAAAAGCTTCCCCCTGATCAATCAAGATTTCCGAACAGGGACCGCAGGGTCCGGTTTCTCCCATCTGCCAGAAATTATCTTTTTCCCCTAGCCGCACGAGACGATCGGCCGGCACACCCACCCGCTTGCTCCACAGCTCATGGGCTTCGTCGTCATCCCTGAACACCGTCACCCACAGTCGGTCAGGAGGCAGACCTGCCACTTTGGTGAGGAATTCCCAACCATACGCAATCGCATCTTCCTTGAAATAATCGCCAAAGGAAAAGTTTCCCAACATCTCGAAAAACGTATGATGCCGCCTCGTAAAGCCGACATTTTCCAAATCGTTATGCTTCCCGCCCGCCCTCATACATTTTTGAATGGACACCGCCCGCGCATAGGGCTTGGTCTCTTCCCCCAAAAACACCCGTTTGAATTGATTCATCCCGGCATTGGTAAACAGCAGGCTGGGATCGGCTTGAGGAATCAGCGGAGCACTGGGCACAGCCGTATGGCCACGATCCACGAAATACCCCACGAAAGCCCGGCGTAAATCTTGAGAGTTGGAAATCATAGAATGACTGTTAAGACAGCGAGCGAAATGTTTAAGCCTTTCCCCCGACAGACTTTTTGGGGTCGGCCTTACCCGAAGGGGCAGGTTCGTTGGATGCAGAAATGCCCTTGATGCCAACGCTAAGACGGATCTGTTCCTCAATGGTCTGTGCAAGACCAGGATTATTCTTTAAAAACACCTTGACCGCCTCTCTCCCCTGCCCCAGCCGCTCGTCTTTATAGGAATACCACGCCCCGGCTTTCTCGATAATCCGACGGTCAACACCTAAATCCACGATCTCTCCAGACCGGGAAATCCCTTCGGCAAACATGACATCAAATTCGGCCTGCTTGAAGGGAGGGGCCATTTTATTTTTCACGACTTTGACCCTCACGCGACTCCCTGTGACCTCCTGCCCTTCTTTGATGGATTCAATCCGTCGAATATCCAATCTGACGGAAGAATAAAATTTGAGAGCATTGCCTCCCGTAGTAGTTTCCGGGTTACCGAACATCACGCCGATTTTCATTCTGATTTGATTGATAAAAATAATGGAGGCATGCGACTTGGAAATCGCACCGGTCAACTTCCGTAACGCCTGGGACATGAGCCTGGCTTGTAAGCCCATGTGGGAATCGCCCATTTCTCCTTCGATTTCGGCACGGGGCGCCAGCGCGGCAACCGAATCGATGACAATCAGATCCAGCGCGCCGCTCCGAACCAGGGTTTCGGCAATCTCCAAAGCCTGCTCACCCGTATCCGGTTGCGCAACCAACAGATCGTCGGTCTGGACGCCAAGTTTTTTCGCGTAGGCAATATCCAGGGCATGTTCGGCATCGATAAACGCGGCGGCTCCTCCGGCCTTTTGCGCTTCGGCAATCGCATGCAAACACAGGGTAGTTTTTCCCGATGATTCCGGCCCAAATATTTCAATGACCCGTCCCCGAGGGAGCCCACCGACCCCCAAGGCCATATCCAGTGCAATCGAACCTGTGGGAATGGACTGAACATCTTGAGAGACCTCGTCCGTGCCCAACTTCATGATGGCACCCTTTCCAAATTGTTTTTCAATTTGAGTCAGGGCCAGATCCAGGGCGCGTTTTTTTCCTTCTTTCTGGACGTCTTTTTGAGAATCCTTCGATTGGGCAACACGTTCGGCCATAAACAATCCTTTGGTTGAGAAACTTGGCGGCATGCCAGGCAGTGGTGGCTATCTTACCCGACGGTCCTTAACAGGTAAATGGTTTCCTCCCCCTGATAATTTGCTTTTGCACATCCAAAGATCAACCATAATCCACAGACAACAGATCGCGCTGACCTTTCAGCTTGTTAAACCGCCTCGGATGAACAAACAAACGGGTGGCTCCAAAGCACTTTATAGCGAGGCCCCGTAGATGATATTTCGCTCCGGTATAACACCATTCGATCTACCATCAACACACTCACGACCTCTTGGGATTCCAAAACGCCTCCTGCTGTCAGTGCCCTTCCTACCTTGCCCCCATCCGATTTGATTCGGGCCAGAGTCACATGGGGATGAAAGGATTTTTCTTCGACAGGAAATCCTAATGGCTCGAGGACCATTTGTATGCGCTCCTGCAATTCGAGCAACCGATCTACCGATCCCGTTAATCCGGCCCATAGGACACGAGGGGACCGAGTGTGAGGAAACACTCCAATTCCCTGAATATTCAACGAAAAGGGCGAAACCAGTGAACTCATGCCCCGTAACGCCTCAAAAAGTTGATCAACCATGTCAGATGTGATCGACCCAAAAAATTTAAGTGTTACATGGACATTTTCCGGCCGAACCCAATTGACCGGAGGAAGAACAGGGCGAATCTTCTGCTGTAAGGTATTGAGATCTTCTCGCACTCTAGGAGGGAGGGATAAAGCCAGAAATGCCCGAATGTGGCCCATCGTCCTACTTTTCCCCATTGACGATATAACCTCGGACCAAATTCAAGGCCGCTTGTGATGAGCGGAATTTGATTTCCGATCGGTTTCCCCAAAATTGGAATTGCCTGGCCTGCGCTCCCCATGGCCCATCAATGGCCATGCACACCATTCCCACCGGTTTGGACTTGCTCCCACCACCCGGTCCCGCAATACCGGTAATGCTCAATCCGATATCGACGCCGCTTCCCTTTTTAATACCCGTGGCCATGGCCTGCGCCACTTGAAGACTGACGGCTCCAAATTGACGCAACACCGAAGGGCGAACTCCCAACAGTTGTTGTTTTGCCTGATTGCTATATGACACGATCCCCCGATCCACATATGCCGAACTCCCGGGAATCTCCGTCAACCGATGAGTGACCAGTCCGCCGGTACAGGATTCGGCCACGGCCAATGTGAAAGACCGGGACGCCAGCAACCTTCCCACAACCTCCTCTATTTCTTCCTCACCTTCGGCAAAAAGCCAAGGACCTAAGACAGATTGAATGTGTTTACCCAACTCCGTACCCTCGGGAAATGAACCAAGCCTCTTCGACCCCGGTCGGCCAGATTTTTCAATCCGCCAACAACTTAGCGTAACCTTTACCCCTTTGGTCGAAGCCAACAGGCCGATCCGAATCGAGGGGTAATTCTTTAGAAGGGGCATCAAATGTCCTTGTACATCTGTTTCCGCGATTCCAAAAGTATTAAACGAATGTGTCCAGAACAGTCTGCCATTTGACATCAACTTTTTATGGAGCAAGACGGGGATGTGCACCCGGGCCATTTCCCTGGCTTCCCGAGGTACCCCGGGCAGGATAAACAGGTGAGTCTTTCCAACTTGAAGATAAAACCCGGGTGCTGTCCCCACGGAATTATCCAAAATCGTGGCTCCTGCCGGTAGAAGGGCTTGACGCGCAATTAATGGCGTCACGGGTCGACCACGCTTGTGAAGCTGGGCTCGCACCATTTCAAGAGCTTTTTGTCTGAGTCGTAATTTCCGCCCAAACGCTGCCGCAAATGCCTCACGGGTACAATCATCAAGAGTAGACCCTAGACCTCCCGTGGTAACAATAACCTCCACTCGTTTGGCCGAACTGACCAGGAGAGACCGGATCTCTTCCGGATGATCGCCAATGGCCGCCTTTTGCTTGACCTCTACGCCACATTGGGCCAACACATCGGCGATAAACAACGAATTACTGTCCACACGGCCTCCATGGAGTAATTCGGAACCGATGGCGATGATATGTGCAGATGGATATTTCATGGTGAATACCAACCTAATACAGATTGAGATGAGACGACATCTTTAAGGGATGCTGGAAAAGTTCAAAAGAAAGCTGACTTCTCCTCCTACCCCGGGAAACACCGAGATTACCGTTTCCGCTTCCGGAGCAAAAGTGCCATACGCAAAAGAGGCCACAATTTTGGCACGAAAAGTTGGATGGTTTGACGATGTGTCGATTGCTGTGGCCCGCCCATCGGCTCGGATACGTGTGGGTTTGATAAGATTTTCTCCCTGCTGTAAAAGAAGGTAACTCTCTCTGGCAAAGATGGGTGTATCGCCAAATACGGTCACGACAATTTGCAAAGTTTCTTCGGCCAAGATTCTTTCGATATCTTCTGAAGAGGGCTTCTCGCCTCGCAGGGCAAAGTGCCCAGCCAGTACCGCTACCCCGCCTAATTTGGTCATCAAAAACCCATGAGGCTTGAAGCCTTCAGACCTACCAAAATGGGCATATAAATTGATTGGAGGCTGACGCTCCCGAGCTATCGCTGCCCCCCTCATCAATGCCTCTTCAAGCTGCTTAGGCGACGGGTTTTGAACGACGGCTTCAACAGGAATCGATTGACCCAAATGTACGAAAAACCACGCTAACACAAACACCCCCGGACTCCACGGCCGAGCTTCCTTAAGGTAGCCACGACATTTTTGATCTTTTTTCACCATCAGCGCCCTTTGTTACCGTAAGCCTTGCCGTCACCTATATGAAAAACTATACGTCAACATTTTCTTATGTTTCTTTGCGAATAACTCCCGTAACGCCTAGGAAAACATCCTCCACATTGACAACCCTGCATCAGCGATGTTAATACGTTTTTTTTAAGTCGTTCAAATCTCACAGGTTTTACTCTACGGAGGTCCTATCATGGCCGGTGCTGAAGAAGCGGTCAAACGTCAATTTGTCAATTTCAGTTATTATAAAGTCGATCCGCAATGGAGACGACTACCCAAGGCTGAACGTGAAGCTGGAAAACAGGAATTTATTCGGGCCGCCGAGGAATTTAATGGAAAAGTCATTACGGTGCCCTATACCACGACCGGAATCAGGGGCGACTGTGACTTCATGCTATGGCGCATTAGTTACGAACTGGAAATGTTTCAGGAAATGAGTTCTAAGCTCCTCTCTACCGGCTTGGGAAACTACCTTACCACTCCCTACTCCTACCTTTCCATGACCAAGCGATCAGTTTACGTGGATCATCATGTTCACGAAGGACAAGACAGCAGGCGGTTAAAGATTACTCCCGGTCGCGCCAAGTATATTTTCGTCTATCCCTTTGAGAAAACTCGCGAATGGTATCTCCTGACTAAAGCAGCCAGGCAAGGCATGATGGATGAACATATTGCCATAGGCCACAAGTATCCATCCGTGAAACTCAACACCACCTATTCATTTGGATTAGACGACCAAGAATTTGTGGTCGCCTTCGAAACCGACTCACCGTCTGACTTTTTGGATTTGGTGATGGATCTTCGTGAAACCGAGGGGAGCCGGTATACCAAACGGGATATTCCCATCTTCACCTGTATTATGAAAAGCCTGAAAGAAGTGGTTGAAACGCTTGGGGGCTAGCCTCTCCAAGCAACACCCGCTCCCTGATTCTGCCTGGCAATTTCCATGATCGAAGGTCTATGCCGGGGGGTCTTTTTTCTCATACATGTGCGCGGTTTCTTGTATCTCTCCTTCTACCCTGCTCTGGTCTTTTCCTTCGCCATTACTATCGATTAGGTGCCCAAACCCTTCTCTTAGGCATAGGCATCACGGCTTTTACTGCTCTGGTGACCAATCTTGCCGGAATAGGAGCGGGAGTCTTTTCCGGTATCCTATTGCTTTTTCCCTGGTGGATGTTCCAAGCCTTTCAAAGCTCCCTTGCTCAACCCGGCTCGCTCGCCCGGACGTTAAGGCTGATTTGGACGCATGCCCATGACATTCGATTGATAGGCCTGATGTTTGGCATGGCTGCCTTTACCGATATTTGGATCATTATTCAAAATCCCGACTACCAATTGAATGTCTTCTGTTCCCGCCCGACCGGCATGCTCGGTATCCTCTCGAAAGTCCAATCACCTCTCTTTCACCTCGCCATTGGATATGGGTTTTTCCGTCTTCTGCAATGGAGCCTTTTTGTCTACCTGACCTATGCGGGATATGGTTTGCTTAATGCCACGGTCAATTGGGCTTGCGAGGGGTACGGTCGTATCCGTACGGTGTTTATTGTGTCTCTTCTGATTTTTACGGTCTATATTCTCATCAGGAGAAATCGTTTTGGTACGGCTTCCTCTTAACATTCTGGCCAGCGAACTTTGACAGCCTTTAAGAGGGTGTGTTATCA
Organism: Nitrospirales bacterium; assembly: GCA_031315915.1. Classification (GTDB taxonomy): domain Bacteria; phylum Nitrospirota; class Nitrospiria; order Nitrospirales; family UBA8639; genus JACKFE01. The sequence goes on from JALDRK010000001.1 coordinate 208,218, forward strand.
AAAATGCAAGTTTTTAAGGATTTTCAGGGGAATAGCTTATGGATTCCGACAAAGATGTTTTATACGTTCGGCGGGAAAAGGACGGTGCGGTTACCTTATATGTAGATGAAGACTGGGCAGCGGAAAGAGGGGTGGATCCTTCCCTCCTGGTGAAAGTCGAGATTCCGAGAGAACTATACGCCAATGGCACAGTCCAGCAATTGAGAGAATATGCTGCCAATTATCTTGAATCCCTAGATGAACATAAGCACTCTTCCTCTTAACTTTTCAGCAGTCAAGAAACGAATATTCCAATATGGCCACCAATCTGACATTTGAACACATCGAATCGACCATCGAATCTTTACCCATCCAAAACCGGACCATGATCCGACTGCTGTTGCTCCAGTATTTCGATCTCCAGCAGGATGAAATTGATTTTATGGCGACCGATCAACCTGATTCACGATTTAGGGCTGGGAATCAGCCTCAAGCCCAGAAAACTCTGAGCCTCGAAGCCGTACGAAACATTACCTCACGTGCGAATCAATATAGGACCTTTTACCGTCAAAAACGAGAACGTCCAGGAATGCACCTTCAATTTATTGAACAGACGCTGGCCTTGGTCAACCGAAGCCTACAAATGATCCAACGTCTCCTGGTCGAAGACATGGAAGCTTCCGAGGAGGAATTACAAGAAGCTCGTTCCCAGGCCTTCCTGGTGCTCATTCGTCAAGAAATTCGAAAGCTTTCCCGAGCCTGGGAAGCTCAAGAAATTCCAGCTAAAGACTATCAACGCAAACGCCTGCTTCTTGAGTTTCAAGCTTTGTTGAGGAAACAGAGCCTTCTGCGTCGTCGGCTCAGATTTTCCAAACAGGAATTTCTCACTGCCGGAAGCACTCCACTGAAAGACCATGAAGTTGGCCATATCTGGGGAATTCCCTTGGGAAGCCTGGCTGCCAGAAAAGTCAAAGCCCTCCAACAATTCCTAACCGGCATACAGGCGAAAGTGGAAACCGCCTCACCAGGAAATAGTAATGCTCAACCTATCGATTTTTGGCGAGAGACTTTTCAAGTTCTGAGCAACCGCCCGTTTGATCGATCGATCGTGGAATATGACGGTCTAGAACGAACCGAAGATAAGCTCATGGAAAAACTTAACGTTTTTCTTTCCGGGGCCATGACAGAACAGGAAGAGTCTAAATTCTGGACGAGCATTAGCAAAGTCAATGACTCTGAATTTTCCGGAAGTTGGCGGTCGCATGCCAGATCCATTCTGGCCTTTCAACGACTCCAAGCCCTTCTGCACGACACGGATAGCTCCGACGAAGCATTGAAGGAAGATATCCTGGCCAGGGTCACACCCAAAGCACTGGATGACCAGTTGGCTACCCCTGATGCTGAGGAAAAGTCCGTTGAACTGGGTGAGGTGGGGCTAGGCGTCTTAAATGCCTTTGCCGGGGAAATTGACGACAAGCGAAGTTTTTAAATTCATCTCTATCCAAATTGAAGAGCAAGAGATCATTTCTAGCGAAACGATTTAAGAACCTGATCGGTCCATCCTATACTTTGCCAGTAAATATTTCTCAGCAGAGGAAGCGTTTTATCCCTCTCGGTAAGCTCATCCCATCGGTTCTGTTCATACGCCATCACATTTTCCAAGATCATTCCTAGTTCTCCTTTTCGTTCCAACAAGGCTACCTGAATAGGCTCGGACAAGGGCAATTTTTCCATTAATTGGCTCATTTCACAATCGAAAAACGCATCCAAGACGGAAAAAAGCCCTACGGTAAAACCAGGGCCGGAGGGAATCGATTCTGCCTGACACACTTCCTCGCACATTTTGGCCCTGATTAAGGCTACGCGCATGAGCTCCAAAGGCTTGGCGTCGAAATTCGCCAACACCATGACAGAAGCCCATTGTCTCATGCGGTCGGTTCCCACCATACAAATGGCCTGAGAAATGGTCGCCACGGACTTGGGGAGACCCACAAAAGCCGAATTCACATATCGAAGCAGTTTCACACTCAGAGCCAAATCTGTCTTGATCAGCTCTTCCAATTCCGGAATCGTGATATTCTCCTGTTGAAGTTTAGCCAAGAGCAACACCAGGGACATTCGATTATTGGACAATCGAGCCCCTTTAATAATCTCGGGCTTGCAAAAATAATATCCCTGAAACAATTCAAAGCCTAACTGCTGACACCGGAGAAAGACGTCCAGACTTTCCACTTTTTCAGCAAGAAAGCGTAGCGGATAGGTCTTCAATTCGTTTACCTGACGTTCTAATTCGACTGGATTGAGGGCCATCACATCAAACTTGATAAAATGCGCGAGTTCCACAAGCTCTCGATATTCCTCCCGGAAAACAAAGTCATCCAAGGCGATCAGATAGCCCTGCCCATGAACTTTTTTCAATGATTGAATCAGTTCCGGGGTCAGCTTAACCGTTTCCAACACTTCAAGCACGACCTGCCCAGGAGGAAGAATTTCATATAAATGTTCAAGAAAGAGAGAATCAGTCATATTGATGAAAGCTTTAGCCGTCCCGACGATTTGATCAAAACCCAATTCGCAAAAGGTATTCACGAGCACTCTGGCTGTCGCTTCATTACCATCCAAAACTTGGGCACTATTATTATTTCCATCCCGGTAAAGCAGTTCGTACCCAAAGACTTTTTGATCTATCTCAAAAATGGGTTGGCGCCCGATTAAAGCCGATTGCAAGGGATTATGCTCGAGTGTGGCAGTCATCTTTCCTCTTTGTATTTTTATATAACAACCTAAGTTCAACGCCTTTTCGAGATGCGTCTAGGGGAAGAAAATTCTTCATAGGCAAATGGACCTAAAGATAAAAATCCGCCGGAAGGAATTGTGGGTTGGTCTTCCCCTATGGTATAGATGGAAAAAGATTTCGTTCGACACGAACAGAACCAACCTTCCTTTTTTAATCTTTGCTCTGGCGGTGTAGCTCAGTTGGTAGAGCAGCGGACTCATAAGCCGCGGGTCACCCGTTCAATCCGGGTCACCGCCACCATCTATACCGTACGTTTCCATTAGAGTGTTTCCCCGCCTATTCTTTTCAGCTCACGTTCCGGTACAAACCCTTCTTTATCATAGTTATATCCCCATTCTTCGGTTCTTTCTTTCCGATGATTAACCCCTTTTTCCAATTACATACAAAAAGCGGGAGCCAAAACCTAAAAATCATTTTATGAAGGACTCCAGGTGGTAATCCGCAATTTATGGATGACCATCGATCCTATGGAAGACCGTTTCCATTCAAATAAATTCTATTTTAAATTCCCGATTTGGAAAAAGGCAGGCAATTGAGAGAAGCACACATTAAGAAGATTATGACTCAAAACCGGAGACAGAAACCTGCCCTTATCTTATAAGTTAGGAAAGAGGAACAAAAACAGAAAATGCGGTTCTTCATTGTGCGTATGTTGATCCTTAAGCCATTTATAGGCCGAATAACAATTTTTCTTAATGTATTCAGATTATTTTACTCCGACGGGGTGAAGACTTTTTCCCGCGGAGGAGCTTGGCTTTGTATGATAGGCAACATTTGAAAGTTCATCTTTAAAGGGCATTTCAATCAATATCGTTGTACCTTTATGAAGCTGACTTTGCACTTTCAACCGAGCATCTATCTTCCTGGCTCTGGTCACCATATTTCCTAATCCATGCCCCTGAGCACCCACCAAATCCACCTCAAACCCCTTTCCTTTATCGGAAATCTCCAGTATTCGGGCTGTTTCGGTTTTTTTGACGATGACCCATATTTTTTTGGCTTCTGAATGTTGGATACAGTTTTTTACGGCCTCTCGCACGATATGCAAAAGTTCACATCCTAAATCGTAAGACATATGCTCTATCCCTGCGGGGTCGACTTGGATGGTCATCGAAAAGGAATCATCCGGACTTAAGTCCTCAACCAATGTTTTGAGTGCCACTTCAAATTTATTGCCCAAAAGGACCCCTGCCTTCAAATCGTCCAAAAATACCTGGAGAATCCGGGATAAATCCGCCACCTGTTCAATAATAAACTGAATAGGTTTACCCACTTCCATGGCAATTTGTACCTGTCGTAGTGCGCCGGCGATTCGCTCATGAAAGTTATGAATAATGACGTTTCGCTCCTCGATGACATCTAATAATTCACGATTCCGCTTAGGTAAACGGAGAAAGGGAGCGGCCAAGATGGCGCTGCACAACAAACAAAAGGCCACAAAGAGACTCAATCCTTCGGTAACTAAACTTAAGGAGGGAATAGGCTCGCTCATAATCTGCAGATACCATTTAAAACTCGACTGCAAAGCCAAAATCCCAATGGCCACACCCCATAAATTCCATATCAGTGGTTTCTCAGAATGACGTACTCGATACAGCAAGAGGACCAGAGTGACAAAGTACATTACTCCACTAACTGTTAACAGCCAAAATGCAATGGTATCGAAATTCATGCCATTTCCATTGGATGATATAGATGCAACAAAATTTATAGCTCTATTTCTTGCTAATTTCTCTCTAGCTTCTTACTAATTCCTCTCTAGCGCTGAAACCCTGAGCAATAATATCCCGTAAGCCCTCTTAAAAATATTCGGTTGTCTTGTTTTTCGGAATTTTCTTGTCGGACTTAATGCAATCTCCTCTTAGCTGAAATACTTCAAATACTCAGAACCACGCTAGATCCCCGCCAAACAATCCTCCCCAAATTTTCATGCGTATATTCAAGGGGTTACCACATCCCTATTTGGGGGATAGGCACTCCTGTGGCCTTTCCTCATACTGCCTCCAAACCTCTTCTTCGATTGTATGCGTCTGACACTGATAATAGTATTAACCCTTTTGCTGTGGAGTGCTTCCGTCTCCTTGAAGACTAAACCACAGACCAATGCCCTTGAGCCGTCTTTCCCAGTATGCCTGGATACCAGAAATGGAGAGCCTCTTCTTCAAACCATGAATAAAGGCACTATTTTAGGCATTCACGACAATGGCAGGGAATTGATTATTGGCATACCGGAAAACTGGGCCGATTTTCCTCTGGACGATCAGAACACCACTATGCACTGGATTCAGTGCTATGCCAAGGAACTACGTCGTCAACTTCAATTTGTACGTACACCTATGCCGACAGTCTCCACGTTTTACGAGCGGTCATCCGACAGGTAAGCATGAAACCGCCGATCCGTCATTTGGTAAAAGGTTTATAAGAGGAGAAAGGAAAATGAGGAATTAAGAAATCTGGGCTTTCAAATCTTTCAGTGAGTCTTCAAAGTACGTTCGCAACATGCGTTCCCCGGAATAATCGACAAGAACCAACTGGCGCTGATCAAAGGTATTGGCCCAATAAAAATACCAGAGGGACATGGTTTTCCCGAACTCAAGATGCATCGATTTTCCTTCCGATCCTGAAAATGAAAATTCTTTCTCAAGCACTTTTGAAGGAAGGGCCATATATATCGCTTGTGCGGAAGAGAAATGATTTTCATATCCCGGACGTTCTTCCTCATTCGATTCATTGAGAAGATTCCCCCACGTGTCAGCAATAAACTGATCCACCTGCTCCGCCGGCATTTTCATGAGTTGCTCAAAAATATCCGTGAGAATGGAAAGTTCAAGCAATCCCCCAACCAAAATAGCCGAGGTACCCGAGTCGGCCTCAAAAAGCAAATAAGCCAAAGCTTCCTGCCATTTCCCTAAAGAAATTCGACACATTCCCCAACGAATGCTTTTCAATTGTCCATGTTCACGATTCTCATTGCCCATCAAAATAGAACCCATTCGTCGAGCCACTCGTCCGCTACAGCCATAGAGTGAATCTCCCGGTCTCCGGTTCGGCTCTTCGTTCCATAAAGCGGAATTCCCCACGGCCGCTTGAGAAACCTCATAGAGCGGACCGTCAACGACCTGTTCATCGATTGAGTGATAGGCAATGGCCAAGGGTTCATGCACGGGATGAAACCCACGCCGGGACAACGCCCGTTGAAAAAGAATACGTCGACCCAGGTGGCCGGTCTTTTCGAACAATATCATCCGGCCATTCCGTTGTAAGACGGCCTGCAGAGCATCCAATCTCGGGGCAAGCCCCAGTTGCATTTCCAAGGTCACTTGCTCCTGGAGACTGTATGGGCGCCGAAAGGTCTGCCAACCCATACTGGGCGGCCCTGAATGTCCTTCAGACTGAAACACGGCCTGAGTAGAAAGAACGACATCGTAGCTGCCTGGGAGAGGCTCGGAAGGAATGTGCCGAACGAAATAAGAAACATTCTTCACATGGCATCGGTTCGCTTCTTGCTCGGCGATAGATATAGATTGGGCCGAGCGATCAACTCCAACGAATTCTATATTCGGAAACTCCTGCGCCAAAAAAGTGGTGAGAATTCCCACGCCACACCCAAAGTCCAACACTCGGCTTCCTTCAGCGATTCTGCGATATAAAACAACCCCAATTTTTCGGTAATAATCATATCTCTGGCTGTAAAGCACCGGAAGAATAATCGGTTGGGCCAACAGGTCATAAAATTCGATATCGGCATCCCCCCCACCTTCCTTTGTTCTCCGTTTCAGCAACTCCTCAAAAGCCAGGAGTTGGTCACGGTTAAGACAGGTTCGCTGCCATTGGTAATATGATGATTCATCATGAAATTCACGCAACCCCCAGGAGTGCAAATACTCTTCAAGACGGGTAACCAAACTATGTCCGATGGGAGCGGTCAAGAATACCCTCCTGAGGTGAGGGTTACATCACCCTTATGCGAAATAGACCGGTGAAATTCGACGGCAGGAGATGTTAGCTCTGGGCAATCTCAAAGAAATCACCTTGGAACGCGTGGTGGCTTAAAACTTGGACGACAACATCATGGCATCTTGATAGGCCTGGGGCACCGGATGAGGTTGCTTGAATTGACCACTTCCCATGACCACAAACTTTTCAAGAGTTAAATCCACTATACCTATGGGACCCCGGTGATGGACATGTGGACTATTACTTCCCAAATCAGGGCCTAACCCAAACGCCTCACATTCGTTGAGACGAGTGGAAGCATTCACCATCACTCCACTGGAATCCACTTCCCGTGTAAATCTCATCGCTAAGTCATAATTCCGGGTCACAATTGTGTCTGTATGGCCCGGCGCAAATTTCGCAATGTGATCCAGTGCTTCCTGTGAGTCTTTCACAACTTTGATATTTAAAGTCAACGATTGATATTTATTGCCCCAATCTGCTTCCGTGGCAGGCTGAATACCCAAATGCCCGGTCATCTCTTGCATGCCCAACATGGATACCGTAATCGGACACCCTTTTAATGCCACCCGATATTCTTGCAACAGGCGACGGATCAGACCCGGCAACAGATGCCGAGACGTCGCCTGATGAACCAATAGCGTATCCAGAGCATTCGCAGCCAAGGGCTCTTGAACTTTTCCATTAACCACAATGGTTTGAGCCATGGGAAGGTCTACATCCTGATCAACATACGTATGGCATATCCCCCCGTCATATCCGATCACTGGGACTTTTGCCTGGTCTAAAATGCCTTTTCGCAACCCGGATTTACCTCGTGGAATCACGGCATTCACCAATTGGGGATGCCGGACCAATTCCAGAGCTGCCTCCGGCGAAGGACGATCCAGGAAAGACAAACCACCCAATGGAAGCCCATGTGCATCGGCCACTTTCTTCAAGCAATCGACAATGACTGCATTGGTGACCAACCATTCCCCCCCTCCCCGAAAGACACACACATTGCTGGTTTTCACGCACATGCCAAACGAACTGACCGTAATCAACGGGCCCATGTCGGAAATAATGGCAATCACCCCCAAAGGTGAACGAACACGCTGGACTTGCATGCCCTCAGAGGTGAGCCAAGCCTGACTGACCTCCCCAATGGGATCCGGCAAACGGGCCAACGTGAGAAGGCCTGCGGTCATTCGTTCAACGGTCTCTTCTGAAATTCGGACCTTTTCCACCATTGCACGATAAGCCTGTTGATTAAGATCCTTCGGTATACGCTCTAAATCGCGTTCATTCGCTTCCACAATTTCCGATGATTGAGACAATAACGACTCAGCCATGGACTCTAAGACCCGAATTTTTGAATGACTGGACAGACAGGACATCGCCCGCACCGAATCTTTGGCTTCTTTCAAGATGCCCTGAACGAACATTTTAACGGGAAGTTCAACCATTCCTTTTCTCCTCCTGAGAATTGTTAACCGGGAGCGGATTGACTATAGCCATGGTGTCTCATAGAGTCAAAATGAGTAAGGCATCAACCCCCAGAGAAAGTTAGAAGCCAATGGAGCGAACTCCATCACCTCATGTCACAGATCTTTTTGGGCAGGGAAGCTTGAACTCAGAGTAAGACCTATGCTAACGTTGGTTGGTTTTAGGGAAAATATCAACCTTTATCCTATGCATGAATGTTACAAATTCGGTCATAGCCTGCCAGTTTAGACATGCCTCAGGCATTGTCTCCTACCGGTTACGTTTAGGTTCCGATTTTCCATTGATACAAATACATAACGTTCAATTCGGGCTAACACGATGAACATTTTGAAAGGGGGTGGGAAGGTTTCTCATGGTCAACATTAAATCTTTACTAGAAGCTGGGGTGCATTTTGGTCATCAAACCAATCGATGGAACCCCAAGATGAAACGGTACATCTTTGGCGAAAAAAACGGCATATACATCATTGACCTCCAAATAACACTCCAATGCTATCAAAAAGCTTATGAATTTACCCGTGATGTGGTCGCAGACGGGGAATCCGTACTCTTCGTCGGCACAAAGCGCCAGGCTATGGACATTGTGGAAGAAGAGGCCAAACGCTGCGGGATGTTTTTTGTCAACCAGCGGTGGCTGGGTGGCATGCTCACAAATTTCCAAACTCTTCGCCGAAGCATTAACCAGCTCAAAAAACTGGAAGCCGCAGAAACCGACGGCACATACGACCGTCTCAAGAAAAAAGAAATCGTGCTCATGAAAAAAGAACAGGCAAAATTGGAAAAATACCTGAGTGGCATCAAGGGCATGAATGCCATTCCCGGTTGCATTTATATCCTGGATACTCGTATTCAACACATCACCGTCAAAGAAGCCAACCGGTTGGGTATTCCCGTCATTGCACTCGTGGATACCAATTGCGACCCTGATGGAATCGACCTTCCTATTCCCGGCAATGACGATGCCATTCGATCATTAAAACTGTTCACGTCTCAAATTGCCGATGCCTGCCTTGAAGGACTTGAACTTCGCAAGAAACGGCAAGGAACAGGAAATAGTGATGGGCAATCGGCCGAAGAGGAATCTTCCATGGCTACCGTAGGATCTTCGGAAAACGCCCAAACCGTATAACCGACCTGTTTGCCAGATCGCCTTCGGCAATTATTCATTAACCCGCCAGCGTAGGAGAGTACGTGTATGTCTAGCTTGAGTGCCCTGGTCAAAGAATTACGAACCAAAACCGGGGCTGGAATCCTAGATTGTCAAAAAGCCCTTCAAGAAACCCAACATGACGTTGAAAAAGCCATTGACCTATTGCGTCAAAAAGGATTGGCCGCTGCCCAAAAAAAAGCCGGACGAGAGACGAAAGAAGGGTTGATATCCGCCTATATTCACCCTGGAAGTAAAATCGGAGTCCTGTTGGAAGTCAACTGCGAGACCGATTTCGTGGCACGCAACGAAGAATTTCAAGCCTTTGTGAAAGAACTGGCTCTTCAGATTGCAGCCTCTCAACCCTCATTTGTCAAACGGGAAGATGTTCCACCCGACCTCATTGAACGCGAAAAGAATGTGTATTTGGGACAGGTCAAAGAATCAGGAAAACCCGAGGCAGCCTGGGAAAAAATCATGAACGGAAAATTGGAAAAGTATTTTCAGGAAGCATGCCTCGTGGAGCAACCCTTCATCAAAGACCCGAGCGTAACCATCCAAGACCTGATTTCTCAAAAAATCTCCAAATTAGGGGAAAATATCTCCATCAGCCGCTTCACGCGTTATCAACTCGGCCAAGACTAATGCCCCTAAAATATCGCCGCGTCCTCTTGAAAATAAGTGGGGAAATGTTGGCAGGCGACCAAGGGTATGGTATCCAACCCTCCGTCCTGACTAATCTGGCCCAGGAACTGGCTGAAATCATCCGTCTTCAGGTGGAAGTCGCCATTGTGATCGGAGGAGGGAACATTTTCCGAGGTCTGGCAGCCAGCGCATCAGGAATGGAACGCGCGTCAGCTGATTATATGGGCATGTTAGCCACCATGCTGAATGCGTTGGCTCTGCAAAATGCACTGGAAAGCCATGGTGTCCAAACCCGGGTGTTATCGGCCATTGAAATGCGTCAATTAGCTGAAAGCTATATTCGGCGACGAGCCATCCGCCACCTTGAAAAAAAACGGGTCGTCATTTTTGCAGCCGGAACCGGAAATCCTTATTTCACGACTGATACCGCTGCCGCCCTTCGAGCTATGGAAATTGGCGCCCAGGTTATTTTAAAGGGCACCAAAGTCGACGGGATTTACGATGCCGATCCCGTTACGCATCCCTCCGCGAAGCGATTCACGGAACTTCCCTTCTTGTCCGTACTGAATAAAAGCCTGAGAGTCATGGATGCAACGGCCATCACCCTATGCATGGATAACGATCTGCCCATTATTGTCTTTAGTCTGACTGTTCGAGGGAACATCCAAAAAATCTTAGAGGGCCAACCAATTGGCACTCTCGTTTCCAAACATGCTATTCTAGAAGAATGAGAGTCGGTCATGAGCGATCCCAGCATTGAAAAAGTCACTCACAAAATGGAAGGGGCCTTGGAGCATTTAAAAAGGGAATTCCTGTCATTACGAACCGGCCGAGCCTCCGTCAATCTCCTCGATCACATCTCTGTGAACTACTACGGGACGCCCACACCCCTCAAGCAAGTGGCTAACCTGGCCGTCCCGGAAAACCGACTCATTACGATTCAGCCTTGGGATATGGGCCAAATCAAGGAAATCGAGAAAGCGATCATCGCGTCCGAATTGGGTCTGACTCCTTCCAATGACGGCAAACTCATTCGACTCCCCATTCCGCCCTTAAGCGAGGAACGCCGCAAAGATCTTGTGAAGCTTTGCAAAAAATATGGCGAAGAAAGTAAAGTTCAAATTCGTGGATTCCGACGGGACGGGAATGAGGAGAATAAAAAACGGCAAAAAGAGGGGAGCATAACGGAAGACGCCCTTCGACGACTGGAAACAGAAATTCAGAAACTCACCGACAAGTACGTGCATCAGATTGATGACCTTATCAAGAAAAAGGAGGAGGAAATTCTGGAAATTTGAGGACCTCTCCGTAACAGATAATCCGATGACTTCACCCACCCTCTCCCTGGGTTCTCACCTGTCACCCATCACGGTATCCGTCGATCTAACAGCCGTATGCCATAATTATCAGGCAATCCGTCTCCGATTACTCCCCGGCACCAAAATTCTGGCCATTGTGAAAGCCGACGCCTATGGGCATGGGGCTATTCCCATCGCCCAGACCTTACAGGGTCTAGGCGTGTTTGGGTTCGGAGTGGCCTCTGTCCATGAAGGGGCGCTCCTCCGTGAAGGCGGAATTCAAAACCCGATTCTGGTTATGGGTCCATTGCAATCGGCTCATATGAAGGACTTATTTCAATACCGCTTAACTCCGGTTATTTCGCATCGAACCATATTCTCCGAACTCCTCTCGATTCTCCCCAAAAATGTCGCGCCCTACCCCATTCATTTGAAGGTGGATACGGGACTTCACCGATTGGGCATGGATCCGGAGCACATTCTCGAAATATTTCAGTGCACCCAACCACCTCAATCTCCCGTCACCATCTCCGGCCTCATGACTCATTTTGCGGATGCGGATAACCCCGACTCCACATTTACCACCTTCCAACTAACACGGTTCAGATCTCTCATCGAGCACATTCAGTCTTCAGGCTTCGCTCTGCCCGATCTTCATGTCGCCAATAGCGCCGGCATCCTCTTTTACAAAGAGGCCCATTTTGAAATGGTCAGACCCGGTCTCATGCTGTATGGGTATGCTCCCGGTCATCCGGAGCAGGATTCGCCCATCCGCTTGCAACCGGCGCTTGCTGCAACTACCTATATCGCCCACCTACGCAGTCTTCAACCCGGAGACATCGTCGGATATAACGCTCTGTTCCGAGCCACACGTCCTTCTAAAATTGCAATCCTTCCCGTTGGATATACTCACGGCTTCCCCAGAAAACTTACGGGAATCGGACATGTGCTCATCCAGGGAAAAACAGCCCCGATCATTGGAAAAATTTGCATGGATATGATGATGGTGGATGTCACCGAAATTCCAGGTACTACAATCGGCCAGGAGGTACGGCTGCTCGGCACACAAGGGTCCCGCTCCATTTCTGCCGAAGATTATGCAAACTGGCTGGAAACTATTCCGTATGAAGTCTTATGTGGGATCGGAGGCAAAGCAAAAAAACTCTATCAATCCACCGAGGTAGGATAAAAAAAGTCAGCGCTTGGCTGGAATACGGGAATAGCCTGGACAGAGAAGCCATACGCTCCAGAAGAAAGAAAAAACAGGCTATTTTCTATTTCGCATCCTTCTCAGGTCTTGAGTTTCCGTTTTAAGCGCTTTTCAACACTCACCACCTTGCTGGACAGGCGGTTTTTATGACCCCGTCGATAATCGACTTTTATCACACAAGAAATTCTGGGACAGTCTTTCTTCATGCGTTCATAACATTTTTTCACAACCCCAAAAACCTCATCCCATTCCCCTTCCAATACCGTCCCCATGGGGTTTAGCCGGTAATCAATCCCGCTTTTCTCAATCACATCCAAGGAACGAGACACATATTTGCTTACACTCTCGCCCTTACCCAGAGGAGACATACTGAATTCCAACAACACCATTTATCCACCTTCCTTTCCTACCGACTCCAACTGTGATTCATCCGATAATTTCCAGGAACCAGGGTAGGAGATCTCACCGGACAATTTGAATCCGTCAATGGCCTCCAACAGCCGCCCTCTCCGACGATGCTCGCTGGGTTCGGTTTTTTTCATCTCTTCCCGTAGGGCACCCAACCAATCCAGGAACTGTTCAAATTCGTCATCAAACAGACTTTCCAGGTTCCGCCGAAGCACACCGGCTAACGCCGGGGAAGCGCCGCTGGTACTAATGGCCATCCGAAGGGCGCCCCGCTGAACCAAGGCGGGCATGAACACCGTGGATAATTCAGGCTTATCAATCGTCCAAAGAAGAAACCGTTCGGCCTGCGACAATTCATAGAGAGATTTAGCCAATGCCAGATCATCCTTTAGGACATTGAGGATGAGAGCCATCCCTTGAGAATCGGTAGAACGAAAGGTCCGTCCCCGATGAATGATCTTCGCCGAGGCCGTGAGTTTTCTCAGTTCAGTGTGCAAGGTCGGATGCACCACAGTGACTTTGGCGCCTGCATCTAGCAGGCGGCCAACCTTTTCAAGGGCTTCGTCATCACCCCCCACGACCAGGCAAGACCGACCAACTAAATCCAGCGTCAGTTGAAAACCCGATTGATGACTCATGTACTCAACTCCCTTCTTCTATTCAATATTCAGTGCCAATTCGAGATCATACCCAACTGTTTGTGATGGCGAAAGCGTTGCCCAAGGTCTTGAGAATAAGGAATCACACGATTAAAACACAGATTTCCTTTGGACGACCACTCTCGCCCAACATTCGGACAGAGATCAGAACATACCACTCGAAGGTACCGGGATTTTGCCTGAAAATTTATTCTCTGGCGTGCTGAAGACTGTCTGAGCTGCGAATCCCCAATGATTCATAAATCTTTAAAGTCGCCTTGGATCGATTCAGGGTATAAAAATGAATCCCCCGCACCTTATGATCAATCAAGTCAATCACCTGCTCCGTGGCCCAATGAATGCCGACTTGCTCCGCATAGGCATCATTTTCTGCGCGATCCATGGCACGCAACAATTTGGCGGGAATCCTGGCACCCAGGGCGAGCTCCGACATCCGAGCCATGCCTTTCCGAGAGGTGATCGGCATCATCCCTGCGATGATAGGCACCTTAATACCGACCACTTCGCATCGTTCACAAAAATCGAAAAAATCCCGATTGTCAAAAAAAAGTTGTGTGCAGATATAGTCGGCTCCGGCATCAACTTTTCGCTTTAAGTTATCCATTTCCACTAGCCGATTAGGAGTTCCCGGATGCCCCTCAGGAAATCCGGCAACTCCCACTCCCATTTCAGGAAACTGTTGCTTGATAAAGAGAACGAGGTCGGAAGCATAGTGAAATCCGTCTACCGGAATATCGGGGACGGACTGGTCTTTAGGAGGATCCCCGCGTAACGCCATGATATTGTGAATTCCGCTGGCCTGATATTTAGACAAAATATGGTGAAGCTCCTCACGCCCGGAACCCACACAAGTTAAATGAGACACAATGGTCAGGTCCGTTTCACGCCGTAATTTCACGACCAAATCATGGGTGCGTTCCCGTGTTGTCCCTCCAGCTCCATACGTGACACTGACATAGGCAGGCTTGAGAGGCATCAAGGCGGAGATGGATTCAAACAGTTCCTCGGAGGCCTTTTGGGTTTTGGGAGGAAAAAACTCAAAACTAATCGCGGGATTATGACTCAATAAGATATCTGAAATATGCATAGGCTTACCTTAATTTCCGTTTACCGATTTGTCCAGTCATGCGGTCTGTTTATCATTCAGGGAAATCAAGGTGGTTCTCAAACCATTGATGAGCACAACCATCAAGCCCACCATGGGAAGCACCCCTATCATCAGATGCCAGAAACGTAGAGGAGGCCAATGAATTCCGGCATTTAGGGAAAGGAGGCCAGCCCCGATGGATTCATACCGAATAAACCCCATGAGAAAGAGGGCTGCCAGAATACTGAATCCTCCACCCCATACCAATCCTTTGACATAAGGTGCAATGAATGCGGCATTGATCAATACCAAACCCAAAAGGGCAACGAGAAGACTGGAAAAAAAGAGCAAAGATCCAAGCGTCAGGCCATTGAGAAAATGATTGCGCACGTCTTCTCCCAATGTGACCAACAACCAGGATCCCACCACGACTTGCGGAACCACCCCTATCAGGACCCAGGCCATGCCAAATCGCACAATTTGTATTCTCCACCTTTCCTCGTTATCCTCCTCCACATCAAAAGGCATTTTGGTGTACAAAGACAGTTTCCAGGGCAAATATCCAATCACCAGCACCATCAGCCCCGGCTGCCATCGCCGATAACAGCAGATGAATCGCCTTAGAGAGAATTCGTGGCCAATCCCAGTTAGAGAAGGTTGCCTCAACCGCTTCAACCCCTCCAAAGACAAAGTCATCCCACCGCAAAATCCATAGAAGCGCAGCCAGGAGAAAAAAGAAACATGCCCCACCTGTCCACTGTTTCCGCAATTTCTCTCCTTTTGCCAGGGCACATTTCACATTCCAGAGACAGTAGACTCCAACAAGGTAGAATAATGTTTCCAGCCATCCCATCGGCTCTATACCAGCCGGAACACCGGCATCAGAGGAGGCCAACAAAACAGGAAAAACCAATCCCAAAAATCCGGTAAATACAAATAACCGCAATGCAAGTTGACTCATGTGCAGACCTAACACGCTTTCCACTAGGGAATAGGGAGACTGGGTGTCCCGCCCGGCAAACCAGGGTGAAGCCAGCAAAATTATGGACAAACCAGCAGGCAGGAGTACCCGCCAGGGATCAAACGCAAAGAAAAAAAGTATCGGCACATCAATCATCACAGGAAAGCCATCATAAAGAACCCGACCCGTCTGAGCCAACCAAACAGGACGATTTCCTTAAAGTCCCAACTTAACCAATACGGTGCCCTCACCATTCAACAATGGTAAAAACAGGAATAATACACTGATCATCCAATCCAACGGCCATACTGAGCCGAAAGCGAAGCATCTGTCTCCAGACTACCTATGCGACCAGTCGTAGTAATGGCCTCCCTAAGCAAAAAGGCGCTTTCAGGCAAAAACTCCCGCTTCGAAACCGTCCATAAAACCCCTGCCCCATTCCCAAAAATTTCAACAGGAAAAATTCTGTACTTTTTTCAAGGAGTTGGGTAGCATGCCAAAGGGTTAGAAAAATACATTAGGAAGAGTCAAGACAAATCCCAAATCCTGAAAACAGCCTGACCATCCCTCACCAGGCCCATGCAAACTTCTGAGAATCCCTTCTTCGACCACCCCATACTCAACTCGCCGTATGAGTACCCGAAGCGGTACTGGGAGTTGGACTCTAGCGGTCAGCCCACGCAACAGATTACTGAAAGCCGACGCCCTGCCGAGTTCATCACACCAATCCCCAAGCCCAAAAAGCGAAAACGAGGAGCTGCTCAGGAAGAAATGGTCTTTGATGAAGGCCAACAGCTTTCAACCAAAGAGCAGCAATACGACCCCACCTCCATCATCAATGAAGTGCGCGGGTATGTGGGCGCTTGGCGCACCCTGCCCAATTCCAATCAATGGCAGGTGACGCCGGAAACCACCCGCCTTCTTCAACATTGGCGGCATCACCGCTTCAGTAGCGTCCGTCCCTTCTTTTGCCAGGTGGAGGCCGTCGAAACAGCGATCTGGCTGACCGAAGTGGCCTCTCAATCCAAACAGGGGAAGCGCCTGCTTGAGCATCTGGCCTCGGCCAACAAAGATGCCAACCCCGCACTCAAACGCCTGGCTCTCAAGTTGGCCACTGGGGCGGGCAAAACCACGGTCATGGCCATGCTCATTGCCTGGCAAACGATCAATGACGTCCGTCGCCCTCACAGCCAAAAGTTCACCCGTGGCTTTTTGATCGTGGCTCCCGGTCTTACGATTAAAGACCGATTGCGTGTGCTTCAACCCAATGATCCGGACAGTTACTACGCCGGCCGGGAATTGGTGCCCTCGGACATGCTGGAAGATTTGAAGCGGGCTAAAATCGTCATCACCAACTATCATGCGTTCAAACTGCGAGAACGGATTGAGCTTTCCAAGGGTGGGCGATCTCTCCTGCAAGGCCGCGGTGAAGCCCTCAACACCCTGGAAACTGAAGGGCAAATGCTTCAACGGGTCATACCAGACCTCATGGGCTTAAAAAACATCATGGTGCTGAACGACGAAGCCCATCACTGTTACCGAGAAAAGCCGAAAGCCGAAGTAGAAGAAGAGGACCTCAAAGGGGAGGAGAAGAAAGAGGCCGAGAAAAACAATGAAGCTGCCCGGTTATGGATCTCTGGGCTAGAAATCGTCACAAGAAAACTGGGGGTCAACCAGATTATCGATCTATCTGCCACCCCGTTCTTTCTGCGTGGGTCCGGCTACGCGGAAGGCACCCTGTTCCCGTGGACGATGAGTGATTTTTCCCTCATGGACGCCATCGAATGCGGCATCGTCAAACTCCCGCGGGTGCCCGTGGCCGACAATATCCCCGGTAATGAAATGCCCATGTATCGTAATCTCTGGGAACACATCCGAACCAAAATGCCCAAGAAAGGCCGGGGCAAGGCCAAAACGCTTGATCCGCTGAGCTTGCCCACCCAGCTCCAAACCGCCCTCGAAGTCCTGTATGGCCACTATGAGAAAACCTATGGGCTGTGGGAAGAGGAAGGCATTCGCGTCCCGCCCTGTTTCATCATCGTCTGCAACAACACCTCTACCTCCAAACTGGTCTATGACTACGTCTCAGGGTTTCAGCGTGAGAATGAAGATGGGTCCACCATACTTGAAAACGGTCGTCTGCCTCTGTTCCGAAACTTCGATGAGCATGGGAACCCCTTTCCCCGGCCCAATACCCTCCTTATCGACAGCGAACAACTCGAATCCGGTGAAGGGCTGGATGACAATTTCCGAAGTATGGCGGCTGATGAGGTTGAACGGTTCCGCCGCGAAATCCTCGAACGAGGAGGCAAACAGGCGGATGAGCTGCACCAAGGCAAAGAACTTGATGATGTCACGTTATTGCGTGAGGTGATGAATACGGTAGGAAAATATGGGCAACTGGGCGGTTCCATCCGGTGTGTGGTCTCCGTCTCCATGCTCACGGAGGGATGGGACGCCAACACGGTGACGCATGTATTAGGGGTCCGTGCATTCGGCACCCAGCTTCTCTGCGAACAAGTGATTGGTCGTGCACTTCGTCGCCAATCCTATGAAATCAATGAAGACGGTCCGGACAAGGACCTCTTCAACGTGGAATATGCCGACGTCCTGGGCATCCCCTTCAATTTCACGGCCAAACCCGTAATCGCGCCCCCTCAACGGCCCCGTGAAACTATTCATGTCCATGCAGTTCGTCCCCAGCGCGATGCCCTCGAAATCCGTTTTCCTCGGGTGGTCGGGTATCGCGTGGAATTACCCGAAGAACGCCTTCGGGCCGATTTCAACCAGGACTCCGTGTTGGACCTGACGCCGGACCTGGTTGGAGCCACCGAAACACGAAACTCCGGCATCATTGGCGAACCGGTGGATCTCAATCTGGTCCACACCGGGGACATGCGCCCATCCCAGGTGATCTATGAACTGACCTCTCACCTGGTGCTGAACAAATGGCGGGATGCCAATGGGGAGCCTCAGCTCAATCTTTTCGGTCAGCTCAAACGCATTGCCCGCCAATGGATCGAAGGATACCTTGTTTGTAAGGGTGGAACGTATCCGGCTCAGTTAAAATACAAAATGCTGGCCGACATGGCCTGTGAACGCATCATGGCCGGGATTACCCGCGAGTTTGTCGGTCAACGTCCCATCATTGCGGAACTGGATCCCTACAATCCCACGGGTTCCACGAGGCATGTCAATTTTAATACTTCAAAACCCTACCGCTGGGAGACCGATGCCCGACGGTGCCACATCAACTGGGTCATTCTGGATAGCGATTGGGAAGCGGAGTTTTGCAGGGTGGCGGAAGCGCATCCCCGTGTCAAAGCGTACGCCAAAAATCACAACTTCGGCTTTGAAGTGCCCTATCGGTACGGATCGGAAATGCGGAAATACATTCCCGACTTCATCGTGCTGGTAAATGACGGCCACGGCGAGAAGGATCTCCTGCACCTCATCGTCGAAATCAAAGGCTACCGGCGAGAGGATGCCAAGGAAAAGAAATCGACTATGGAGACCTATTGGGTGCCTGGGGTGAACTATCTAGGCACCTATGGCCGCTGGGCGTTTGCGGAGTTCACGGAGGTCTACCAAATGGAAGCGGATTTCAAGGCCAAGGTTGAAAGGGAATTTAACAACATGATCGAAGGCCTCAACGATTCTGCGGAATCCGAAACAACATAACGATGTCAAAAAACATCAAGAGAAGCCCATCAAAACCCGCTGCCAGCAACAAGGGACTGACAGCCAAAACCAGATCTTCCTTCACCCAAGTGGTTCGCCTTATTCAGGAATCGCGTCACAAGACCTATCGGGCTGTCAATGCCGAGTTAATTGAACTGTACTGGCGTATAGGGGAATATATCAGCGGGCGGATCGAGGTAGAGGGATGGGGAAAAGGCACCATCGTAGCACTGGCGGCGTTCATTCAGAAGGCGGAACCCGGTCTTCGGGGATTTTCCCCGCAAAACTTATGGCGGATGCGGCAGTTCTACGAGGCCTACCGTGCCGATTCAAAACTCTCGACACTGGTGAGAGAATTACCGTGGTCCTCCAATTTACACATTTTGAATAGGGCCAAGAGGCAGGAAGAACGCGAATTCTACCTACGTATGGCCACACGAAACCGGTGGCCGGTTCGTGAAGTCGCAAGACAGATTGACGCATCCCTATTCGAACGAACTGTCCTGAGCCCGGCAAAACTCTCAACAACGTTGAGAGAAGTGCACCCACAAGCCGCCGAATTTTTCAAAGATGCCTACGTCTTCGAGTTCCTGGGCCTGAGCCAAGACCATGCGGAAGCCGACCTCCATGCTGGGCTGGTACGCAATATGGGCCGGTTTCTGACCGAACTGGGGCGGGAGTTTTGTTTTATCGGCTCTGAATATCCGGTTCAAGTGGGCGGTCGGGACTTTGCCATTGATCTCCTGTTCTATCACAGGGAATTGATCAGCCTCGTGGCCATTGAGTTAAAAGTCGACGAATTTCAACCCGAGCACCTGGGCAAGTTGGAATTTTATTTGGAAGCGCTGGACCGGGATGTGCGAAAGCCGCATGAACAGCCCTCAATCGGCATGTTGCTCTGTGCCTCAAAGGACGCCGAAGTGGTGGAATATGCCCTCAGCCGAAGTACCTCGCCCACGCTGATCACGGAGTATCAGCGACTTCTGCCGGACAAAAGCTTATTGCGCGCCAAGCTGCACGAGTTCTATCACCTGTTGGCCTCATCGGAAGAGAATCCCAAAGCCCTGCCGCCAGCCCAAAGGAAACGCCGGAGGAGTACACAGAAAGCCTCCTCACGCAAAAAGAAAACACGAGGAACGTAACGATGGCGAAAAAACAAGCCACCCCCAAGACGGTCGAAGCCCTCACACATGAGGAAGCCAAACGGAAAAATATTCCAACGGCCGAGTACCAATCCGTCTTACAAAAAACCGAGCAAGAGCCAATCCGGGTAGCCTATGAACGTGGTGTAAACGGCCTTGATGAAGAAAAGAAAACCCGCAATCGTGATCTGGACCCACAGCTCGTTTGGCGGGCAAAAGATGAACAGGATTGGTCGGATCTGGTCGTCCATGCTCCGCCGCTCTACATCCAAGAAAAGGTCCACCCCAAGGCGCTGATCGACGACCTTCTCCGTGAGACTCGGGAACGGGAGCACGAATCTGGTCAACTGATGCCTGACCTCTTCGCCGACTTTAACGGAATTCCAAAGGGGTTGGATAAGACCGAGTTCTATCAACACGACCAAAACTGGTCCAACCGCATGATTCTCGGTGACTCCCTCCAAGTCATGGCCAGTTTAGCTGAGCGAGAAGGACTGCGCGGCAAGGTGCAGTGCATTTACATCGACCCCCCTTATGGCATCAAGTTCAACAGCAACTTTCAGTGGTCGACTACGAGCCGCGATGTGAAAGATGGAAAGGCCGACCACATAACTCGCGAACCTGAACAGGTGAAAGCCTTCCGCGACACCTGGCGTGACGGCATCCACACCTATCTGACGTACCTCCGCGATCGACTCACAGTTGCACGCGATCTGCTCACCGACTCCGGTTCCATCTTTGTGCAGATCGGGGATGAGAATGTTCATAGCGTGCGGACCCTAATGGATGAGGTTTTTGGAGAAGACAACTTCTGCAAGATTACGGTCGCCAAAACTTCTAGTGCTACAAGTCAACACCTGGCTGGAGTTTCAGATTTCATTTTGTTCTATGCAAAGAATAAGGAGCTGCTGAAGTATCGTCAGCCAATACGTGAAAAAGCTATTGGTGGTGAAGGTGGATCAGCTTATGTGTTTGTAGAAGAACAAGATGGTATTCGCAGACGTAGGACCCAGGAAGAGGGCTTAGACAATCCGTCAACCCGCCCTTACCGCTTGAGTGATCTGAGGAGTTCAAGGCCGCCAGGTAGTTTCCCTGTAACTATCAATGGCAAGACATATACTCCTGTACGTGGGTATTGGAAGACTGGGGAAGTTGGCTTTTGTAGACTAGACAAGGCAAACAGAGTAGTGGGTACCGCATCGACCCTTAATTATGTTCGCTATCTTGGGGACTACCCAGCTTTCCCATTGAACAATATCTGGACCGATCTGAGTAGTTCTGTTGGAACTGAAAAAATATATGTCGTACAGACTGGCGGTAAAATTGTTGAGCGATGCCTTCTCATGGCCACGGACCCTGGGGATCTAGTCCTCGATCCAACCTGCGGCTCAGGCACCACTGCTACCGTTGCCGAGCAATGGGGCCGACGCTGGGTCACGATTGATACTTCACGCGTCGCCCTTGCATTGGCCCGTGCCCGTATAATGGGCGCACGCTACCCCTATTACCTGCTGGCCGATTCCCGGGAAGGTCAACTGAAAGAAGCTGAAATTACAAAAACCGCTCCGAGTTCCAAACCTGTTCACAGCAACATCCGCCACGGCTTCATATACGAACGCGTGCCGCATATTACGCTCAAGTCCATCGCCAACAACGCAGAAATTGATGTGATCTGGGACAAGTGGCAGGCGAAATTGGAACCGCTTCGTGAACAGCTGAATTCAGAACTTAGGGAATCCTGGCAGGAGTGGGAAATTCCACGAGAGCCAGATAATAAGTGGACAGATACGGCTAAGATGCTGCTCACTAAGTGGTGGGAGGCCCGGATTGCCAGGCAAAAAGAGATTGATGCCTCAATTGCCGCTAAGGCCGAGTTTGAGTTCCTCTACGACAAGCCCTACGAGGACAAGAAGATAGCACGCGTGGCCGGACCTTTTACGGTTGAGAGTCTTTCCCCGCATCGTGTGCTGGGCGTCGATGAGAACGATGAATTGATCGATACGTCCAAGGAAACCATCTCCGAGTATGGTGCGAAGCAGTCTTTCCCCCAGATGATCCTCGAAAACCTGAAGACTGCCGGTGTCCAACAAGCCCATAAAGAGGACAAAATTAGCTTTATTTCGCTGGCTCCCTGGCCGGGGGAATTGATCTGCGCCGAGGGCCGTTACTTGGAAATCTCAGAACCCTCTCCCACTGGGAAAGGGAAGAGTGAGGGCGGCGTGGAACGCCGTGCCGCGATCTTTATCGGCCCGGAGTTTGGCACGGTCCAGCGGGCTGACCTTGTTGCCGCGGCCCGGGAGGCAGGGGATACCGATTTTGATGTGCTGATCGCTTGCGCCTTTAACTACGAAGCCCACACCACCGAGTTCAACAAACTGGGTCGCATCCCCGTGCTCAAGGCCCGCATGAATGTCGACCTCCATATGGCCGAGGACTTGAAGAACACCGGCAAAGGGAATCTCTTTGTCATCTTTGGAGAGCCCGATATCGACATTCTCCCAGAAAAGGACGGCCGATACAGGGTCAAAATCAACGGCGTGGATGTCTTCCATCCGAGTACGGGGGAAGTTCGTAGCGATGGCCCCGAGGGGATCGCGTGCTGGTTCATCGATACCGATTACAACGAAGAAAGCTTCTTTGTACGACACGCTTATTTCTTAGGCGCGAACGATCCCTACAGTTCTCTGAAAACCACGCTTAAAGCCGAAATTGACCAGGAAGCCTGGGCCACCTTGAACAGCGACACCTCCCGGTCATTTCCCAAACCAAAATCTGGCCGTATCGCAGTGAAGGTAATCAATCACCTCGGCGATGAAGTCATGAAGGTTTTTAAAGTATGATTTTGGGATAATATAGATAATATCAATGTTTGCTGAATAGTTAAGACAATCATTCAATCAATGACTCGTGTCACCATCAGACCGGAACTGTTGCGGTGGGCAAAGGAGCGTTCCGGTGTGTCCGAAGCCGACCTCAAAAAGCGGTTTCCCAAGATTGAGGAATGGGAAAGTGGAGTAATCCAACCCACATTGAAACAACTTGAGGGTTACGCGAAAGCCACCCATACCCCCTTTGGGTTTCTCTTTCTGGCCAGGCCACCCGAGGAACCTCTTCCCATTCCTGACTTTCGCACGATGACCGACCGTCGGGTGACTCGACCGAGTCCCGATTTGTTGGACACGATCTATATGTGCCAGCAACGCCAAGCCTGGTATCACGAGTATTCCCGAGCCAATCAACTTCCGCCGGTCGAATTCATTGGTACCGTGACCCGAACGGAAGATGTCAAAGATGTTGCCAACCTGATTCGAGAAAAATTGGCTCTGAGTCTTGAGGCCAGGCGGCAATGCGCCACCTGGGAAGACGCCCTTCGTTCTTTTATTTATCAGGCCGACGATGCCGGCATACTGGTGATGTGCAATGGCGTCGTGGCGAACAACACGCATCGGAAATTGGATCCCGACGAATTCCGCGGCTTTGCGCTTTCCGACAGGCAGGCACCCGTCATCTTCGTCAATGGGGCAGATAGTAAGTCTGCCCAAATGTTTACTCTGGCCCACGAACTGGCTCACTTGTGGCTTGGAGAAACGGCGTTATCCAGCGTCGAAATTGCCCAAGAGGAGGAGAAGGATGTGGAGCGGTGGTGCAATGCTGTTGCGGCGGAAGTGCTGGTTCCCTTGGATATTCTGGAACAGGCGGTGCAGCCTAAAGAACCTCTGGAGGATGCCAAGCCCAGGTTGGCGCGACAATTTAAAGTAAGCACCTTGGTGATTCTTCGCCGACTTCGGGATGTCGGGTTTTTGAGCAACCGCCGATTTTTCACGTGTTTCAAGGAAGAGGTCGAGCACATTGCCGAACTGCAGAAAAAAGGTGGGGGTGGAAATTTTTATTTGTCTCAATCCGCACGTGCCAGTAAACGGTTCACTCGTGCATTGGCTGAAAGCACGTTTGAGGGGCAGACCTTGTACCGTGATGCCATGAAAATGCTTGGGATTTCTAAAATTTCCACCTTTCACAATTTGGCACGGCGCCTTTCTGTCATCGAGTAATGGCCTACCTGCTTGACGCCAATATTTTCATCCAGACCAAAAACCTTCATTATGGGTTGGATTTTTGTCCGGCTTTTTGGGATTGGCTTGTCCGGGAAAACCAATACGGAAAGGTTTTAAGCGTCAGTCAGGTGGGGGATGAACTCATCGCCGGTGACGATGAATTAGCCCAATGGGCACAAGACCGCGGAGAAAGGTTTTTCCGAGAAACCGACCCAGCCACCCTCCCAGCATTCTCAGAGGTTTCGGAATGGGTTCAGTCTCAAAATTTTGAATCTGCGGCAATAAATACGTTTTTGCAGGTCGCAGATTATTATTGCTGGCCTTTGCCAAAGCCCATGGTCACACGATTGTGACTCATGAGGTTCCACCGAATCACGCCGAAAAATCAAGATCCCGACAGTCGGGATCGGACTTGGTATTGCATTCTATAAGTCCCTATTCCATGCTTCGGCGTGAACGTGTTCGTTTTATCCTTGGGCCGGACGGTCGGGATTCCCCATAATGGATTTCCGCATCGCCGACACCTTCACTGATAGTCTATGTCGCCTGACCGGCGACGAGCAGAAGGCCGTCAAAACGACCGCCTTTGACTTGCAGCTCAATCCGGCTAACCCAGGAATGAGTTTTCACAAACTGGACAAGGCCAAAGATAAAAACTTTTGGTCGGTGCGGGTCAGCCGTGATATTCGGCTGATCGTTCACAAGACCCAAAACAGCCTTCTGCTCTGCTATGTCGATCATCACGATAAAGCGTATGACTGGGCCGAGCGACGGAAACTGGAAACCCATCCCAAGACCGGGGCGGCTCAGTTAATAGAGGTGCGCGAGACCGTCCAAGAAATCGTCGTCCCCAAATATGTGGAGATGATCGAACCGGCACAGGCTACATCCCCTCTGTTTGCCAATCTTTCAGATGATGATTTGTTGAGTTACGGCGTCCCACTAGAATGGCTGAGCGATGTGCGTCAGGCCACAGATGACACACTCCTTGTTCTTACTGATCATTTGCCCAGCGAGGCCGCGGAAGCCCTCCTAGAACTAGCGACGGGCGGAAAACCTCGCCTCCCGCAAACGATCTCCGCGGTTGTTAGTCCTTTCGACCATCCCGACGCCCAACGTCGGTTCCGTATCATGAGCAACCTCGAAGAGTTGCAGCGGGCATTGGAATTTCCTTGGGACAAATGGACGATCTTCCTCCATCCGGAGCAGCGACAATGGGTGGAGCGGGACTACACAGGGCCGGCCCGAGTTTCCGGATCGGCGGGGACCGGCAAAACCATCGTGGCTCTGCATCGGGCGGCTTTCCTGGCCCGAACCAATCCCGATGTCAGAGTGTTGCTCACGACCTTTTCGGAAACCCTGGCTAATGCACTCTGGACCCAACTTAAACGGTTGGTGGCTCATGAACCACGGTTGGCGGAACGTATCGATGTGTATGACATTAACGGGATCGGCCGGCGTCTCTACACGGCTCACTTTGGTGAGGTGAATCTTGTCCCCCGCGAGACCCTCACGGATCTACTTTCAAGAGCGTCGGCGGAGGTGGGCAACCATAAGTTCAGCCTCCATTTTCTTAGGACGGAATGGGAGCAGGTGGTTGATGCCTGGCAGCTAGAGAATTGGGAAGCCTACCGCGATGTCGCGCGCCTGGGGCGTAAAACACGACTTCCCGAAACGCAGCGGGTGACTCTTTGGGCTATATTCGAGAAAGTGCGCTCGGGAATGGCAGCCAAGAGTCTGATTACTTATGCAGGATTATTCACCCGATTGGCTACTGCCATGGCTCAGACGAGGTATCCGCCCTTTGACTTTGCGGTGGTCGACGAAGCACAGGATATGACGGTTTCGCACTTGCGGTTCTTTGCCGCTCTCGGTGGGATTCGTCCCAATGCCTTGTTCTTTGCGGGAGACTTGGGGCAGCGGATCTTTCAACAGCCGTTTTCCTGGAAAGGGTTGGGCGTGGATATTCGTGGTCGTTCCCGGACCCTACGGGTCAATTACCGCACATCCCACCAAATCCGGATGCAGGCTGATCGACTGTTGGGACCTGAAGTCTCTGATGTGGATGGCAATACTGAAGAACGCCGGGGCACGGTGTCGGTTTTCAACGGACCGTTACCGTCCATTCGGGTTCTGGCCACCCCAGAAGAGGAAATGCAGACCGTCCAATCCTGGTTGCTGGAACGCCAGACAGAGGGAGTTGCCCCTCATGAAATCGGGGTCTTTGTCCGGTCGGATGCGGAGTTGGGCCGGGCTCAAGCTGCCGTCACGGCGACTGGGCTACCGTTCAAGATTCTGGATGAACATGTGAAAACGACCAGCGGTCACGTGTCGATCAGCACCATGCATCTGGCCAAAGGCTTGGAATTTCGGGCAGTGGCGGTGATGGGGTGTGACGATGAAGTAATTCCTCTCCAAGAACGGATTGAAACCGTGGCGGATGACGCGGACCTGGAAGAGGTCTACAATACTGAACGGCATTTGCTCTACGTGGCTTGCACCCGCGCAAGAGATCATTTGTTGGTGACGAGCGGTGCCCCGGCCTCGGAATTCCTTGACGATCTAAAGAGTGAGTATTTCTTTCCATAACATCTGAGATTAGGCTTCCCCGAAATAGGCGGGCGCATCAAAGACCAATTGAAAAAAATCAATATGCCAAGTCTTGTTGGATTGGCTCATGCTCCGCTTCCCCTAAATCTGAGGAAGAACCTGATACCATCCATTTTGTTCGATAAGCTGGACCCGAGTCTCAAACAGGTCTGAAAGCCGTTCCGCCGTCAAAATCTCGGCCTTCGGACCGTCTCCCACGACCTCTCCATGTTTCAGCAAAACTACCCGATCGATTTCCGGAGGAATTTCATGGAGATGATGGGTCACAAGAACGAGCGTATGCCCTTCCTGCATATAGGCCCTCATGGAGGCGAGATACCGAAAACATCCCTGAATATCCAGACCCGTCGTCGGTTCATCCAAGATCAAGGCCGCGGGATTGTGCACTAAAGCCCGACCCAGAAGAACGCGGCGTTGTTCTCCGAGCGACATTTCTCCAAAGAGTCTCTCGGTTAAATACTCGACTCCCACCATTTTCATCACATCATAACTTTTGGCCCTTTGAGTCACACTAATATGATGATGCGCGTATAAGTCGTAACTGGCAAAGAAGCCGGACAGGACTACCTCCAATCCACTGGCATGCCCGGGATACTCCCCTTGTAATTCCGCTGAAAGTATTCCAAGCTTCGCCCGAAGATCCCAAACGTTCCATGTATCCTCTCCCATGAGGCGAAGAATCGTCTGAGGTCGCTCGACCGGATAGAGATCTCGAGACAATAATTTCAAGAACGTGGATTTCCCTGATCCGTTCGGTCCCAGAATCACGGTATGACACCCGATGGAAATCGCAAGAGAGAGGTCTCGAAACACACAATACGCTTCTCTGAACACCTTGGCATTCCTAATTTCAACGAGAAACCCGTCGCTGTGTTCGCCTGCTTTATCCACGATAAGGTTTGCCATTTTTTTCCTTGAGGTTTTGGGGCATTCACCAGGTTGCCGGGTTGAACTTATAAGATACTTTCCACTCTTCACGAGCAATCTCCTTCAACTTTTCATTTCCCAATAAATCTATCCCACATGATGATAACTGAGACACATCTTATACGTACCCCAGACGATTTGTACCTCTAGGAATGCAACCTCTAGAAAAAATAGCTCACAATTACTTACTCGAAACTCGCTAGCTTAGACTCCTCGACATGCCGGCATACCTGTTGTTACATAAAGTTTCACAGAGATTTTTTTCACGAGGCATCATCAAAAGGTGTGTAAATTAGGAGAGAGGCGGTATATCCTCTCGGGTGACGAAACCCACCGGGGAAACCCCGGCCAACAAAAGGAGGCACCGCCATGAGGAAGCAGAGCACGCCAAAGATCACTGAATCAAGCCCAACGTTAGAGACGTGGCTTCGAGCCCATGGGCAACAGTTCATTCAACACGTGTTGGAAGAAGAAGTGACAGACTGGCTCGGGTGGCAGAAATCCGTTCGGCGAAGGGGTTTCGGTCAGACTGCTGGATACCAGAATGGCTATGACAAACCGCGGCGGCTCACGTTGAGTTGCGGAACAATCACGGTGCGGCGTCCGAGAGTCCGGGAGTGCGATGAACGGTTAGTCAGTCGCCTCTTCCCTTTCTTCAAGCGGAAAAGTGTGGCCGTGGATCATCTCTTGCCCGAGTTGTATCTGCAGGGGTTGGAAAATGTTGATGGTCGCCGAACGGACCTTCCGTCGGGTGAAGCATCCAGAGTTGATGGTCGACATGTATCGCGGGAAGAAATTTATAGATGGAAAACTGCTAAAAACCGGCGTCGCCGACTAATTCTTTTTCCACACTATTTGACGGAACCCCTTTTTTCACCGAAGGTGAATGACAACTTTTTTGAATCAATCCCAAAGTTGGTTGAAATTCTCCCGGACTCCCATGTTGATGTTAGACTACCTTCGACGCGATGGCCCTATTGATGTTCAAATCCCATTGCAGGGCTGCCCACAACTTGGACAGATGCCGATAGCTCACGCGTCGCAGGCGCGGCTCGATATCCAACCAGGCCACCGCTAACCAGCCGTGCCGCTAGGAGTTCATCCAGAGAGCAACTTTGTCGCAGCGTTCGGCCACTGCCGCATTGATAGACTCCAGACAATTGATGAACTTGAATGATTTTCCCAAAAGGGGGATCACCCCCAGCCGATGCAGTGTCAGGGTCTCGTTAAGCCCTTCGGTCAGACTTCGGGCCGCCGACTGGTTCCGTTTCTTGCAGTCCCGGTGAAGCTGGACCAACGCCTAAAGTACAGACCTCCTCATCGAGAACCTCCCGCACATGCATCAACCCCAAGGGAATGAGCGCCCGAATACACTCCACCTTACTGTCCACTTCAAAACCTTTATACTGGTCTGGCCGCAGCACCGACGAGGCTCCCAGGCATTTCGCTTTCTTGCTTTCCGTTTTCCTTTTCGCAATACTACTCATGAAGTAGCTTCTTTCTTGAAGTACAGGGATGACATCCTTGCTCGAACGCCATCTCATCATAGGAGCGGAAGCTGCTTCAAATTTTCACTAACTTTAGCACTCTCTCGACTGCAGAACAGATGAATAATAAGCTGAAAACACCGGCAAATCGCTATATTGCTGTTAATAATGCCATTCGAGCTGTATATAACTTTGATCAAAAGGACCCATCTGTGTTTGGAACCAGTAGGGTTGCATCGCTTTTCAATGCGGCACAATATGCAAGAGCGGCTTATGATTTACGAAGTTCAGGTAAAATTGTTTCAACCCCTAAGCTCATAGAAAGCTACTTTTCCGATGTGCCCAAACCATTTTTTTTATTTGAGTTAGACGAGAGTAAATTAAGCCATTTCATTAAGCTATATGGTCCTGACACCATGCGAGCAAATATTATAAGTGCCAACCTTACAGAGAACGATTATTGGCCTCTGGTCACCGGTGGTGCATGTATCCTTGAAACATGGGGCACCAGATTATTGGATAAACCAATCTTAAAAAATAATCCTGGGCTACGAAGAGAAGTATTACTTTTTCTTCTTCAAAATGCCCCATATTATTCTCATGTGACTGGAACAATGATAGCTGGGTCTACGGCAGAATATTCACTTATGTATGATGAGACTTTCCCCTGGTTTTTGACCGTGTACGATTTAGGCAAAAAACCTGGGTTAACCCAAAAAGAATGGAATGTCGGAATAGCTGAAGAGATGTGCAAAGAATTCTATGATGAAATTTATGCCGCAACACAAAGAAGAGCAACAATGGTGTCTGGCAACGGGTTGAAAATATTAAGATTGCCATTTGCTGATTTGCGGCTTGAAAAAGAAGGACATTTACAGTCTTGGTTCTTAGAATACAGAGCTAATTTACCTCCTGAATTTAAAGAATTTTTGCCAAAAAATTACCATGGTGATAGTTTTTTGGGTGCTCATGTGCGTTATACATATGTAGGCCCACAAATCTTGAATATCGTAAAAAAGCGAATCGCTGCTATTGGTGTAGATTTAAATAAATTTGATTTACATGTAAGAACCAAACAAGACGACCACTTAACAGAGGGAAAACGAATAAATAGAATTTTACTAAAAGGGATTCGAGGAGAAGATACAGGTTTTCTGGAAAAGTATTCTAATATATGTGATGTAGCGATCTATAATTGGCATATGCACAATTGGCATAAAACCCAAAATGGGTTTATTGGATTTACAGACTTATCTTTCAAAGGAAACATCGTTCATGACACAATAAATTTAGCTACAGGTCATAATAGTGATCCAAAGCATGAGGAGGATTTGTGGGACTTGTTAAACTCTCCCTTGAGGCTACATAAAGGCAATATCGATCAACACTTCGAATATCTAGATAAATATTTAAAGCCGGTTTATATATATGAAGAAATAGCTTCTCAAATAATTGGATTAGAAAAGAGGATTCAAAAGCTTGAAATGAAAATAGATACTATTTTTGTGCATGCCCAGGGAAGGGGAATAATAAGAGATATCTTGGAAGAGTTTGCATTTGAAAATTGCAATGGCTCAAAAAAAACGATTGCTATTCATTCTTCGATTATCGCAGAGGCTTTTAAAAATAAAAAGGTCTCAGCAGAACTAAAAAACCATTTTCATAAACTTGAGAAAAGGTATGGCAAGAGAAGCCAAGTTGCAAAAGTGTCTTGTTCTTTCGAATTTTTCAAAAGGCTGAGCAATGAATTGACTATCGAGGTTGATGGCGAAATTATTCGGATAAGTTTACCCATGGAGGATAAATACTCTGGCTTATTGAAAATTCTAGCAAATGAACTAAATAATGAGGTTATTGAATATGAGCACCAGGCAAATGCTGAAAAGATTGCCTTGACTCAATTACAAAAGGAAGATGAGCAAATAATCAAACACGGGCATGATATTTCGTTTCATGATATAGATTTGTCGAATACGAAACCCACTCTTTTCCCATTAAGAGACAATATGGTTTTTGGGCATGCGGTCCAATTGTCTTTTGATTCCAACATTAGTGACTTTATAATGGATGCCCAAAAAATCGAAGATAGTAATTCTTCGTTGGAAAAGAAACGAAGACAGTTAATACAGGCAATGCAGCAAGTTTTGCCAATTATAAAAACATATATCCGGATAATGATGGGGATTACCAACCAGCCCCTTCCGCTAAATTTTAATAAAAAAACATATCAGCCAACATAACTATAGGGAATCCCCTATTTTTGCCTGGAAGTCACATGGCAGGGTGAAGTGTAAGCTTCCCCGTCAAGCGGACAGTGACGCCAAGAAGCGTCTTGAGGCTGGGTGGGGGAAGAGGTGAAAAACATGAAAACCGGTTGGTGCAGGTATTACATGAACGATTAGGTTATGGAGAGAAGATAGATGAAGATAGGAATGCTAACAATTGGGCAATCTCCTAGAGATGATATAATTCCTGAAATTCGAGAAGTTTTGGGTTCCGAAGTTGATATAGTTGAAAAAGGTGTATTGGATGGACTCCGTCTGAAAGAAATAGACGATTTTTACTCAAGAAAAAGTGATCCCATCCTTATAACAAGGATGAATGATGGCACAGAAGTCAAAATCACTAAAAATCACGTAATAGCCAGGATAAAGGACTGTATATTGGAACTTGAAGCCAAAGGGGTAGAAATCTCAATACTTTTGTGCACAGAAGATTTTTCAGAAATTAAATCCAAGAAGATACTGCTGCAACCAGGTAGACTATTGAAGAGCATGGTCAAAGCCATACTAAATAAAGGAAAATTGGGTGTAATAATTCCCTCCTTCGATCAAATTCAAGACATTAAAAAAAAAATGGCGTAGTACTGATTTTGCTGTGGTTGCGGGAGCAGTTTCTCCCTATACCGGAACAGAGAAGGAAATAATCGAAATAGCAAATAGGTTTAGAAATCTTAAAGTGGATATGGTAATTCTGGATTGTATTGGCTTCAACAAAATGACAAAAGCCGTATTCAGAGAAATAACCCAAAAGCCTGTCCTCCTACCAAGGACAATTATAGGAAGAATTGCAAGAGAAATCATAGAGACCAGATAAAATGGCTCTTCGCATACTCGAGTGGAGAGTTGAACCTCATTCATTGAACAGGAAAACTCGGGTGATAAGTGAGAACTTCTTCGATATATTCCCTTCAACGAAAGGAGCAGAAAATGGCAAAGCGTACCCGACGAAATAATCACTCTCCGGCTTTTAAGGAAAAAGTGGCCTGTCTGGTTGTAGACAGCACTTTGGTAATTCTTTCAAAAATTTAAAGATTTTGGGGTTTACAGTTCATTTACCTGATGGCTGTCGATGCCGTTGAGAGAGTCGTGATTGGGGTGGGAGAAGACAAGTTTAGATTCGAGATACTGCAATCAGCACCTTGTTTGAACCACTTGGCTTGAGTGTCACCTACGCACAGACTCCCATCCTGCTTGAATATTGTTGAGTAATAAATGTACCTCTGCTTCGTAGAGGTCTAATTGGAAACAACAATGAAGCTTCGTTTACAGCAATTAGATCATTGGCCGAAATTGTCCTGGTTTGCTAACGTCACCGACGACACCGTGAATGTTCTTCATGGATGTCGGGTCGAGCATGGTGACGAATGGATCTTTGAAGGAACGTGGGCAGGAGAATTTGGAAAAGGTGACTTTGATCTTGAAGTCCCTGTCATCATTGGAACAGGAATCCGACTAAGAGATAACACGGTGTCGTTCGTTTGCTCCACCGGTTCACTTGATCGATTATTCTATGTGGACAGAAAGAAAGAACTATTGATTTCCAATTCATTGGCTTGTCTGTTGTCGGCAGGCAAACTCCGTTTGGACCCTGCCTTTCCCTACTCAAAAACGTTGTTACATTACTTCAAAAACCATCGGCATCAACCCAAAATTTTGCCTACATTAGACGGAGATGAAATCCATTTTCTGACCTATGAAAAACTCGTCTACTCCAAAGAATGGCTGAAAGAACAACCACACGCTGAAGATAGCTTCGCTTCGTTTGCAGAGTATGAGGGTTTCTTGCGTGAAAGGATTTTAGCTATTCGTGCTAATTTGCAGGATGAGCTGCGGCGATTCAAGGTAGCTCCGGTTGCAACAATTTCTAAAGGGTATGATTCAGCCGCCTCAGCCGCGATTGCCAAACCCCTTGGCATTCGTTCCGCTCTTACAATCTCACGCGTCGGAAAGCGGGGGCAAGACGATTCTGGTGAAGAGATCGCGGAAAAGCTTGGAATCCCGGCAAAAAGTGTTATTGCACGCCGCTGGTCTTATCGAGACTACGATTTAGTTTTGGCGGGATTGGGCCTACCTGATGATTTAAACATGACACTGTTTGAATATCCCGATGATTTGACTCTTTTGCTTGTAGGAACTGCAGGTGATTTTGTGTGGGAAAAGGGGTTGAAGCAGGAATTTAATGATTCCCATCATTTCCTGGATCGACCTGATACAACCAGCTGTCAGTTGGCCGAATGGCGATTGCACAAAGGGGTGTTTCTTGCCAATGTCCCATCCATCGGGGCTTCCAGACTCGATTGTTTGAAGAAAATAAACGATAGCCCTGCTATGGATCCGTGGCGGATTGGCGGTGACTACGATCGACCTATCCCACGCAGAATACTCGAGCAGCAAGGGGTGAGTAGGGATAAATTCGGAATCAAAAAACAAGCAACAACTTCCACCTACCAATGGTTCCATTTCAACGATTCCGAGCAACAGAATGATTTGAAGGTGTTTTTTGAACTTAATGGTAAGCGCATTCCGGGGGAAAAATTGGGGAGACTTATATATATTGTTCACTACCTCAGGAAATATTTAGAACGCTTGGCTCGTAAGAACAAATTCGTCAAATTCGCTAATTTTGTTCGCTTGCCGGACTACAGCGATCTACTCTTTGTTTGGGCAAATGACCGTTTGGCAAAAAGCAATTATTTTGTTGTGACACAAGAATTTGACCTGAAAAACAAATAATCGGGTAGGAGGGACGTTAGGGCACTCCGTCCTCCTACACCACCATATGTACTCATCGTATATGGCGGTTTTCTGAGATTTTGAACATCTCAAACTGCTGAACAAGACTTACCAGGCTTTGGGCGTCGAACCACGCAAAAACCACTCCTTCTTTGACGGCCTATACTGCTCCCCTTGAAAGTGAGACCACCTTTAAGACATAACCCCATCTTAAAGGAGGAGACAACGTGGGACAGCGTCCAGATGAAACCATTGAATGCTGGACGGCCAAACGACGTGCCGTCCTAGTCTTGAGAGTACTCAAAGGGGAGACGTCAGTAGCCGATGTACTGCACCCCATTTGTCAAGCCGTCTGTAACTAAGTCCTGTGTACTGAATGTAGAAGTGGGCCCCGCTTTTACAGATGGGGAACTCTCGCTGAATCAGAAAACCCGTTTCGTGTAAGATTTTTACATTCGTTTTTTTGAGGAGGATATCATGAACGGCATGTCTTCTCGTTGGGGTATTGGCGCCATCGCCTTTCTTTCGGGTGTGACTTTAGGCATTGCAGGAGGTTTACTCTGGGCTCCTCAATCCGGCAAAAGAACCAGGGAGGATCTACAGGATTTGTCTACCGATGCATTAGACCGGGCCGAACATTGGATGGAAACAGCCAAGGAATCAGTGGATGACCTCATTAAAGAAAGCAAGACAGCCGTTAAAGCCTGATGAGTCCTGGAAAAAACTTTTGACAGCCTCAATCATCATCGGCCCGGTTTGAAAGGTGCGAGAAGTCTATAAAAAAACCGTCCCACCCCCATCCTCTATACAGAAGACACCTGATCCTGGACGCATCTGCGGTTTCCGGGTACAATGCCTCCTGTGAGTCAAGAACACTCATATGGTTAGATCAATGGACTCAATTCCCTCCAGACATGGTCACCCGGCTTCATTTCTTTGCTAATCCTTGAATTTTAGATCATTTTCGTCCCACGTGGTTGTGCTCACCATCACTTGATGTACCGTCGATTACGTTTTCACCTTATAGAATATAATCTCTCATCGTCATGCTTTCATGACTTCACCCTTTAGCTCCAATTAGAAGCAGGCTATGGCAGGAACACCACGAACACCCTTTCATCAACGCATCGTCATCGGAACCGAAATTGAAGCTTATAGCATTAATGCGACGGACCACAAAATTGGTCGACGCCTGTCAAAACCACGCCCCGGACTCTCGGAATCCGGTGAACGGTTTACCCGCGATGCCTCAATCGGAAGTGAATATAACAGCCGGCCTTTTACGACCGTTCGGGAAGCCTTATTTCTTTTAAAAGCGGGGCTGAGAAAATATTTACGCGGCCTGTATCGAAGTCGAGAGGAAGACCAGGACTATCGCGTACCTTTATTCGTCGGGGGTTGGACCAATCGGTTTGCCGGAACCCATATGCATATATCCGTCGCCAATCGAAAACTCACAAAACGGGAAGCGGCTGCCCTCAGTTGGCATATCCATGACCAATTGCCCTTTTTTATCGCCATTGGGGCCAATTCCCCTATCTGGGACAAACGGGTCACAACCAAAGCTTCCAACCGGTTCCTCCGTGGGAGCGACACCTATTTTACGGCTACCAGAAGAGGTGAACTGACGTCGGTTGATACCCGTGAACTAGTCTATAGCCCCGGACGGAAAACCAAGCCTCCAACCTTGGAAATACGAGTTTTCGACTCGAATCTTCCTGAATTCGTCATCGCCAACCTGTGCCTGGTCAAAGCGGTATGCTTACGATGGCTCAGGGGAGAATCCGCGGCAAACCGCATGAGCCATGCGGATTACTTGCTGGCCAGGACGGAAGCCGCCGCCAAAGGCATGCGGGCCAAACTCCCCTGGAAACGGGAATGGATTTCAGTCCCGGAATATCTCGACCGATTTCTATGGGAACACCGAGAAGCCATAGACGAAATGGATATCCCTGAAGAAATGTACGAAGTCCTCCGCCTGTTAAAGCGTGGATACAACGGGGCACGCCTCATTCATGATGCAGTGGCTTTGGCTGTGAAAGAACACCCGCAAACTTGGCAACGACGATTCGCCAGACGGTATCGATCGGGGCTGGCGCATCTGTTGAGCGGCAATACCTTGCATGATTTTGCACAAGAATTAAAAGCCCCATTTCCCAATACCGAAAGAGTCTGGTTAGGACGGAAGCGAGCGTCTATCGATGAGTAAACGCGATCCAGCCCCTCTCATTGGCATTACCTGCGAAGCGGTATCCAAACGAAAGGATTTTGCCGATTATGATCTTCTATGCGATCACCGATACGCCGCGGCCATCACTCAAGCCGGCGGTCATCCCGTGCTGTTGCCTATTGCACACGACCAAAACCAATTGGTCAGATATCTGGAAGGCATTGACGGACTGGTGATTGTGGGCGGTGACGATTTGGACCCTCGTTGGTACGGAGAGCGCCCCAAAAAACGTACGAAAATTGCTTTCAGCAAACGGTCGGAGTTTGAAGCCTGGCTGTATCGGGCGGGTAAAAAGCGGCGACTTCCTATTTTGGGCATTTGCTATGGCATGCAACTGATTAATGTATTGGAGGGAGGAACCCTGTTTCAGCACATCCATCCCAACAAACATAAACCCATCGTAGATCATGAAGGCAAGAAAACCGGATATCACGCAGTCAAAGTTCTTCCCCAGACTCGGCTTGGGGCCATTATTGGAGAAGGTCGAAAAATCGTCGCCACAGAGCACCACCAAGGCATTCGCTCTCTTGCTTCCCATTTCATTCCCGCAGCCATTGCCAGCGATGGCATGGTGGAAGCCATGGAACACCCATCCAAACCTCATATTTTTACCGTCCAATGGCATCCCGAACGCCAACCCGGCACTCGCATTACCCG
The DNA here is from genome assembly GCA_031315915.1 of Nitrospirales bacterium. Lineage (GTDB taxonomy): Bacteria > Nitrospirota > Nitrospiria > Nitrospirales > UBA8639 > JACKFE01. The sequence continues at coordinate 245,655 of JALDRK010000001.1, forward strand.
TCGACTATTTCGAGCCTTTGTGCGGGCCTGTTACGAATATCAAACTCAAAAAACCGGCTAACTACTTTTACGGGAATCCCCGCTTCCAAAATCTAGGCACCAGTTTTGCGATGCCTCATTTCCTAAAACCTTTTTCTGTTCGACTGTTTGTCAGATGGTTCCTATGCATACTGGTAATCCTTTACTGATCCCTAACCCTCAGAAGTTATCATTCCCTACCAAAGAATCTGAAAAACCTCCACCCCGGAAGGCCAACCAAAGCCTGAACGGTGACCACCCCTCCTCCTCTCCTCCAAAGGTTAAACAATCCGCACAAGTCGAGACATTCCAAACATAAGCATCCGATACCTGATTAGAACAATTTGTCCTATCTCACGGACAGGCTGTTCAGAATCAAGGCCATAGAATGCACGAAGATTTACGACAACAAGCATTTATCCATTTTTCAGAACACATGAGAGGTCTAGGCCTCGAATTTCCCATTATCGCACTATGGATACACTCAAGACCCATCCATTAGGTTTATCACCTTTCTTTGGATATGATTGTTTTACCACTCGGAGTGACCAATGACCGTCTTACCGTTCCCCAAAAAACTTCAGGGCAAAGCTTCCCTCATCATTTTGCTGATCGTTGGAGGAGCCATGCTCGCGACCGAGTGGTTGCATCAATCCTATGTGGCGGAACTGGCAAAAGACGCTATTCACTCGAAGTCGTTAGTCCTCTTACAGCAAATCGAAGCTCGGTTTAAATCGGAAAAGCAGTTTGATACGCCCAGTTTGCGTGAAAAGTATTTAGGAGATCTCATCGAACGAAACCCGGACCTCCTCTTTATTCAACTTTATGGAACCGGTGAGAAGGCCGAGCGTGGACCCGTCCTGCTGACTCAAGTGGGAAAAACAGAATTGGCAAAACAGGACATCCCGGCCATGGTACTCATATCCATGTACACCCGGGAAACCAAAGGGGTATTTCAATCACAAGCCGGCGATGATCGCCTGCTGCTGTCTACTCCACTCACCATCAAGGGACAGATGGTCGGCATCCTCTACGCCGAATATTGGACCGGCCATCTCAACACAATTACACGGTTTTTTCTCAATTCTTCACTGATCACCAGAGTCATGATGGGAATCGGCATTGTGGCGGCCTTGAACCTGTTCTTGTATCTCCATGTGATTCGTCCGCTGAATCGACTCAAAGGAGGGATCGCCGAACTGGAGAAAGGACATTGGGGCACCGCCATCCCCATCCATAAAGCCGATGAGCTGGGAGAGTTGGCACGAGCGTTCAATGCGATGGCCGCAAACATTCAGCAGATGATCAAGGAAAATGAAACCCTCAACCAGGATTTGATGCAGGCCAGAGATGCCCTACAGGGCAAGGTGGCAGAAGCCACAGCAGAACTTCGACAGCGGAACGAAGAACTGGCGGGAGTCAATGAACGTCTTTCTGTGGCGCAACGAGACATTCTTCGCCAACAACGCTTGGCCGTTCTGGGTCAACTGGTCGCCACCATTGCTCATAAAATCGGAACGCCCTTAACAGCAATCTCCGGGCATCTCCAATTACTTCAGGAAGACCCTCAACTCCCGGCTGAAGTCCTGGGCCGGGTCCGAACCATGTTGAAACAAACCGATCGATTAAACCACAGTATCCGGGACCTCCTCACATTTACCCGAACACCGACCCTCACCTGTGAACCGGTTTCGCTTCCGCATCTTTTGGAGCAATGCATTCTCTTATTCCGGCCACTATTGCAGGACCACGGAATCCAATGGACCATGACGTTTTCTCCGGATATTCAATTGGTCCAGGGTGACGCCTTTCATCTGCAAGAAGCCATCAACAACATTATTGACAATGCGATCGACGCTATGCCACATGGAGGAATGCTGACCATTCAAGCTTCGAACGAAGCGGAATCTGTCTCTCAGGAAGTCTGCTTGACGATTCAGGACACGGGAATCGGCATTTCCGGTGAAAAAACAGAACGGATTTTTGAGCCGTTTTTCACGACCAAAAGCGTAGGTTCAGGTACGGGACTCGGATTGGCGATCACCACAGAAATCATTCAATTGCATAAGGGTTCCATCTCCGTTACAAGCACCAAAGGCCAGGGCACGACGTTTCTCCTGCGACTCCCTGCCTGGAAAGGGCTCTCAGATGTCTAATCAAAAAATATTAATTGTGGATGATGAACCGGACACCCTCACGCTCCTTCGGGAAATCATGGAAAAAGAAGGATATCAAGTCCATACCGCCACCAGCAGCGCGACAGCCTTGAAGCATTTCATCGAATTTGCTCCTGATCTCGTCCTTTCAGACATTCAGATGCCCCACATGGACGGATTGGCCCTGCTGGCTGAGACCCGGAAACGAAGCCCTTTGACGCAGGTCATTCTCCTGACAGCCTATGGATCCTTATCGACCGCTGTCGAAGGCATCAAGGCTGGAGCGTTTGATTATTTATCAAAACCCTTTTCTTTGGAAGAAATTCGCACGGTCGTACGGCGTGCCCTAGAACACAAACGCACCCTTGAAGAAAGTCAGAGTATCTCCCAGCCGCTTTTGCAAAAAGGCGACGGCATCAATCAAATTCAGGGAAAGAGTCCGGCCATGGTCGGCGTCTATAAACTCATTGCCCGGGTCGCCCCCACTGAATCCACAGTTCTCATCCATGGGGAAACCGGAACCGGCAAGGAATTGATTGCCCGCGCCATTCATGCCAATAGTTTGCGGCAGGAGGGCCCGTTCATTGCCGTCGATTGTGGAACGTTGGCTGAGAACCTATTGGAAAGTGAACTATTCGGTCATGAACGAGGCGCCTTTACCGGTGCCCTGTCCATGAAAAAAGGGCTGATGGAATCGGCCAATCGCGGAACGTGTTTTCTCGATGAAATTGGCGATATCTCACCCAACCTGCAAAGCAAACTGCTTCGGGTTCTGCAAGAGCATGAAATCCGCCGGGTAGGTGGGATGGAATCCATCAAGGTCGATGTGAGGATTATTGCAGCCACCAATAAGCATCTGAAAACCTTGGTGGAAAACGGAAAATTTCGCGAAGACCTTTTTTATCGCCTTAACGTCGTCACGGTCCACCTGCCGCCCCTGCGTGATCGAAAGGAAGATCTTCCCACCCTTATTCACTACTTTCTCGAGAAATACACCCGATTCAACAATAAAAGTATGCATGGGGTGCATCCGCAGGCCATGAGCTTGTTGATGCAATATCAATGGTCGGAGGAACATCCGCGAATTAGAACATACGATCGAACGCGCCATCGTAATGACCCCACACTCGATCATCATGACTCACGATCTGCCTCTTGCCCTGGTGGCTCCCCCACCATCCGGCGATCATCTCCCTTCTTCGTCTAGTTGGAAAACCCTGGAACAATTGGAACGGGAACATTTATTAAAAGTTTTGGATGCCCAACAGGGTGACGAAAATCGGACAGCCGACATTCTCGGTATTCATCGAAAAACTCTCCAACGAAAACTCAAGGAATACGGCCTGCGCTAAACCTTTTCGGGAGAGCGTTTTCTGGCAATTCGCGCCCCATTCGTTCATCTCCTACCTATATATTCCAAGAGGACAATCCCAAGGGGAATTCCCCCATTTCTTCCCCTCCCAGGACAAAAATTCTCTCCTGGGAGCAATCTCGGACACACTTTCTCCCATAGCTTGACTCTAGGACATTGAAAATCCTTCATTATTTACCCGTAAATTTTTCGTCACTAAAAAATCTTATGGCGTAGGATTTGCTGTCTAAGAAATCATAATCTTGAACATTTGGTTTTCGGCAGGCGTTTGACGCGTTGAAAGGTCCAAATCACATAGCTACCCCTATGACACGGTATTGCCTGGCGTTCGGTTTGGCTCTTCTCATAACGGGTTGTGAGGATCAAGTCATTCAAGACATTATCCATTTACTGGACTCCGCCAAATCCACCATCGAAGAAGCGAAAAAAATGGGGGGAAATATCTACGCACCAGAACTTCTGGGGTTGGCAGAAAGCGAATTGATCATTAGCGAAAAAGAACTGCAGACTCAAGAGAGCAAAGTCTTTTGGAGGCAAGATTTTTCTTTGGCCCTTCGCTTAGCTCACTTGGCGCAGATAGATGCTGAAAAAGCCTTGTCCAAGACTGAAGAACACCATTCAGGCAAGCCTATAGACCTCCCCTCCTCCAATATTTCTCCCCTAGAAACCCTCATGTAAGAAACCAATCTTCAATACCCATCGCGTGTCCTTTTCGGTGAGGCCTGAGCCTTTGACTCTGGAAAAATTTCCAGTATTATCAAATTGAACAGAAGAACCATAAGGCCAAGAAAGAAAATTTTCCTCATTTTGTAAGGCCCAATGGGAAAAATGGAAGAAGTCGTTAACATTTCGAGTGAAATGATTGTATGGTCCGGGTTGAGCACCCTGGCCCTTATCGCCTTGGTCTTTCTCATTCGTGTCGGTCTTCACCATACCCTGCTAAAAACCACTGACATTTCTGCGGAAAATCGACGACGATGGGCCGTTAGCATCCGAAATATCCTGTTGATTATCTTTATCCTGGGCATGATCTTTATTTGGGCCCCTCGACTCCAGACTTTTGCCGTATCGATCTTTGCGGTAGCCGTTGCACTGGTGCTGGCCACGAAAGAACTCATCGCCTGCCTCAGCGGCTCCGGACTTCGGGTACTCACCAAAGCCTATGCTCTCGGAGACCGGATCGAAATCGGGGGCATTCGGGGAAATGTGGTTGATCACAACGCCCTCACCACCACCATTCTGGAAATCGGCCCAGGTCAAACGTCACATCAATACACCGGTCGGGCCATGGTCATCCCCAATAGTTTAATCTTCGTTCATCCTATCACCAATGAAACCTATACCAAAAAATTCCGGCTCCACATTGTAACCGTTCCACTGAGCACGGACGATGATTGGAAAACAGCCGAACGATTACTGCTTCAGGCTGCCGAAGAAGAAACTGCCCCCTATCTTGAAGAGGCTCGCACGTATTTTAAAAAACTCGAAGGTAAATTTTGGTTGGATGCCCCTTCCGTGGAACCTCGTGTGACCATACAAATTCCCGAACCGGGTCGCATTAATTTGTTATTACGTATTCCATGTCCCACCCAATATCCCTCGCGCCTGGAACAAGCCATCCTTCGTAAATTTCTCGCGGAATTTCAATTCACTCCTCGATTTAGTTCCCAATCGGCTGACTTTCGTTAACCGTTCAAGCTTGGCTTACGCATTCTACTTGTGGTACAGGTATAGCGTATATACGTGTCATCACCATTCCACGGTTTCTTTCACTTACAGGGCTATCGGATTTCGCCTCATTCTGAGGAATGTTCTTCCTCTGAACGTTGAGTTATTTGCTGGGCACTCCATGACTAACCGCGCAAAGGTTCTCCATGACTGATGAAATCCTCGACTCTGACCCTCAATGGTACAAAGATGCCATCATCTATGAGCTCCACGTTCGTGCCTTTTGTGACAGCAATGGCGATGGCATTGGAGACTTTTCCGGCCTGACGAAAAAACTCGACTATCTTCAGGATCTTGGCATCACCGCTATCTGGCTGCTGCCCTTCTGTCCTTCTCCTCTTCGTGACGACGGATACGACATTGCGGATTACACCAATATTCATCCTCAATACGGCAGGCGAAAGGACTTCAAGGCCTTCGTGCGAGAAGCTCATCGTCGGGGCTTACGGGTCATTACCGAATTAGTCATAAACCATACCTCGGACCAACATCCGTGGTTTCAACGAGCCCGAAAGGCTCCGCCCGATAGCAAATGGCGGAATTTTTATGTTTGGAGTCCCACACAGGACTCGTATCAAGATACCCGGATCATCTTCAAAGATACGGAACAGTCCAATTGGGCGTGGGACCCGATAGCCAAGGCTTATTATTGGCACCGGTTTTTTTCCCATCAACCGGACCTCAATTTTGATAATCCGGATGTCCAGAAAGCCATTTTCGAAGTACTCGACTTTTGGCTGGAAATGGGCGTCGATGGTCTCCGACTGGATGCCGTCCCGTATTTATACGAACGGGAAGGCACCAACTGCGAAAACCTGCCGGAGACCCATCAATTTCTTAAAAAACTTCGAAAACACATCGACAGAAAATTTTCCAATAGAATGTTTTTAGCGGAAGCCAATCAATGGCCTGAAGACGCTGCCGCCTATTTCGGGGAAGGTGATGAATGTCACATGAACTTTCATTTCCCCCTCATGCCGCGTCTGTTCATGGCTATGCAGATGGAAGACCGCTTCCCCATTATTGATATCCTGGAGCAAACCCCCCAGATACCGGAGGCCTGCCAATGGGGGGTCTTTCTGCGTAATCATGACGAGCTGACACTGGAAATGGTCACCGACGAAGAACGAGACTATATGTATCGGGTCTTTGCTCATGACCGGCAAGCCCGCATCAACCTGGGCATCCGTCGCCGTCTGGCTCCTCTCCTGGGCAATGATCGAAAAAAAATCGAGCTGATGTACAGCCTCCTGTTTTCGATGCCGGGCACTCCGGTCATTTATTACGGAGAAGAAATGGGCATGGGGGACAATTTTTACCTCGGCGATCGCAACGGAGTCCGGACTCCGATGCAATGGAGCGCAGACCGGAATGCCGGCTTTTCACTGGCGAATCCTCAAAAGTTATATCTCCCGATTATCATCGACCCCGAATACCATTACGAAGCGGTGAATGTGGAATTGCAGCAAAACAATGCCCAATCCCTGCTCTGGTGGATGAAACGTATCCTGTCTCTTCGCAAACGCTATAAGGTGTTCGGGCGGGGATCCATTCAATTTCTGCATCCCGCTAACCGGAAGGTCCTGGTTTTCCTTCGTCGTTATCAAGAAGAAACGATCTTAGTCGCAGTAAATTTATCCCGTCATGCGCAATGGGTTGAATTAGACTTGTCCGAATTCAAAGGACGGCGTCCACTGACCCTCTTTGGCCGTAGTAAATTTCCACCGATCGGCGATCTTCCTTATTTGTTGACTCTGAGCGGATATTCGTTTTTTTGGTTTGTCCTGGAACCCATCGTCAAAGTCGGTATCCCCCAAACCGACATTCCGGAAAAAGCTCTTCAAACCATTACCATATCCAAAGACTGGGACCACCTGATCCAGAAAAGAGAAAAAAGTAAACTGGAGAATATTCTGCCGGCCTACATTCAGGGACGACGATGGTTTGGAGGAAAAGCCAGAATCATGCAATCGGTTGAAATCATCGAATCCATCCCCATTCCTCAGGAAGATCCCCAGGCGGTGTTGGCCATGGTCCGCGTGGAATATACGGAAGGAGAATCGGAAACCTATCTTCTCCCCTTGCGCTATCTTCCCGGCGAACCTTCGACGGATTTGAAGGATTCCCCTGCAGCTATTGCAAAAGTCCGAATCAAACAGAAAAATAGCGAACAGGACGGCCTCCTTCTCGATGCCATGTGGGATCGGGAATTTCAGAAAACGTTGCTGACCAGCATGGCTAAAAACCGTCGTTTTAACGGACCGCAGGGAGACCTCGTCACCGGATCGCTGAAGGAATTTCGACGTGAATTGACCCATGCCGGCACACAACTGGAACCCTCGTTACTGAAAGGAGAACAAAGCAATACCTCTCTGCTGTTCGGTGATCAATACGTTCTGAAGCTGTACCGCCGAGCCGAAGTAGGAGTCAATCCTGACTTGGAAATCAGCCGATTCCTCACCCACGCCGGGTTTCCACATTCGGCTCCCTTGGCCGGTTCTATTGAATACCAGCGGGATAACGGGGACTTGTTGACCTTTGGCATTCTCCAACAGTTCGTCAAAAACGAAGGCGATGCCTGGAAATATACCCTCGATGTCCTCGGCCAATACTACGAAGAGGCGCTGACGCACCCCTCGCAAATTTCGAGAGCGTCCATTCCCACACTCTCTCCGGTATTCCTCGTCGACCAGGAAATCCCTCACATAGCCCACGAGTTTATCGGCCCCTACTTAGAGGAAGCCAAGCTTCTGGGACTCCGGACAGGAGAGTTGCACGCCGTATTGGCGTCGAACCCGGAACATCCTGATTTTGCTCCTGAACTCTTTTCGGAATTTTATCGTCGGGGGCTATACCAAAGCATGTTGGGTACCGCCAATTTAGCCCTCCCACTGCTCCGATCACATGTCAAGCAACTGCCCGATTCGACCCAGCCCATGGCCAAGCAGATCTTGGAACAGGAGAGTCAGCTCCGGAAACGTTTTTTAGCCATTCGGGACCGTAAGATCAAAGGCTCTCGAATCCGTTGTCACGGGGACTTTCACCTGGGCCAGGTGCTCTATACCGGAAAAGATTTTGTCATTATTGACTTTGAAGGTGAACCGGCCAGACCGTTAAATGTCCGACGACTGAAGGAATCCCCCCTTCGTGATGTTGCGGGCATGCTGCGATCGTTTCACTACGCCGCTCAAGCCTCATCTATCGGCTTGGTTCCTGGTGTGCGTCCGGAAGATTCGGCCACATTGGAGCCCTGGGCACAGTATTGGCAAACATGGGTCAGTGTCAGCTATTTACAGGCGTATTTATCCGTCAAAGACGTCAGGAAAATTCTGCCGATATCCCCGGAGGATATCCAGATTTTACTCAATGCCTATTTATTGCAAAAAGCCATATACGAACTCGGCTACGAACTGAACAACCGGCCGGATTGGGTTAAAATTCCCTTGAACGGGATTTTGCAGATTCTTGCAGAGTAAGAAAGGAGCTTGCATGGCGACTTTGCCAAAGATATTACAAACAGTCGTAATCGAACACGTCGCGCCCGAACTGGATGGCGGACGGTATCCGGTTAAACGGATCATGGGAGAAGCCTTTGATGTGACTGCCGATATTTTCAAAGAGGGGCATGATACCATCGCGGGCATCCTCCGGTATAAAACTGAGGGGAATAACGCATGGCAGGAGTCCCCCATGCAACATGTCGACAACGACCGCTGGGCCGGTTCGTTCGTTCTGGCAGAAAATACACGGTACGTCTATACCGTTGGCGCATACGTGAAAAGTTTTGAGACATGGAGAAAAGAACTGACTAAAAAACATGGTGTGGTGGAAGATCTTTCCAGCGAGTTATTGGAAGGTGAAGCGCAGGTGAAGGAGGCCATAACCCAGAGCAAGGGGCCGGATAAATCAGAGCTCAAACTCTGGCTGGACAAGTGGAAAGCTGCGCCCAACCAGGATACGCGAATTACCATCGCCCTGGATGACATCCTGGCAACGTTGGTCGGACAACATGAGAAGCGGGCTGCCTGGTCAACGTACATGCAGGAATTAACAGTGATCGTCGACCGCGAACGAGCCAGGTTTAGTGCCTGGTATGAAATTTTTCCTCGATCGGAAGGCACGGTCGAAGGTCAGGGTGGCACCTTCAAGGATTGCGAAGCCCGCTTACCGGTGATTCGGGAAATGGGATTTGACGTGCTGTACCTCACCCCCATTCACCCTATTGGGGAAACGAACCGGAAGGGCAGGAACAACAGTCTCAAGTCTCAACCGGGAGATCCGGGAAGTCCTTGGGCAATCGGCAGTCGCCATGGGGGACACGATGCCGTGGAACCAGCCTTGGGAACGATGAAGGACTTCGACCATTTTCAGAAGTCTGTGCGGAATCATGGCATGGAACTCGCGTTGGACTTCGCCATTAATGCGACTCCTGATCATCCCTATGTCAATCAACATCCCGAATGGTTTAAACAACGGCCGGACGGCAGTATAAAGTACGCAGAAAATCCGCCCAAAAAGTATGAAGATATTTATGCCTTGGACTTTTATTCGGAAGCTTGGGCCGACATTTGGCAGGAGATGAAACGGGTGTTGTTGTTTTGGGTTGAGCGGGGCGTCAAAATCTTTCGGGTGGACAACCCTCATACTAAGCCCGTTCCATTCTGGGAATGGTTGATCCGTTCCATCCAAGAGGCGCATCCGGATGTGCTCTTTCTCTCGGAAGCGTTCACGCGCCCTAAAATGATGCGGATCTTGGCGAAGGCCGGCTTTACACAATCATACACCTATTTTACCTGGCGGAATTCCAAAAAGGAAATGATCGAATATCTGACGGAATTAACTCAAACCGACATGAAAGAGTTCTTCCGACCGAACTTTTTCACGAGTACTCCGGACATTCTTCCCGAAATCTTGCAACAGGCCGGACGACCCGCCTTCAAATTCCGACTGGTGTTGGCGGCAACTCTGTCTCCATCTTATGGTATCTATAACAGCTATGAATTGTGTGAAAATCGAGCCATTCCGGGTACGGAAGAATATCAGGACTCTGAAAAATACGAGATCAGACATTGGGACTGGGATCGACCAGGTCATATTCGGAACTACATCACCATCGTCAACCAGATTCGTCGCAACAACCCCTGCTTGCATCTTTTCACCAATCTTCGTTTTTACCAGGCCGACAGTGAACATGTCCTGTTTTACGGGAAAATGACCCCCGACCAATCCAATATCCTCCTCGTCGTGGTCAATATGGATCCCTATACGACCCACGAAGTTCGTCTCAGCATTCCTATCGAGGAATTCGGCATTGGCGAACATGATACCTATCAACTTCACGAACTCATTCAGGACTATCGCCATCAGGTGGTGGGGACCGAATATTGGATTCGCTTGGATCCTCAAAAAGAGCCTGCAGCTATCTTCGCTCTGCGCAAGCGGGTTCGTCGGGAAAACGATTTTGACTATTTTCAATAAGAAAGAAAGCTGGGGACGCCTTTCTTTCCGGTCAGGCTAAAAAGGGAAGAGAGTCATTTGCCAAGAAAAGATTTTAACCAGCAAAATGTTTCCGACTTCTTCTCATTCTGGAAAGCAATTACCGTCCAGGCAAGACAGTGCAAGACGAAGCCTCGCGATCGGCTAGCGTTCCGCATTTCTCCCTCTTCGTTATCTCTTGCCAGGACCTCATCGTATTTTTCTCATTGACGCCGCACACAACTGCCTAACACGTTGAAAAATTCACGAGCAATCATGTTCACGGCCACAGGAACTCCACTGCGCCATCGAGGAGCATAACCATGGATTTTTCAACAATTTGGAATGCCTTGGATCAGTTTTTTACCTATCCTTTATTTACGGTCAATCAAACTCCGATTACGCTCTCCTCCCTGATGTTCTTTATGATCATCGTGAGTGTCTTCTGGATAACCAACGCCCTGATTCGGCGATTCCTCCATGACCGTATCCTCAAACGTTTCAAAATCCCCCTAGCCACTCAATATACCTTGACCAGAATAATTCAATATTTCCTTTTGTTTATCGGAGTGATTATTGCCTTTCAGGTTATTGGCGTCGACCTAAGTGGACTGGCGGTAATATTCGGATTTTTGTCTGTGGGGATCGGTTTTGGACTTCAAAATCTGACTTCCAATTTCATAGCTGGACTCATGTTGTTATTGGAACAACATATACAGGTGGGCGACCGGATTACGGTTGGAGACACCGAAGGAGATGTCACCGAAATCAATATTCGATCCACCACCATCCGCTCCCTTAATAATATTGCCATCGTCGTGCCCAACAGCGAATTCATCTCGAATACGGTCATTAACTGGTCTCATGGTGATCCGAAAACACGGCTCGAAATTGATGTCGGGGTATCATACAATTCCGACCTCGACCAAGTTATGGACTCCCTTCTGACAGCGGCCAAGGAACATCCCCTGATTCTCCCCCACCCCGCGCCCAAAGCCTGGTTGTTGAGCTTCGGAGATTCTGCATGGAACATGCGTTTATTGGTTTGGGTGGGAGATCCTCAAGGCAGGCGGCAAATTCAATCCGACATCAATTGCGCCATCGTGAAAAACTTTCGAAAACATGGGATTGAGATTCCGTTTCCGCAGCGGGATCTTCATGTTCGTACACCCTTGCCTCTCCCCATTTCTACGACCGGGACATGAGGTCCTTCTCCATGATTCCGACAAGAATTTTGTATGGACTGGTCCTGAAAGACAAGACATCTCACCGCAATTCAAGGTCTCAATAACGAGAACAGCCGCCGAGAAAGGCTCAATGATGGCCCATTCAAGAAACAATAAAGTCGGTTTTCCCTTTTTCCCGCCTTACAGATTGAACCAGATTTGTCCATCACAAATTCGCGAAAACATGCGACTGGCCTTGGAACACGATGCCATTAATCTGGCTCAAGGTCGTCCTGACTTTCCCACCTCTCCAATGGTCAAACAGGCTGCAATTGATGCGATTGCCAACGACCACAATCAATATTCAGTTTCCTGGGGATTGGCAGAATTACGGGAAGCGATTGCCAAAAACATGCAAGAACGTTTCGATCTGACGTTTGATCCGGACACAGAGATCACCATTACCTGCGGGGTCACGGAGGCAATCGTTTCAGCCATGCTGGCCATAGTAGAGACTGGCGATGAGGTCATTATCATCGAACCCGCGCACGAAAATTATGTGCCGGCGGTGTATTTTGCGAGCGGTATGCCGAGATTTGTTACCCTACGACCGCCGGACTACCATTGCAGCCGAATGAACTTCGATCCGCCATAAGCCCACGCACCAGGGCCATCATTCTGAATACCCCGCATAATCCCTCCGGCCATGTGTTCACCAAAGAAGAACTGACGGCCATCCTGGCTCTGGCAGAACAGCACGGAATCTATGTCGTAACGGATGAAATTTACGATCATCTCTACTACGAACCCTATCGTCATATAGCCCCGGCCACACTGGCGCCCAACTGGAACGGTTGGGTCGCGGCGGCTTGTCAAATTTGGCGCCGCCACTGGATGGCGTCTCGGCTATGTCCTGGCCTCCAAGGATGTGACTTCAGCAATGAACCGTCCATGACTATCTGACGAGTCTGTGCGCCCACTCCATTTCAACATGCTGCTATTACGGCGTTGGCTTTACCCGAGACGTACTATGCCGAGCTTCGGGCGACATTCCTGCAGCGTCGTGACTTCATAATAAAAATACTGACCGAAAGTGGATTTTGAGCCTTATCTCCTCAGGGAGCCTATTACCTTCTGGCGGGCTAGTGCCTCCTGGGGACACAGCGGTGATTCACAATCATTTACCAAACGGTTAATTACCGAAGCGAAAGTGGCGGTGGTTCCGGGCAATGCCTTTTACTATCAGGCCGAAGATCTTGGACTGCGGCTTGTGCGATTTGCCTTTGCCAAAACCAGCCCGGTTCTCCAAGATGCCGGCAAAAAACTTGGCAAGGCATTTCAGAGCAGTTGAGGGTAAAATCTCCTCACGGCTTTGTTCACCCTGATGGAGAATTTTTCTAATCTCCCTGCCCATTATTCAGTATGGCAAGAAGCTAAAAAAAGAAAAAATTTTCGTGGATTCGCAGAGAGTTTACACACAAATCTGGAACCGGCATTTGAACGGGGCCAAGCCATTGATTCCCGCCAGCGTCTCAATGATGTCCTTCTTAAGAACTATCATCCCGGTCGACTGTCGAAAGTCTCCGTCGGATGCGTAGAGCACGAAACCATTCGATAAGAGAAACCAACTAGCCATGCACCAGGACGTCAGCAAGGCGGTGGGATATAACACGATACAAGGTATCTTACACAACCATTTTCTTGCCGAGTGGGCAGACGGGATGTGCGAATTTCCACGCAGGTTCATGAACGAAATCTGTTCAGGGGATTGGCTGCCACAATACACGAACTTGGACATGCGCGTTACGAATAAGGGCTCCCGGTGTGACCAGATGAAACGGCGGTACATTCGGCAACCTCAACCGGTGTGCATACATTACAGTCTCGACTATGGAGAACACGATTGGCCGAATACTGTGATTTTATCGGTGGCTACAACCGCTGGGCACTCGATATTTTCCTGATAAGCTCTTCGATCCGGAATTGGTCTTCTTAATTGTCCAATCGATTGACTTCGAGAAGCATCCGGATCTTCGCTGAGGAAGTTTCTACAACCTGCGTGTTACTTTACGGTTTGAAATGGACTTCGCTTGACAGGATCGACGAATCGGGATTGAGGATGTTCCCACCGAACACAGCGTCATTCTTTGCCGTCATCAGGGATTATTACTCCGATTTGGAGCACCGCATCGAAGAGGGAGATTTTGCAACCATTTTAAAGCAGGTGGAATGCGAGATCATATCCGAGACTTCTTGAGCTATCTCTTTGATCGGTATATCACTCTTTGACTCATTCCGATTTCTCTTCATCCCATTAGCCGGGGGAATCAACCCTCTGATTCTGCATGCTTATTTTTAAACTGTTGTTTGTCGATGTCGTAAGCTTTAAGCTTGCGAAGGAGAGTTCGTCGGCTCATACCGGCCTGATTGGCCGATTCAGCAATGCGACCATTATTGTCCGACAACACCGTTTCTAAATATTCTTTTTCGAGAGTGCTGAGGTGCGGCTCAAGATAAGCCGCCAGCGTGAGAGAAGAATGAACAGATGAAGATAATCACCCTGACTTTGATACTGGATCCACCTTGGCTGCTTCAGGAGCCGGAGACAGCGAGGAAGCCCCGGAATCTCTTGAGAATATAATACCTCTGTCAGATCTTCAAGTGGTCAATTCCCGTGTGTGCCCTTTCAACACCAGCCGTTGCGCGAGATTTTCCAATTGACGCACATTACCCGGCCAGCCTGCTCCAAGAGTAAAGCCTCTGAACGATTGGTGCAACCGACAGTCCATTCCATACTCCGCACACATCTGTTTTAAAAAATGCCCGAACAAATATAAGATATCTTCTCGTCGCTCCCGTAATGGCGGAACTTCCAAGCGAATGACATCCAGGCGGTAGAAGAGGTCTTCGCGAAAGGATCCCGTTTGAACAGCATTGGCCAGCGAGGCATTCGTCGCCGCAATGACACGTGCATCAATTGGGACTTCATGATGGGACCCAACCGGCCTCACCGTCTGTTCCTGCAATACCCTCAAAAGACTCAGTTGAGTTTGAACCGGCATATCCCCAATTTCGTCCAATAAAATCGTGCCGCCATCCGCATACCGAAACAGGCCTTGTTTTTGTTGATGCGCCCCGGTGAACGCTCCCCGTTCATGACCAAACAGCTCCGATTCAATAATTTCCGGACTGATCGTGCTGCAATTGACTGCCACGAATCGTCCGGTCCGCCCGGATTGTCGGTGGATGGCACGCGCCAGTAAGTCTTTGCCCGTTCCCGTTTCCCCCACAATTAATACCGTGGCGTCAGAGCTCGCAGTGCGGACAATGGTTTGAAAAATATCCCACATGACTCCATTGCGACTGAGTATGCCTTCAAAGCTTCGCATTTCTTTACGAGCCTGACGGAAATCTTTTGTATCAGTGGATACTCGGTGATGATTCTGAATGGCTTCTATGGCCTGATGCAGTTTTTCATAGGAATCTTCAAAAATGACGTCGGTGGCTCCGTTCTTCAAGACCGTATGTACATAGGCTGCATCGGCCCCAGGTTTAAATACCAACACATCGAGGTAGGGTCTGCTTTCTTGTATAGCATTCATCATATCGAGCATGCGGGAATCTCCAAGGTACTGGCCCTCGAGAATGACCAGACGGGCATGCGAACCAATCTCCAAGGTTTTTAGATTTTCTGATGGTTCCAATCGGACAACACCTAATCCCTTACGGCCTAAGGCATCTTCCAAATCACGAGAACCTATAATGACTATGGAGAAAGATTCCGACATTGAGACACCATTGTCTCATAAAATAGAAAAGAGTCAAAGCTGTCCCAAATTTTGAGACAATTAAGTCCCAAAAACACATATTATTACTAAAAACAACTAGTTATGCTTGGAACAAGTCTTGCGGATCGTTCATTAAATAACTTTGATGACTCACACTCTATGGAAATCAATGAACTTCGACAGGAGGTGTACGGGTTTTCATTCCGGTTATTGAGCCAAGACCATTTTTCTGGTTGCGCTTAAAAACCATATGCAAGGCCATGGGAATACAAACATACTGCATACTGTAAGGTCAGATGGCCATTCCCAGCCGATAGGCTACTGGTTGAAGGTGACGAAAATCTAGAGAGAACGGTTTTCGTACCGAAATCCAAGAGTTAGAGGGTGTAAATTTGGTGTGAACGAAGGAAAGGGATGTTCATGCCAAAGTACTCGCCATAAATATTCAAAACATAAAAATAAGCGCTTCTATCGGCTATCCGTATTCTGGAAACTCACAACCTATCACTTATTTGAAAGGAATACGAAAAGTGAATTTCAATATGCAAATTGAAGAACGACTGCACCGCAGATCTGGGCGAAGATCAGCCCAAAGGCGCTTGGATATACAGCCAGCCAAAAGACATGAAATGGTGATTGCCGCCAATATTCTTCGATCATCCGCGGATTGGTATCGGCCATTTCTGGCAGAAAAGGATATGGCGCAACATGAGGTGGATGAGTCATGGGGAGAATTTGAGTTTGCACGGCGGCAATTTTACATTGGGCGGTATGAGGGAGCGCCGGTCGGTGTCCTTTCCACCCAATCCGTCGGAGATATGGTGTATATCGGATATATTTACGTGTATGGGCACAAAACTGGACGCGGTTTTGGGCCGCAATTACTCAACCACGCCCGTGATGTGGCTTGGCAGGACGGAAAACGCGGCATGGTGTTGATCGCTCACCCAAAGGCTCATTGGGCCACCCGTGCTTACCGCCGTTTCGGGTTTGAATGCATTGCGACCACTCGGGAGCAAGTGTTAGGTTGGCGCGATGGTTGGCTGAAGCCTTACTATGAAGAGGGCTTCGAGCTGTACCAATACCTATTTTCCGACATACAGTTCCCCACAAACTAACATCTCTTCTCTGCTGATCTGATTTGATGCCTTCCAGCGGTTCCCCTGGGACTGCATGGCGGGGCTCAAGAATCAAGCAATTTAAGAATTAGGAAGAAAGGAGATTCAAATGGCTAAAAAAGCGCCTGTGGCCCTGTTAGGCTATAGCCTGGAAACGATGGAAGCGGCAAAAGAGCACAAAATCCCCTTTGTCGCGGTCGTGCCGGAAGGATTCGACATCGCGTTAAAAGAAGATGGGGTGGATGTCACGACCTGGGACTTTGGCATGCACAACCAGAACTCCGACCGGCTCTATGAAAAATTGGTTGAGCGTGGCGTCGGTCATGCGGTCCCATTGTATGAAGAGACCGTGGAATGGGCCGGGTCCCTGAACACCCGCCTGCAAAAAGATCCCCGTGCCTTTCAGCGTGCCCTGCTCTTCCGGGACAAAGCCATGATGAAGCGGAATGCGCAAATAAGACGGCATTCGTGTTGGGGTATTCGAGGAAATTCGCTCGCGCGAGGAAGCCCTGGCGTTTTTTGAAGATATCAACGAAGCTGTAGACTACGCTTACAGGAGGAAGTACCCGAACCGAGTTGCATCTGAAACCCTGTCGGCGGCCGGCAGTGTCGGACATGTGTTTGTCGAAGCCGACAAGACATTATCCCAGTCTTCCCGACGATGCCTTCCCTGTCTGGCCGAGCCATTTGGCCGGTCAGGAATTTTGGTTAAATGCTGTTATCCATAACGGAAAAATCGAGTTCATGAATATCACGGAATATGTGCATTTGGGCTATTCCCAAATCGTCCCAGAAACCCCGGCTCAGTAAACACCGCCCAAAAATTCAGCGGGCCATAAAAAAACTCTTGAAGGCATTCGGGATCGTCAACGGCATGATTCATCAGAATATTTCCTGGATCAAGAAGGGGAATTACATTTTGGAGAAGTCGCAGCGCGTGCCCGGCGGTCATATCTTCGAACTCATTCAAAAGCCCATGGCTTTAATCCTTATGCCGCTTTGTTGCTCTGCTCCGATCCTACGACTCCCAAATCCGTCCTCGATAAATTTTTCCCCAAAGAAGATCATCCTATTTATGCCGCCAATCTGATGGTGTACCCGCGGAAAGCCACGGTTCATCAGCTTGCCTTTCCTCAGGAATTGGCCAACCACAGTATATGGACCGGCATACCATGTTTGAACCGGTCGCCAAAGTCGCTCAGCGTGTGGGGTTCGGCAATCACTATGGAACGGTATTTTGGCCGGGAAAAACCCGGAAATCTACGCGATCTCGTGACGAAATATGAGGGGAGTATGATTTCTATGAATGATTCGCCTAACGGTTCGTCCCACCCTGAACCATCCGCGGCGAACGCCAGACAAGAACATGCTTTCCTGCAGGCCCTTGAGATCTTGGAACAGGCCAGACCTTTTGCCAAAGCCAAGTATCAGACCGAAGTCATCCGTCGGGCCACCGATTTATTCGAAAGCGACGAGGGCCTCCACATCGTCAGACGACAGTCTCATCGCTTTGACTCCGCAGGGTGTTTCATGCCGGCCCCTGGGAACACCCGGATCGGTTGCTACCGGAGCTAGTGGGTGGTGGACTCAGGGCCGAAGGAACGGTAATCCGTCGTTAGAAATGCTCAGCGAGCTCCGTGTCCTATCCATCGCTGCCGGTGAATCCACAACACCAGAAATTTTCTTCTCAAGAAGCTCTCGACTTTTTACGAACCGTTATGGGTCTTAATCTCCGATTTGCTGTATGGGTGAGACCGAAAGAGTCTCGCCTGCGACCAGTCTACGCACGGGCAAGACGCTTATTCGCGTTGATTGAGAAGGAAGTATCTGCCGAGCTTACTGGAACAGGTTCTCGATGACATTGATGCACGATTGGCCCAGCGCCCTATCGACGTAACAGTCACGTTGCGAATGATCGAGCAGGCTAAACATATTCCAACCGGACCCGACCCCAAGTTGGCAAGACTCGACCGTCTCCTCAAGGCCACCGGCCCCCACGCCATTGGCAGAAGGCAGGCTCCACGGCCAACTGTCGCAATCTTCTGCCTACAATCACACCCCATGAGCTTCAGAATGAGGCGAAAGTCGTCGGCGCAAATTGTTGACATTAACTTGGATTATCCAGTGAGTACCAGAGCCGTCTTATTCTTCAACATGTGCTCAAGAATGACACCGCAGTCTTGTATAGCCTTGGATTTGACAGGGTGGGTCAGGCTCACATGGAGCAGAACCGGGAAAAGGTCATGGAGTTGATGCGTCGACCATCCATCCAGCCACAAGCTGGATCATCTGGAGTTTCGACAGATGCTGGAACGCATGCTTCTGGCTCAGCCAGAAGTAGCCGATGAATACGACCAATTGAGCAACCTGGATTTGTGCCTCAAAGCCCAACAAATCATCAAAAATTGCCCGTGGGTCGGGAATCAGTGCCAACGCCGCAATTGTAGGAGGTGTGGTGGCCATGTTGGGACAGCCCCTGGGCGTGGGACAGGGGAACAACCCCACGTGCCAGGGCGCGCCCAGGGCATTGAGTCTTTGGAGTCTCCATGATCCCGGCTATTTAATTCGTTGTTAACCAGCCCCAGTGCGGCGCGTGATAATACCGTGGAATTCCTCTTTGAGGTACGGAATTTTCTCCGGTGCAATTGGAGGAGGGTTGCGGAAGGCAAATTCGATTTGAGGCTGGATCCTGTTTCGCAGATTCTCTGCACCTCATCTGGATCGTATCTACGATGAAATGATGCGAAGGGAGCGGCCTTACGGGAGGCCCACACAAATGGGTCAACCCGGCATTGTACGGGCGATGGGTGCCGAACAGCTTGATTTCCCCCTTTAATCTGATCAATCAAACAGTTGTCGGGTACGAGGACTTTTTGCGCCTATTTTATGCCCATCACCCAAAATATGATGGAGGTCATGATCTGGTGTATCCCAATCCTGTGGGACTCCGCTATCACCAATGTCCATGGGGTTTTTTTAGGATATCACGCGGTCTCGATCCAACGTGTGGCAGAAGACCCGGGAGGAAAGGTTCGCGTCTATTTTTTCAATCCGAACAATGAAGGACGTCAAAACTGGGGCAGAGGTGTTGAACCGAGCGTAGTCGGTCACGGTGAGATTCCAGGAGAATCATCTCTTTCCTTCGATCACTTTGCGGCCCATCTCTACGCCTTTCACTATCATCAGATGGAAGTGGGGGAACCCAAAAATGTGCCGGATGAAACCATTGCCGAGGTGACTACACATGCCAAGGAAGGGTGGGGACAGGCCTTTACCTGGTTATAATTCTAGTCAGGCTTGAACAAGGAAGGGGTAGAGCATGTCTTTTTTAACAATCAGGCAAGTCACATTAGCCGGCGAACGAAAAACGCTCATTAATCTGTCGGCACTAGCCTATATCCAAGAAATCATTCCCGACCAGGATCTCGGTTGGCAAGTCGGCCTGGAACCCACGAGAGCCCTTATTTTTTTGCATCATAAGCCGGAGCCGATTATTTCCCTCGATAACCCAGACGATCTCGTGCGACAAGTCAGCGTCAACACGGCGGATGACAAACAAATACCTCCGAAACCGTCAAAAAAACCGAAGTAAATTTATTTTCTCTTAGCCCTAGGAACATTCCATTACCGAACGACCCCTTCCAACAAACTCAGGGAATGGCCATGGCCCTCTCCTCTGGCTCATGGTGACCGGTGCGGTGGCCGGAGGAGTTTTCGGCGCTATGACTCCTGAAACCGCTCGTCATGTAGAAATTGTCGGTGAACTGTGGATCAGGATGTTACGGATGCTGGTGGTACCCTTGATTGTAGCTTCCATCATCCAGGGCGTAGGCTCTCTTGGAGACATCCGCCAATTAGGAAAGTTGGGTGGTGTAACCGTGATGTACTACCTGCTGACTTCCGGATTGGCCATAGTGTTGGGAATGGTGCTGGTGAGTCTCATCAAACCCGGAGTGGGGACCGACATTTCCGGAGCCATGGCCCCTACCGGAGTTGAGGCCGCAGTCGAAACCGGGTGGATGGACCTCCTGAGAGGATTCATCTCTCCCAACCTTTTTGCGTCCGCCGCTCAAGGTGAATTGCTGCCATTAGTCATGTTTTCCTTGGCGTTTGGCGCGGTCCTGACGACGGTCGGGGAAACCGGGATATTGGTGCTCAGATTTTTCGAAGGGATATTTGCGGCCATTATGAAGTTGGTGCACCTCGTGATGTGGATCGGTCCTATTGGTGTGTTTGGTTTGGTGGCCGGGCGTTTGGCGAGCGCCGGTGGGAGTGAAGGCATCGTCGCCCTTTTGGTAGGATTGGGGTTATTCACCATCACCGTCCTGATAGGATTAGCAATTCATGCCGGAATCAGCCTCGGTTTGATATTGCATTTGGCCGCTCGACGTCATCCGTGGCAGTACATGAAAGCTCTTGGTACTGCTCTCACGAGTGCGTTTGCCACGGCCAGCTCCTCTGCAACCTTACCCCTGACTATGGAAGGAGTGGAACGGGCCGGTGTCAGTACCCGGTCAAGCCGGTTCGTCCTTCCTGTGGGTGCCACGGTCAATATGGATGGCTCGGCTTTGTATGAAGCCGTCGCGGCCGTGTATATTGCCCAAGCCTGGGGCATTGAGTTGGGTGTTGGCGCGCTCATTGCCCTGTTTGTGGTGGCAACCGTGTCAGCCATTGGCGCTGCAGGCATACCTGAAGCCGGCCTAGTCACCATGGTGGTGGTGTTCCAGGCTGTTGGGCTTCCGCTTGAGGGGTTGGGACTTCTCTTAGCCATTGACTGGTTAATCGATCGATTCCGGACTGCAGTCAATGTCTGGGGCGATGCCGTGGGTGCCGCGGTTGTCGATCGGCATGTCGCCGTCTGACGTCAATATCTTCGTTGCTGTGAGTGGCTGTTCAATGATAGTTAACTTCTTGCCTCGAAACAGATCATGATGGCAGGCTGTATGACTGACTGTTTGATGTATTGGTAGATGGAGAAACGATGGATTCTAAAATTCCGTATCAAAAAATTGCGTCTCATGAAGCCCGAAAGGGAACCTTTACCAAGTGCGTATTGCTGTACTCAGGCGGGCTGGATACGTCCATTATGCTCAAATGGATTCAGGAAGCCTATGGATGTTCGATCGTCGCCCTCACCGTTGATGTGGGTCAGTTACATGAAGACCTTGAAGCGGTCAAAGCGAAAGCCATCAAGCTTGGCGCCGAGGAAGCCGTCGTCATTGACGCCCGGAAGGAGTTCGCGGAAAAACTACTGTCTCGCGCGATTAAGGCCAATGCTGATTACCAGGGAGGCTATCCTCTGTCGACACCTCTCGCGCGCGTCACGCTTTCCGAGGTGGCCGTTCGAGTCGCGAAAGAGCGGGGCATCAAGGTCATTGCTCATGGTTCAACGGGAAAAGGAAATGATCAGGTTCGATTTGAAAATTACATCACCACATTGGACGCGACGATGAAAGTCATCGCTCCCGTTCGTGAATGGAGCATGGGCCGGGACGAACAGATTGACTATGCCAAACAGCACAATATCCCCATCAAACAAAACAAAGAATATCTCTATTCGCATGATGACAATATGTGGGGCTCTACCAATGAAGGGGGTGACATCGAAGATCCGGGACGGATACCTGACTTACGCAAGTTCTTACAGGTCTGCGTTCCTCCAGAACGGGCACCAGACGAACCGGAGATCATTGTCATCGGCTTCCAAGAGGGAATTCCCTGTTCTGTGAATGGTGAGAACCTGGCTCTGCACCACGTCATCGAAAAAGCCAATGCCGTAGGAGCCCGACACGGGATCGGCATTGTGCATCTCACGGAGGATCGCTTGGTCGGGTTGAAGGTCCGTGGCGTGTATGAGGCGCCTGGCGCGGAAATCCTCATTAAGGCACATTTTAATCTGGAAAAACTGGTGAACACCCGAGACATGAATGAACTCAAAAAAACCATTGACGAAAAGTGGGCTTACACCTGCTATGGAGCCAAATGGTTTGACCCGTCCATGGATGCCATCCATGCCTTTCAGGATTCCGCCAATCAGCGTGTGAATGGCACGGTAAAAGTGAAGCTATTCAAAGGCAAAGCGGATGTAGTGGCCATGGAATCGCCGTATTCCTTATTTGATGCCAACTTGGCCACGTTTAACAAAGATGCGAGCTTTAATCAGAACGCGTCTGCGGGTTTCATTGAGATCTATAATCTGGCGCAAAAGACCTACCGGCGCCTCCAACCCGAATAGGGAGAACTCACTGAATCCTGCAAGAGGACAAAATTTGCAATATGTATAGATGGTCCGTGTCGATGACCACTTTCTCCAATGAAGTTGCGACAAAGTTTGCCACACTAGCCACCCACAAGAGTACCAGAATGGGGAAATGAAACCATGAGAATTGAGTCACCATGTGCCAACCAATGTGAACGAGAGAGCAAAACAAAACCACCTGTACCTCACTGAATCGAGAAATGCTATGGTAGTTATTATGCAGATAGAACGACACAGATGAACTCCATATGCACCCTATTTGATATGCTGGAGGGGTATTAGTGTGTACAATCTCCTAAAAGCCGGCATCAAAACCACACCTCGCCTAGCCTCATAATCTTTTGACTCAATACAACAGGGCAGAAAAATTTTCGCAATGAATACAAATTACGCCCGGGAAGCCTTGTATTACATCACCACGACTCAGGAAGGAGGCACCCATGGAAATGATAAACTTCGTGATTGGCATGGCCGCGCTCATCATTGCCATCCTGGCCTTCCAACGAACAGGCGGCATGCAGGACCTACCGAAACAAATGGAAGATCTGAGTGCAAAATTGGAAAGTTTTATCCGTGGGCAGGACAAATCGGCTTTATCAGAAAAAAACAAACCGCCAGCAGTCCTTCATCCACTCCGGAGAATAAATAGATGAAATCCTTGGTCGTCTACACGACGGTATTTGCTTTGGGAGTCGGAGTTGGAATAGGAGCACCCACCCTTCTCTCCCGATATGCCCAACCCTATCTCCCCACTTTTCTTCAGCAACCCGCTCATCCCCTGGAAGGAACCGTCACCCATAAACAACGGGATCAGGAGCGATTACTCATGACCGTCACCACAGCCCATGGCACCATTTTGGCAACATTTAAGAAGCAGGTACCGGAGATCGACCTGCTGGTCGAGGAACGGGATTCGGTCACCTTGGACGTAAGACAATATGAACCTTTTGTGAATGATCCGCCGGTCCTCAAAGTCGACAAACACACTCTTCAGGAACCGATACCCCTCCCCTCCTTGTCCACTTCGATGGAATCGGCACATCGCCCGGAATCCCCGATGGACTCAACGCCCCCACCACGAGAGCCATCGATGGAACCTGAAGCCAGCATCCCTTCCCAAAATTAATTATTTGCCGGGCCGCCCGGGAAGGAAAAACCAGTCAGCAAAACGAGAAAACGAATGCATTCTGTGAGGACAGCCAGCAGACGACCGATACAGGAGATCACCCATTAGCCAGTCCCATGCAAACCACAGATGTATCGACACAGATCCTCTTGCTGATCGTTCAGCCTTTGCGCAGATGGAGAAAGTCGCATAAGGACATATTGTTTGTTATCCATTCTTAAGGAGGTCACTTCCATGGACATCGTCAATTGGTCCACCACTCTTCAGGAATCGTTTGAATCCAGTTTTAAACTGTTCATGACCTATCTCCCTAAAGGCATTGGAGCCCTCATGTTGTTAGGGTTGGGCATTCTCTTAGGCAAAATCGTGTCAGCAGGAACAAGCCGTATCCTCAATATGATCGGCGTCGACCGCCTCCTCAGCGGAACCGGTCTTCTTGCCATGCTCCAAAAAATCGGAAGTAAAAAAACCATTTCACAAATTATTGGACTTCTGGGATTTTGGGTGGTGTTTCTTCTCTTTCTGATCTCCGCCACCGAAGCCTTGAATCTGGCTCTATTGTCTGAAACTCTGACAGGCCTGGTGCATTATCTTCCCAAGATCGGGATGGCCACTCTGATTCTCGTACTGGGCCTTCTGGCCACCAACTTCGCACGTGACATTATTTCTGTCGCGTGCGAGTCAAGCGGAATCCGGCAAGGCGCCATTATCGCACAGACGGTCTATATAGCCGCAACGCTACTGGTACTTGTGACCGCCATCAATGAGCTGGGAATCGACACATCGCTCTTGAACCAAATTATTGTTATCGTCATTGCCGGCCTGATTGCCGGGTCCGCTTTGTCATTCGGGTTCGGATCACGTTCGGCAGTCAAAAATCTCATCGCGGCCCACTACATTCAACCCATTGTCCGGATCGGGGAAAAAATTCAAGTCGGGAATTATTTTGGCATCGTCACGGCAGTCACCCCCATGGTCGTGGTCCTGGAAACGGAAAAGGGACGGGTCGTGATTCCAGCCGCACAATTCACCGAAGTTACCAGCATCATTAATCCCGTAGAGGCATGACGCCATGAAATTAGAACAAGATCTCCGAGCAGCCTTTATTGAGAACCATCCGTTACAAGCGGCTCGGTACCTGGAGGGGCTGCCCGCCAAAACCACGGGAGACATGCTACAAACCATGGAACCCGAGAACGTCGCACCTATAATGGAGTATTTTCTGCCAGGTGCCGCCGCGAATGTTCTCAGGCAGTACACGCCGATTATTGGCGCCGAGATTCTGGGGCGGTTATCCACTGGTTCTGCACGGGCAATCCTTCGACAATTTGATCTCCCCACACAGAAGAAATTTCTTGAACACCTCCCCTCCCAGACAGCGGCCTTTCTCCGTCGAACCATTCACTTATCGGAACATACTGCCGGGAGTTTGGCCGATCCTCATGTCCTGACCCTTCCTCCCGACATTACGGTAGGACAGGGCCTACAGCGTATCGCCCAAGTCACCAACCAAGCGATGTATTATTTGTATATTGTGGATCATCGGACCATACTCTGCGGAGTAGTTCTCATGAAGGAACTCCTGGCCGCCGAGACAAGCCGTCTCCTTTCCTCCATCATGAATCCTCACGTGAAGAGTATCCCCGCTTCTGCCAGTGCTCAGGATAGCCTGTTGCACCCTGCATGGGCACAATATGACAGTCTGCCCGTCATCGATTCCGACAAAACGTTTATTGGCGCAATTCGACATCGAACCCTGAGGAAATTTCTTCTGTCACAGCATGGCGAATATCAGCCGGCATATCTGTCAGACGCTCTCCTGCAGCTCTGGGAAGCCTACTCGCTTTCCGGTATCGGACTGATGACGGCCTTGGGAGATGCGCTGGCTACGACGACACCTCCCGCACCCGCTCGGGAAGAACAGGAAACCCCATGAATGCCCTTGCCCCTACCGATCCCATGCACCAAGCGTTTATCGCCCAGTTCCCGAATGAAGCCGCACGCGTATGTGAGTCATATTCTCCTCAGGAAATCCTAGAGGTTCTTGGCGGATTACCGGGGAATAGCGTGGCCAAAATTCTTTCGGCCATGGCTCCATCATTGGCCGCCGATCTTCTCGGAGAACTACCGAGTCCATTGCTTCAGGATTCCCTGCAGCACCTTCAACCCTCTTTGGCCGCCGCCCTCCTGCAGCGACTATCCGAGAAAAACAGTGAAGCCATTCTCCAAGCATTACCCCAAGCTCTCTCAGCCGATATTGCGCCATTCATGGCCTATCCGGAAGATTCCGTGGGCATGATTATGGATGTACATTTTTTTGCTCTTCCGGAAGACCTCACCGTGGAAAAGGCGATCCAGCAAATCCGCACACATACGACCCCACATCTGAATGAAATCTATATCATTAATCGTGAGCAAATCCTCGTGGGAGCGCTTCCGTTGAGAGACTTGTTTCTCGCTCATCCGCAGAAACAACTTGAAAGCCTCATGAAACGCGAATTACCAACCATTCATCCTCTCGAAAACCAGGAACAGGTGGTGGAAATTTGCAATGAATGGAAAGTCCTGACGATTCCGGTCACCGATTTGGACGGCCGCTTGCTGGGCATCATCGACAGTCAAGACATTATCCAGGTCGAAAAAGAAGAAGCCACCATTAGCATGCAGACCATGGTAGGAGCCAGTAAAGACGAGCGAGCCCTCTCTCCACCGATGTTTGCCGTGAGAAAACGCCTGCCCTGGCTGCAAATCAATCTGCTCACGGCCTTTCTGGCGGCTTTTGTGGTGGGATTATTTGAAGACACCATTGCCCAGTTTACCGCTTTGGCCGTCCTACTTCCGGTGGTGGCAGGTCAATCAGGCAATACCGGAGCTCAAGCTCTGGCGGTGGTCATGCGGGGCTTGGCCTTGCGAGATATCCGTCCATCACAATGGGTTCGGGTAAGCTTAAAAGAATCCTATGTCGCCTTGACGAATGGCGTAGCCGTGGCAGCCACGACGTGCACCGCGGTCTATTTCTGGAGTGGATCGGGGGGGTTAACCATGGTGATTGGAGTTTCCATGGTGATTTCCATGCTCATGGCAGGATTTTCAGGAGCCATTATTCCCATCATCCTTCGCTCCTTGAAACAGGATCCGGCGCAATCTTCATCGATCATTTTAACGACTGTCACCGATGTAGCGGGATTTTTCAGTTTTCTTGGCCTAGCTACCATTTTTTCCAGTCTATTGGAGTAAATGCATCTTCCACAAGTCGCTAGGAGGAATGAGGATTCGCAGTCACTGAGTAACCGAAATGACAACCCCCGATGAAAAGATCAGCACCCAACCCAGCCAAAACATCCCAAGCAGGAAACCCATTGCCCGAACGCTTTAACAGAGAGAACATGATCTGATGACGCAATCACTTTTGATATGGGTAGGGATATTCGCTTGTCTGGCAGGTTCGGCACTGTGTTCGGGATTGACTCTCGGATTTTTTAGTCTAGGCCGTGTCCGTCTTCAACTCTTACAACAACAAGGTAATGTCTTTGCTACAACTATTTTAAAGATACGTCAGGATGCCAATTTCCTTTTGGCGACACTTCTGTGGAGCAATGTGGCCGTCAACGTGCTCTTGACCCTCCTCTCTGAGAAACAAATGGTCGGGCTCTTAGCCTTTTTTTTCTCTTTATTTGGAATTACCCTCTTTGGGGAAATTCTTCCCCAAGCCTATTTTTCGAGAAATGCCTTGAGATTAGCCGCGAAATTCGCACCAATCGTTCACCTCTTGCAGATTATATTTTATCCCGTGGCCAAACCCTCAGCCCTACTCCTGGATCGAATCGTCGGAAAAGAAGGGGTCACATGGTTTAAAGAACATGAACTCGAAACCTTAATTCACATTCATGCTCAGGCTCCGGAATCCGATATCAGCGGAGTGGAGGGACACGGCGCGTCAAACTTTTTAAACCTTGACGATATTCCGGCGCTGGAGGAAGGATCTCCATTGCATCCTCAAAGCATCATCCAACTACCGTTGAAAGGGGGATATGTCCAATTTCCCCTCACCGCGCCTTCTTCTTCGGACTATTTCATCCAACAAATCCATGCTTCACGTGAAAAATGGGTGGTCATCACCGATGAAAATTATACCCCTCAGGTGGTCCTGGACGCAGACGGTTTCCTTCGTGAGCTCTTGATCGAAAACACATATAAGCCACTTCGTCATTGTCATCGTCCCATTATCCTGGACCATACACATATTCCCCTCGGAGAACTTCTAACACAATTTAAGGTCAACCCCGAACATGCAGACGATGATGTGATTGACCACGATTTGGTCCTCATTTGGACCCCGGACCACAAACGTATCATCACGGGCGCCGATATCCTAGGGCGCCTGTTGCGCGGCATTGCCAAACGTAACCCCTTGGTCAATTTCTATTGAACACTGATTAAAGACCATGTGGGCGCATCACAACTTGGCATTCACCGTTTTCGGAGGAGACTCGACACAATCATCGATAAGCCAATTATATGGAGGGCGTGGATACGGGATGAGTCCTGACTGAAATTTAATCCGAACGACGAAACGCTCCTAAGCAACACATTGCACCTGCTGGATTCGGACACTCATCTATGTTCATGATGAGTAGAGTAGAGCCATAAGCGTGCCACATAACTGATTAATGCAAGGGATCGTATCCGACCGCATGGGTGAAACGGCATGGCCGGCCGTTTCGGGAGACCAGCGAACTCAGATTGGTCTCACTCATTGATCAATGGTCAACAAGGAGATTCTCTTTTTCATATCCCAGGGTGCCGGATATCAGGATAGCCCATCAAGTAGTCGAAGAAATTCATGAGGAACTCAGGGTAGAATACCATTGAAGCACAAACCGTATATAAGAACCATGCCTGTTTAATCTGATATCGAAGGCCTTATGAACATTCATTCTTTAAAACATACAATCATTTTCAGAATCTTCCTCTTGTCCATTTTGACGGGATGTGCCACATCGAACAATCTGCCGGAACCTGAACATTTCACTGCTATAGAGCAATTTCTTCTCACCCAAGCCGTAGAATCCAGCCTCAATGCGAACGACGTCCCTCCTCTCCCCTTCCCACAAGGCGAAACCATCACATTGGAAACCACCGGTCTCACCGTTGACCAGCGCTTTCTCCTCGGAGCGGTTGGACGGTGGATTGGTGAACAGGGATTCCATATCCAACCCAAAGATCAAAATCCCACCTACCGAATTCAAATTCTTATTCAGGCTTTTGGAACTGAGCAAAGTGAAACTTTTTTTGGCATGCCGGAAGTTCAGGGCGGACTCCTCCCTTTCGCCATACCGGAACTTGCCGTGTATAAGGCCCAATATCAAAAAGGTTATTCCCGTTTTCGTCTTGACTGTTTTGAAACCGCGACCGGAAAATTTATTCGTTCCACACCATGGTTTCAGGCATCAACCTATTTTAACGAATATGAAGTGTTATTTTTTATCAGCTTTCACACCACAAATTTGATCGGCCCCTTTGAGGACCAGATCCCCTTGGAAACAAAGCAGGAAAGCACGATCAATTACTAGCATTCGATGTTGCTCATTCATTTCCCTTCAGAGTCATCCCAAGAAGAATGAAAGATGATGATGCCATCCGGATTACGACCCTATCCAGTGTCATTCTGGCTTCCACGGATTCTCTTGAGCATCATGGTGTGTGGAATCCTCGCGGTAGGAATAGTGCTCTTCACCTTAACGGTCTTATCGGATAACAGGTGGATCAAACAATCCATCATTTCCATGTTGGAAGAGTTGGCCGGTGGCCCCCTTCAAATTGAAACGTTACAGGTGGATCTTTTTCCCTCACCAGAAATCCATCTGGCGGGCTTATCATTTGAAACACATGATCCGGGCTTTATCGTCCTTCGCGTTAACCGGTTGGAAGTAGGCATCGATTGGCAATCGCTCTGGGACAGAAAATTGTTTATCAATCGTGCCGTGATTGATCAGCCGGAATTGACGCTTCAAATCCCTCTCGGCACTGAATCGGAAGAACAATCCGCCTTGCCGTTCCAGACCATACGGGAATTGGCTATATACAATGGGCAACTTCATCTTTTTCATGTCTCCGGCAAAGAACTCCTCTCCAATCTGGATTGGGCAGACATTGATCTCACTCTCACCGAATTGCCATCTGAAGGATCTTCGAAGATTCAACTGTCCGCAGTGCTTCCAAACCTCCAGCCACCGTCAACCCTCGCCTTCAAGGGGACACTGACTTTTCTCGAAGACCAAGAAGAACCTCCCCCTCCCCAGCATGCCCATTCCGGCTTCCAAGCTTTGGAGGTTCATGGACAGGTTGAAATTTCCCGGTTTCCTCTTGGTCAGCTTATCCAGTTTGTACGACATCATGAATTGGAAGCCCCGCTTCAAACAAAAGGAAGTATTCAAGGAACCTTCTCCTACACATTAAAACATGACCATGATCTCTTCACTATTCAAAATGTCCTGTTCTCCTTGAATGAATGGACCTTTGCCGGACACGGCAGCATTTCCAATATTTTTTTTGAATCGCCGAGGTTGGAGATCTCCGGCACGACGCAACCCATCGCAATCAGGAAAGTACCAGCCCTGTTACCGAACGACTGGTTCCCAGAACCATTCCTGGCCTTTCTGAAAGAACATCAGGTAGCTGGAACCATGGAACTGTTGGAGGGAACCTTGAGTGGTCCCTTAGGTGGAAATGGGTCATGGGATGTCAATGGCGCCCTTGCCTTGAAAAAAGGGCAATTCCTGCCCGCCCCCGGCCAACCCCTCATAACCAATGTAGCGGGTATTGTTACCTATGGTTCGTCTGCTATTCAGATTTCCCAGGCTCAGGGAACCATCGCACCGTTCACGATTACGACGCCGGAAGCCACTCTTGTCCTTGGAGAGGAAACCATCCGTCTTTCGATTCCAACATTTCGGATTTCAGAAAAAGACTGGAATCTTAATGGGACAGCCATGTTCACCAGAACTCAAAATAACCCGCCAATGCTGACCGTTTCGGGCTTCGCCTTGCCCATCTCCATACAACGCCTGGCCAATCTTATCCCTGAGACCTGGCGTCCCGGCTTCGTTCACACTGTGCTTACGGAACGAGATATTGATGGTGCGATGCAACTCCTCACCGGCTCGGTCAAGTGGATAGGCGATACAACCAACACCGTAAACGCAGAGGGAGTAGTCCGCTTGGCCAACGGGCAGGTCCAAGTCGATCCCCACCACCCTCAGATGACTGATATCTCCGGATCGGTGGCTTTTGGTTCCAACCTCGTTCGGGTATTTAATGCAAAAGCTCAGATAGCATCTTCCAAGCTACTGGTGAAAGAGGCGACCCTTGAATGGAAGGATTCGGACATCTTGTTGGATCTGCAAGGAAAAGGGGTTTTCCCAGCTCATGATGTCCATCAGGCACTACTTCGCGATCCTCGCAGTCGATCTCTTGTAGAACCATTGTCCTTCTACCACGACATTCAAGGAAACCTGTACGTCTCCACACGAGTAACCGGTCCTGTCACTCGCCCCTCTCAGTTGCATATGCTTGACGGAGATCTCGTGTTTGACGACGTTCATCTTTCCAGCTCTGCAGATGGGCTCTCCCTCAATCAATTCACCGGACACCTGTCATTTGATAAGGAACGGATTCGGATTCACCGGTTCAGCGGAAGACTTGGGGAAAGCCCGATAGCCATAACAGGCCGATGGTCCACTCGCACAGCTTCCAACGCAATAAATCTCAGTATGGAGAGCACATGGTATTCAACGGATATTCTGACCCTCTTTCCTTCCATGACCCACCTTTTCCCTACTTTCGAGGGTCTGATTGGAACCACTGCCACCTTTTCAGGCTCGAACCTTCGCCCTGATTTTCATGCTGAATTCGACTTCACCAATATCAACCTGGAAAGCAAAGGCCTGCTTCACAAACCGTCAGGAATCCCCGGAACTCTTCGGGTTGATGGAAAACTACCACAGGAAAAAACCATCCGCCTGTCCAAAGGCGAGGTCGCGATGCCTCCCTATAAACTTGAGGCCCAAGGCCAACTATCCTGGTCTGATCCCCCCTACATTCGCGGGATCCTGCAAACTGAAAGTGGAAGCGGGGCCATATTTCCGCCAGGCGTCACAATTGGAGACAAGAATCTTGACCTCTCCAGTTTAGCTATCACTTGGGGCTTTGAAGGCCGGGATTGGGACTGGAGCAACTGGATTATGGAAGGAAATGTGGAAGCCACAAACCGAACACAACAATTCTCTTCATCAAAACCCAACGAAGAGACTCAATCAATTTTATTGCATTGGAGTCAAAAGAATAAAGCAGGAAAGGGAGAGCTAACCGTCCAGGATATTCCAATTGAAAGTCTGTTGGGACCGCAATCCGACAGACGTGCTCCCTTGACAGGAACGGCGTCTTTGATAACCTCGCTTGAAATGAATCTGGGGAGCCCCGACCTGATTCTGCGCTCATTGACGGGGAAAGGACGTGCCGAACTCCGGCGGGGACTGATTCAAACCGGCCCCATCCTTTCAAAAATCATGGGCATTTTGAATGTGCCCAGTTTATTAATGGGCAAAGTGAATCTCCTGGAAGAAGGACTCCCCTACGATCAGTGGGAGGGCTCCTTTATGATGGAAAATGGATTGCTGAAATCCCAGGACATGGCTCTCAAAAGTCCGGTCCTCAAGTTTACTGCTGCGGGAAGTTATGACCTTTCCAGAGAAAACCTTAATGCCATGATTGCCGTCAGTCCCTTTGGGGCCTATTCCAACTTGCTCAAAGACATTCCACTTTTCGGCTCGTTAATGCAAGGGGAACGGAAGGGCCTCATGACCGCATTATTTGAAGTCAAAGGGCCAAGGACCGAACCCGACATTACCTACTTACCGCTGGAGTCCTTCACCGGAGGGCTAAAAGGGTCGGCCCAATTTGCGGTTGATGTCCTGAAAAATATCATCACGCTTCCTATCCCAGATGATAAAGATAGCCCAAATACTGATCGCCCTTCAAACTAACTTTCTTCTGTCATGGAAGTGCGAACACATCAAGAAGTGAACACCTGACAAAAAACGTCACGGTAAAGGAGAGAAATTTCGTGAATAAAATAAATACAGGGCAAGGCATTGGCAAGGTTATTTTACTGTTGAGCCTGCCGTTGGTTATGTTCGGTTGCATATCCCCCAAGGCGCTGGAACACGTCGTGGTGGCCTATGACTACTCCGCAACCAATTCCTTAGTGGAACAGTTGTTAGTCAATATTGCCAGATCCCATAATCATCAACCTGTGCATTTCACGGCCATCTCCAACATCGCCGCCACCTTTGACTATCGCTTCACGGCCGGAGCCACCCCACCTCTGGGAGGCGTGGAGGGGGGATTTGCCCTCTCACCGGTGTTTGGGGCCAGTATTGCGGAAAATCCCACGATCAGCATCAGCCCGATCGAAGGAGAAGATTTCACTCAACGGCTCCTCACCCCGCTCCGTGAAGCTAAAATGACGCTCCTGCTCAGGCAGGGGGTCGATATTGACTTGCTTCTTCGACTCATGGCGGGTGAAATCCGGATCACCACGAATGGCAGTGAAGTCGCCTACTACAATCGGCCGGCCGATAAAACGGGGTATCCCGTTTTTCGACAAATCGTCCTTCATCTGTCCCGGTTACAAGACAACAATCAACTGTATGTGGAACCGCTGGTATTCGACCGAGAATGGACCCTGCCTCTCAGTTCTCTGTCGGCGACCGACTTTCAAACCCTGGAAAACCACTATCGCATCATCGTGGATAAGGAAAAGCAAGTGTATACCCTTCAAAAACGGACGATCGGACATACGGTCATTACCAATTACGATCAGACCACCATCCCCAATAAAGAGCGCTTGGCTCTGCAGGCTAAAGCGGATCGTTGGCCGCCGAACGATATTCTGGTGGATATTCGGCCCGACAACCCAGGCGGAGAATACCCTATGCACGGGGCCTTCCGACTCCGTAGTTTTCATGGCATCCTCAATTTTCTTGGTCGGACGATCGACAATGAGCAGGAGTATCATGTGGATCCTGACCCCAGAACCGGAATTGTCGCAGAAAATCCCGTTCGCACCATGGATATTATTGAGACCGACTCAAAACCGCCCAATGCCAAACTGTCCGTCATTCATGAGGGACATCATTATTCCATCGCTGACGATGAGAAACGGTCATGGAATCAGGAGGCATTTCGCCTGCTGTACCAACTCTTCCAAATGACCGTGACCGATGTGCCACGTGGAGTGGGGCCCAGCATTACGATTGCCAAATAAATCGGCCTTCATTTATTTGACATCTTTGCATGTAAGGGGACCGATTTTGACCTGAGCGTTGACTATGAGGTAGGAAGGGCATTAATTGCCTATGGTGAAAGCATTCCTCCCCCCTCACCAACCAGGCAGAAGACAGCTTGTCCTTCATGCGGACAGACTTTCCCTCGATTTTTCGGGCTGTCTTCCGAACGACCTTGTTTCATCTTTAATTTATTTAAACGTGATGTTTCCTATGGGGGGTTACCCTAACCTCAGCCTTACCCAATAATACCTCATTCATGGAATGCCTTTTGCAGTTAAATACAGTAAGTCCCCCGGCAAGCCGGGGATATCCAGGAGCAGTTTTTTATGAAAATGACTTGAGGAAGTTGTTCATTGCGGGGCATGAAAAAAAGTATTGGGAATAAACCATGGAAAAGTTTTGGAAGGCCCTAAACATCTTTCGACTTTCCTTCCCTTTCGGTTCAAACGGTCAAACGTCATTCCATGGCCATCAGCTATTTTCTCTCCAATACAGAGGGGGTCATTTGATTAATGTTGCCCGGTGGCCTTCTAGAAGGAATAGCAGGCCGACGAGAGACCTCACAGTTGGAGTTGCCTGATTGGCCCTTTGGAAAATTATCTGCAAACGTCCCGATTGCATTTCTGTTCCAGGCGGATACATCCCTATCCGATCTTCCGTACCATGGCCTCAAGCATTCTTCTGGCCGTTGGTACGGTGACCTATTGAACCTTTATATATTGGCATATACCGCACAACTTCCGTTTTTCGGCACCATGGTTGAAGTGGCCTCGATATCGGGAATCATCGGCCTTCCCTGGAGATGGAGGAATCCATAGCCTGTCCACAAAATTTTCCGACTTGGGTAATGTTTTCATCTTGCTCTCCCTGGTTCTAGAGCGTTATGGTAGACTCCTCTTCGGCCTGGGATCTTTTCTGCCACTTCAAACTCCCAGGTTCTATACGCAGAAGGAAAGGTTGCCATTGGGTAGCTTGTATTCTTCACTCTCCTCCTTCTTCGTGGTGATTTCATCATCAGCGGAATATCTTTTCCAGCCATTAGGATGATGGTTTTTCCCCTCATGCGTCTCAAGCGCTATTTGGCTTTTACGCTTGTCGTAGGTGGGTTTCTTCTTGAAAGCGTATCGGCGCAATCAGATCCAGCCACCTCATCTAAACACGTACTTGCTCCCGCCCCAGCCATCCCCACCGTCACCTTAAACATCAACGAGGCCATGGCATTATTTTTGGAGAAAAATCTTGACCTTTTGATGACGAAATACGGCATCGACAATGCTAAGGGAATCGCCATTACCGCCAAACTTTTTCCGAATCCGGTGTTTTCCCTTTTTGGAGCCGCGGCCTTTACCCAAGGACAAACCTTTAAAGGCACGGGCGCGATCACACCGCAACTCCAACAAATGTTTCTCTTGGCCGGGAAACGAGGGTATCGGATGGAAAGCGCGGAATACGGAATCAAGGTCGCCGAGGCGGCCTTTTCGGATGCGATTCGGCAATTAACCCTGACCTTGAAAGATACCTACTACCAGGTTCAATTGGCCTCCCGTCGCTTGGAACTGGCCAAGGAAAATCAGGAACGGTTTCATCGCATCCTAACCATTGGAGAATTACGTTTCAAAAAAGGCTTTATCGCCGAGGTCGACTTGATCCGGCTTCGTCTTCAAGCTGTAGATTTTGGAGCCCAAGTCATTAACTTCACCCAGGAATCCCAAACCGCCTTAAATGATCTTCGATTACTGCTAGCCCTCCCACCGGAGACCGCCGTTGTGTTAACGACGGATCTGGCATACCGGCGTGTCACACCCGACATTAGCCGCCTCCGCACGGAAGCCATAGAACGACGGCCTGACCTACAAGCCAGACGTTTTGATCTCTCTCAGCAACAGGCAAATCTAAAATTAGCTAAGGCCTTTCGATATCCGGACCCCTTGATAGGCGGAAACTTCACCATGCAGGGCCCCCAAGGGGAGCCAATCAACAACTCTACGGGCTCAACCTAGAAGTTCCCCTTCCGGTCTTTGACCGGAATCAGGGGGGCATTGCCCAAGCGGAAGTCGCTATCCAATCCGCACAAGCGGATCTTCGCAAAACCACCTTGAAAGTCCAGAACGATATTGAGGTGGCCTATCAAAATTTAAGCCAATCACAACGATTAATCGAAGCCTACCAGGCCGGGGTATTGGAAGATGCACGAACCACCTTTTCCATCCTCGAAAAAGCCTATCAAAAAGGGGGCGTCACACTCATCGATCTCCTGGATGCCGCTCGCACCTCTCGAACGATTTTGCAAAATTACTTAGAGGCGTTATTTGAATACCAACGAAACCTGTTTTTATTGGAACAAGCCGCCGGCCAGGACATTTTATGAAACCTGTACAGTATGCGATGCGGTGTGCTCTATTGCTTCTGACCCTCAGCGGAATGGCCTGCAGTCAGCAAAACTCCTCTGAAACATCGGCGGCAAGCAACACGGCCCTTACCACGAGCGACAAGACCGCGTCTTCCCATTCCCCCTCGAAACTTCAGATCGTGACGGCTCCCGTGACAGCCGGTCCCTCCAATCCGATGTTGACATTGGCAGGAAAAGTGTCCTACGGGGAGGATCGCTATTCCAAAATCTCCTCGGCCCTGGTCGGCCGGGTACAAAAAATTCACGGTCAACTAGGAGATTTCGTGAAAGCGGGGGATCTTTTGGTTACGATCGAAAGTCCGGAAATCGCTTCCGCGTATTCGGAATTTATTAAAGAACATTCGGATCTCTCCTACGCCCAACGTTCTTATGGGTTAGCCAAGGATCTGTATGAAATCAAAGCGCTTCCTCAAAAGGATTTGAAACAGGCCGAAAACGATTTTGTGAAGGCCAAAGCCGAATTCCGAAGAGCCCGTGAACGGCTCCTGGCCCTTCAGGTATCCAAGGAAGAATTGGATAAACCCATTGCCGATCAAACGATTACCTCGACTTATCAAATCCGAAGCCCGCTTTCCGGTACGATCGTCGACCGTTCCGTCACTCCAGGACAGTCCGTCAGCGGAGATCCGAATCAAATACTCTTTACGGTAGCGGATTTAAACCAAGTTCAAATCATTGCGGACGTCTATGAAAAAGACCTGGGCCTCGTCCAAATTAAACAAAAAGCCACCGTGAACGTCGAAGCCTATCCCGAAACCGGATTTCCAGCCAGGATCTCAGCCATCGGTGATGTGGTGGACCCCGCCACTCGTACGATTAAACTGCGCGCCGTCGTCGACAATACAGATCACAAACTCAAACCGGGGATGTTCGCCCGGTTAAATGTCAAGCTGAGCGAGGGGATACCTTACCCTCTTATTCCCCAGGACGCTGTTTTAGAAATTGACGGAAACATGTATGTCTATGTGGCTGACGGTCAAAATCATTTCCTGAAACGCCCCGTCAAAATCGGCATCCCGGCAGGAGGCCAAGTATCCGTATTGTCTGGGCTCACGACAGGCGAACAAATTGTCGTGAAAGGGGCCGTGCTCCTGAAAGGGCAGGCCATGAATATCGAGGAAGAGGGATCTGCCTCGGAATCCCCTGAATCCCTTTCGCCCCCTCACCCATGATTGCCAGACTTGTCGAGCTGTCGCTCGTCCAGCGTGCTCTGGTGTGTGCCCTCGGTCTTCTTTTGCTATTCGGAGGACTTTACGCCTTTCATATCCTTGACATAATTGCCTATCCTGATCCTTCCCCACCCTTTGTTGAAGTCATTTCCCAAAAAGCAGGATGGTCCGCGGAGGAAATGGAACGAATCATCACCATTCCCATTGAAACAGCCCTCCAGGGCATTCCCGGCCTCACGAATGTGCGTTCCTTGTCACTCTTTGGGTTGAGTGAACTGAAAGTCTACTTTGAATTCGGCACCAACTGGTATGCAGTGCGGCAGGAAGTCCTGAATCGCCTGCATACCGTTGATCTACCCGAAGGGGTGAAACCTGAACTGTCCCCCTGGTGGGCCATCGCGGAAATTTACCGGTATGAATTAGTGGGCGAAGACTATACGCTCACAGACCTTAAAACAATCCAGGATTGGCAAGTCCGGCGTGAATTTAAACGGGTCCCTGGCATCATTGACGTGACGGCATTCGGAGGCACCACAAAGGAATACCATGTGGACTTGGATCCAGGAGCCCTTATTACATATGGCGTAACGCTCCCGCAAATCAAAGCGGCCCTGGCCAATAGCAATGCCAATGTGGGGGGTAGCTATTTGGCCCTTGGACCCCAAAGTTACAACGTCCGGGGGGTGGGATTTATCGATAGTCTGGATGATGTTGCCAATGTCGTGGTCGCGGTCAAAGACGGCACCCCCATCTTTATCAAAAATCTCGGAAAGGTGACCATCGGCCATGCCATACGGTTGGGGCAGGTTGGCATCAACGAGGCAGAAGATACGGTGGAAGGCGTGATTCTTCTGCAACGGGATACTCAAGCCTTACCGACTCTGGAACGCGTCAATCACAAAATTGACGAATTGAATTCAAAAAAGCTTCCATCAGGAGTGCAAATCAAGACCATTTATGACCGGACTACCATGATCAATACCGTTATCGAAACGGTCGTGCACATATTGATCAACGGCATGGTATTGGTGCTCCTCGTGCTTCTGTTTTTTCTGGGACATTTCCGGACCGCCCTGATCGTGGCCTGTACCATTCCCCTCGCCTTGCTCTTCACCTTTTCCGCCATGGTTATAATGGGCCAATCCGCGAATCTGATTTCTTTGGGCGCGATTGATTTCGGGATTATCGTGGATGCTCCCCTGGTCATGGTGGAAAGCATTTTCTATTACCTCTGCCATCATGCCAAACCCGGGGTTACCCCTCCTCAGCTTATTGCCAGAGCATCCCGTCATGTGGGACGCCCCATTTTATTTTCGACCGTGATTATTGTGGTGGCCTTCATTCCTCTGTTTACGATGACGGGGGTCCCGGGGAAGATTTTTGCGCCCATGTCCATTACCTATGGTCTCGCTCTGGCCGGCTCCTTACTGTTGGCTTGCACTTTGGCGCCTGCCATGTGCTCTTTCCTGCTCAACGGTCCCATGCGCGAACAGGAACCCAAACTGGTTTCGATACTCAGACAAAGGTATCTGACGGCTCTTCGATGGGGGCTTCACCACCAAAAGCCGGTACTGGGAGCCGTGGGCATCCTGTTGCTGGTGACTGTTGTGGCACTGAGTTTCATGGGCGGAGAGTTTATGCCGGCGTTGGAGGAAGGCAACATCTGGGTACGTATCCGCATGCCCATCGATATCCGGTTTGATGATGCGGCGGCCTTGGCTAGCCGCATGCGAAAAATGTTCATGGAATCACCGGAGGTGGCCACTGCCGTTTCACAACTGGGACGACCCGATGATGGAACCGATCCCGAAAGTTTTTTCAACGTGGAATATTACGTCAGTCTCAAGCCTCGGAATGAATGGCGCCATGGACTCACCAAGGAGGTCCTGATTGAAGAAATTGAGGAACGGCTTGAGACGATTCCCGGCCTTAAAATCAATTTCTCGCAATTGATCCAGGACAGCGTGGAAGAAGCCATGTCCGGCGTGAAGAGCGAAAACTCGATTAAGCTTTACGGCCATAACCTCACGGAGCTTCAAGCCATTGCAGAGAAGGTAGAGGGGGAATTGAAAAATATCCGTGGCGTGAAAGAACTCAGTATTAACCGAACCATGGGACAACCCAATCTCCTAATTCAAGTCGACCGGCAGGCTTGCGCCCGTTATGGAATTCAGGTTGCTGATGTCAATGCCATGGTGCAAGCGGCAATCGGCGGGGAGGCGGTCACGGAAGTGATCGAGGGTGATCGACGGTTTGACTTGGTCGTGCGTTTCCTTCCTCAATATCGACAAGACGAAAATTCAATCGGGCAAATCCAGGTCAGCTCACCGGAAGGCATCGGGATTCCCCTGAAACAGTTAGCCACCATCGTCAGGCAGACAGGCGCCTTTATGATTTATCGGGAAAACCACGAACGGTATATTCCCATCATGTTCAGCATCCGGGATCGGGACTTGGTCAGTACCATTCAGGAAGCCCAACATCATTTACAGGAAAATATTCAACTCCCGGAAGGCTTTCACCTCGAATGGGCCGGACAATATGACCAGTTGGTCAAGGAACAACAACGGCTGATGATTGTCGTGCCCCTGACCATGATCCTGATTCTCTTTTTGCTGTATCTCACTTTCGGCTCATTTCGATACGCCTTCATCGTTCTGGCTACTGTTCCCTTTGCCATGATCGGCGGCGTACTTTCCCTGGTATTGACCCATACGCCCTTTAGCATCTCCGCCGCCGTGGGGTTCATTTCGACATTGGGGATTGCCATTCTGGGGGGAGTGTTAATCGTCTCCAGCATTCGGGAATTGGAGCAAAAGGGTACGTCTCTCATGGAAGCCATCCTTTCCGGAGCAGAATTGCAAATGCGGCCCGTGTTGATGGCCACGCTTGGAGCGGCGCTGGGATTAGTCCCGGCCGCTATCGCCAGCGGGATCGGCTCAGAAGCTCAAAAACCTTTGGCCCGTGTGGTCGTGGGCGGCATGCTGACCGCCACGTTTCTGATATTGTTCGTCGTTCCTATTCTGTATCAAATGACCAGCAGACCATCTCAAGCCCAATCCAAAACTTTCGGCAACCCGGAAGAATATGAAGTCTTAGATGAAGAAGCCAGCCAGACCACCGACCATCGGTAAGATGTGCCAAGAAATTCTGTGGCGACTCAAGAGACGTGTGACCTTTCAGAACAAAGGGGCTCCCTGGATTAGGAGCCCCTTTACATTGTCAGAAGTACTCTTCGAATATTCGATTACACTTTTACGGTTAAGTACAAGGCTCCTTGCCCCCTATGGATAAAAATCAAAGCGGAAGACTGGTTTTTCATGTTGGATGTCACGTTCATGAAATCCTCCTCCGAGCGAACCGGCTTGCGATTGATTTCGCTAATTATATCGCCTTCCGCTAAACCGGCTCTGGCCGCATAACTTCCCGGTGTGACATTCATCACCGCGACACCATTGACACCCTTATCCACTCCTAGTTGCTCTGCCATACCAGGATTAAGGTTTTGAACGGCCACCCCAGCCAACGGTCCTTCACTTTCCACCTGGCCGACCTGTGCCACCTGAGTGGGATTGGCTTGCTCACGAATCGTGGCATTGAGTGTGTGCTTCTGTCCGTCTCGGATCACGACCATATTGACTTCGGATCCGACGGTAGTCCTGATCACATGATGCTGAAGATTTCTGGGATCCAACACGGGTTTCCCCTGATATTCGATAATCACGTCACCGCGTTGAATCCCTGCCTCATCCGCCGGACTTCCCGGGACG
Organism: Nitrospirales bacterium; assembly: GCA_031315915.1. Lineage (GTDB taxonomy): Bacteria > Nitrospirota > Nitrospiria > Nitrospirales > UBA8639 > JACKFE01. The sequence goes on from JALDRK010000001.1 coordinate 287,559, forward strand.
ACATTCGTGACCAGCGCCCCTTTGGATTGATCCAATTGAAACGAATCGGCAAGATCGGTCGTCACGGCTTGTATACCGACTCCCAAAAATCCCCGAACGACCTTTCCGGTGCTGACCAGGCTCTCATAGACGGGTTTGGCAAGATTGGTAGGAACCGCAAACCCCACGCCTTGATACCCGCCGGATTGTGAAAAGATCGCCGTATTAATTCCGACAAGTTCTCCTCGCGTATTCACCAACGCCCCGCCGGAATTCCCGGGATTAATCGCCGCATCGGTCTGAATGAAATCTTCATACTGGGTGATACCCATTCCACCACGACCTAACGCGCTGACAATTCCGAGTGTGACGGTGGAATTTAATCCGAAGGGATTGCCGACGGCCAGAACATATTCTCCGACTCGGAGCTCAGCCGAGTTTCCCCATGGCACATAAGGCAAGTCTTTTCCGTCAATCTTGATCACGGCTAAATCGGTTTGGGGATCAAGACCGATCACATTTCCGGTGAATTCCCGATTATCCGGAAGAGTGACCGTAATTTCCTTGGCTCCATCAACGACATGGTCGTTGGTCAGCACATAACCATCACCGGAAATAATCACACCGGATCCGGCCCCGTGGCCTTCGGGCCCTGGGGGAACACCCCGCCTGTTCGGCATTCTCGGTATTTCCGGCATTCCGGGTATCCCGAAAAATTCTTTTAATTGATCCGACGGAAAACCTGACATGGGTACCGGGGCTTCCTTGCGAACGGTAATATTCACGACTGCCGGAGTGACAGCCTGGGCGATATCGGCAAATCCTCCCTTGTTAAAATTCGGGGGCTTGCCCAACTCACCGGCTACCGCCCCTTGAGGTCCGGCTGCTTGAGAGGGACCGGGAGCATGCCAACTTCCAAATGTCAATACGCTGATGACTAAGGCTGCCCCGAGCATTCCCACACCCGTTTGTCGCCAACCGCGTGACAACCATGCGGTTGTCCGTCCATCTTGTCGAACCTGAGAATCATTCTTGTGATTCATATTTATCCTCCTTGAGATAATGAATAAGGTTGCCATGAACACTTCGAGAACAGCTTACTAATCACCCCTTAAGGCGCCATTAAAAAGATATTAAATTTTCTTAAGGAAAAACGAAGGAGAAACGGGAGACGAAAGAAGAAGGGCCGTGGGTCAATCCTGAACCACGGCCCCGAGAATTCAAATCGTGAGCTGACTGATGTCGAACAGATCGATCTTATTTGACTCCAGAATAATACCGTAAAATATCGGAAACAGAAATGACGCCTACCAGTTTTCCACTTTCGGCCACAGCCAAATGTCGGGTGGCTTTTTCTTTCATGAGGAGCACGGCCTCCACCAGGGCATCACTGGTTTCCAGCGAAATAATCGGTTCTCGCATGCACGTCTTGACGGTCGTTGTCACCGGATCCATTCCTGCGCCAACCACTTCCCGCGCCAATTCCGTTTCCGTGATATAGCCCACATATTCGTCTCCGCTCTGCACCAACACGGATCCGATCTTCCATTTCTGCATATTTTGTCCGACTTCACGTAATGTCGTATCCATAGAAACCGCCCTCAGGGATTTCGTCATATATTCCGAAACGCGAGGGCCTTTGGCGTGCCCCTTCCTGGGTTCCTGGCTTAATGCGGCTCTCCGGGTTTCCAATTCGGTGATGCCACTTTCCAAGACTCGCTGCCGTTGACGGATCGTTTCACGCTGAGAGTTCGAAGCGGTTTCCTCGGTCCCGGTATCAGGAAGATTCATCAAACCTGCGGCTTCTCCCACTTGCGCATACTCATAGGTGGCCAAGAGGGGCGAAGAACTTCCGAACACATCTTCCAAAATATCCTCCATAGCCGAATCAAACGCCAGAAGCACTTCCGCCGAGGGCTCAGACAGTAAAAAATTTTTCAAGACATTCACTTGTTGGCGCAATCGAGTAATGTCCTTGTCCAAAGCCCCATCACGATCACTTTTACTAGCAGTCCGGGTTTCCATGATGCCTCCCTCTATAATAAATTTGTCTGATGGTACTACTGCCTCACTATACGAGGCAACCCAAAAAAGCGCCCTGCTAAGGGTCGATCTTCATTGCTAGAAGTTAGGTAAGGTTGGGACTGATCAATATGAACGGTTAGGAAACCAACAGATTCGAAAACATGGTCGCTAACCCCAGAAAGGAAAAGAACCCCACCACATCGGTCACCGTCGTTAAAACAATCGAGGAGGATTGAGCAGGGTCCTGCTTGAGGGCTTTTAACGCAATAGGAATCACCGCACCGGACAATCCGGCAATGACCATGGAAATAATCATAGAGACACCGATAATCACCGTCAATCCGAACGAATGACTCCAGATGCCCACAGCCAAGCAGGCCGCAGCGGCCACCGCCAAACCGTTCAAAAAAGCGACATAGACTTCTTTCCCGCATACCCGTAACCATTGCGCAGGACGGATATCCCGCAAGGCAAGACCGCGAATAACCACGGCTAAAGATTGAGCACCGGTATTGCCAGACTGCCCGGCCACGATTGGCAGGAGAACGGCTAACGCCGTAAATTGCGCAATGGTGCTTTCGAACATGCCTACCACAAAAGCGGCTAAAAAAGCCGTCACTAGATTGAGCTGTAACCAGGGTAACCGCTTCCGGACGGAAAACCACACCGGCGATAAGGCCCGCTCATCTTTATTCGCGCCCACCATCGTTTGCAAGTCAGCGGTGGCATCTTCCTGACTGGCTTTAATAATATCTTCATTGCGAATGACCCCCAATAGCCGCTGATCCAAATCGACCACAGGAATGGTGAAAAAATGTCGTTCGCCGAACAATTCCACAATTTCCTCACGAGACTCCAACGGATGAATCGTGGGAAGATCACGGTTCATCACCGATTGCAATTTTTCATCGGGATCCACCAGCAGAAGATCACGAACGGAAAATTTTCCCACCAACTTTTGAAAGCGATCGATCACATACACATCATGAATATCTTTTTGCGCTCGGGATCGCACTTGCAACATGGCCTCCCGGACAGTGGTGTCTTCCTGCAGCACGAAAAACCTGGGATCCATGATGCTTCCGACCGATTCCGGTGGATACGTCATGTACGAACGGATTTCCTGTGCGTAGCGCTCGGGAATCCTGAACAGGATCGCTCGTTGCAAATCGGTGTCTAATCGTTGAAATAACGAAGCGGCAAGGGAAGGAGACAGATAGGGAATGACTTGCTTGAGTAGATCGGAAGGCATCACGGTTAAGATCTCGGCAGCCACCGGTGGAGTAATGCTGGACAAGAGGTTGGCTGCGTTCTTTGCCGTGGTCCCTTGCAAAATCCGCAAAACATCCTCCACCGGATGTTCCTCCAGGATCATCGCCGCTTCTTCATGATGCATGTGGAAAAAGGCTTCATTCAGCACATGAGACCCGCGACGACCGGCCATCGTTCCTGACAAGGATAATTCGCTCATCGCGATTTGTTCCGTTCGTTGATGGTTTGGGCCACATCGGTCATCAACCGGATTCCGGTGAGGGAATAGGCCTCCCATAATTGCATCAAGGAATCACTGACCGATCCGAGAGGAGCCTTTCCACCCACGTCTTTTTCAATTCGACGCAACATCCGATATCGCAACGCGCCAAAAAACGTCCCCCAGCGATCGACGACCGGAAGCGTATGAAAGCGACTCCATTCAGGGTGTTTGAGAATTTCTTCCAAATTGGCTTCGGCCGACAACGTGGTAATCTGTCCCTCCATCAACGTTCCAACCAGGTGATTGGAGGAATCCACCAGAAGCTGTCGCAAGGTAACAACCCCTTCCAGCTTGCTATCCCGATCGATGACATAAATGTAGTACATGGCTTTCTGACCATACGTACGTATACGATCAATCGCCTCTTCTACCGGAATATCCGGCGGGAGGGTAAATACTTGCGGATCGGCCAGACTACCCGCGGTATTCGGCGAATAGCGCAAGGCCCGTCGAAGGGTCGCGCCCGTGGGATCATCCAACCGGCCCAATATTTCCTGTCGCAGCGGGTCTTCAAATTGTCTGAGTACCCCAATGGCTGACGTGGCATTCATGGAATTTAAGACCCCCGCCCCCACTTTTTCAGGTAATTCCTCGATCACTTTGGCCGTGGAAACCGGCAGACAATGCTCTAAGACGTTGGCAATTTCTTCCGGAGGCAAAGCCTCCAGCAAATGAGCCGACTCTTCAGGATGGAGAGACTCCAAATGGCGAGCCGCCTCGACAGGATGAGACTGAAGATACCCAAGGGTTAAGTATTGCTCCAGGTCCATCGTCACCGTTCCGGATGTGTAATGACCGCCGTGGATTCCGTAAATTGTGAAGCCGGTACCACCACGCGGCCTTCAATCGTTTCCAACACAACCGAAATGGGCGTCACGGCCACGACCGTTCCTTGATTCTCTCCGATCTTGACGGTCATTCCCACACGCACCACCGATCCCAGATAATGGGCCGCAATCAAATTGGCCACGGCAGTCCGGGAACCCAATCCAAACGAAAGCGCTGCCCCGCCAATGAGGCCAGCCAGAAGAATCACGATGGTATTGTTCAAGAGGTCCTTATTGATGCCCAGAGCGTCAATGGCCGTGACGACAATGAGCAACACCACCGCCACATACACGGCTTGGGCCACCATAGTCCCATGCGTAATACCGGCGGAACTACAGGTCATCGTGATCAACTCGCGAACGAAATTGGCGGCAATCAATCCCAGGATCAACACCAACACCGCGATCCCGATTTTCGGAATATAATAGGCAATGGTAGTCAGAGCATCGGAAACCATCGTCAACTGCAACGTATCCGAGGCCTTGATGAGGAACACCAGAAAAATGATCCAAAATCCAATCATCCCCAGAATCTCGGAACTTTTTTGTTTGGTTCCGGACCGTTCCAGCAATGTCTGGATAGCGGTTCGGCTCAGCAGTCGATCAAATCCCATTAACTGCAAAAGCCGTGTCACAAAAATGGAAACGACACGCGCAAGCAGATATCCCAGACCCAGCAGCATTAACGCCAAAATCACCGTAGGCAAAAACGCCACAATCTGAGTCAGACTGGCGGTCACCGCATCCGTTAATCCTTGGACCCAATCAAACATTGTCATTTTTTTCTCTTGCATAGGCGGGAGATTCCTCTGTTCTAGAACAGGAAAAACATACAGGCACAACAAGCAGGCCGGGCATGGCCGATCACGCAATAACCACGGTGGGGAAAAATAATTTGAAGACGAGTATCGAACACAGGACAGCTAGGATACATGAAGACTCAATATCCCTATTGCACAGGCATTCAAAAAATCCGAGATCAATTTTCTTGACCAAAATTCAAAAAAGCCCTGAAAATCCATAACGATACATCATAGTCTCCCAAACCTAAACGTGCAACAAAAACCCTTTGATCTTCAAGGAAAAATTCAAGTTCTTAATCATAGCGGGTAGAAACCTCAGGTAACCGGGGAACGACAAAAATTTCGCTCAATCCGAAGAAAAATATGTCTAAGCCCGTGCTTGACGAAGGACCTTGGCGAATCGAAGAATGTCGGGACACCGAAGCCAGTCATCAAGAGGCTTCGTTAACTTGATCCGCCATGAGGGATACGCCGAATCGGGTGCGCCGGGAAGGTTGGGAGTTTCTAATTCGGCCAAGATATCTTCAAGCTGAATCATCAACAATTGACACGGCGTTCTGGCTAAATATTGATACAGAGCCTGAATTTCTACAAGGGAAAGCTTATCAGGATATTCAGAACGAGGAACCAAACCATGGCGCATCAGAGCCTCCCACAATCGACTTCGGTCTTGATTCCGCTCCATACGATCCCGCTGAAGATCATCATGATGCGGATAGAGACCGGCTCGTTCTTTCACTTCCATATCCCGACCCGCCCAATACCCGCAAAGAGTGGGTAAATCATGCGTGGTTGCGGCCACCAGGGCCTGAGAGGGGAACCGGGATGGCTCTTGAAATGCTCCGTGCTCCTGCCGTTCGAAAAATAACAACCGATACGATAACAATCCGGCTTCATCCAGTTTTTGCCGGATAGCCGGAGTCACCGTACCAAGATCCTCGCCCACCACCATGACCTTGTTTCGAACACTTTCCAACGCCAACACGGCCAATATCTCATCCACATACGTCCGCACATAGACCCCATCCTGTCCGGTTTTCCCGTCTGGCACCCAGAACATTCGAAATAGACCCAAGGCATGATCGATGCGCAAAACCCCGGCATGCTGCATATTGTGCCACAAAGTCTCACGCCAGAACCGATAGCCATGCCTGCGCATCAGAAGAGGACTCGGAGAAAGCAAGCCCCAGCTTTGTCCCAGCAAATTAAACGAATCCGGAGGGGCGCCAACGCTGATTCCTTGGGCCAACTGATCCTGGAACGCCCAGGCATCGGCACCATCGGGATGGATGCCCACCGGTAGATCATAGTACAGTCCCAGAGCCAGGCCTGATCGTTGGGTCGTCCGGCCCAGCTCTTTCAGTTGCAACTCACACAACCATTGCACATAGAGATAAAACTGAACCCGCACGATATGTCGTTCGTGAAAATCCCAAACCGCCTGAGACTCAGGATGATGAAAAGCTTGAGGCCATTTCTTCCAAACCGTCCCCTTAAAATACTCATGTAACGCTTGAAATATACAAAATCGGGCTAGCGCCTTACCGCCCTTCTCCACAAATCGGCTAAAGGCACGTCCTCGCCTGGTCATCGGCTTGAGATGATTCAGCCGAAACGAGCGATACATAGCCGCAAGAATAGGTAATTTTTGTTGCCACACCTTCTCGTACTGTACGAACGAACTCTCTCGAAGAGCCTTGACCGTCTTTTGAAATTTTCCTGAACGGACGTGACGCAGGAGAGAAGCAGAAGCTCGTAGTTCCTCGATTTTTTTCAGATCCAGGTAGAGAGGATTCCAAAACAGGCGACTCGAAGGAGAGTAAGGACTCGCCAGACCCGGCGTTGCCGCGTGCAAGGGTTGAAGCCCAATCGTATCAGCCTTCCATGCCTTTCCTGCTACATAAATAATTTTCCGCAGATCACCAAAATCTCCGCACCCCCAATTATCCCGTGAACGAATACTATAAAGCTGCAGACCGACTCCCCATCGTTTTTTCGAAGAAGTCGGTTGATAGCACTTCTTTGGAGCAGACACGACAAGGCTGTGCCCTGACAAGATCCGGTCAGCCAGCCCCACCCGAATATGAAGATCGTAATACCCAAGGGCTGGCTTGTAGGGCAAAAGAACTTCCATCCGGACATAACTCTGTCCTACGATAAGCAATCTTTCGCCGAATCGACAGGATGATCCTATTTGTCGAAATACTCGAGCCCGGCCCTGCTCGCTGACGAAGCAACACTCCACAGAAATGGATTCGGCGGGGCAATCGAAATCCGGCAGATTCAGGAAAAATGTTATCGGCTGACGCGTTTGAGGAAAATACAACAGAACAGGCTCAATCAACTCACCCCATGGCGCTTGCACCGACCGATGGAACTCCTTGGAAAAATCCGAATCGGCATTGAGAGACGGATCCAAAGCCTGCAGAACGGGCAACAACGTATCGGGCGTAGCATGACGGACACGTTGCCGCCCATCTACATATTGCAATTCAACGTGAAATAATTCTGCCACTTTTTGCATATCATCGGAGAGCGAGCCATTCCTGCTCTTCCCATGCGATTCTCCCGATAACTTCATAGAACAGTTGCCCTTTCAATCGCCAATTATTCAAGCATTACTTTAAGTCAGAAGGAATACGGCACACGCAATTCCGCGTTGGCCATACTGGAAAGCTGATCCTGAAACAGGAGATACCACAGCATATCTGTTGCGGCAAGATATTTTTCAAATGGAATTTTTACGGATTCTGTCCGTCGACACAGCGAGCAATTTTTCGACCAATCCATTCCGACAGATCGTATCTTTCCCCTCGCCTGTCTGGTATACGATTGAAAACAAATCGACTCGACCGATACAATGAAATGAAAATCCACTCTTAGAGGAAATGATTCACGAGTAAGGACGAGCAGGCGTATTCCCCTATGCGGAGGAATTGATTTACACTTAACACGAAGGAGGCATCATGGATTCGGATTCAAGATTTTTACTATTTGGAGGCTTAACATTTGTGACCGGCGTACTATTAGGAACCGGGTTAGGTCTCTTATTGGCTCCACAATCCGGACGACGAACACGACGCCAATTGAAAAATTATCTTGACGATACCACAGATCGGTTGAATGACTTTGCCGACGAAACGAAGGATCGAATGTCCGACTATGTCGAAAAAGGCAAACGGTTCGTAGACGAACGCTTCTAACGACGAAGCCCCCCTCGCGCTTACGCGCGCAACCTGAAGAGGGCGGCCATCCGCCCTTTCAACTCAAAGACCTTCCCCCCGCGCCAGGTCTTGGCAATCTTTTTGACATCCGTTTGCGATGTGTCAAATACCCATTCCCAGGCCACCCCTTTTTTGTGAGCGGGAAGGGTAAAGGGGACCGAAGCATGATACGCATTCAGCAACAACAGAAAAGAATCGTCCACAATCGGATTGCCCGATTCATCCATTTCTTCAATGGCATCGCCTGCCAAACGGATACCTAATGTCAATAAGCCCTTTCCCCAATCTTCGGGAGTCATTTCCTTTCCGTGGCTCCCAAACCAAGCGATGTCCTTCACCTCGGAATCCTTAATATGTTTCCCTTTAAAAAATCGACGGCGATGAAACACCGGATGCTCTTTCTTGATGGCAATCAGTTGTTTCACAAAGTCCAGGGTTTCCAATTGAGACTTCGTCAGATTCCAATCGAACCAACTGATGGGATTATCCTGACAATAGGCATTGTTGTTTCCCGACTGCGTGCGCCCGATTTCATCTCCCCCGCACATCATGGGCACTCCCTGCGAGAGCAACAGGGTCGCAAAGAAATTCCGCTTTTGCCGTTCCCGGATGGCAAGAATGGCCGGATCATCCGTCGGCCCTTCCACGCCGCAATTCCAACTATCATTTTCGTCGGTGCCATCCCGATTGCCTTCACCATTCGCTTCATTATGCTTCTGCTGATAGGACACCAAATCATGGAGGGTGAACCCATCATGAGCCGTCACGAAATTGATACTGGCATAGGGTTGTCGTCCGCTTTGCCCGTACAGGTCACTACTCCCCGCAACCCTGGAGGCCAGTTCGCCGAGTAATCCGTTGTCCCCCGCCCAGTATCGCCTGACGACATCACGATATTTTCCATTCCACTCCGCCCATCCCGGAGGGAAGTTTCCCACTTGATATCCGCCCTCTCCTAAATCCCACGGTTCGGCAATCAGTTTCACCTGAGAAAGAATCGGGTCCTGATGAATAATGTCAAAAAACGCGCTGAGTCGATCAACATCATGCAGTTCCCGTGCGAGGGTCGAAGCCAAATCGAAACGAAATCCATCCACATGCATATCGCACACCCAATACCGCAGGCTATCCATAATCATCTGCAATGTGCGCGGATGCCGGACATTCAACGTATTCCCGCATCCCGTGTAGTCCATGTAATAGCGGGGGTTCTCCGGAGACAATCGGTAATACGCCGCATTATCGATCCCTCGAAACGATAGTGCCGGGCCAAGATGATTGCCTTCTCCGGTATGGTTGTACACCACGTCCAAAATCACTTCGATCCCTGCACTATGAAGAGTTTTCACCATGGTTTTAAATTCGTAGACCTTGCGACCCTCTTTGGGAAAGGCTGAATAGCGGATATCAGGGGCGAAGTATCCGATGGAATTGTACCCCCAATAGTTGGTCAATCCTTTATCTAGAAGAAATTGATCATTGACGAAATGATGCACCGGCAATAACTCAATAGCGGTGACGCCCAAATCCCGCAAATATTTAATCACGGCGGGAGACGTCAGGCCTTCATAGGTCCCACGCAAATGCTCCGGGACCTCGGGATGTTGCATGGTAAACCCTTTCACATGAACCTCGTAAATGACCGTCTGGGCCCACGGGGTTTGCAACAGGCGATCTCCGCCCCAAGAAAAAGACTGATCCACCACCACTCCCTTGGGGACGTTTCCCGCGTTGTTTCGTTCATCAAATGACAAATCACCCGCAGGATCGCCGACCCGATATCCGAACATCGCATCCGACCATTTCACGACACCGGTCAGCGCCTTGGTATAGGGATCGATCATTACTTTATGGTGGTTAAACCGATGGCCGGCAGACGGATCGTACGGACCATGGACCCGGTACCCGTACAATTGTCCAGGACGAACCTCCGGAAGATAGACGTGCCAGACCTGATCGGTGCACTCATCAAGCCGAATACGGTGACTTTCCCGATCATCATGAGTGTGATCGAAGAGGCACAGCTCCACCGCTGTGGCATTTTCGGAAAACAAGGCAAAGTTCACCCCCTCACCATCCCATGTGGCACCCAATGGATACGGTCGTCCCGGTCGTAGTCTCATGAAGGCTCCTCGGTCGATGCAGAATCTCGTTGACTCATCAAAATTCCACAGAAAATAGCTGAGTACTCTAATGCAGGAATACAACGCCCTGCAATCTTAAGGGTACGCGGAATTGTGACTTCTGTCGAATACCGACGTAGCATTGACGAAATCATTCAAAACCAGGTGACAAACAAAATTCCCATGCTAAAATGGTCAGGTTGTCCAACCAATCATTCAAGGGGTGCCTACCCGGAATCCTCGCGCAAACCACGCATGCCTCCTAAAAAACCTCTCATCCCACTCCAGGAAAATCTGTCGGTTGGGGCGTTCGTGACCGGAGCTTCCCAAGTAACCTTCCGAGCATGGGCTCCTTGGGTGAAAACCCTGTCGGTCGAAATTCTCAGTTCTCAATCTGAGCTCGTGGCCATGGAACCGCGCCCCTTCGGATATTGGGAAACGACCGTTTCGAATATTTCCGGAGGAACGCAGTATCAATTCGTTCTGCATGACAAATTAAAACGCCCGGATCCGGCTTCCCGCTTCCAACCGGAAGGCGTTCACGGTCCATCCGAAGTGATCGACCCCGCGATTTTCCAGTGGAGCGACCAACAATGGAAGGGCCTTCCCCTTCACGACTATATTATCTACGAACTCCATCCCGGCACGTTCACACCAACTGGCACCTTTGAGGCCATCATCCCGTTTCTGTCCTACCTCCGGGACGAAGTTGGGATTACCGCTATCGAACTCATGCCGGTTGCACAATTTCCCGGCACAAGAAACTGGGGATATGACGGCACCTATCTGTACGCCCCACAGAATTCTTACGGTGGACCAGTCGGACTTCATCGACTAGTCGATGCCTGTCATTCGGCCGGACTCGCCGTCATTCTCGATGTGGTCTATAACCATTTGGGTCCGGAGGGAAATTATTGGGGTGACTTCGGCCCGTTCTTTACCGACCATTACCGAACGCCATGGGGCAGTGCGATCAATTATGACGGGGCTCACAGCGATGCCGTTCGCAATATCATCATGGGCAATGCGGTGTATTGGACCAGAGAATTCCATTTTGATGCCCTACGACTGGATGCCATCCATGGAATTTTCGATGCCAGCGTGAGCCATATCCTGAAGGACATCAGAGATGCCGTCCATGCTGCTGCCGAACAGGATGGCCGGTCCGTCTATGTGATCGCGGAAAGTGATCTGAACGATGTGAAGCTCATCACGCCCTCTTCAAAAGGCGGATACAACCTGGATGCCCAATGGAATGACGATTTTCACCATGCCCTTCATGCCCTCGTCACCGGAGAACGGCAGGGCTATTACCAGGACTTCGGCACGTTGGATCATGTCGCCACGGCCTTTCGCAAACATTTCGTCTATTCAGGCCAATATTCCCACCACCGGCACCGCAAACACGGCAATTCGGCTGCTCAATTTCTACCCTCCCAATTTGTCGTGTTCGATCAAAATCATGATCAGGTGGGAAATCGGGCACAGGGTGACCGGCTTTCAACCTTGATTCCCCACGAAGCCCAACAGGTGCTCATCGCGTCCGTTCTGTGCGCTCCGTTCATTCCGCTTTTATTCATGGGAGAAGAATATGGAGAACGGGCCCCCTTCCATTATTTCATTGACCATGGGGACCAAGGATTGATTGAGGCGGTTCGCAAAGGCCGGCTGGCCGAATTCAAACCCTTCGGATGGAAAAATATTTCAGATCCCTATGCCGTCGAGACATTTGAAAACTCCCGATTAATTGCCCCGGACGCCCGCGACGAAGCCCAACGACATCTGGCGGCCTGGACCAGACAACTCATCGCATTGAGGAAACAGTACCCTTCTCTCGGAATCGGTCCAAAAGGGCACCAGCTTCGGGTCTGGGAAAATCCCTCCAAAACCGTTCTGACGTTGTATCGACGAATACCAGGCGAAGAAGCCATGCTCCTGATTCTGGGCTTTAACGACCAACCCGCTATCCTTTCCCTCTCTCAACCCAAAGGCCGGTGGACCCTTCTCCTGAACAACGGCCAACCCGAATACGCTGACCCCAAATCGAACTCACCACTAGCAGCTCCCAAAACCCTCGATCTGACTTCCGGCAAACAGACCCTTTCCCTCCCCACTTCTCCTGCATGGATTTACAAACAAAGCTGAAGACAGCTCCCAATTTACCCAGAACGTTTTTACGGTTAGAAACCCCTCAAAATTGACAGGTGATTCTCAGCCTCGTACAGTATCTTCATGTATCTGAGGAAACCATTCCAGTTACATGTCTTTGCCCTTTTTTCCTTCCTGATTTGTGGATGGACTACCGCGGATCACGTCATCGATTTGGTGTTTGAAGAACAGACGGTCACCGTCGCTCATGCAACCGGCGAAGATCCTGATGATCCCGCTGAACATCTCCTCATGCAATCATCCCAAGCGGGTAGCCAAGCTACCGCGACCATACTCACGACTCAGGCTTTAGATCCGGCTCTCTTCTCCATCGCCATACATCTGAAAAACCACACCATTCTTGGAGCCGATCCTCCTCCGTATCCGCCACCTCGAAGCAGACCTATCTCTTTTTCCATCCCACTTCGTATTTAGCCCCTACAGGACCTCCATGTACCGGCTCGTCTTGTTGACTGGTCTTCCCCTGATTTTACGGACACATCAGAAAAGCCTCATACTAGGCGAGGAGGTGTGTCATGGAGCAACGGAAAAAGTACAGTCAAGAGTTTAAGCAGGAAGCCGTCCAGCTGACTCGGCAGGCGGGGCGAGGGATTACACAAGTGGCGAAGGATTTGGGCCTCAATGCCGCGATGTTGGGACGATGGTGCCGGGAGGCTAGCCGACGAGGGCCCAAAGCCTTTCCGGGAACGGGGACGCCTCATGATCAAGAACTGGCTCGGCTCAAACGGGAACTCGCTTTGGTCACCCGGGAGCGGGATTTTTTAAAAGAAGCGGCAGCGTTCTTCGCCAAGACCTCACGGTAAGAGACGCCATGATTCAACGTTGTCGCACGATGGTTCCCCTGCGGATGATGTGTCGATTGTTGCACGTCTCGCCGAGCGGCTTCGATGCACGCCAGGCCCGTCCTCCGAGTCGTCGGGCTCAAGAAGAGCAGCGGCTCCGTGGGACCATCCGTCTGATCCATGCCGCCAGTGATGGGGTGTACGGGAGCCCAAAAATTTGGCACGCACTCCACCGGCAGGGTGAGCGATGCGGGAAGCATCGTGTCGCCCGGCTGATGCGCAAGGAGGGGTTACAAGGGATTCCAGCCAAAAGGCGGTGGAAGCGACGAGGCTCTGGGGCCCGTCCCACGGGCATCACGAATCAACTGGCGCGAGATTTTACCGCCCCAGTGCCGAATACCAAGTGGGTGACAGATATTACGTACATTTCCACCCAGGAAGGGTGGCTGTACTTGGCGGTGGTCCTGGATCTATTTTCGCGCCAAGTGATTGGGTGGTCGATGCAGCCCCAGCTCACGCGGGATCTGGTCATCCAAGCCGTGTTGATGGCCGTCTGGCAACGGAGCAATACGGAGCCCGTTATTCTCCATTCGGATCGGGGGACCCAGTATACCGCACAGGAGTTTCAAACGTTCCTCAAGGCCCATGGCATCGTGAGTAGCATGAGTGGCGTAGGGAATTGCTATGACAACGCGGTGGCCGAGAGTTTCTTTGGCTTACTCAAACGGGAACGGGTCCATCGGCGGCGATACCGAACCCGGACAGAGGCTCGAGCCGACCTGTTTGATTACATCGAGCGGTTTTACAATCAGCAGCGGAGCCACTCCTTTACGCAGGGGCTGGCCCCAAAGAACTTTGTGGAGCAACACGATCACCAGTCTTCTTTAACCTGTCCGTGAAATCGGGGGAAGACCAGATGCAGAACATCTATTTTTAGATTTCTTCCATCGATGGTAGCAGTCTAGAATTTTGGATATTATTACCAAACCGAAATAAAAAATAAACGTGAATTCAACTTTTAAGTGCAACTCAATGGCTCGGCGTAAGGGGGCAGGTGCGGTAAGATCCTGGCTTCTTTTACCGGCCAGTAAGAGGAGCACCTATGAGATCTTACACACACCTGACCCTGGAGCAACGCTATCAGATCCAGGCGTTAATGAACATGGAGCACTCCCCTCGAGAAATTGCTCGGGTGGTTGGAGTTACCCCTCCACCATTAGCCGGGAGGTGCGGCGCAATCAGGGGCAGCGCGGGTATCGCCCGGAACAAGCTCACCGGTTCACGCTCCACCACGCCGTACCAAACGCGACGGCGTATTGCGGCTGCCACGTGGCATCGCGTGAATGAGCTGCTCCGGGCCGAGTGGAGCCCGGAACAAATCAGTGGCTGGTTGCGCACACAGCAGCGGACCTTGCTCAGCCCAGAATGGATCTACCAACATGTCTATCGCGACAAACAGGCCCAGGGCACCCTGTATAGGCACTTGCGGTGTCAGCGGCAACGCCGGAAGCGGTATGGCACATACAGTCGTCGGGGTCATCTACCGAATCGCACCTCCATCGAGCACCGCCCCGCCGTGGTCGAACGCCGCAACTGTTTCGGCGATTGGGAAGTGGATACGCTGATCGGCAAAGGCCATCAGCAGGCCCTCGTCTCCTTAACGGAACGCAAATCCCGACTGAGTCTGATTGCCAAGGTCTCCCGTCGGTGCGCTGAGGCCGTCGCGAACGCGGTCATCACGCTCTTGAAGCCTCTGCGGCTCCTCTTCACACGGTGACGTCGGATAATGGCAAAGAATTCGCGCAGCACGAGAGGATTGCGCAGGACTTGAAGGTCCGCTTCTTTTTTGCGCATCCTTATGCGGCCTGGGAACGGGGCTCAATGAAAATACCAATGGCCTGATTCGCCAGTATTTTCCCAAACAGCGGCCTTTTCACACTATTACCCACGAAGAGATTCATCACGTCATGAACAAATTAAACAATCGCCCCCGAAAGGCGCTGGGATTCAGAACTCCGAATCAGGTATGTTTTGGCATTCATCCATCTGTTGCACTAGTGAGTTGAATCCAAGAAAGCTTTATGCTTCGATCCCTTTCACAGTAAAAGCATAGAGTTTTAATCTGAGTGAAATTGGGATGTTCCGACCTAATTGAAATGCCAGGTCAAACCGGCTTGAAGAATATTACGCTCAACGGAGGGAGGGTCACGAGAAGAGAGAAGGACTGGTCATGCCGGGGAATCGAATTGGTATTGTCGCCGTTTTCGCAGTGCGTTGAACGTCAGACTCACCGCCCGCCATATGTTGTTGCAATGCTTTTTCCATTCTTTCTTTGAATATTCTACTTATGCCGTGTCCTTTGTTGGTTCGTGCGGATCAGTTGAAAGATGTTCCTATATTTCTTAACGCAATGGCTTGGACCACCGCGCCAAGCCCTGTGTGATAAATTCCTCCACGACATCCCGCTCTAGCTCGATAAGATGTTGAAACGTCAAGCCGTCTTACTCAAGACTTAACGATTCTTTAGTTGTCATCGAATCAGCCGATTTCCCACCGCCGGTATCATATTTCAACTGATCTGGGGTATACGCCTCCACAAAATAAATACCATGAGGCTTGAGCCCTGCGACTACTTTTTTATGCAGCGCTTTTCGCAGCGCCGAAGGCAAGGGGCAAAAAATAGAAACAATTCCCTCCCATCGACATTCGCCTATATCAAAGTCGGCTAAGTCCGCATGAATTAATTCAATGGAAACGCCATGCTCATCAGCCAATTTTTTGGCTTTCTGTAAGCCGACTTGCGAGCCATCGACAGCGGTAACAGAGTAGCCCTGCTTCGCAAGAAAGACCGCATTTCGTCCTTCTCCTTCCGCCAAACTGAGAACCTTCCCTTTTGGAATAACGCGGTAATTTTCTTCCAGGAATTTGTTCGGCATTTTGCCGTACGCATACTCTTCCACACTATATCGTTCATCCCACATGAGTTTTCTCCATAATTGGTATCGCTAGATCAAGGCAAGAAACATAACATCGATTTATCTAATGAAGGGAAAGTTTATTAATTTAGTGAAAGCACGAGCAAGCAAATTTTAACTGGTCGAACTTTGCGAAATTCAGCCATGAGTCAAAATAGCAATGCCTCTGTCAATTGGCCAAGACCGGTGGAACTTGCAGGTCACGAAGTAGTGAGGCTAATTTTACCCAAATGCCCGGTCAAGCCGGCCTAAAGAAGACCGCACTCAAGGGGAGGAAAGGTCACAAGAAGGAAGGTGAAAGATTTTCAAATTATTATCTGTTAAATCGGTAATTGTCCGCGTGTAATTCTGATAAGTAAAATGCCCTTTTAATCGGCCCTGCACCGTATGGTTAAGGTTTAGCAATTCCTAAATCGTTGCAAATCTTTCTCGCAAGTTTCTCATCAATATCACGATGTCGTGGGATGGTGGAAACTTTCTTTTCCCTTCTATTCACATACACGGTGTGATTGCCGCCTTCCCGCAAGAACTCGCATCCGCTCTTCTCCAAATGACGGATTAAATCCTTCCGTTTCATGCTGAAAGAATTCCAAATGGCTCTTTGATAATTTCCTTCCCTGCAATTTCTTCTTCTGAAAGTTGCCTATTTGATTCAAGAACTAGTTGGAGAGCTTCTACAAGGTTCTCTTTTGCTTCCTCCAAAGTGGTTCCTTGAGTGTTCGCACCTGGAAATTCTTCTACATAGCCGATATACCCATATGGCGATTTTTCAAAAACAGCTGTCAAGTTAATTTTCATAAAATTTCTCCTTCTCGTTTTATAGGCCTAACGAAGTACGAAGCTGCTGAGGCAACAGACCTCATGGTGTGTCTCCCCACTGTAGGGAGAACCCCGCGCAAAGCGAGGGGGCGTCCGCAGGAACATGTGGTTGAACTGCACTAATTTCGGTACCTTCCTTTCTCGCACCAGTACTTCACAGAGATTCCTGGTTGGTGTTGAAATAGATGCTGCGCAATCTCGCAGTTCTCTTTGTTATAGTTTTCTTTTTCGTTTACATCAAAGGTCGCGACATGAATCCGTATGGCATTGTCGACCGGGCTGCCACGGTAGAGGGTGTAGACACGGTTGTCGGGAATCCCGCACGAAGCTGCGAGAGCAAGGACGACAAGTAACGGTGTATGGCTCAGGGTGATTCTCATTGTGCAGTCCAACGCTGCTAATCAGCCGTGCGGCTTATTACGTCTGCTGAATTAGCCTTGTTAAGTACTTACACTTCGATTATTTCAATAACAATTTCTGTAGGTAAAACTCCAAAATCTTTAGCCACTAAAATTATTTCTTTATCTTCTGATATTGCTGGAGCCGGTGCAGTTTCAGATATATCGTACGCCATGACACCGACTGTTTTAAGCAACTCTGCGTCTATTTTGAACACATATCCTGATGTGTATACTCCATTATGAAGGGCATATGCTTTTGCATTCTCGAAAACGGGTGTTGTTGAAACACCAGATGAGGGGAAAGTGGAGCTATCTTTTTGATGAGCCATTATTGCATTTTTAACGGAGCTCCCGTATGTGATTTCACCGTACTTGAACCCCTGCCCGTATTTTATAGCCCGCTTAAACTCTACCCCAATTGCCTTTGGAAGCAGACGTCCCTCAGTAGATCTAAACATATCCGAATTCACACCACGATATAAGTATCTATTCATAATATTTTGGTATTTAATATTGATTTTCTTCGATTACGATTAACGGTGGCAGTTTAGTAATTTGAGATAATAAGAGCAAGAAAACTTGACCGGTCGAAATTGATGGCTGACAAGTAAAAAGGAAGAAGCGACCT
This sequence comes from Nitrospirales bacterium, assembly GCA_031315915.1. Classification (GTDB taxonomy): domain Bacteria; phylum Nitrospirota; class Nitrospiria; order Nitrospirales; family UBA8639; genus JACKFE01. The sequence continues at coordinate 305,848 of JALDRK010000001.1, forward strand.
TATCATAAGGCCCGATTAAACCAGCTTGAAGAACACCATGTTCAAGGGAGGTAGGGTCACGAAAATCGAGATGAGTCACTCGCGCCAGGGGTTCAGATGGCACACCCTCAGGCAACGAAACTATTTGTCGTGTGCTTCGATGAACTGATCTATGGTGAGGCCGGCCTTGGAAATGAGTCCGCGAAGAGTTCCCCGCGCGACTTCAGAATGGTCAGGTATCGAAAGAGTTGCGGGATGCCCTGGCTTGGTCATAATAATGTGACTCCCGCGTTGATGGGAAACTTCCCAGCCCAATTTTTGAAAGGTTTTGACGACTTCGGCAGGACGGAGAATAGGAACCGGTGGCATTACACTGTGACTTCAATCTCTCGTGTTGTCACAGTTAGAGGCATTCCTTTTTCTAATCTCACTTCCAGACACTCCTTGATGGCCTCGTGAATGTTTCTTTGGGCTTCTTCTTCGGTCTTCCCCTGACTCATGCAGCCTGGAATGGCGGGGCAGTCAGCAATATATATACCGTCTTCATCCCGGGTAATAGTTATTGTGAATTTCATTGTTACCCTCCGTGCCTACAATATCCGATATCCAGAAGGAAAAAGCAAATATTGACCCGTCGCATTCCGAGTTCCTCTGTCATATTTCAAAAACAGCAATTCCTCTGTCACTTACTCAAATCTTCGAGGTCTAACAAGTAAAAAAGAGGAGCCGAATGTATGAGAAAGCCCAGCTAAACCGGTTTGAAGAAGACCACACTTAAGGGAGGGAGGGTGACGAGAAGAGAGAAGGGTTGGTCATGCCAGGGAATCGGATCGGCTTGCACACCGCCGCCGTTGCCCATGTTGCTGCCGCCATAGAGTTCGGAATCGCTATTGAGCAGTTCACGGTAGTACCCGCCACGAGGCACACCCATGCGATAGCGCTCCCTGGGGACAGGAGTAAAATTACAGGCGCAGACAATCAGATCATTCCTGTCGTGTGCATAACGGATATAGGTGAGGGTGGAATTATCGCTGTCATGCAGATCGATCCATTGGAAACCCTGCCACTCAAAATCCACTTCGTGCAGGGCCCGCTCCGATTGATAGAGCCGGTTCAAATCGGCAACGTACTGTTGCAACCCCCGGTGTGGAGTAAATTCCAACAAATGCCATTGCAGGCTGTCGTCGTGATTCCACTCCCACCACTGTCCGATTTCTCCGCCCATGAACAGCATTTTTTTGCCGGGATGCCCCCACATATGCCCGTAGAGCGCGCGCAGGTTGGCAAATCGTTGCCAGTTGTCGCCCGGCATTTTATCCAGCAGGGCTTTCTTTCCATGGACCACTTCATCATGGGACAACACGAGGATGAAATTTTCCGTAAAGGCATACATCAGTCCGAACGTCACCTTGTTCTGATGGTATTTGCGATAAACCGGGTCTTGCTGGAAATACTCCAACGTATCGTGCATCCAGCCCATATTCCATTTAAAGGAAAATCCCAAGCCCCCTACATACGTCGGCTTGGAGACACCGGGCCAGGCCGTAGACTCTTCGGCAATCATCAGAATGCCCGGATATTCCTGATGCACCACGGCGTTTAATTCCTTGATAAAGTCCACCGCCTCCAGGTTTTCGTGCCCCCCGAATTTATTGGGCTCCCACTCTCCCTCTTTACGGGCATAATCCAGATACAACATCGAAGCCACGGCATCCACCCGCAATCCATCAATGTGGTAGCGATCGAACCATCCAAGAGCACTATTGATGAGGAAGCTCTTGACCTCTGTCCGGCCGTAATTAAAGATCCGGCTCTTCCACTCCGGATGATAGCCTTTGCAGGGATCCTGGTGGTCGTAGAGGTGTGTCCCATCGAACCAGGCCAGTCCATGGGGGTCATCGGGGAAATGGGCCGGCGCCCAATCCATAATGACGCCCAACCCATGCTGGTGGCAGGTATCCACAAAAAACTGAAAATCGTTCGGCGTACCGAACCGGCTCGTCGGAGCAAAATACCCTGTGGATTGATACCCCCAGGACCCGTCAAAGGGATGCTCCACGACCGGCATTAATTCCAGATGCGTAAACCCCATTTGTTTGACATAAGGCACCAACGTGTCGGCCAATTCCCGATAGGTCAACCATCGACCGGCTTCCTCGAACTTCCGTTTCCAGGATCCAAGATGCACCTCGTAAATCGACATGGGGGTTTTTAACGGATCCTGTTGCGTGCGCCTGGTCATCCATTCGTGATCACGCCATTGGTAGCCGGAAACATCCCAGACCACTGAAGCCGTTTTCGGACGCAACTCGGCGGCGGTCGCCCACGGATCGGCCTTGGTGAAGGGCGCATCTCCGCCCTGTGGAAGAATTTCGTATTTATACAATTCCCCGATTTCCAGATCGGGAATAAACAATTCCCAAATCCCGACCCCACCCCGGCTTCGCATGGGATGACGACGGCCATCCCATTGGTTGAACCCTCCGACCACGCTCACCCGTTTGGCATTGGGCGCCCAAACCGCAAAGTTGATCCCTCTCACGCCTTGATGGATGCACACCTGCGCCCCCATCTTTTCATACGCTTTATAGAGCTTGCCTTCCCCAAACAGGTGAAGATCGTATTCGGATAAGATCGGGGCAAACGCGTACGGATCGTGGTGTTGGATCACCTTGCCCTCATGAGTGGTCATTCGCAATTGATAGGGGGCGACAAAAGCTTTTTCGGGAACAGCCGCTTCATAAATTCCTCCCGGATGGGCCATTTCCATCGGTGTGACGGGTTGCTCTTCCTGACCGGTCACACAGACAACCTCGGCGGCGTCGGGCAGAAATGCCCTCACGCGGATGTGGGATTGTCCGCCCTTCTGTTCCTTATGCGGGCCCAGAATGGAAAACGGATCCCACTCCTGGGCATCGAGTAATCGTTGTATCCGAGATGGAGTCAATGCCATTGCCAAGAAAAATGTACTGTGTTAACTAAGAGCATTGTAACATACCTTTCAGTCTGATGTATTCTATTTTAATCGCATTTCTCCTGATCCTGTTTTTTGCCGTTGCCTTTTCTTTGCAAAATGCCGAGCCGATCATTATCCACTTCTTCGGCTGGAGATTCGAGGGTTCCCTGGTCATCATCCTGTTAACCGCCTTGGCGTTTGGCGTGATGCTCACCGTTCTGACCTCGTTACCTTCGCAGATCAAAAAACGTCGATTAATCAGCAAGCAACAAAAAACCATCGCAGACTTGGAACGAAGAGTGCACGAGACTATCGTGGAGCCGGAGCCCCCCAAAATGTTTCTGGATAGACCTGAATGATGAAAAAACCTCACCCGAAGCGTCGAAAAGTCCCTCCGACGGAGCACACCTCCCAAAAAATTCTCGCGATGATCATGGCCGGTGGGAAAGGCGAACGACTGATGCCTCTCACGGAACAACGGAGCAAACCATCCGTGCCGTTTGCCGGAACCTATCGTATTGTCGATTTTGTTCTGAGTAATTTTGTCAATTCAGGAATCCTGGGCATGTATGTGCTAGTGCAATACCGGTCACAATCGCTCATCGAACATCTTCGCCGGACTTGGCGGTTCGGTGGCCCAAACCGCCAAGCCTTTATCACGGTCGTCCCCCCGCAAATGAAGGGCCGCGGAAAATGGTACGAAGGCACTGCAGATGCGGTATATCAAAACATTAACCTCATTCATGACTTTGCCCCCGGATTAGTGGCCGTCTTCGGCGCCGATCATATTTATCGCATGGATATCCGCCAGATGGTCCAGTTTCATCTGGACAACCAGGCGGAAATTACGGTCGCCGCTCTGCCCGTCCCAATTCATGCCGCGAAGGGATTCGGGATTATGGACGTGACCTCCGATTCCCAAATAATCGGGTTCGAGGAAAAACCCGCGAATCCCAAGCCCATGCCCGGCAATCCGGACATGGCTTTCAGCTCTATGGGCAACTATATCTTCAACGTCGATACACTGGTGAGAATTCTGGAACAGGACGCCAGCAAAGCCGGCACTCACGACTTCGGGCGTGACATCATACCCTCCCTGATCAAATCCCATCGGGTGATGGCCTATGATTTCATGGACAACGCCGTTCCAGGCATTCATCCATATGAGGAATGGGGATATTGGCGGGACGTGGGCACTCTTGACGCCTATTGGCAAGCCAACATGGATATTCTTGGCCAAACGCCCATTTTCGATTTACGCAATGTCCGGTGGCCCATCGTTACCGATGCTTCCGTGGAACCGGTAGCCAGCCTGGTGAAATCCCGCCTGGACGATGCCATGGTGGGACAGGGCACCCTGGTTGTCGATAGCACCATAACCCGATCGATCATCGGCCGGAATGTCCGGATCGCCGAGGGGTGTACGATTGAGGAATCCATCATTCTGGATGGCACGATCATCGGGTCCAAATGCCACCTTCGCCGGTGCATCATCGATCGGTTTAATGTCCTGGAAT
>JALDRK010000010.1 GCA_031315915.1 Nitrospirales bacterium
TCGGGACTGCCATCGTCCATCCATTGCTTCCAGCCCCGCCGCATCAACGGCCCCTTCAACCGATACGGCCCATACACCCGCCGATGCATGGTATACCCCTTCAGGCACATTCGCGGATTGTCTCATGCCTAACTAATCACATAGCTCTTAATCCTCATTTTTTACGCCTTGTCTCAATCGATGTCTTTCCCAGACAGTCAGTTGTGGGCTTATCCCCACCGGAGCTTTTGGTGGGTCAACCATAAGATTCGACCATCCTAAAAGTACGACTCCCAAGAAACTGACCATGCCGAAGATCATTTCCAGCAATGGATTTGCTACCCAAAACTCCATCATCATGCTCCTCCTTCATTTCCTATCCGGGCTTTTCTGCACACTTTCAATGAACGAAACATGTGAAAACATTGCTTCATCACTACAGTCACCGCGAGCAGATTGCTTGGATCACCACAGTCCTTTCCACAACAAAATCTTCCCGCACGCATTCCTTAGGATTGCCCGGAAGATTGAGGTACGAGTTCCGGAACCTTTGAAACTTCTTTCACCGTTGCCTTCTTTCCACTAAACGCCGCCAACCAAAATACGAACAGAATCGTGAGCCAGAACAGCAGCACATTAAAAGAAATCATGTTGGCCGCGAATCCAATCGTATGGGTATACGCCCATGGAGAGTTGTCCCGCATCACCTCATTCACATGCCAAAAGAGGCGGACCGAGGAACGTATATAGCCCATCAATGCCATCATCCAGGTAAATTCCGTGGCCAGCGCAATAAGGGCATATTGCGAGCGGGGCGGCATTTTGCCCCACCGGATGGGGCCCGCCGACTTTGCGCCTTTCAGCATCAGAAGATTCAAGGGAGCCATCAACAACAAACAGGACATGGTCGTGGCAACCTGAGGAACCGACAGACCGATCCTCACATTAGCGGGGATGTAATAACCGTAGATAGCCAGCCAAATAATATTAAGACTGCCCATGACAAAAAAGCAGATCATGAACACATTGCCGAGACGTTTCCAAGGCACCACAGGGATCAAATTGCCGCGTTGATACCAGATAAAACTGATGATGGTCACAATGATCAGCATATTGATCCCACCGTTCTTGGCCGACATGACTCCGTAATTTCCGAGAACGGGATGCTGTTGACCGCCCATCGCTTTCAACTCAGCCGGAGTCATAACGATCGTATGCGGGGTGATAAACACCAGGAGACCGACCACCGCGATAAACACCAAATACTTGATGTAGCGTTGAAACCGTTCCGCTCCGGGCATGCGGCCGAAACATTGCCAGAGGTAGTAACTGGTGCTGAGAAAGAGAGCTCCGATCATGGTGGCCTGAATGATGAACAACCAGGCGAGTAACCCTCCCATTAAGGTAATGCCCATTTGCTGTCGATAGGCATACACTTCCCGCATCAGCCAATAGCCCGCAAACGGCAAGGGGATCAGAAAAATGACGGCAATAAACATCGCCACATATCCCATCCAGTCATAATGTGCCCGCTCTTCATCCGACTTGGCCGATAAAAATCGATAGGCCGCATAGGCCGCCACGACGCTGCCCCCGAATGCCATGTTGCCCAAAATGCGGTGCACGTTCAGGGGATTCCACAATGCACTATGAATCGCATGCCAGATATTCCCGAGGTATTGTCCCTGCTCATCCACTCCCGCAGGCGACATCATGAAGGCAATCCAGGAATTGGCCAGGAACATCAGCACGGTCCCTATGGCATTCAGGACCACAGCGATACTGAGATGGACCCACTTCAAAAGGCCTTCTTTCATCCGATCCCAGCCATAGTAATAAATATATAACGTCCCGCTTTCCGCGACGAAAAGCAGCGCATAGATATGCATCACCGGGCGGAAAATTCCGGACAAATAACTGAAAAATGTGGGATAGAGCGTCAGAAAGGTAAAGAGGAGAATGCCGCCCAATATGGCCGTCAACGAATAGGCCGTCAGACTGATCCTGATAAAATCGTAGGCAAGTTGGTCATATTTTTTCGCCATGCCTCGATCCTTGGTCATCATTCCGACAAATTCGATGATCATGCAAAAAATTGGAACAGCCAGGACGAAACTTCCGTAATACAAATGCTGCTGGTTCGCGATCCAAATCAGCACACGACTTTCAAATTCCCCATATCGAGGATAGTCATGAGTGTCATTCATGGTTTTGGGAGCCGGATGGCCCGAGATCACGCCCTCGGTCTTGTAGTACACATCCCGTCCGATTTCGACAGCCTCCCCTGCTTCATCCCCAGAGACCTCCTGCTCATCACCGGTAATTTCCGCTTCCATTACGGCTTCCGAATTTCCCCATACCGTTGACAGATTGGCCCCGATCGGAAGCAGCAACATTCCCGTGACCACCACAAGAACGCTAAGTGCCCCACAATGCCGGAGAAACATTTCAATCCTCTTTTTCCTCATCAAATGCCCTCCCTCTTCCTCATTTGTCCTTCAATATCCGGTCGTCTCACACTTCAAAAATTTTCTTGAGTAACCTGTGAATGCACAAGTTTGAATCGCCCACTTTTCCCTCATCTCTCGTTACTTGAAGTTTGCACGTCATATGATTTCCGTTGAATGACCTTGACTGCACGTGCCATGCCTTTCACAAGAAAATAATTGCACTGGGTAAAAACATCATGAACACGGGAAGTTATTCGTTCTCATTGTTCAAAAAGTTTTCATGCTTCGCGGGCGCCCGCGAAAAGACGTGGTGGATGATTGAGGATCGGCCACTTCTTAGCGTGGCATATCAATCGCCTATACCAAACAGATTCCAGAATACACACTCTTGCAATTGAATCAGGGATGAGCGGTCCAGGCGAATTTTTGATCAGGACTTTAAAGACAATGTTCTTGACCAACAGGGATTGGTCGAGAGGAGGAACTCACGGATGGATCACAGAGGTTGGAAATTACGGGAAAGGGCATCATACAAATATGAGCTCCTCCTAAGGCAGCATTCCGCACATGCTCCGGGGAACGAATCCCCGTCAACAAAATCTGAGTCGGATAACCACAACTCTGAAACAACCTGATAATTTGCCGTGTCAATGTGATCCCGTCTCCAAAAGAGGGATCATCGCTTTTGTATCGACTCAGCAAATGATAGGGACGGTTGGTTTCTATATATTGAGGATGATCAAGGTTATCGGGACACAGGGACACACACCAGGCCCCAGCCTTTGCCGCAATTAAGGCCTGGGCAAGAGAAAAGCACAGGGATACGTTTACCTTGATTCCTTCCGTGGTCAGACGCTTTGTAGCCTTGAGTCCTGCAGGAGTCAATGGACATTTCACGATGACATTTTCATGGATCTTGAACAACTCTTTCCCTTCTTTGATCATGGCTTTTTCTTCGATGCTTAACATTCCCACACTGATTGGTCCATTCACATGACGACAAATTTCACGCAGTCTTTGATAGAAGTTCATTCCCTGTTCAGTGCTTGAATAGGCATTCATAGCCACACCATCGAGTAGCCCCAGGCTGACTACTTCCTGAATCTCCGTCAAACTGGCTGTGTCAAGATAGAATTTCATTCGGGTTGATGCCTCATGGGTATCACGGGCCGTTTACGTCTAAGATCCTTCATCAGCCATCCGCTCACTTCATTTTCGGAACCTTCAAAAATGAGAATTAAAAGCATACACCTTTCCAAGAGAATGTAGTGGCGTCCCTGCATACACTGGGCCACAAATTGGACAGGAACACCAGTAAGGAAAAAGCTAATACTTAGCAGAATGAAAAAATCGTAGGTCTCACGAAACCACCAAAATTAGCGGTGGAACTCTAACCCGACACCACGCTCCTTCGCGGGAATATTTTCAGTGCTTATAAAACTAGGGCGGGCCAGGTTGAGAAGGAATTGTGCAGAATTTCTGCGGTTTATTTTTTTGAGGGGCCGTCGAAGTCCTGAATTTTAAATCCCGTTCGTGAGGGTACTCGCGGCCAAACCGAATTGTTCTGACGCTCGGCTTCCTCCCTCAATCTCCAATCGCCGGAGGCAAGAGTTTGGAGAATATGCCGTCGCTCCAGATCTACCAACTCTATTGGAGCCGTAGGTGCGTGTCTCAAGTTGTAGGGAACCAAGCGCCATTCACATCGATATGCTGGACCTTTTGGTGGGTAAGAATGCCCGCCCGTTCAATTACATTTCCCAAATACCGGATATGATCCGGGCAGGGATAACGATGGATACATGGATTTAAGAGTCGAGTCAATGGGACCAGTTACCTTGGGTGTTGGTCAACCACGGGAAATTCTAAAGATTCCGTTGAATACCCGGCTCTCATCCAAATGCGACGAATGGTGGCAACCACGGTGAGGGAATCGGAAAAATCGGCAACCATTACCGGAGGCACAGCCTGCAAGCGCTGAAGAATGTTTTCCCTCGCCCCCTCAGCCACCTGTTCGCACTGTTCATATACCCCTTCTGGCCCTTCTTCCAGTGCATTGTGACCATCAAGGATCGTGCCGATAAACTTGATGAGAGACAGTGTTGGTGTGGGCATGATCAAGGCGCCTAGAGCGCCATGATCGAGCCGTAACTTGGCGGTCAAGGGAACCGCGGTGCCGCCCTTCAGTCGTTGAACGGTTGGGAACAAGACCTTTTCTTCCATCGCAATATGCCGGAGAAGTCCGCGGCGAAATTCTTTATAGACTTCGTGGTCAATTCGGTCATCGTCCTGGATGGTCCGTTCCAAGAGATCATCTAATCGCGCATGATCTTCGACGAGGAATTGCTGCATACTTCCCATTTTCAACTACCTCTGTTATCAGATTTCCCCAGGCGTTTCGCCACGACTTCGGACGGTCCTCAATCCAGAAAACGTGATAAACGGCATTGTCTATTGGTGGGGTTATAGGCGTGCTTGAAATTTCACCGTAACCCTGCCGTTTGTACCGAGGTTTTTCCACGGTTGGAAAAGATTTTTCTCCGTGCAACGTTGTTTTCTGCCCCATCTGATTTTGTCATTGGCCGAGTGAGACTCGTTGATTCACTCCATGCGAGTAATCTTTAGCTTAAAACCTGCTCTTTGATTTTCGCATCTACGTTAGGGCTGAAATCATTTTCGTCGGGAACAATATGGCTTGCCCCCCTCCAGTAACCAAGTTCCCTGATTATATCTTTATCCCAAGCGTCCGCCTATCTTGAGAAAGAGTCCGAAGCGTTCTTCCCGGTCTCCCCAGTGATCAAGCGTGCCGAGCGTTGCAACGTAATATACGCCCACGCCCATTCGAAGAGAACAATGAACCGATTACGAAAACCAATGAGAAAGAAAATATGGATAAATACCCAAGCAACCCATGCCAGAAAACCGGATATCTTGATAGGTCCGATGCGCGCGACTGCTGCACCCCTCCCGATCGCGGCAAGGATTCCCCGATCCACGTAGTGAAAGGGTTCGGGAAGCTGCCCCTTGCATCGACGTGCAATGTTCTGAGCGGCATGGCGGCCCTGTTGAATCGCTACCGGAGCCAGGCCTGGTAAGAGGACGCCGTCATGATCCACAAACGCGGCTAAATCGCCGACGACCAATATTTCCGGATGGCCAGGTATGCTTAAATCCGATTCCACCAGGACGCGACCTTCGCGATCAAGCGGAACTCCGAGCGTTTGCGCTAAGGGTGAAACCGTGATACCGGCTGCCCAAAGTACCGTTTCAGCCAGAATCGACTGATCACCGATCATGACGTCGCCTGATCGAATCATCGTGACAACCGAATTTGTTCGCACCTCTACATGAAGCTCTCTCAGAACTGCCTCGGCTTTGTTAGAAAGAACTTCAGGGAAAGCAGGGAGAATTCGCGGTCCGGCTTCCACGAGAATGATGCGAGCGTCTTGCGGGTTAATCCTGCGAAAATCATGCACCAAGGCCATACAGGCGATTTCGGCAATCGCTCCAGCCAGCTCTACCCCTGTTGGTCCGCCGCCCACGATAACGAATGTGAGCAGTGCTTGCCGCCGTGTTTCATCTACTTCACTCTCTGCCCTTTCAAAGGCCATTAATATACGACTCCGGATCTCAAGTGCATCCTCTACACTCTTGAGTCCGGGAGCATAGGCTTCCCACTCAGGATGCCCGAAGTAAGAGTGACGTCCCCCAGGAGCAAGAAGCAGGTAATCGTACTCAATCTTGCCGTCCTGCAAAATAACCTTGTGTGCCGCCACATCAATAGCCACCACCTCCGCCATACACACTCGCGCATTCTGTTGCCGACTCAGGACAGCTCGAATGGGATAGGCGATATCACTAGAAGAAAGCCCTGCGGTTGCGACCTGATATAGCAGAGGTTGAAACAGATGATGATTGCGACGATCAACAACCGTCACACGAACATCTTCATACTTGAGAGCCCGAGCAGCATACAATCCGCCAAAACCCGCTCCGACAATCACGACATGAGGCCGATCATTCACCATCATGACTTTCACGGGCGATGTTATTAGACCAGTGCATCGGCGAGCCAATCATTACTGAAATCAACGAAGAGTCAGTTCGGACTTTTATTTATAGAAAGAATCGCTTAGCGCTCTACAAATTTTCTGATGTGAATATCGGCTTTATCTACTCCGGTAGTACCAACCACAGCACATCAGTCACACCTCATTTTCGGTGGCGGACGATGCAATAAATGGGAGCCTTCCCTTTATAAAGCTGTGATGGCAAGTTCAGACAGGGTTGGCATTGCATCAACGATAGAAAAACCGCTGCTTTGAGAAGAGCCATTGCGAGGCAAGGCAGTTTTTGAATTCGACGAGAGCGTCCTTCATCCTTTAACTTTCCCAGGTTTTCAATGTTGAGCCGATTGAGCTAAATATGGTTTAAAGGTGGAAATCTCCGGCAGCTTCAGGTTGATAGAGAACCTCTTCAATTCTCAGCTTCCGTTTTCCTGCAGGCACCGGCCACTCCACCATGTCGCCTACACGATACCCCAGAATAGCCGTTCCAACTGGGGCAAGAACAGAAATCCTGCCTGTCGCGGCATCCGCATCACGTGGAAAGACTATGGTATAAACCTGCTCGTTCCCTTTGCTTATATCTGATAGGCGGACACGTGAGTTCATCGTGACGACATCAGGCGGAATGTCCTTTGATGAGACAATATGGGCTCGGTCTAACTCTTCTTTTAAGCCATCCAGGTGCTGGCTTTCACTATTATTGCCTCTGAACGTGAGCCCGACTTCCAATAGCTCAGTGAGTCTGTTCAGATCGAATTTGGTAATATAAATATCTCGGTGTTCCATAGTGCAACTCCTCCTTTTGGCCAAAGGGTATCACAAAATTGAAAGAAACAACTAGGGCTTGAAGAATTGAAGCTGACATTCGAAATGATTTGTTGTCATGACTTGAAAATCGGGTTACCTAAAACCCAGGTTTCTTGGAAAGGTCGATCTGTTTTTTGTCATTAGGAACGGGCCTAAGTTTAACAGAAACAAGGAATAAGAAATCTATTCACGGCAGTTCATAGAATGTACGATTCAAGCAGATATCGGTTGTACGACTTCCTATCAGAGCGGTATCTTGTCAGAAGCAAACCCCCGATCACATTGGCATTTATGCAGCCAGGCCATGATCAGAGCATCCGTTAGTAGCCCAGGAACAAGGGCAAAAAAAGATGATCCTAGCCAAATAAAATAGGAGGGTACGACCCGAACCATACTATGCGAATACTGATCGTCGAAGATGATGCTGATTTATCCCAATTCATTCGAAAAGGTCTTCGGGAAGAGGGACACGCGGTTGACCAGGCAGCGAATGGTGAGGACGGGCTTCTGTTTGCAAGTACGTATGCATACGATCTTCTAATCCTCGATGTCATGCTTCCCAAGCTGGATGGCATGGAATTGTGTCGCCAACTTCGTGCGAAGGGAAACACCATGCCCATTCTCCTTCTCACGGCCCGGGCTTCAATTCAGGATAAGGTTACGGGGTTCGACATCGGAGCCGATGATTATCTGACCAAACCCTTTGCTTTTGCAGAATTGCTTGCTCGCATACGTGCGTTGCTGCGACGCGGTGGGCCTCACACACTCAGCCGATTAACGGTTGCTGATCTGGAACTAGACCCTGCGACTCGTCGTGTTTGGCGAGGAAGACAAGAGATTTTGTTAACGAATAAAGAATACGCGCTTTTAGAGTATCTGTTGCGGAACAAAAATCGAGTTTTGACCCGAACAACAATTATCGAGCATGTCTGGGACATCAACTACGATCCCATGACAAATATTGTTGACGCACATATTCGAGCATTGCGGGCGAAGATCGATCGAGACCATTCGCCGCCTCTCATTACGACAGTTCGCGGAGCAGGATATATGCTGGAAACACCAGAGGAATCCTCATGAAATCATTTCGAGGCCAGATTCGACATTCGGCTCTGGCGCTCGTCATTGCCTTGCTCGCTGCTTTTACTGGGCTGATTTATTGGGGTTTTGAGCGAGCGCTCAACCAGTATGTAGATAGCCGTTTGGTGGATCTCGCGAAAACCCTTGGCGGATTAATCGAAGCCCAGCCGAATCTTCTACACACATCCACCCAAGAAATACTCAACTTTGATCTCCGTGAGACCTCTGAAGAGGAACAACGCACACTACGAGAGGCATCCCACTTTATCCTCGTGCTGTCTTCTGATGGAAAACTAATTTGGAAGGGGGCAGCTGCGACCCCCCGGCCACCAATCACCGATGCCTTGCTCTCTCAGGTTCAGCAGGGTCAGATTGTGCATGATACGGTTCATCCCCTCAACGCTACTCCAATTCGACGGGTTTCAGTCCCGGTACCAGAGCAAAAGGCCCCGCACTATATACTCCAAGTTGAAACACCTCTTCGTTTTTCACATGAAGCCCTGCGCAGTCTTCTCATGCTGCTGGCAGTCTTCTCAAGCATCACGACTGTCTTTGCATGGTTAGGGAGTGATTGGGTAGCCAGAAAAGCCTTATCCTCCGTCAAAATCCTCAGTACGACGGCAGAGAACATCTCAGGGCCACCTTTTCGAACACAATTGACCCTCAATCCACCATACCGAGAATTTAAGCCGCTGACCAAAGCGTTCAATGCCATGCTCGAGCGAATTCAAAAAGATTTCGAAGGCCAAAGGCATTTCGTCGACCATGCTGCACACGAAATGCAAACTCCCTTAACCGTTCTTCAAGGAAATATAGAGGTGACACTCCAGAAAGCTCGAACGGTTGAGGAATATCGAGAGGCGCTATTGACGAATCTGGAACAAGTAGAGCGGTTAGTGGCTCTGAGTCGCTCACTTTTGACCCTGGCCAGGTTTTCCGGCGATCGTTCTGCCGTTCAACTTGTGCCGCTTGAGCTTGAGCCGGTGCTGCAGAATCTCGTCGACGAACTTACCGTACTTGCCGAAGATCAACAGATTTCGCTCACCCTCAAGCCTCAGCCTGTGCCACTGGTGCTGGGAGATTCAGACCGGATAAAACAATTATTGATCAATTTGCTCGATAATGCCATTCGTTACACCCCACCCGGCGGAACGGTTGTGGTTCGCTTGGAAATGAGGGAGCATAATGTGGCCATTGCGGTTGAGGACTCCGGCCAAGGGATTGAACCGAAACACCTTCCGCGTCTTTTCGATCGTTTTTATCGGACTGATTCCTCTAGGGTAAGGAACTCTGGGGGAACCGGCCTTGGACTCCCTATCGTTAAGGAGATTGCTGAAGCTCACCACGGAACGGTCACGGTCCAAAGCGAAGTAGGAAAAGGTTCTGTATTCACCTTGCTTCTTCCAGTCTTCAACAACGTCCCGCAATCCTCCAACCCTTGCCTGTAAACTCCGCTCTTTATTCTCCCATTTCTGAGAAATCGATATCTCTGAATCCAGCCCAACAGTCGTTTCTCTTGAACTTCGAATATCTCTCTCCATTCACGGGTTTTGGTGGACCGTGGACAGGTTAAAGAATCACCAACCCAGATGAAGATTTCTTCATGGTCTGTTCATGGTTTGTTCATGCTAATTCGGTACAGTGAGTGCACAGGACAGAAAAATATCCACAAAGAAAAAAGGGATGAAGAATCAATTTCAGGCAGGAGGCAATAACGATGATGGAAATACATGCACTTCTTTATGGGAGTATACCTCTATTGAGTGCGGCAATAATACTCATGGCTTGGGTTAGTACCTTACCTTCTTTGTCTCTTGACGTTCCCATTACGTCTTTTCGAACCAGACATTGGTCCTTTGGTCGAACACAAACTGTTTTAATGAGAAGACGATTCGAAGTCGATGACAAGACGGACGACCTTCCAATAACTACTGAATTCCCTATCCTGGCAGGTTCGGAAAGATGGAAGAAGAAGGTTTTGGGGAGTGATCCAAGGAAAAATTGAAGGTAAATGATTATGACAAAAAACAGAAAGAAAATTAGAGCTCAGGTTTTTGTTCACGAAACTCAGGATGGGGCGAACTGTGTACCGTACAAAACACTTATAGGTTACGGAATTGGTAACCGTGTGATTGTGGACGGAGCTGGGGAGCACCTTTATTGCGGTCAGGAATTTGAAAGTGTGCATGCGGCTTTAAATGAAGCGAAGCGAAGAGCTTGTAAGGCAATAGAGAAGAAATTTCCTCATGTTGGGGAACATGAGATTATGTGGGATGTGGTGCTTGAGCCGGTTTTAGGCCCCAGCCATGCGTAACGCATAAGGAGTCTCCACCAGGAGGTCTCTTCGAAATGTAATGAGCGAGGCCTCCTGGTTCTGAAAGGTGTATATCATTGCCTCGGTCGTGATCTCAGGAAGAAAAAATTCCGATCAATGTGGGGGAATCTCTGTCTGCCTAACGAGGGGGTATCTCAGAACTCTCGCGAGGAGCGGAGTCACACATGACTATCCCCTCACCTAATCGATAGTGAGCGAGCCAGTCGCTCCATTTTTACTTTTCACCTCGTCCGTTTGGCGTTTCTATTCACCCATTCTTTGCCCTACCGGTACACGTAATTTTCCAAGTCCTGAGGCTTTACGAAAAGCCAGTCCCTTTCATGAAGACTTCTTCATGGTTTGTTCATGGTTCGTTCATGTTGTATGTGTATTGTTTAAACAAGCGATAACCGAGGGCTTTCTCATAAACCATATGACAAGGAGGGCAGAGTGAAAAACGCATATCGACAATCTCCGCATTGGGCAGTCATTTTGGCGGGAGGTAACGGCGTGCGCATGCAACCTATGATTCAACAGTGGTTAGGAAAGCCCAAGCCAAAACAATACTGCACCTTTTTCGGCAACAAATCCATGTTTCAGTACACAGTAGATCGGGCGATCCTACTTACGAAACCGGAGCGAACAGTTACCGTAATTGCGAGGAACCACGAACCCGAAGCCTGGGCACAATTAGATGGAAGGGCCTGCGGCAAAGTCTTGGTTCAGCCGAAAAATTGTGACACAGGGCCAGGAATTTTTTTGCCACTGACCTATATTCGTGAAAAAGATCCCATTGGCACTGTAGTGATCTATCCGTCTGATCATTTTGTTTATCCTGAGCATCGCTTCTTGGAGTTAATCGAGCGCGCTGCATGGATGGCCGAATGGGTTACAAATTGTCCAATTCTTTTAGCAGCTCCTCCAGATCGTTTGGAGTTGGAGTATGGGTGGATCATTCCTGACCAAGTCCATTCGATAGTGGATGGCTATCCCTTATTGACCGTTGAAAGGTTTTTGGAAAAACCTAATGTGATGCAAGCGCGTGAAGCAATGGCGGCAAACGGAAAATGGAATACCATGGTTTTAGTGTCAAAGATCGAGGCAATCTGGAGCCTCGGATGGAAATTGGCGCCAGACATGATGGTGTTATTCGAACAACTTGGAAAGGCAATCGGTACGTCGGAAGAATCTAAAGTTCTGAAAGCGATTTATGCAGCCATGCCGAACAAGAATATCTCATTCGATGTGCTTCAACATGTTCCTCAGGAAATTATGACCATGGAATTGCAAGGGGTCCTCTGGAGTGATTGGGGCCACCCCAAGCGAATTGAGGAAACATTACAAAGGGTGAAAACGGAGCCTTCTTTTGCAGGAGGTTACCTGGCCGCTGTGTAGTCGGCATTCGGATGAATCAGAGGCCTTATTGACCGGCTTTATTTGTCCGTCAGAACAGGAATACTGGCTAAACACAATCAATCATTAGCGGGGCTGGAATCACAGCAATTCTGGAATTCAATGAGGTCATGAGGTAGGGATAGGTTCTATTGCAGTCGGATCAGGTCGAGCAGAAAAAATAACCATCAAACAAAGGAGGTATCAAATGTTATTAGAAGCCACAATCACTTTGCTGAGTGTGATGTTGATGATGTGGGCAGCGGCAATCTGGGCGTCCTATAGGGAAGATCTTGGGAAACGAGGGCCCTTATCTGTTGAAAAATGGTCTTCAGCAAACGATCGGAATAAAAAAGCTGCCTAAACCAGAAGTCATGGGATTTTTGGCTCTTATGCATCACAAATTGTCTGTCATGCCCGTACAAATGGGCATGGCAGACTTCCTAAGTTGAAACGAGAATTCAACGGGCGCGAGAAGGCCAGTCGAGAATTAAAAAAAATTTCTGGGTCTTACCTTGAATGTATATTTAAATATCTAGAGCCAGCTTTATTCCCGAGGCACCCCCTCTTCATTAGTGTAGGAGACAAAGGATAATGAACCACATGCATTGGAAACCCCGTGGACTATACGATGCCATGTATGAGAAATTTTACGAAGCAAGACAAGACGCAACAGGATATGATTTGGGGCAGGGACCTGCCGCGAAGGTGCCGCCTCCAACCGTGAAGGACTTAAACCCTTTGAAATGGTGGTCTCTAGACCGACCCAAACGCTTGGCAGCGATTCGCCGCGTTCGCGACCAATTCCTCAATGAAATTCTGAGGCTCAGCGTAAAACCAGAAGAGGCAACTTCGTAGTAATGAGAGGAATCAGGAGAAATTCGAAGATGGGTCTCAGGAACGGAGAACCCTCAATAGCATAATTCGAATAGTGCGCTTGTCTCTTATCAATTTTTCCGAATCCCTTTTCGCTTTCAGATGAAAAACTTGCTATTCGATGGTCCCCAAGAATGTATACTACATAATTTCCGCGCCTGTTTTGCAGACAGAAGAGCACGCACCTGGATTAAGTTCACGCTTCAACCCACCTAGTACACGGCGATTTCTTCAGTACGGATGGCACCTTTCCGAATGCCAACAGGTTCACGATTGTTGGGAATGGTTGCTCCATGGCTGCTGAACCAACAATGATTGAATAGAGATGATTCAAGCACAAGTAAAAGTCTGATCAGTATTTCGTGATTCAGAGCCTCTGGTTCCCCTGTTGTGAGAAAGTTTGGTTCTCCCGCTGGAGACCTTGGAGTTCAAGATGTATAACCACAGCATTTTCACACGTGACGGGAGTACCCGTAGTTCAAACTCTTTGCGCCTATCACGTATCTATAGCCCTCCCAACCGAGGAAAAACTGTCGAGTTCTTCCTCGGTCTTGTTCCAGTTAGGCCAAACAAAACCTTATGGTCTCGTTTTTGTGGGTGTTAGTTCTGTCTAGTCATGTGTTCCTGTCCACTCGGCTCGTTTGGCTCCTCTGTCTGGTCTACTCCCATTAATTGACCGGCTCGACGGATTTTCATACCTTTATTGTACGATGTACTTGCAGCATTCAAGGCCTTGTTTTCGTACAAATTTTCTTGTCCTGCATCATAGGCCGTTGACACATCCGTCACCGGACTTTGGGATCCCTTCATGGGATAACCCGGATGTTCCGGAAGCATAGATGGATTACCAAAGGCCACCGTCGCCAATAAACATGTTCCCGCTAAACTTCCTAACACTATAATAGGGTTACTTTTTCTTCCGTTTTTCATAACGCCTCCTTTAGGAAACATAAAAAAAACCATTAAAGGTCATTCTCGTACCCGGGGCATCTTCTAGGACTTAGACCAGGTCTTATACGATGAATAAAGCATATCCAATACCAGATATCAGTCATTAAATTAGTCAAAATAATCATAGTAATATTGAGGCTTTAGACCTACACATTACCAAAAACATAGCCATTAGGAATCATCGCCGCCAAATAGGGTGGTGGATTTCTTGTGTTCCACCGCGTTATATCGTGGATCAAATGCTCAATGAAAGAAAATTTTAAAACCTTAAAGGAGACCGCCTTTTGGCTGGATATGCAGTCCTACAAATACTCGTCTGCTATCGCGCAACGGCTGACTCTCGACTGTTGCCATACGCCTGTTTTTTTTGTGAGGAATGAGACGGATTGTCTTAATAATACCTTCACGGATCTTCTTTGTTAAAAAATTGGTAGAAATGGCTAGAAGACTCAGCTCATCCAGCCAGTTTCACTCATCGACTGATCGTAGATTATCGGAAAAGGACAGGAATTAAGAGAAATTTAAGAGGGAGGGATCTGGTAAACAGACGTTCATAGATGGCAAAACCTTCGAGGCAAATTATCGATGCTAATCATGTTTCTTCACTCTCTTCCGCTGTCAGGGATAGAATACCTGTTCAATTACCCCCCACGACCGCACCCCACATGATTGTCAAGCCTGAGTTCGAGGAAAAGGGTTCGCATCTGCATGAGCTCAAGCTTCTATCCATTAATACCTAATACCCTGCAAACTCTTCAGTACGGATATCGGCTTGGCGAATGCCAGCATTCCTGAGGATCGCTTGAAAGGATTTCACCATGCCCGGAGGCCCAACAATATAGTATAGAGGCGATTCTATACCTTGAAGGTGCCTGGTCAGCATGGCGTGGTCCAAGAGACCGGTTTCCCCGGTCCAGGAATAATCGGAGTGTTCCAGTTGGGTCATGGTGCCGACAAAGGTGTAACCGGGGATCTTCTGCTGAAGACTTTGGAGTTCATCAAGAAACAGCGCATCTTCGGGACGACGGTTTGAGTAAAAGAGGACGAGACGATGGGGAAAATTGCATGTAGCCGCTTCCACAAGCATACTTCGAAATGGCGTGATCCCAATTCCACCGGCAAGAAAAACCAGCGGTCTCGCGGCACTCTCAGGCAACGTTAATTTTCCAAATGGACCTTCAATGTTGACCATCGTATGCAAAGGCATCCCCGTCAACACACGCTTAAAGGCCGTATCTCTCAATCGCGTCACCACCATAAGGCGCTCCTCCGTCGGAGCGCTGGCAATGGTAAACGCCCGGATGTTTCCCTCGGAGTCGGTTTCCGGTGGATCGAGGAGCATGAGATCGATGAACTGCCCGGCTTGGAACAAAAAGCCGGCTGGTCGTTCAAAATAAAAGGCCATCGTTCTTTGGGCCACTTCCTTGCGTGCCATCAATCTGACTCTATACTGAAGATTCAACGGCCATCACGCTTCTCCTTATTCGCTACATCGTTCATGATATAAATTCCTTCCTTTCATGACGACCATTACGACGAATCCACCAACCGAAGGTGATCTCCTATTTTATTGCGAATGAAGTCCTACGCCAACTCTTCCAGAAGCTCTTTCAAAACCACCGCGGTTATGCTCCTCGTCAGCGGCACTATACACGAGAGTGAGCGTTTTTTATGGGAAAGCCGTCAAGCTCTTTTAGCGCTTTCCTCGGTTCAGCGGAGGAAAGCTCCTTTTTTCGATAGCGCTTGCTCTTATTGAAGGTCTCCCATTTGTTTTGATCATGTCCGAACCATTTCGGAGAGAACTGCTCGGCGCTACAAATCATACAGCCATCCTGCGGGAATTCGCCCGCTCCTTGCTTATCCCGCGCGGCCGAAATCCGATCCACCAGGATTCTGGTTCCATCGTGCGAACTCGGCTCACGATAGACACGTTTGATGCGTATCATGGGTTCACTTTTTCAAAAATAAGAGCTACTTCTCTTTCCTAATTTGTCTTCTTCCAATACCACTTCATTTCCCGATCCATGTCTTCCTGATATTTCTCAAAGTCCGCATCGGCGAGAGAAGGCTGTACAACGTATCCAGCGACGGCTTCGTCGTGATGGGAGCTTCCAAGTTCGGAACTTTTCCTTGTTGCAGTGCCGTCCATTCGTGATGATCGGGAGCGTAAAACACATCTCCGAATCCGGCTTCTTCGAACCGTCGCACCAAATGATCGCCATCGCATCCAAATCTTGATATTCGCTGGTCCTCCGGTACTCAAGGAGGAACTCCACAAATTCTGGCTCGAACTTGTATAGCCTGGCTATACGATCAGCACCTAGTGCTAGCGACGATCGTGTCCGAATTCCTAGGCGATCTTCGTACAACGTATCAGAGGCGACTATGGATGGAACCGGGGGTCACTTGATCCTGTTCGAGAAACTCTTGGAGAACCTTGCGGTACGGTATAGGCATCGCACCCAGAGGTATGGAGGAGACTCCGCCAGTCACGCAGACTCGCGACTATTAGTTGAGTTTTAACTCCGGGGTTTTGCCTGAGCCGGATGAGTATCCGCTGCGCTTCCAGAACCACGTGTGCGCCAAGCAGCTCGGCTTTGAGGCCTTGGTCCAATCGTCCCATAAAAACATTCGTTCGCGTAACATTGGCCAACAGGGCCGCGGCAATGACCTGTCTCGTTGAAAAGGTGGAGGTAAAATTCACCGGGATGCCTTCGTTTTCCAAGTCCCGTGCAATCAGAAAACACATCGGTGCGTGAGGAGCAAATGGCACTTTCACCAAGGCACTAGGGACCATCCGTCGCAGCGAACGACCTATTGCCTTCGCTTTTTAGTAATTATTGAGCAACCCCATGTGGAGCTGTAGACTCACTTCCCACGAACGACCCCTCGCGAAAACCCGCACCATGTCCGCGCCGAGACTCCCGCAGACAATGCTATAGAGCAACGGAAGGATTTCCTTCTGCGAACATTCCTGCCCTTGTTCATGAAGCTGTTGTACCCATTCGGCTGGGTCATCACGTTCGAGATATCCTTTGATGACCTTGGCCATCAGCGGCTGGTTTACGGTGTTTCCGTCTATCTCTTCAAGTATAGTCCCCTGATCAACTCTCAAAACCTCTCCCAACTCTTCCTGGCTTGCCGTATCGGCATAAATGTGTTCCGTTCCCACCTTTTTCAAGGCTGCCAACAAAGGAGAACTGGTAAGTTTCGGCTGCGCGGGCACCCCCTGAGACTGCCCTAGGAGGATGAGGGCGTCAGGAACCGTTGTAGACATTTGTGTTATGCTCATGCCTCACCTCTGCTGTTGGTTGTCCTCAAAGCGCTCTACTATCTCATGGCCATTAGGAGGAAACTTTGGATTTCACTTTTTATTTGACCCTCCCCGGGATTCGATCATGTCAGCCGGTCTTCCCCGCAATTCCACGAATCATCATTGATCAAATAGTAAAATCAATCGCATCCAAACGAAGCGGTTAAAGATTCATGCGAAGCCGGACCACCCGACCTACAATCTTCTGGTGACTCGTGAAAGGCGTGTCCTTGAATTGGGTATTAAGCGGATGCAAGACATATCGTTCCTGGATCTTTTTGAGCTGCCTGATACAACCACGATCCTCACCATCCATATAATCCCAAAAAACCACATAATCCCCAGGCTGAGGTTCAAGGTCAGGATTCAAAAAAATGATCTCCCCTTCATGGAACAGGGGTTCCATAGAATTGTCATTCACGTACAATGCGAACACCCGCATTCCAGAAATCTCAGTCTCTACCATCCTTTCTCCCACGGGCAAGAACATTGGGAAGTCTTGGCGTTCCATAACATAACAAACTTGAGTCCAAGAGAGGATCGGCACCTTTCGATACCGCCCATGATTATCGGCAGAATCTTCCTTTTTTTTCTGTGAATTGGCAAGGCCGAGTTTACCGAAACGCAAGAGATCCACATCCATGTGAAAATAGCGAGCTAATTTCTTCCAAATATCGGAACTTTTCGGGTTTCTGCCCTTAAGAATCCCATGAATCGTAATCTTGGGAACACCAATGTCTTCCGCCAATTCGTGTTCTGTCAGACCTTCACTTAATTGGTACTGGATGAGATGCTGAAGACTCACCATGAAAAGGACTCCTTCGTCAATTCACATTTTTCGAGGCCTTGATCTAACGAGTCATGTCTCACATAAGATTTGAGTGAGACATGACTCGTTATCCCTATTTGTCCATGACCCACAAGGATCGGCCTTCGGCCTGAAGTTTACGGGTCAAGTCCCATGCCGACGCCCAGGCCAATCCACGCCCGCAACAGATCATGTCGAGAGACCGAGTAAGCCACGACCCCGTTTTGGTCGATCACGGGCAGATTGAAGACATGATGTTCTTCCATCTTCGTGGCGGCCTCCTCAATCCGTGTTGAGGGAGTCACGGCCATCTGATCCTTGCGCATAATGTCTTCCGCGACGACGTTGCCAAGCTCTTTCCCTGCCGCAAGAGCTCGCATGACATCGAACTCATTGATAAAGCCGATATACCGTCCTTGGTCATCCACCACCGGAGACCCGGCCGTATGTGTCGAAAGAAGCGCTACCGCGATGGCCAATCCGTTCTGCTGAGCATGAAACTGTAAGGTGTTGGTCGCGACGATTTGTCCAATGGTGTGTAAACCGCCTACGGGAATGCCTTGTGTCAACATGATCTTCTCCTTCCTGAGAATATGTTTCAGTGAGGTAAAACCGTTTTCACCGCCTTACTATTGGTGTCCGAACCCGATGCTCGACGCATCGGTAACCTTATTTTCGTCATCTATAAAAAGGGCCACCGTTTCGCCTTTGGATAGTTTGGCAAGGTTCTTCTGAGGGATTGGACGGACCTCGTACGATTGCTCGGCGCCCCCTTCGGTTTGAATGATAATGATGTTACTGTCCAAGGGCTTGAGGATCACGCCTGTTACTCTGCTAAAGCTCGCCTTAGGGGGCGATTTTTTTTGCCATAACTGCTGAGCCTCCGCAACGGCCTCCTTGCTCCCATACGTGACATCGACAATCTGCTGCATTTCATCGAGAAGAAAGACCGCTTGGGCACCCACTGGAACGGAAGCGACTTTGCTTCTGGCCAGAGGCCTCACCACATGAGACTCCTCCTGCCCATCTTCCGTTCGAATCACAGCTTTTTCATGTCCGGTGATGAGCGGCTGGGGGAGCTTACCGACAAGGATGCGATGGTGACTTTCCTCTCCTACCACATGAATATCGACGATCAGATTCTGGTCGTTGACGGTAATCTCGACGCGATCACCTTTCTTGAGGGCCGGCAATCCCTTGCCCTTCCGCACATTCATCGGCAAATAACGAGGTTGTATCTCACCGGTATCGACCCTCGCTTGGCTGCCTCTGATCTCCTCGATCGTGCCCAGTAGGATTCGATCTCCGGAGAGGAGTGTCTGCTGTCCCTCGTTAAATCCGGTGGCAGCAGACACATTTGACGTGGCCGAAATCAAAACACCCATTGGAACTAGCATCAAAGAGATCGCGAAAACTCTCACGGCTGGTAATGCTCTCCATTCCGATGGCGTTGGGCTTTGTGGTCTTGAGATTGTCATTGGGAACTCCTTTGTTTGATTGTCATTTTTCTTATACCTTTACCCAAAGCATCTTCTGTGCCGCGAAATCTATTTCATGAATTAAAGCAATAAAAACAAAATGTTATATTTTATTTTTGGAAATAAAAACCAAAAATCTTTTTAACCCACGAAAGTCGGTGGGAAATCGTGGGTTACAGCCACGGACAATCGTGGTGAAACGTCTCTAGATTTCTCGATAAGGAAAGCGGAGACCTCACAGGAGGTGATTCTCAAAGACTACTTTTTGGAGATTGAGCTAGTGGGACGCCGAAGGCCTAACTTTTTGATCCGGCTCCGGAGGGTGCTTGGGGCCAACCCCAATTGTTCTGCCGCTCCTCCGCCGCCTTCTATCTGCCAATTACTTGAGGCGAGGGTTTGAAGAATATGTTGCCGTTCGAAATCGATCAGTCCGGCTGGTGCCTTTGGTTCGAACTTCGTACTGTAGGGAATCAGAAGCCGTTCATCAATGCGCAGAATCTGTTGGTGGGAGAGAATCACCGCACGTTCGATGACATTTTCCAGCTCTCGAATGTTGCCTGGCCAGCCATACCGGATCAATCGCTCTAAAGAATCCCGCTCAATCGTCTCACAAGGCCGCTTGAGTTTGTTTCGGTAGTGTTCCAAGAAATGCTGCGCCAGTTCTGGAATATCTTCCGGTCTGGTACGGAGCGGCGGAATAGTGATCGGAAACACATGTAACCGGTAGAAGAGATCGGCTCGGAAACGACCTTGCTCAATGGCGGAGGTCAGATCGGCATTGGTGGAGGCCACAAGCCGAATATCGACCGGGATCGACTGTTTGCCGCCCACACGATCAACCATACCGTCCTGGAGCACCCGTAACAATTTGGCCTGCACCTCCATAGGAATTTCACCGATTTCATCCAACAAAAGGGTTCCGCCATGGGCTAACTCAAACCGCCCCTCACGCCTGGAATCGGCCCCGGTAAACGCTCCTCGTTCGTGACCGAATAGTTCACTTTCCACCAATCCCATCGGAAGCGCCGCGCAATTGACGCGAATAAACGGCTTGTTTCCCCGCAGGCTCCAATCATGAATTGCTTGGGCCAGTAATTCTTTCCCGGTTCCCGTCTCCCCGGTGATTAAAACGGTCGACGTGGTGGGGGCCACTTCACGGGCGAGTTCCAAGACATGTTGAAAAACTTGGCTCTTTCCCACCATGGCCCCAAAGTTTTTTGTCAATTTCAGTTCTTCAACCAGGTAGACGTTCTCCCGTGCCAACTGCTCACGAAGGCGGTTGTTCTCTTCATAGGCCTGGACATGGTCAATCGCATAGGCAATTTGCATCGCCACTTGTGCTAAAAACTCAAGAGTATCGGAATCAGGGTTGCCGGAATCCACGCTCCCGATATTCAACACCCCCAAACACTTTTCTCTGACTAACAAGGGCAGATTGATCATCCGTCCCAGTCCTTCCTCCATATACCATTGATCTTCCAGAAAGACCCGTTCCTGCTTGAGATCAGCACGCACATGTATTTTTTTGTGATCCCATACCCACCCCATGCCGCTCCCGGACCGAGGAATTACGGAATGTTGCTGGAGGACGACTTTCGACAGATTGGTCGCCACAACGTAAAAGCGAAACCCATCCGCTTCCCGGTCATACAGAGTGACGCTTGCCCGCGCCCAAGGAAGCACTTGATTAATTTGTTCTGTGATCGCTTGCCAAAGATTTTTTGTGTCCCGTTGGGAGTTGAGTTCAATCGCAACGTTTAATAAAGCCCGATAATTTCTTTCAATTGATCCCATATGAATCATGCCTCGGTTTTCTGATATTCAACCATATCAAGAAATGGTGTGTCGACTAAGATCATTTTCCGTAAGACTCGACTTGTTTTGTTTCCAATTCATCACAGTTCGACATATCCTCGACGGTCTTCCTCACGACCCGTCATTGATCCCCAGCATGCCCCGTGACAGGTTTCCCGGGACACGCTTTTTCAAAGGGAATTCTTTCAGGAGAGGAGGAGACATGACAACATCTGGGAAAGGGAAGATCACATCCTGTTTCAAAACCGTTGAACCCGGAAGAATTGAACTCAGGGATTGAATGAACCTCCACGGGCGTATACCCGTGGTATCTTTCCTAGAATTTCATGCTTCGCATGACCGCAAGGCGGCTCCTGGCTCTCACCCCAACCCATACAGATGGGGAACTCTAGATAAACTAGAGGTGAGTATCTTTTAGAAGATAGAGAAGTCTGGCAATTTGTTCAGAAGAGAGAGGAGATCAGGAAACGTCCTGCAACGCGCGAAGGCCCAGTTTTTTAATGCGGTACCGGAGTGTGCTGGGGTGTAATCCAAGTTGTTTTGCCGCTCCCAACGGGCCCTCAATCCGCCATTCACAGCTTTCCAAGGCCTGCTCGATACGCAACCGCTCCAGATCTTTTAATTTTGTCGGAGGCAAAACCTCGGAAGGGGGGGCGGATTTTGTAATAAAAGTCTCTTCAATGACCAAGGTGGAAGAATCGGACAAAATCATGGCCCGCTCCATGATATTTTTTAGTTCACGGATATTCCCCGGCCATTGATATTGCACGAGTTTTTCTAACGACTCGGGCGCAATCTCCTGGGAAGGCCGCTTAAATTGCAGCCGATTTTTTTCCATAAAATGCCGCACTAACAAGGGAATATCCTGAGGACGCTCCCGAAGAGGAGGCAAATCTATCGGAAAGACATTCAGCCGGTAATAGAGATCAGAACGAAAGCGTCCTGTCAAAATGGCCGTGTTTAAATCGGTGTTGGTGGCCGCAATGATCCGCACATCCACATCTCTCCATTTGATTCCTCCAACCCGTTCCACGATGCCATCTTGAAGAACACGAAGAAGTTTCGCCTGGGCCTCTATCGGCATCTCTCCGATTTCATCCAAAAATAGAGTGCCCTGATCCGCTAATTCAAATTTTCCTTGCCTGAATTGTTCGGCTCCGGTAAAGGCCCCCTTTTCGTGGCCAAAGAGTTCGCTTTCGACCAGCCCGGAAGGCAAGGCCGCACAATTTACCCTGACAAAGGGTTTGTTCTTCCTGGGGCTTAACTCATGAATGAGGCGTGCTAACAGTTCCTTCCCGGTTCCGGTTTCTCCTGTCACCAGTACGGTACTATTGGTCGGGGCCACCGCCTGTGCCAGGCTCAAGACCTTTTTAAACTTTTGACTGTTTCCAACCATCGCGCCAAAGTCATGAGAAGTTTTTATTTCTTCCAGGAGATAGGCATTTTCCCGCGTTAACTGTTCTTTGAGTTGAGTAATTTCTTCATAGGCCAAAACATTATCTATGGCCAAGGCGATTTGCTTGGCCACCTGTGAGAGAAATTGAACATTTTCGGGGTCTGGTGGCCCTGACTCCACACTCCCGATATTCAAGGACCCCAAGCACTGATCCTTGACCAACAGGGGAAGATTGATCATTCTTCCTAAACCTTCTTCACAGTAGTATGCATCCTCAACAAATAATTGTTCATATTGTAAATTCGGCCGCACATGAATCTGTTGATGCTCATAGACCCAACCCATCGCACTTCCTGCGCGAGGAATCTCCATTTCGCATTTCAAATGTACAACCGGCATGCTCGTTTCAACTGCATAAAACCTGAACGCATCAATGTCCGCATGATAGAGGCAAATACCCGCACGCTCCCATTGAATCACTTGTTTGATATGACCGGTAATGGCTTTCCATAAATCATCCGTATTTCGTTGGGAATTTAAAATGTTGGACACCTCCAAAAGTGTTTCATAAAAAGTGGCTCTACCCCCATGACTGGTCACTCCACTTTTCATATGAAGGGAAACGGGCATATCATGCTTCCTTTCTCATTCTCCGACTTTATCGCCATTCGGTTCATCACGAACATGAACGCGCCTAGTTTGAATCACACACGGTTTTAAGAACCTCTGACACGACACCGGGAATTGGATTGTTCACCATGCTTTCCGTGTTTATCAAGTAAACCAAGAAAAGCCCAAAGGTTACAACATTGAAATTTCGCAGTTAGCCCTCGCTTTTTCAATGCTTCATTATTATGTGGAGAATCTTATTCCCATCATGCTTCATTCCGTATAAACCACCCTTATCTGGTTTTCCAAGCAGGATCAGTGGGGGTTCTCCAGTTTCCATGAGTCTGACGACTTACTAAGCCCTCTCAACAAAAACAAGGATTTGCGACATGTTCAGGAAACGCTTGAAGGGGAACTTTCTATACAATCTTATTATTAGCAAAGACAAGGTGGTCATTCAAAGGTCTTTGGCCTATCACTCATAATATAGGCATGGGGCCAAACGTTGGTCCATAGGGATTTTCAAGAGCAGGCTTTGCCAGACTTTCAGGAGAAATGAATGTTAGGAGACAACACCCCCAAAGCACAGCCTCACAATCATCCATATTCATATTTGATACATCTCGCTGAACGCTGCAGGAAATCGTTAAAGAGAGAGAAAGACGAGGGCAATGCGACTGACTTGTCAAGCTATCAAAATCATCGCACAGTGACAATATTCAGATCGTCATCTTTTCTTGTCACATTGATCATGACGTCCGAGGCTGTCCTGGTCAACTCCAGATCCGCCGAATATTTCCCCATGCGAAGATTTGTAATTTTGAGGAAAGGCAAAAACTCCGGAAGATAGGGATTGGTGAATCGAATTTCTCGTTCGGTTCCTTGAAATGACATTCCTAAACAGGCTTGTAACAGTAAAAACACGGCTCCTGCCGCCCACGCCTGTGGGGCACAGGCAACGGGATAGAGAATTGGGCTCTCTCCCGGCTTACGCGTGAAACCGCAAATCAACTCAGGGAGTCGGCGCAGCTCAACATGAATACTCATATCAAACAGAGCCCCTAAAATCCGTTCAACGCCCTCGGTCCATCCATATCGACTCATCCCCAAGGCAATGAGAGCATTATCGTGCGGCCAGATCGACCCGTTATGATAGGCCATGGGATTATACCGAGTTTCAGTCGTCGGGATTGTCCGGATCCCCCAACCGGAAAAAAACTCCTCTTCCAGCAATCCTTCGACCATACGCTCCACACGGTCCTTCTGTGCAATCTCGGTAAAGAGCGTATGACCCGCATTGGTCGATCGAACCACACAGGGGTGCTTGTTTCCGTCAAGAGCTAACACATACGTGTTAAGTGTATCCGACCAAAAAGTCCGGTTGAACAGATCTTTGAGCACGTGAGCTTCCTGTAATAATGTCGCTGCCCGCTCCGCATATCCAAGCATTTCCGCTAAATTGGATGCAGCCCGTTTTGCGCCATAGACGTAACCTTGAACCTCACAGAGGGCGATCGGCCCTTCGGCTAGAGTGCCGTCTGCATGGAATATCGAGTCATAAGAATCTTTCCACCCCTGCTGAGCAAGACCGGTAGGGGTTTGTCGGAAATACTCGACGAATCCGTCTCGATCTTTGTCCCCGTACTGATCGATCCAGGCCAACGCACGATCCACATGAGGCCAGAGCGAGACGATAAAGTCCTTGTCTCCCGTTCGATCGTAATACGCACCAGCCAAGAGAATAAATAACGGAGTCGAATCCACACTCCCGTAATACTGTGCAAATGGGATTTCCTTGAGGGCAGCCATTTCTCCCTTTCGGGTTTCATGTAAAATTTTACCCGGTTCCGCATCTTGCTCCGGAAGAACATCCGTAGCTTGCGTGGAGGCCAAAAAATTCAATACCCCTCGTGCGAGATCCGGATTAATCCATAAACATTCCAATGCCGTAATAATGCCGTCCCGTCCAAAAGGCGTGCTAAACCAAGGCACACCCGCATAGGGATAGGGGCCCTGGGGAAGATCGGTCGTCATCATACAGACGTCATCGAGAGACCGATTCAGCCAGTCGTTGAATTGTTCATTCCCGCTATACAGGGCACAAAATCGGGCTTTGCTGTCTTGCAAGTCTGAGGCGGCATGGGTTTGAGCCACAGAGAAAACCATCGGGACAGGAGCCTCACCATTCACCGAACACGTAACGTTGATGTGAATGATTTTTTCATCTTTAGAGCCCAATGATAATTCAAAGTCCATCGAACCCGTGGTGGCATTTTTCGGGCTTAGGTCGGTGGTGAGTTGTGTGGCACGTTGAACATGGTCCAAGCCCTGATACTTCCATAAAACGGAGCACTCGCTTAGAGTGGATACGGTCACGACTCCTCGTTGCGACCGCTGCTCTCCCCGCACTTCAAACAAATCCGCGAAATCGACTTCATACTGAATGGAGAACACAAAAGTCAAAGGATCCGAGGAATAATTCGTGAACCGGAACTGTTCCAAACACCGAGCGTCATAAAGAAGCTTCGTACGGGAAATATGCAGGGTGCCTCGCGGCAAGTGCGGTAACAACAAATCAGGGTTCGTCAGATCCACCGCCAGTAATGCATTGTCGGACTTGATCGTGGAACTGAGAAGAAAGGGATGGCTTTTTTCAAGATTGAACTCAAATTTAGAGAGAAAGCGTGTACCTTCATGATAAAGGCCCTGCTCACCCAGTCCAATATGTTGAATATCGCCGTAGGGATTGAAAATGCCAAAGGTTTCTCCATGTTTTAAGACATGCGTTCGGGCATCGGCCAAAGCAGAGGTGGCCAGAATATAATGCTCGTCTCCAATCCGGATTATTTTCTTTTCCATAGGCTCTCCTTTGACACAGAAGGTGTTAAAGGGCGTTTATCTTATTGATAAGACATGTGTATTTCAAATTTAATGAAATTCACGCCTCACCTGATGGAAACATTTTTCTTTCAATCGCCCAAAACCGAAAAAACCCCCTTCGACTCTGTAAAAATTACATGTTTGCGGGATCCAGCCATACTCCCAAAAATTATGCAAACATAAATCTATAGTAATTACAGGACATTAAAATAGTTTTTTCTTCTGGCCAACTTTTTGCTTTACCAAATATACGGACCGGCTTAGTGAAATACGTATGACTGTCATAATGTCGCCAGGAGGTGTCAAATGAAACTTTTTCATCTATGCACCGCGTCCCTATTCATAACTTTCATGGCAAGCTGGGCCTATGGAGAGGAAAAGATGGTCGTGAGCGCTAATAACATAGAGATTCAACTTGTCGATAAAGATTGCTGGGTTGATCTTTTTGTAGAAAGCAAGCTTGATGTTGACCACTCACATATCAGGATGCTGGGTCCCCTTCAGTCGCCCACACTAGAAAATGTGGCGGGTCAAAACTGGAATAATAATATTCAGAGTCTGATGGTGGGACCCAATGCTAGGCTCTATGCCTATAAGAATCGTGACTTTTCAGGACCGGAGGTCGTATTTGCCCCAGCCCAACAAGTGAGTGAATTAGGCGAATTGGACATGGCCAATGATTTTGAATCTTTAAAAGTCCAATGCGAAAAGGAATAACTTGGTCTATGCTAATTTTGAGAGATCATCATGTCCCAACGACTTAGGGAAGAGAAAATATACGATGGGCTCCTGTGAAGAAAGGATCCGGTCAATGTTAAAATTTAAGGTTTATTTATGATGATAAAAAATCCTAGCTGCTGGCATCGTCTACGTCACTCTGTCGCCCTCATTATTCTCATCGGTGGATTCTCAACTGGATGTATCACGGACGCGACGGTGGATTTAACCAAGGCTCCTTTTGATGCGTCCACCGAACTGACAGACGCGACAACGGGTTCCATCGCCCAGCTGACCGATGGAACGAGTCAGGCGACAACAGATCTCACCGAACCTACCAGGGAATTTCTCTCCAGTACCACTCCCGGTGCATGGTTTCATGCCGATGGAACGATTAATCCAGAGCACAAAAAAATCGCATTCATCGTATTAAATTTTGACAATCTACAGGAGGATATCGCTCATGCAAGTGGAGAGTATCTGCTATCTCTTGCAACGCTGGCAGGAGTGCCTCCGGACTCACGCGAAAATTTCATGAAATCGGCCCAAAGTCAATATAGGTATATCTTTGAAGAAGGCCGAACGAAACCCGAATCGCTTAGACGTTTGATCGACACATTACACACGCCATTTCCCTCTTGATTGGCGTCTCCCCCCATGCGCCAGGCATAATTTACGCACGTCTGCTCTATCGATTTTTCTCAATTTTCCTGACATTCCACCGGACAAAGAAAGTCGGAAGGTCAGGCATCCAAAACAAGTCATGCCACTCGACACCCCTGGTAGATACGCATGCCATATTCCGACCACGGTTTATTGATGAACATGGCCTTCGGTAAAGAGTATAATCCTCAAAAACTCTGAACACGGCCTCTGTCCAGAACATCGAATACTGGAGTTTGACATCAAGACAATATCCGAGATTTCGTCGTAAGGCCAGACAATATGACACAAAACATTTTGGTTGTTGATGATGAAGAACCTTCTCGTCAGGGGTTGGTCACCCTTCTGGCAAAATGGGGTTATAACGTGGAACAAGCCGGAGACGGGCCGGAAGCCCTTGGTAAAATCTCGCACTTTCATCCTGACGTGGTCCTTACGGATTTGATTATGCCGGGGGTGAATGGACTCGAACTCATCCAGCTTCTTCAAAAAGAGTTAATCTATAGTCCCGTCATCGTTCTTACCGGACATGGAACCATTGAAACGGCTGTTTCCGCCATTAAACAGGGTGCATATGATTATTTGACCAAGCCCCTGGACATGGCCCGGCTTCGCATCATGGTTGAGAAGGCCCTGGAAAAAGGGAAAACCCATCGAGAGATGGTGCTATTACGTAAACGACTCAAAGGGTTGTGGGGACTCGGTAAATTGGTTGGGAAAAGCAAACCCATGCAGGAAATCTACAATCTTGTTGAGTTGGCTTCTCCCACACCGGCCAGGGTCTTAATTCTCGGTGAAAGCGGCACAGGCAAAGAATTAGTCGCCCAAAGCCTCCATGATTTGTCCGAACGAAACAATGGTCCTTTTATTCCGGTGAATTGTTCGGCCATCCCTGAAACACTACTGGAAAGTGAAATTTTCGGACACGAAAAGGGGGCATTTACCGGGGCGTTGGAACGAAAACCCGGATGTTTCGAACTGGCACATGGAGGCACCCTGTTTCTGGATGAAGTGGCGGAAATGAGTCCGTCCATTCAGGCAAAATTTCTCAGGATTCTTCAAGATTCCTCCGTCAAACGAATTGGAGGTACGGCTCCTATCCAAGTGGACGTCCGAGTTGTGGCCGCAACGAATAAGGATCCGTTAAAGGCTATTCAAGACGGATTATTACGCGAAGATTTGTATTATCGCTTAAATGTCTGCACCATTCAGCTTCCTCCCCTCAGAGAGCGGAAAGACGATATTCCCCTTTTGGTGAAGGCCTTTATCGAAGAATTCAATGCCAATTATTCGAGAAATGTGCAATCTATCGACGATGAGGCATTAAGTTGCCTGTTGAATCACACGTGGCCGGGGAATGTGCGGGAATTGAGGAATGCCATTGAACGGGCGGTGATGACATGCACATCCGAGATCATGACCACGGCTCATCTTCCTGAGTTTGGGAATAAAGCGGTGGCCGCGGAATTCGGCGAGAAAAACGAGACGGTACAGCTTCCCCTGGGTTCAACGATTGAAGATGCCGAACGCCAGCTCATCGTTCAGACGTTGAAATTCAGTCAAAATAATAAGACCCGTGCCGCGGAGATTCTGGGCGTCAGTCTTAAAACGCTTCACAATAAGCTTCATCGATACGGATTGCACGATGCGATTGAACGTTAAAGGGAAGGAAGCGTTAGGGGTTTCAATTATCACTTTGGTTGTCGTCGTTGGGAGTACGTTTCTCAATCTTTCGCAGTTAAGCCATGTGATTGTCCGGGAAACTTCGGAACAGGTTTCCCTTATCAAACGACAGATTTTTGAGCAAAGCAAGCGGGCCGTACTCAATGCGCAGCCCTCCAATAGCCATCCGATTGTCCTGCTGGCAGCGAACCAGGAACTGAAGAAATTTCTTGAAGCGAGTGTGGGCTACTCTCCCCATCTTCTCTATGCCTTAATTGTCGATACGCAAGGCAAAACCGTTCTGCATTCCGAAGGAACGAAAACCGAACGACAACATCCCAATAGGCCCAAACTGGAAGATCTACTTTCGCTTGGACCGATTGATCGTTTTAAAGTCTTGTATCAGGAAGGAACCATTTTTGACAGCACGCTACCCATGGCCTGGGAAAATGTCTCCATCGGTGAAGTGATTGTCGGCATTCATACCAGTCTTCTCCGTGAACGCATGACCTCGTCATTACAAACCAGTATTTTATTCGGTCTGATCGCCTTGCCCATTGCCTGGCTGCTGACCATGGGACTGGCGGCTCTGACCTTACGGCCTATCCATGCCTTGGCCTATCAAATGGAGCAGTTGCGTCAGGGACACTTTGAGGTGTTAACCGATTTGAGCCGGACAGACGAATTTCGGGAATTGGCTGCCCAGCTCCAATTGCTGGGACAACAACTCAAATCCGATCGCTTAAAAGCCCTGAGCGAAGAATCGCATCTTGACGGCGTCATCGAACATTTGGAGGATGGCGTCATTCTTGTCGATGGGCAGGGAAAGGTTTTGTTTTTCAATCAAGCTATGGAAATGATGGTGGATTTCCCGGTTTCTTCCCTACGCGGCCAGCGGCTGGACATACTGGGAACCTCTTTTACGGCACTCGTTCGTCTGGTAGACCAAGCGCTTGCGGAAAAGACCGATTATAGGGCAATGCCTTGTTCTCTACCCAGAAAAGGAGACAATAAATCCTTCTTGATCTCCGTGTTATGCCTGGGGAACTTCTCACATTTTCACGGAGCCATGATTTTATGCCGTGATGTTGAAGCCATGAAAACCCTGCAATCATTGGTTCGTTATGCCGCTCAACTCACGACACTAGGACAATTGACCTCCGGGCTCGCCCACGAAGTCAAAAACCCGCTCAACTCAATGGTTATTCATCTCGAAATATTAAAAGAAGAAACGAAAAGCTTGAATGGGGAATTTCAGCGGAGCTTGCAGGTCTTGGAGGGTGAAGTCCATCGGTTAGATCGTGTCGTCGTCGGATTTTTAAAATTCATGCGTCCGCAAGAACTGGAAATCACTTCGGTCAATGTCAATCAATTGATCAGAAAAGAGGCAAGCCTTTTGGAAGCGGAATGGGGTAACAAGGGGATCCACTTCATCTTCCAGTGCGATCACGACCTTCCCTTGATTTCTGCAGACCAGGATCTTTTAAGCCAGGTGCTTCTGAATATTATGCTGAATGCCTGTCAAGCCATGGAGGAGGGCGGCGACATTCGAATTGCCACATCGAATCAGCAGGACAACGAAATCCTAATCTCCATCAGCGATCAGGGACAGGGGATCCCCGCAAAAGAACGAGAAAAAATCTTTCAATTGTATTACACTACCAAACATCACGGAAGTGGCCTGGGTCTTCCTTTAGCTTATCGCTTTGTCCAATTGCATGAAGGAGTCATTGATGTTCAGTCAGAAATGGGAAAAGGCACCACCTTTCACATCCGGTTGCCTAAAAAAATATAACTTCACTTTTTGGTTGTCATCCGGTCGCAACATCATGCTCTCGTGGGTTCAACTGCCACTGGCCATAGGAACGGCCGTCTTGCTACTTGAGGGATGCTCATTCAACAGCGCTGTCCCATCATCGTGGGTGGAACATCCTACTCAGATTCTCTTCATGATGAATGAACTTCAACCATCAATCATTCATCTTTCCTCGGGTTCGTTTTTTAAGAGAACGATTTCCGACGATGGTGCCACTCATTCCAACCCTTTACCGGAAAAAAGCAAAAGTTCTTCCGTCCCTGCTCAATCCCAACCACAAGCGCCGGCTTTTCAAGATCAAAAACCGGCGGTCCTTGTCCCTGAAACCCCTAATAAAGATAATGGTCAGGTGATTGTCACGTACAAAACAAAAATAGAGGAAACGCAAAATTTGATGCGCACGATCGATGAGAGTCAACTGACCAAGGAACAGTATGACACCTATATTTCAATCAATAGTTTTCTGGAGAAATCCCGAGAGGCATTTTCTCAAGATGACATGTCGATGGCGATGAATTTAGCCGAAAAGGCTCATACGTTGGTCAAAGAAATCGTCAATAATCCCGTTACGCCATAGCGCGATAATGACCATGGTATTCCGGGAACCGAATGTGCGTGCAAGACAGGGCGTGAACAATGCCTCAAAAACGGTAGGCCTGTTGCGGTTTAGACCTCACAAAACGGTGCGGCATGTCTAAAAAGAATGTATTAATCGTCGAAGATGATAAGAATAGTCGTGACGGCCTCAAGGCGATTCTGGGCATGTATGGATATAATGCCGATACGTCAAAAGACGGGTTGCAGGCCATCCAGAAAATAAAAGAAAAATTATTCGAAGTGGCCGTCGTCGATATCAATCTTCCCCCCGTCTTAAATGTGGAAATCAACGGATGGGACTTAATCAGGATTTTTCGATCGTTTAATCCCAACATTGACATCATCGTTGTCAGCGGTGAAAAGGGCATTCAATCTCGAGCGCAA
Organism: Nitrospirales bacterium; assembly: GCA_031315915.1. Taxonomy (GTDB): domain Bacteria; phylum Nitrospirota; class Nitrospiria; order Nitrospirales; family UBA8639; genus JACKFE01. The sequence continues at coordinate 32,052 of JALDRK010000010.1, forward strand.
AGTTTTAATTTGGCCGGGTGCTTGGAAAAGCCTATTCGGCCCTCACACCTAAAATCATTAATGGAGGCGCTTGACGAAGGGATTGGCTCCAGTTGAATCCCACTCCCTCAAATCCTATGATTTTCATTCCTTCCTTCGCTCCTACTTTCCATTTTATTCCATTACTAAAAGTGGCATCCCGACTGACTCTCTTCAGTTAGTAAGCTGTAAAAAGTTCATAGACTATTTGTAAAATTTACGTCATCGACGATTTTTTACATTAATAGTTGCGCCATGCTCTACAGGGACAATCGGCAAAACCTCATATTTATCATAGGGTTTCCCTTCGACTTCTTGTCCCAACACCTCCTGGTCCGATGTTTGCGGGTAGATAGTAGGGTCTACTTCCTTAATCAAGATCTTCAGATGGCATGAGGAATTCGCACCCATACCAAACCGAAGGAGGTTCTCATGAAATTCCTTTCTTATTTGACCATTGTTTTGGCCATTTCTCTTTGTATCGTGCCGGTGGCCCAGTCTTTAGACATGATCGGCATGACGGATCAAGAGCAGATAACGACCGTTCCACTGACCATGGTGAGCGGCACGGTCAAGGAGGTACAGGGTGATTGGTGCATCGTGGAAGATTCACAAGGGACGGAATGGAGAATTCAGGTAGATAAATATACCGATAAGATCGGCCACGTCCTCCCTGGAGTCATGATATCCGCCAAGGTCGAAGCGGATGGTCACGCGAAAGAAGTGAAAGTCATGCCCAACTCGTAATGGTTTCGTGGGATCGGGAAAGCTTGACCAACAAGCTTTCCCGATTTCCCGAGAACGACATTTGAAAAAAGGAGAGTGCCATGGATACACAAAACCTTATCCGGCCTCACAATCCGCAAGGCATTTTCTTGATGGTCATGTTTGGAATAGTGTCCCTAACTTCTTTAGCAAGCATGGCACTGGGGCTTGAGAACGGTCCATGGAAAGAACCAACTCCAGGACACGAAGAAACACCCCCAATCATTATTGAAGGAGAGGTCACGAGAGTTCAGGGGGAATTTTCGGGAAAAGATTTTTTTCAAATGAGAGATCAACGTTATGTGGTGGAAACGCCGATGGGAAGCCAATGGAACCTTCATCTTGGCGAGCATACCCAAAAGACGGGTGATATTTTCTTGGGGGACCAGGTGAAAGCCAGCATCGGCAAAGATGGATTGCTCCAAACCGTTCAAAAAATTGAACAGAAAAAGACGAGTCCTCCCAAAAACTCCGTTGTACGTCGTCAGATCACTGGGATAGTTGAAAAAAGGAACGGAAATTTTCTGTATGTGAAACAGGGTGATCACACGGAAATTCTGCATCTGGATGACCAGAGCACTTTTGAAGGAGACATTCGGGAAGGAACGAATGTTGTCGCTCAATTAGGGGACGCTGGCTATGCCATCAGGGTCGAAGAATCAAAGTAAACCATAAGACCATTCTATTCTCTCCTGGATTGCCTGAAAAATTGGGGCATTGACCCTCTTCTAAGGATTTTCGGCACAAAGGAACCACAAAGGGAAAGAAGTGAAAGACGAGGAGAGAATGTACGAGGCGGATCTTTGGATATTTTCCAGACAGTTCACATGCAGAGGCCCGGGAATGCAACCGGTGACGTTTTGTATCTTTCAACCGAAAAGGAGATTAGCTATGGCAATGGATTTCGCGTCAACATTATTCCCCTCTGTGCATGTTTCTAAAGCAATACAAGAAGAAATCCCTCATAATCGACCACTGGGGAAAAAAATCATGATAGTGGACGACGACGATGACTTTCGAATGTTGCTGTGTCACCGGCTAGAAAGAAAAGGGATCAAATGCTTTGAAGCTGAAAATGGAGAAGTGGCAAAATCACAACTCAAGAAAACTCATGTCGATCTCGTCATTACGGATTATCGAATGCCCAAAATAGACGGTTTGGAATTAATCGAATGGCTGCATAACAATCAAGAGCATGTGCCAATAATTTTTGTCTCAGGAGATTTAAGTTTTCCCATTAGAGAAAAAGCCGCACAGGCAAGGGTTTGCGCCGTCTTTTCAAAACCGTGTTCTCTTTCGGATATATCATATAAAGCAGAAGAAATCTTAGGCAAATTGTAAGTACGTCCGTGTCAATATAAGTTCGATATCTTTATCGGCAGACGACAAACACCTTCCACATAAATATCCATTTATTCCCCTGGCTATCTTTACTTCCTTTCCGAAGGACTTCTTCGGCCCTCATTTTCCTGGAATGGAATATATGCAATTAGCACCAGATCTTGTGTGCCTATTGGCTTCGTATTTGAACTTGTCGGGAAATCCGAAAGGCCACCAGAGAGGTTAGAAGAAGGACCATTCCCATGCCTATCAGGGACCATGATTCTCCGAACCGTTCCGCGACCCAGCCAAATGTTGTCATTCCTCCTATGGCCGCGAGCATGGCCAATGTCCCATATAGCGCTAACACACGTCCGATAAGCCGTGGAGGAGAAATTTCTTGAATAATCCCCCACTCTATTGGAGTCAGAACGCCACTTCCCATCCCAAACAGCAGGGCGACGAGGAGACTGAGGGGCAACTCAGTCCTTCCGGTTAATCCCCAAAGAGCTACTGCGGTCAGGAGACTGGTGGTTCCCAGCAGTCGGATTCGTTGCCAGACTGCTCCAAGATCTGCTCTGGCAAGAAATACGGAAGCCAACAATAGGCCCACTCCCACGCCAGAAGTTAAATAACCGACTTCCACCGGTCCTAATTTCAACATGTTCCGGCCAATGACCGGTAATAAGGTATGAAAGGCACTAATGACAAAACTGTACAGTCCAGCCGTAAAAATCAACAGACGGATAACAGGCTGACGAAAAAAGGTAAATTGAACGCCCTCTTGCAAGTCTTGCACATACACGGTGATGGAGTCTTTAAACGTCCCGGACGGGTACGTCAATTCGGAAATAGACACAAAGAGAAGACAGACCGCCGATCCAATATAAGTCAGGACATTGAGACAGAGAACTTCTTGCGAATTTAAGAAGGCAATGCCCATCCCGCTCAGCAAGGGACCGAAAATCACCCCAAGACTCATGGTGCTTTGTAGTAAGGCATTTGCAGCCGTCAATTCGGATTTCTGCACGAGAAATGGAATAGAGGCGAATAAGGCCGGTGCAAATAAGGAAGTGGCTATGGCATTGCAAAACACCAAGACATACAAATATTCAACTGTGAATGCCTCATGCGAAACCAGACAGGGAATCAATCCAATCAGCAATGCTCGTACAAGGTCAGTGCTGATCAGAATGATTTTTTTGGGAAAACGATCAATGAACACTCCGACGAATGGGCCTAATAAAATGGGAGGGAGAGTTTGCAAAATCCCAATAATGGTTGTTTGCAATGGAGAGCCGGTGACCGCATAGACAAACCATAACAATGCCAGTTTGGTCACCCCATCACCGATTTGAGAGATCAACTGGCTCCACCAAAGGAGTCCGAAATTTCTTTGGAATAACAGCGGTGGATTAGTGGAAAGAGTTTGAGAAATGCCTGGGAAAGATAGGGAAGGGATGGACATGAGTGTGCGAATGGAGTCCCTCAATCATTATCTGCCTCAAGACGGATATCTTGGGTGTTGACAGCTATGACACCAGGAATTTCGCGAGCCGCCTGCGCCGCCTCCAACGCAATAACTTGAAACCGCGTCTGACCACTCAGAGAGATCACGCCCCGAACCGCCACCACCTCAAAGTTGGCATCCCGTAGAGTCTGACTAGCGGCAAACCGCTGTTTAACCGATTCGGTCAAGCGAGTGTCCACAGTATGCTGAATGGTTGCAAGCAGCGCAGGGTTCACTTCGATATGATTAATAATTTCCTTTCCATGCAAGAAGGAAGCAGTTATGCGGGTAGCCAAGGATTTTTCGTCCTCAAGCGAAACTACCCCTGTTAATTCAACTGTTTTTTCTTTGACCTGACAATCGATATCGTATGGGAAGAGACGGGGATCCGCCATAAATGCAAGTTTTACCGACAAAATCGGAGATTCGACAATGTTGCCTGACGTTTTCTTCTGGTGGTCGGCAGGCAAATCCCTCTTTGGCAAGGAGTTCATTTCCCGGTCTTGGACCTGAAAAACAGCCCCCCCATCACTCACAAGGAAGGACATGGAATAGCTATGATTCATGTGAATGCTCCATATGATTAAGAAAATAGTAAGTACCGATTTCATGAATGACTCATTAGACTTGTGCAGCGTCGCACTTGCCCCCTCGGCCTCCTGCGCTCCTTCAACTATGCACTATGCCACGGGAGAATAAGCCATTTGTGATCGTTTCAGTCATCCGAAACCCTGACCACCGGGAATAATTGTCAAAACCTCGCTACTGAAAACATAATAGTGCGAAATACCTTCCATGCGAACTCACCTCTTCTTATACGATAGACTTTGAGGCTTATGTGTGTATTTTTTTGACAAAGATGGAGGAGCACGAGAAAGACGTTGAAGTATAACGTCCGCTTTTTTGCTCAACGTGTATGTATAACTACTCGCTTCCCTTCTATACTGCCGATATCCTTTTCGACAGCCAGTTACAGAAGGGGCAATGGGGGCGAGAATCCATTTTCTTTTGGAATCAGAAGGTCCTGAAGTTTTGAGAGTGTTCCGCGCAAGAGGCTGTTGACCTTGAATGGCCAAACGAGTGGAGAACATCACAACCACACCAGTGACGAAAAATACGAAGCCAATCATTGAGATGCCTGCCATTGAACCGAATGTATCCGCCACTCCTCCAAAGGCCACCATCCCTGCACTTGCCATGGCCATACTCGCAGCATTAATCAAGGTGAAAACGCGACCCATTAAATGCTTGGGGGTCGTTTCTTGAATAATCGACCATGCGATAGGTGTAAACGCGGCTGTACTGGCTCCAATAACCGTCACAAGGACAAATCCCCACATGACTGAGTGTGAATGAGCAAGTAATTGCAACGCGCTTCCCCCCACGACCATGGAAATGGCCATGAGCAAGATCCGACCATTCCGACCCATATTTTTCACGCAACTCAATCCCAAAGACGTGAGCAACATTCCCACCCCCATAGAAGACCAAAGCCAACCTAACCATACGGGATCGGCCTCTATATGTTCATTGACGAACAAGGGAAGCACATAGATAAAGGCACTGGCTCCCAATGTATAAAAGACCGTCGTGAACAAGAGTCCACGCAGCACTGGTTTTTCTCTAAAAACAAACCGCATACCCACAATCAGATCTTCACTCACCTTCGAAAGCTTCTTCGTCATCTGACGAGCAGGAGTGAGTAATTGTCCTTTGATCGGCCATAAACACAAAGCCGACAACAAAAAAGTTGCCGCATCTACATAAAGAACATTCTGCGTACCCAGCAACGCAATCAAGACGCCGCATATAGCCGGTCCGATCAGGATGCCCATATTGGTCGTTGATTGAAGCAGAGAATTGGCGGACATGAGTTCGGAAGGTTTGACGAGGAGTGGGAGAGAAGCCGCCAAAGCAGGTCCAAACGCGGTAGAGAAGATGGCTGTAAAAAACACCAGGACAAACAACACTTCCAGCGTCAGCGCGTTCAAAGCATAGAGAATCGGAATGAGCGCGATCAATAACGCCCGAGTGATATCAAGGGCGACCATCACAGATTTCTTTGGCAATCGATCCAAATACACTCCCACTATCGGGCCAAGCACTAGAGGGGGAATGGTTTGCAAAAGACCGATGATCGTCATTTTTAAGGCCGATCCCGTCAATTGATAGACAAACCATAAAAGAGCCACTTTGGTTAACCCGTCTCCTATTTGGGAGACCGCCTGTGAAGCCCACAGCATGCGGAAGTTTCGATTTTGAAACAAACTCCATCTGTTGGATAAGGCATCAGGATGAGTCGATGTAGACATATTTTCCCTATTTTTCACAAAATTGGTCATCCAGATACAGAGAAACCATATCAGGCTAGAAATTCACGACTGTGAGTGGATGAGAAGATCTCTCCTCCTGACAACTCACCAATTTTTCATAGGTTCTTATATATTCCTGAACCATCCGTTTTACGGTAAATCGCTTTTCAAAATCTCGCCGGCAACGTTGACGGCTAAGAGTGGAGACCCAAGGCACGGCTCTCACCATTTGCTCAACAGTGTCACAAATAAATCCTGTATGCCCGTCCTTGATAATTTCGGGAACGGAACCCCGACGATAGGCCAAAACAGGTGTTCCACAGGCCAATGCCTCGATAAAGACAAGTCCAAAAGGTTCGGGCCAGTCGAATGGCGCTAACAGGGCATACGCATTTCCGATGAGATCATTCTTTTCGGAATCGGTCACCTCACCCAGGTATTCCACCAGGGGATGGGATAAAAGCGGTTCAATGACAGTGCGAAAATATTCACGATCAACCGGATCGATTTTCGCGGCGATTTTTAGCGGCATCCCGATGCGTTTGGCAATCTCAATGGCGTGATCGGGGCGTTTTTCCGGGGTTAATCGACCGACATAGGCCAGATAAAAATGGGAAACTGGATGAAAATCGTAAAGATCTTCCGGCAACCCATGATAAATGGTTTGTTGCCAGTTGGCCCAAGCCAACGGTTTCCGTTGCGCGTCAGAAATGGAGATGAGCGGACAATCAAAAAATTCTGCAAAAACCGGTTTGAGTTCCGGAAGATCAAGCCGACCATGAAGTGTCGTCAGAACCGGTGTACCGCAACGCCTTGCCAAGGGAAAAGCGAGAAAATCCAAATGAGAATGAAAAAGATCAAATTGGTCCGCGGACGCAAATGTTTTTTCCAACATGAGAGTAAATGGAGCTTGCGGATTGCATACACCATTGGCTTTTCGAAGGCCTTCCCCACACATCGGTTCCAAATGGGCTGTTGTTTGAGAATCTCCAGACGCAAACAGGGTCACATCATGACCTTGTCGAACTAGTTCTTCAGTTAAATAAGAAACGATTCTTTCGGTTCCCCCATACTGTTTTGGTGGAACACTTTCAGCTAGAGGCGCCAATTGGGCGATTCTCATGTCAAACTCCTTCCATAAATAAATATAGGTGTTAAGCCGCTGGGGGGGTTCATAACCATTGTGCTTTCCTAACAGCAAACTTGGTGCCGAAGCCGTTTTGCTGAAAATAGAGAGATATGTCATTGATAATTTGAAGAAATTTAAAAAAAAGAAATGGAACGGTCTGAGAGGAAAAAATGTAAAAACTACAAATGGCGTGTAAGGCTTACACGATTGCAGTCCAAGCGAACATCTGCAGAATATTTTCTTGCTGACACATGAAGAATCGTCGATTTATTTCATGTGAAGAATTATTAGCTAATAAATCGAAGGAATAGGCCGTTGGTTTGAAATTCCCTTCATATTGGCTGAAAAAGTTATGGGGCCATTTTGTGAACGCTGGATAACCAAGTAAGAGTGTTAATCTGCCAATCACGGCGAGCGAAAGGCCTTCATGCGCCCATCGACTCCTTTGTAATCCCCTCAATTTTTAATTTCTCCTCGCAGATAGATATGTTCTCTCAATCCCAACTTGTCGTTTCAGCTGAACAATTCAGGTCTCGGTCATTCCAGACTCAAAACTCCCACGCTCAGTTGGTAATTTTTACTTTTGCTGTACTGTAAATTTTACTTCCTAATGATTAGGTTATTGAATTTGATAAATGAAAATTTCGCCCCTCTACCCCTTGAACATAATGAAATACAACGGTTTTATTCCATGAATCTCTTGCGGCATCTATTGGCCTATCTTTTGCGTACTACCATTAGTAGAAAGGATGTAGCTTAATTTGATTGAGGAAGTTTTCCTTAAAAAAACAGGCGGGCTACTTCTGAAAGAATAACCAGGAGGTGGAAATGAATATCGCAGGTATGCCGGCAACGGGATATGAAACCGTCGGGGACATCGTAGGGACTCACATGTCTCAATATCATTTTCAGGCGGATGTGAGCTCTGTCGTCATGGATATGTTATCCGATCACACTTCGATGGCTCCAGTCGTGAATAACGAAGGGCATTTGGTGGGATTGATTGGAGAGGTGGAAATTTTAAATACCTTGCGTGTTGGTAGGGATATTGGAAAGTTAAAAGTGGGAGAGATCATGAATCCTGATCGCACGCACCTGGTGACGGAACAAACGGCCATTTCAGAGGCCTTAAGACTTTTCCAAGACACGGAATTATCGATTCTCCCAGTCATCAGAAATGGGAAAGTCATTGAGTCTATTACCAGACACGATCTTATTCGAGCGATGTCTGGAGCCGGACTAGGTGTAGAAAAATGATATGGAGTCAGCCCATGTGAGAGTCTGAGTTCCGTTGAGAGGCGCGAGAATTAAGAACGGCAGCATTGTTTCATGATACATCCCAAAAAGGAAAACTCATGAACGCATTTCCGGGAAATTTCACCACGTTGATGTGTTTGATGGCTTTCAGCGGCATATGGTGGTTAGCAAACCCGGTTACACCTAATGCTCAACAAGAGGTTGCTTACCAGAATTCGCTTGAAGAATTCACTCGAGATAACCTCACGCCATTTGCTGGAGTCTATAAACAAATCGCGCAGATCAATAATACCTATGCACAGCGTGTCATTCAGTCCGATAACCCTGTCCAGGCTGAAGTTTTGCAACAGGAAGCTCATCGGCAGATGAACCGTGTGATTGTAGGTCATGGACTATCCATTGAGGACTACAACACCATTTTCCGAACAATTCAAAGCCACGCTGGCCTTCGGAAAGAATTTATGACCGTTCTGTATACGGAAAGGTAAAAAGTTAAACATTCTCATCCTAACCTACCATAGGATGGATAGGGCAATGAGCCAATGAAAACCCCATTGTCCGACAGTGGGTACCATTCAAAATACGGAGGAACACACAAATGAAACTTACATCTCATGCCGTTGTTCTCATAGGTATATTCTCGATGGGAATTGGCATCGCGGGATGCTCGGATTCATCCAATAACCCAGGAAATAACGAGCCGAAGGGCCAGCGCACGGGGTTCACCGCGAGCGTGTCGGGAGCCGTCAATGCGGAAGTCGTCGAGAAAGGACTTGTGACTTACTTGCCTCCGAAAGACCAAGGTTCGATGATCGGGACCCGGCCCGGGTACTTTTTGGTTGCCAATAACCTTTTGACAGATCCAATCGAGGGAAGAGCCATCATGATTACCTTTCGAATCCCCGATGGAGCACAGCCGGGCAATTATCATCTCATGGCACCCGATCCTCGAAAGATAGGAGAAAATTTTGACGTACAGGTAGAAACGGTAGAAAAAGGAGATCCGAATGCTTTTCACACGAATACGGAAGGAACGATCACGTTGGAAAAATTTTCCCCAGATCGAACCTATCCGGACATCAGCAACATAAAAGGTCGATTTCAATTTGTGACAGAGGACGGAGAGGGAAGGCAGGTTTCAGTCAATGGGGCTTTTGATTTTCCCGCTGGAGAGGTCTTAACTAAAAAAGGAGAGCATCCCTTGAAGAAACCCTCGAGAGCCTGAGGTCTCTCCATCGTCTTTTAAGAACGACGTAATCGGGCTAGTTGCCGGCTGTCCTCTTCAAGTTGTGGAAGGCGATAGATCTGGTCAATCTGAACGACCCGCTCCAGACATCGAAGCTCCGAGATCGCGTCCTCCCGTTTTCTGTAGACCTCAGCCAAAACACGCAAGGCCCCCGCTTCGCCAGAACTATTTCCCAATTTAATGAAATGTTCGGTTGCATTGTTGAGACAGGCCTCAGCTTTGTTCAGATTCTCCAACTGCAGAAAGGCTTTGCCAAGCTGTCCATACGTCGTGGCCAGTCCTTCTTCATTCCCTACCTGACGGTGGTAGTCCAAGGCTTTTTGAAAGTTCTCGATTGCAGATTCGGTTCGATTCAGGTGAAGTTCTTCGAGAGCCAAATTACCATACAAAATTCCCAAAGCGCGGTCATGACCGAGGGGAGTCAAATGATCAACAGCTTCCAAATAAAACGCATGCGCCCGGTCCGGCTGACCCATGTCAGCTTTGAGATTTCCTAAATTTACCAGGGTTTCTCCAATGGTATGGTCTTCCTGCAAGGTTCGCTGGAGTTCCAACACTTCCCGATAATGGATCTCAGCCTGCTCGTATCGTTCCAATAGTGCACACACATTTCCCAGGTTCCCCAAGGCATCAGACAAGGCCTTGGGCGAGCCCTCGCTTCGAGCTTCGCTCACGGCTTGTTCATACCAATAATGCGCCAGGGACAAATCCCCACGATGCAGGAAAATTTTTCCACGATGAGATGAGGAACTGGTCATTAGACTATAGAATTGCGTTTCAGTATTACGATCAGTTGGAAAACTCTGGCTGGAGAACCGGGTACTTCAGAACACAATCAACGTTAAAGGCTGAACGCCACCCAGGAAGTCGGCCTTCACCCTCGGCGAGAGTCTATCACCGGCGAATCCTAAACATCTCACAGACCTCAGGATATGTGTCCTATGTATCAGATGTATCAGAATTCTTGAATGGCTAGCAGGGTCACTTCCCACAGTCTCCTTTTGACTCTCAGTGGCTTGTTGGAATTTTCCAGATTCAGGCTTCCAAAACCGGTATTGGCTATCAGAAAAGGCTCCATGCGTGATTGGAGCCTTACAGTTTTTGCTTCCAATGCAAAAGGCCTTGAGCGTAATTCGAGACTGCACATCGGGAGGAATGATGTGCGCGGCTTGAATGATATTTTCCCAAGACCCCAGCGTGCGATCCAACGTCGTTTGAGGGTTAGAAAGGAAGTTATCAATCCAGACGAGTAGACTGCCACGGGGAGTGAGGTCCAGGAAGTTTTTCTGCCACTCGCGCACTTCTGCGTCCGGGTGGAGCATCAGATTGTAAAAGCGGGTATGCTGATTATCTTTTCTCTGAAGATAGGGGATCACACTCGTCTCAAAATCATGAATACTGCAGGCTGCCGCCATGTATACAATATTCCGGACCGGAAAATCGGGAAACTCCCGGAGAACCCGGTTGAGTATGATCATTCCCATGCTATGGCCAATGAAGGTCACCTCAAACATATGTGGGTCGGCTTTGAGTAAGTCCCTAAGAGAGCCAAACAGGCTATACCTCCCCATCCGGCCCTTTCATCAACATCTTTTTGATCCTGGGAATATCATCCCGAAAGTCGCGAATATCAAAGGCCTCCTCCCGATGGAACAGCATCTGCGTTCGCCGCAACATATTGTGCCAGGCCCCTTGACCGATGCCATCGATGAAAGGAGACAATAGGAGCTTCGAAGGCAGGGTCACCACATACCGGCCCAAGGCTGCCGTTGTATCCCAAACGCCAATATCCGATTTACCTAGTTCAATGGGTATAAACCCAAGCTCCTTTTTGTCATATTGGTCAAGCCTGATATCGGCAAGCACTTCGCTGTTGCGTTTCCCAGGCCACTGGAAAAATTTCAGCCCTGTCGCATTCATATCGCTGGCTACCATTTGAGCCCAAACCAGGGGCGTCCGCAATATTCCCCCACCCACCGCCACAACCAATTTAAAAGGGGAAGATACATACAGGGCCCCAGATTCTGGCCATACGGCCTTGGCGGATATACAGAAGATCTTCAATTGACGTATCGACCAAATCCGAATTCCAATTCAAAAAAATCGGATAATAGGACTTCATGAGGTCGTCATCGTCTAACAGTTCTATAACACGGTTGAGACTTGCTTCCTGATGGTTCAGACCGCCATGCACAAAAACCAGGATTTTATTTTTGCCCGATTGTGTTATTCCGGTCACAATCGTGTCGAGCTGTTTCTGAAAGGAATCCGAAGAAAGTGCTGCAAAAGTAACGGGATCGACCGGATTTCCCACAGGATCGATGGTGACCGTATGGTTGTGCACCTGCATATTCAATTCATCGTCAATGGAATGATGTGAACAGCCGGATACAAGCTCGGCTAGGCACAGAAGAACCATGACAATGACGGATTGGAAAGTCATGACAGATCCGATAAGTGCGATCTTACCAACTTGTGATCAAAAAATTCCTCATATGACTCACCAAAGATCTCTAGGATAAACAATTCTTTTTCGCATTTCCAGGAAGTCAGACTTCCTTCATTGTTGACTCCAGACACGATTGCTCATTCATGAAAAATGACGTATCTTGAGAGACTACGGAAAGGCATTCAAATCCCAGATGTTGGATATTGTTCTGTATCAACCGGAAATCCCCCCGAACACCGGCAATATCATTCGTCTTTGCGCGAATACCGGATTCGGGCTTCACCTCATTCAACCGTTAGGATTTGAGCTGGATGATAAACGGGCGAGACGAGCCGGGCTGGATTATCATGAAATGGCCCGCGTGGAGGTCTACGCCACCCTTCAAGACTATGTGGAAACCCGCACCCCCCCACGCATATTTACGATCACGACCAAAGGCCATAGGCTCTATCATCATGTATTATTTGAACCCGGTGATGCGTTGCTTTTCGGACCCGAAACCAGAGGACTTCCGCAAGAAGTATTAGACTCTGTGCCTTCTGACCGTCAGGTACGTATTCCTATGCGGCCCGAGAGTCGCAGCATGAATTTGAGCAACGCCGTGGCCGTGCTTGTGTACGAATCCTGGAGACAGCTTCAATTTTTAGGTTCGAAATAACGTCAACCGGATTTCGCCAGGAATGTTACTACGATTCGTCACTTAACAATCGATCAATGACATTTTTAAATCGAGTATACGATTGAGCACCCCTTAGCGCTTTGGTCACCTGCAATTGATGATCGTGATCCTCGAAACCAAGAAAAAATGTAGGGGTACCTTTCACGCCAGCCTTCTTTCCTTCCTGAATGTCCTTTTGGACTTTTTCGGCCTGACGCTCGCTTGATACGCACTCTTGAAATTCGGGTAAATTCAATTCGAGTGCAGTGGCATGTTGTTCACAATTATCCATGACGACTTTTGGCTCAACAAATAATCGATCATGATTTCCCAATACCGATTTTGTTCACTGGCACAATTGGCAGCTACGGCTGCATGGAACGCCGATTTATGAATAGCCTCTAAAGGAAAATCCGAAGATATATATTGAACTTTCCCGGTTCGAATAAACTCTTTTTAAGGGAAGACAATGTTGGAATGGCATGTTTCCGACAGAAGGGACATTCGTAGTCCGAAAATTCCATAATCGTTAACTTGGCTCGGGAATCACCTCGGACAACGTTTCCGTCAATACTTCGTTGAAGCCCTGGAGGTGCCTCCATACTTCTTTCTGGAGAAGTTTTCAGTAGGGTCTTCATTTCCTGCCACTCTTGTTGTTAGGGTGCTGTGTTTCCGGCTAAAAAGTAAGATATCTTGCAAAATCAAATGGCAGATGGAGAAATACGGATGACCAGTTCACTATTTTCAATGAAGGTGATTCAATGGAAACAGACGCTTCCAGTCTCAAACGCATCCAACAATTTATGGAACTCATTCAACGGGCGAAACAAGCGGGAAGTGACCCGTCATTTCTGAATACCCCCACCGAGCATGGAGACAATATCAACGTCATCGTCACGGTCAATGGGGAACGCCACAATGCCGGAATGGTTTTTTGGGACGTCAGTTGGCTCCAGGCTCAAGGCCTGGCAGACACGTTGGACGAAGAGGATATAGCCCTTGGATTGAATATTACCGATGGCCTATTGGAGGACGCCGAAAAAATCCTGGGATTCGTCAACAGGGAATTGGAGAAACTGGATGTACCCTAAAAATTCTCGGCTCCTACAGATTTCAAAAATCTGTTCGAAAGGCTTCTACTTCGACGAGACCGACTTGGCATAATACCTACCCAATGGATGCACTGTTTTATCCATTTCATTTGTGCCATGAACGAACGCTCCATCGCCTATTGCAAAAATTTCAAGCCATTCATTTCCGCGACTTTATGGCCATGCAACTGACGCCATTGGCAGGCATGACAGCCTTTCCGGATCGGATGGGTGATTACTACCCGGACCAACTACAAGCCGGGAATATTATTCAGGGGTACCACGTGAGTGGCCCACTCAGTCAGGCAATGACTCTCCTGGTGAATCGGGATCTGGCCGACAAATCGTGGCGTTCGACTTTTCACCAGGCTTTGGCCTCTGATAATCGGTTTCAGCGTGGGCTTTTTCGCTCATCTTCCCGTCAAGCCGGCGAAGAACCGCAGAGTTTTGATGACGCCACGTGCCTTTCCCCTCTGACGCAATCAATACAGGCGTCTGTTTCCTATACCGTGGAATCCCTTCAAGCCATGAGTCAAAATCGACGAATCGGCGACATGGAATCTACTTTTGATTATGGGATGGCGTTGGTCACCACTTCCGCTTCCCTGCAGTACACCATCCAACTCTGTAACCAACAGAGTCTTGTCGCAGCCACGGATTCTCTTTCACATTCCCGATTGCTGTCGAGAAGCTGCCAGCGCGACAGCATGTCTCTGGTCAATTATTGTCTGCCCCGTGAAGGATATTAGGCCTCCCGATCGGTTCTTCAGTCCGGACTGCCCCGCCTTCAGCACCATGTTCACCGTCTCGGTCAACTCTCCCACATCGAGAGGTTTTGAGAGAAAGGCGGAAACGTCCTTTGCGATAGCCAGCGCCTTCACCTCCTCGGACAGATAACCGGACAACAAGACAATCGGGAGGTGGCGATAAGCGGGAGAAGTCTTCAGATACGCAATCAGTTGAAGACCATTCATCATCGGCATTCGGTTGTCTGTGATGACGAGATCTACGGGAGGATTCGCCTTCAGCGCCGCCATAGCCTCATGCCCATTCCGAACATCAACACAGTCATGTCCCTGTTGCTTTAATATGAGACAGATGACACGACGCACTATGGGTTCGTCATCGACCACTAAAATGTGTTTCATCAGATACCTCCAGAGTGTTGAATCCTGACAATCAAGCGTTGACGGCTAATTGGTCGTCAGTCGAAAACAACCCACTGAAGGTTCAATGGTGTGTCAGGATCCAATCTCTCGTCTATCAGCAAGAATATAGAGATGGCGTTTTAAGAAGAACCCCGAGAAGGGGAAAGCAAGTGCGGGATGATGGTTAACAGATCCTGGAGAAGAAACGGTTTGGTGAGAACGGCGGTGGAGCCTGCCTGTTCAGCCTGTAGGTTCAAATCGTCGGCCATTTGTCCACTATATAAAATGACAGGTGTTCCCGAGATAGTGGATTGAGATCGGACCCATTTCACCAATTCCAGGCCCGTCATCCTTGGCATCTGGTGATCAGTGATAATCAAATCTACCATCTGCCCGGTCGTCAGCATGTCTCTGGCCTCCCAGCCATCCTGTGCCTCGACACAGTCATACCCGCCCCCTTTCAGGGCAATGCGAAGGACATTCCGCAATTGGCGGCCATCATCAACCAATAGAATCCGTGTGGTATTTGACCTCTCCATAACGTACTTCTCATTGTACACTCTTCCTTACGTCGTATGGGTCGACGCGGGACAGAACGTGGAAGTGCCGACTCGGGTCCATCGCATTTTGTCGCGACCCTTCTTCATGAGGTATGGTCTATCAGGCAAGGGCACTGACTACCGACAAAACATTTGCCATTTTAAAAGCCCCATTTCGATGAATGTCGTCACCAATTGGCAGCCTTCGAATCTCCGGACCCAATTCTTATTGAGTCATACGCAAGTGGACGTCTGGAGAACCACCCTGGACCCTATATCCTTGTTACCGGCTGCTTGTCGCTCCCTTCTTTCTCCGGATGAAATTGTCAGAGCCGATCAGTTCAAAAGCCCTTCCGCTCAACAGCAGTTTGTAATGACTCGTTGTATGCTTCGACACCTCTTGGGACTGTATGCGGGGACGAAACCCCATACCATCCAGCTAAGAAAAACCGAACAGGGCAAACCCTTTCCCGTCTTTCCCAACCCCTTGACCCTTCAGTGTAACGTCTCACACACACAGGGATTGGCTCTTGTGGCCATTAGTGGAGGATCTCCAGTGGGCATCGACGTGGAAACGATGGATCGAACGATCCACGCGGAAGAACTTGCCAAACGTTTTTTTGCGCAACGCGAGGCCAAACAACTAACTGCAATGCCAGAAAGTCAACGAATCCTGGGGTTCTTAACCTATTGGACCTGCAAAGAAGCGTTTCTCAAAATGCAGGGAGTAGGATTGTCTGCCGATCTTTCAAATTATGAAATCGAATTTCATTCGGAAGGCCAGACGGTGCGGGTTGCGGACATTTCCCCTCGAAACCCGCTCACACCATATTTTTTAAGCCTCATAAATCCAGGCGCGGCTTTTGTCGGAGCAATAGCCGTGGAAACCCCTTCTCCGGAAATCTCTTACTTCGATTGGAACTATGAATTTTTGAAGAACCATTAACCATACGGAAAAAATTCGGTCTCTCTATCCGGTTTCGCGTTAGTGAACCACATTCGGAGTTTTAGATTGTCCCTGAAAATGTAGGGATTCGTCTCCCTCGAGATGACTCGGCTTGACCCAATAATCTCCCTCCAAACTGACGTCCCAAATGCTCTGAGCGACTCGCTCGTTCCCGGCAGTCATCACATAAGCTAGACCACCGATTATTCCTCCCAGACCGGCATAGACCACCTTAAATGGAGTATAAAGAATCGACAAGGCCCCACTCGCGACCTGCAACCCCAAAGACGATTCTTTTTCTCCGGGGTCCCCCTTAGAGTTGGAGGAGTTGGCCGACGACTGAGTGGGAGGAGCAACCTGGGATTTTTCTATATTCGCATCCGCGCTCCGTGACTCTATAACACCAGAGTCTAGCAATCGTTCCTGGGCCACAACGTCCACTGGCGCCATGACAAGATTGCCCTCTCCTTTCCAGGCTTGTTGCAACGCTCCCTTGGTAAGACTGAGAACGGTTCCTTCTGACGCAACGACCGGATCGGAATTCCAAGCTTTCGATTCAAAGGCCACATTTCCGGTTTGAACGTCCATCCCCTGGATTTCCACCGAAGTAATAGTCATCGCCTGACTCCCAAAATCTGCAGGGACAAATTTTCGCCCCACATGGGCCGAGACTACCATGTCAGCATCCACGGCCTTGGCCACTTCCGTAATTTGTAAATTTCGTTCGCCACCGGATGCCACGGCGGCGGCAAAATCCGTCAATTCTTTTTCCACCCTGGACGGATCAACGACGAAAAATCCTCGTTGTTGAAGCCATTCGGCTGCCCCGTTTTGGGCTCCTTTGTGATTGCTCAAGATCATCATACGCGTACCGGGAGGAGGCATTGGACCTCCAGATCCTTCACTCACAATTTTTTGGCTTTGATCAGGAGTGCTCATACACCCGATCAGAGAGATGTACACAAGAACCATGATCAAAAAGGTCATCTTCCTAAATTCCTCTATTAAAGAAAACATCGATTTCTCCCTTTTGAATTTGCTCCATATCAATTCATGAGCCTGGATAAGAAAATAACAAATACCAGGTATGATAAGATATTGATTGTATGATAAAAGCCTTCCCCTTTCATAAAAAACGGATCCGTCGAACATCGTGCACAAATAATCAGGATTCCCAGGCTTGGAGCCATTTGAGGAGTTGCTTATAAGAATGACACATCCACATATTAGTTCCCGGCAACTTCCGAATTGCGGGGAAAAAGAGTGTACGCTATCACCCAAAACGATCAGATCTCGTATAGAAAGATTCAAGGCATAGAAAAGATGTCTAGCATGCAGCAAAGGCCTTGCCTCATAATTCTGGCACTTTTATCCTGGTTGGAAAACCGCTCTTCCGTGAAAGGCACCCTCATATTTTACCCACGTTGTACCGACTATAAGAATTCATCATCTTCCTGACTTGTCCAAAGTTTCAACTTATGAGCCTAAAAATCCTTTCATTTTTTATTGAGGGTGTCACCTGGAGAATTGCGCAGACCAGGGAAGGGTTTTTTCATTGGGGTCCGGCAGAAGTCCCTGAATGGAAAGCCGGTATTCCTACAGGCATAGCCAAAGAAATCGTGGAAAGCACCTTCCGACAGTTTTCCTCGGATGATGATTCCCTGGAACCTCACCGCCTTACTTTCAAAATGACCTATCGCATCGGTCGATCGAACACCGAGTGCTTCATTTTTTCGTCTCCGGAAGGGGATCTTTTTTCCGTCAAAATTCCTCCGGCTACCTTTTCCGCCCTTCAGGAGGCCTTTCCCTCGCAAGCTCTTCCGAGGATGAGGATAGCCCGTATCGCGGTGGAACAGGCCTTGGCATCTGACCTGCCCGAATTGGAACTCCTGCCGTCCGGTTCCATCTACGAATCCGTCACATCGAAACTTAAGTCATTCCTTCCTCGAAAGACTTAAAGGTTCATTTTTCATGAAGTTTCAAGGTTTTTCTGAAAATGAAAATCTAGCTACCTTCCGAGAAAACTAACACAGGGATTGTGTCAGAAAAATGACCCTCGTCATCGTAAAATCTCTTGAGATTTGTGAGAATTTACATCTCCGCTATTCGTAACCCCGCAAAAAACCTCCTGTTTATTAGTCTTTGGCAGCTTTCAAAAATATTTGTTGATGAACTAATTGATAATTCAATTATTTCAATAGTTTACATTTAACTATTTCTATTCACCGAATCTGTGTACAACGCTGTTAGTAAACCCTTGCGGCCTTATTTAGATAGCAAGATCCATGGCCCAATCATCCACATTGCTCAAAACTTGACCATTGTGTGTCAAAAAAGTATTCACACAAAATCTAGGGTGAGGGTATTCCTCAAGGACCTCTACGTATGTACAATGGGGAAATATGAAATCACCCGTTTGGTTCAAAAAAGAAGAAGCGCTTTCTCTTTATTGATCAGAGGGATGCGGTGTGAACGTCGATCTATCCTCATCTAAAAAACATGTTCTTATCGTTGACGATGAACCGGCAGTACGTCGAACGGTCAGGGTGGTATTAGAGTCAGCCGGTTATGAATGTGCAGAATCCGAAAACGGAGATGCTGCTCTAACATGGCTGGAAACACATCACGCGGATGTGATCATTGCCGATTATCAAATGCCGGGGATGAGCGGGCTCCAATTATTGGAAAAAGTGACAACCCTCATGAATGGGAAAACACCTCAAGTCATCATGCTCAGCGGAGTCATACAGGATCAGGAAAAGCACAAAGCGATGGATCTCGGCGCGTTTACTACCATTGATAAACCATGCAATTTCCGAGAATTAGTCGTCAAAGTTAACGAAGCAAGCGCTCTCTAGTCCCCCGGTCCTCGTTCCCCCACAATCAACATGCGCCTCCAAATGGGTCCGGGGAAGGATTCGTCTTTATCCGACAGACGATCAT
The DNA here is from genome assembly GCA_031315915.1 of Nitrospirales bacterium. Taxonomy (GTDB): domain Bacteria; phylum Nitrospirota; class Nitrospiria; order Nitrospirales; family UBA8639; genus JACKFE01. The sequence goes on from JALDRK010000010.1 coordinate 51,383, forward strand.
AACATGCGATGAAAACCAATACGGTTTCGCCCCTATTGCATGAAATTAAAAGCTAGCATGAGTTCCAGCTACTCCCGGCCAGGAAACAAACAGAAACATCAACAGGTTCCCATTAGAGGGCTTTTTCTGATTCTGCTCATTGTATGGAGCATCTGGGGACCGGTTCCGCAATCGGCTAAGGGTGAAACACCGGCACCGTACATTCATTGGGGCGCACTGTCCTATCCCGATCAGGAACCGGATCTATCCACGGGACTCTCCGTCTTTCGGTTCACGGAATTTAACGGGGAGGGAGAACGGTATAACGGAATCAAAGAAACTATCGGTATTAATTTCGTCACGTTGAGTTGGACCCAACACCTCACCAACAAGCTTGAAAATTGGAGTACCAACTTTACCCTGGGCGTGGGTCCAACAAGAAACCAACCGACCGAGTGGCTGCAAAACGACCTCATCCATGATGAACTGTGGGGCATTCCCCAGGTTCCCGTCGAGGAAACACGCAAACAAACCGATTTCTCCATTACCGGGTCTTTGACCCGCTGGTGGGAAATTCCCGGTCAGAAACGTATTCTTTACATCGGTGGGGGAGGTCAGTTTGGCAGCTTATTCCATGAACTTTTTGCGCGGGCCGGATTTCGACGGTGGTCGCCCTTAAAATCTATTGAACGGTGGACAGGGTCCAATAATGGTATTCTGGCCGGCCTGTTTCGTCCCTTACGGCTGTCCGGCATGGTCAGGGCCTCTCGCGTTGCCCCCGGAGCCGCCTTTCACGACTTGGCGAATACCACCTATGCCACTCAAGGTTCAATCAGCTACGGTTGGTACGATCAACGCACACTTCACCCCTGGGTTGAAGTGGAAATCGGCGCCACGATTGATTCGGGAATTTTTAACGGACAGCAGGGAGACTCGCTGGAGGAACGGTTTTGGACAGCCGCGCTACGCGTGTATCCATTTACAGTTGAAACCTGGAATGACCAACTCAATAGCCAGGATTTCGGACCGACCTACGGCGCTCGATTGATGATGGATTTGTCGTTTCTGGTTTCGGGGTCCTGAGCCATTTACAAAATCACCATCGTGAGACCTACAATCTCAAGCATCAATTTCCGACCGTCGGCGTAAGCGGTAACCTATCCCAGGTTTCTCCTGCATTCGTGCTCCGATAGAGCCCCCCACCGTTGGTTCCCACATAGAGGACCTTGGAATCTTGGGGACTCACCTGCAAGCTCCGGATGCTCGTGGCTTCTAGCCCGGTCGTCTTCGGCTGCCAGGTCGCTCCTGAATCTTCACTTTTCTGGACCCGGTCACTCGTCGCCAAATACAAAACAGAAGGATCAGCCGGATTCAATTGAATCGCACTGACATAGGAATCTTCAATGCTTCCTTCAACCTTGGTCCACTGTTCGCCCTGATCTGTGGATTTATACAGCCCCTTGGTGGTTCCCGCGTATACGATGTCGCTATCGGTGGGGTCGATGACGATGCCGTTCACTCCCAACGCCATTGAGGCCATTTTGGCATCAAACGCCACCATCCCGGTGGTTTTCTTTCCCAAGTTTCCGTAGCATTGGTGGTGCGATACACACTCCTGTCGTCCCGGCAAACAACACGTTTGGTCGTTGCGGATCTATGGCGAGGGTCACGACAAAACTTACCTCATTCATGCCCTTCATCCGTTCTTTCCAGGTTCGGCCCCCATCCATGCTGCGAAACACGCCGACGGTGGTGGCCGCATAGACCATTTCGGTACCCAGAGGATTGAACACCATATGATTCACAATGGCCGAAATCGTGCCCTTTTGAATCCCCTCGTTAAATTGATGCCATGTGCGTCCTCCGTCTGAACTTTTGTAGGTGCCATCGCCCATGGTTCCGGCAAACACATTAGCCGGCAATATAGGATCGATGGCCAGACTGATGACACGGGTTCGACTCAGGTCATCAGCCAATCGTTGCCACGTGGTTCCGGTATCGGATGATTTATATACCGCCTCATCGGTAGCCACATACAAAATATTGGGTTTGGTAGGATGCAAGGCAATGGAGACCACCGTGTCGCTACGGGATCCACACCCCAGCAAGCCCAGGAGGAAGCCAAACCCCACCCCACCGATCACACACAATCTTAAAATACCCGGCATGGGAAATCCCCTGTGATTTCTTCAGAGTGGGTCATCATGACCCGGGCCGATACGGCTTGGCATAGCCGGTCAGCTCCACGTAGCCACGGCCTTCGATAGGACGCCCTTGCCATGTACCCGTCACATCCACAGCCCCCTCCCAATAAGTGACCCCGGTACTTCGTGACGTCACCAATTCCTGTTCCGCCATTCGAGGAATAAGTTGCAGCGCGATCTCCCTGGATGGAATCGTAAACTGCCATTGATTGGGATACCGGGCGCCGCTTCGGGAACTGGTCCAAAATTTTTCCACCGTCACTTCCATCTCGTCACGAGTTAATAACTGCGAAGAGCCATCACGATTCACGAGGGTTCCACTGGAGGCTGGAGCAAATGTTCCATTGGCCTCGCGGAGCCAATAGGCCATGATTTCTCGTCCATTGGCCAGTTGAATACTGAACCAGTCCCATCCGACTAACCCCTCGGCCAAATCGGCCGACCCGAACTCATGGTCCATCCAGCTCTCACCTTCCACAGACAGCAAGGTTTCTTCCACCTGAACCGTGCCTTTCGTGGTTAGGCGCGTCAAGGAGTAATAATGCGAGGTCTCCCCGGCTTGCTCGCCTTTTTTACTCACTCCTCCGACTCCGTGCACCACAGGCGGTTTACGCGATTCCACCTCCAGGTCAATGGCAAAACCCTCTCCCTGCGCCTGAAGGTCGAACCGGTGTGGATGCCCGGGCACCGCCTGGACGAACCACCGGTCAATCCACACATGCAGATTGTCCGGTTGGGCTCCGGCTTTGTGAATACCGGCCCGACTGACCTTTTCCGCCATCCGAAATTGATCACCGGATTCATCGGTGAGTGCAAAATGGGCCAAATACAGGTGGCGAATTGCCCAGACCGATGGATTTTTCCGGGCATCGGGATGATCAATCCCTCGACGGAAAAACGTCAGTTCATACCCGAACCGCCGACCGGCTTCCGTAAACAAATGCCCCGTGAAATACCACCATTCCGTCTGAAATGCTTCGTGGCTGCCGTGATCGCGAGGAAAAGTATAGTCGTACCCCGATCGAGCGGGAGAAAAGATAGGTCCCTCCTGAGCGGACAACCATGCAGGCCAACCGAGGACCAAAAGACACAGACCGGCTACGGCCTTCCAGATGGATCCAGGTCGCATCTTTATTCTCGTTGCGCTTGTCGCAGAGGTGTTGAAAAAAGCGCGAGGACACATAGAAGTGGGGGTTATACCACGCGGTCCCCACTCCATCAAAATCCTGTCTTCACAGGTGTTTGGACGATCTTGCACAGATATTCACTTCGATCGATTACGTTGACTTTGACGAAAATCCTCGGCTATCGTACCGCATGTCTTTGGAATTTTCTCCCACAGAATCGCAAGCGTTTCCCATTCCCGACATAATTCCCCTTTTTCCCCTTCCCTCTATTGTGTTTTTCCCGGAAACCTACCTCCCGTTGCATATTTTCGAGCCCCGATACCGGGACATGGTTCAAGACGCCTCAAGCCAGGGACGTTGCATCGGAATGGCCCTCCTCAAGGAAGGATGGGAGGAGCATTATTATGAAACACCGCCGATTTATGACCTGGGCTGTGTAGGCCGTATTATCAGTTTACATAAATTATCGGACGGACGGTTTAATATTGTTCTTCAAGGGCTCCAACGTTGCACGTATACGGAACAAGCGACTCCAACACTCTATCGTCAGGCCAAGACGACCCTGCGGCATCAGACGACTCCGCCGACTCTCACGGTGGACATCCGCATGCAATTGGAATCGGTCGCTCAAGAATATTTACAATGGAGAAAAGCCACGGAACTCTCTCAGATCATTAACGCCGGACAATTGACGGACTCGATTCTGGTCAATAACTTGTCAGCAGGCCTGGATTTTTCACCTCTGGAAAAACAATTCCTTCTGGAGTCGGATAACCTCTCCCAACAAGCCCGCCGGTTAACGGATTTACTGCGATTCAAACTGGCCGACCTCCCGCTGAATCAGGAATAAGCTTCATGTCTTCCTCTATTGCCATTGACGTACAAGGGCTTGGAAAAAGCTATGACGGAGTCAAAGCCGTCGATAATCTTTCCCTGACTGTTCATGAGGGAGAAATATTCGGTCTATTAGGACCCAACGGGGCCGGGAAAAGTACGACTCTCCGCATTCTGATTACCACCCTCAAACCCACCTCCGGAACCGCCAAAATATTTGGGCGGGACGTGGTGGAAGAGGCGGATACCGTCAGACGCCTTATCGGATACGTGCCGCAGGAACGCGCCATTGACCGTTTCTTGACCGGTCGCGAACATCTGCTGCTCCTTGCGGATCTGTACCACCTGAAAAAAGACGAGGCGCGAACCCGGATTGACAGCCTCCTCAAACTGGTCAGCCTCGAAGAGCATGCGGACCGGGTGGCTAAAGGGTATTCCGGCGGCATGAAACGCAAACTGGATATTGCCTGCGGCCTCCTGCCGAATCCCAAAGTGTTATTTCTCGATGAACCGACACTGGGACTTGATGTGCAGAGCCGATTGAATATTTGGGAATATGTCCGTCAGTTGCGCGATCAGGGCATCACCATCGTGATGACAACCAATTATCTGGACGAGGCGGACCAACTGTGCGACCGGCTGGCGATCATTGATCGTGGCCAAATCCGCGCCATCGGCTCTCCCAAAGACCTGAAAGCCGGTTTGGGCGGGGATGGGGTCTGGCTCACCCTTGGGGATCCGACCCCGCAAGCCCTGGAAAAACTGACGACGGCTCTCAAGACGTTGCCATATGTCCGGGCGATCACCCCGCGAGAACAGGGCCTGGATGTCCGGGTAGATGGACCCGAAAAAGCTCTCCCGGCTATTTTAGAAATCGCGGGCAAAGTCGGATGCCGATTGGATGGGATCGAGTACCATCGTCCTCGGCTGGATGACGTATTTGTGGCCCACACGGGGCGATCCATGAAAGACGACCTCCAGGAATCTTCCTCAGATTAGTCCGGCACTCACCCCGCTTACTTTGTTGAAAGGTTTCTTCATGCAAGAGCAAATACAGGAAGTGCTCGCCTTGACTAACCGATGGGTGAAACGGCTGAGCCGAGAAAAATTCAGTATGTTGTTTACCTTAATCCAGCCCATGCTGTTTTGGCTGATATTCTTCGGTAATCTGTTTCAACGCGCAGCCGATGTCCAGGTCGTGCAAGCCCCGAATTATATGAGCTTTCTAGCGGCCGGCGTGGTCGTGATGACCGTGCTCAATAATGGATTGGCCGGCGGCGTCGACCTGTTATTCGATAAAGAAAACGGTTTCTTGGAGCGCCTGATGGCCACACCCATTCGCCGGTCTTCGGTTATTCTGAGCCGGTTTCTCTTTGTCATGGCGATCACCGGCATGCAGATTCTGGTCATTCTGGGCGTCGCGTTTCTGTTCGGCGTACAAGCGGAAACCGGTATTCTGGGTATTGCCGTCATCCTCTTGATCGGCATGGCCTTCGGTATCGGACTGACGGCCATCTCCATGGCCATGGCCTTTTCGGTCAAAAGCCACGGCGATTTCTTTTCGGTTCTGGGATTCCTGTCTCTTCCGATGATTTTCTTGAGTTCCGCACTCGTTCCCCTGGCGGCCATGCCCGGATGGATGAATGTCCTGGCTCTGTTCAATCCTATGACCTGGGTCATTGATGCCGTCCGACCATTGATCATCTCCGGATGGAGTCAAGCCCTTCCCCAGGTGGCGATCGCGGCGGCTGTCCTGATTGCCTTCGATGCCCTCTGCCTCTACGGCGGGGCCAAAGCCTTCAAACGAACGGTGGGATAACCGCTTTCTCCTGATGTCAGACAACCGTTGAACGCTCCCTCACCAGAACGCGTGCAAGCGTTGTTGCAGTTACTATCCGATCCCGACGAGAACATTGCCCGCACCATCCATGAAGAACTGGTCAAATTGGGCCCTCGGGTGTTGCCATTCCTGCTAACCGCTCAAGCGGAGCGCCCGACCCTCACGCCCCTCCTGACTTGGGTCATCGAGGAAATCCACTTTCCACAACTCCGTGATACCTTCCGGCAAGGCATCCTTCAGGGATCGCTTGATTGGGAACAGGGTGCATTTCTCATCGCCCAACTCCGCGATCCGAATCTCAACGTCGCCCACTACCGAAATCTCCTCGATCAACTTGCAGAAGAGTTCCGCGCCAAATGGAAACTCGAGTCGTTTTCGGCGGAAGACACCGCTCAACATCTGGCCATGTTTCTGTTCAAAGATAAAGGGTTTTCCGGAAACCGGGAACATTATTACGATCCGGACAATAGCTTCATGCACGTCGTCATTGATCGACGGCAAGGCATTCCCATCACGCTTTCGGCTCTGTATGCGTTCGTGGCAAAGAGGGTTGGATTACCAATCGTGGGAGTCGGTTTGCCGGGTCATTTCATTGTTCGGATTGAGGGAATCACTCCACCGGCGTTTCTGGATGCCTTTAATGCAGGGGTACGGTTATCCGAACAGGACTGTCGAAAATTCATCGAAGCCGCAGGAATGGAATTTCACCCAAACTATCTCCATCAAAGCCCGACTCCGGCCATTCTATCCCGCATGCTCCGGAATTTACTTGGCGTGTATGAGGAAATCCATCAGGAAACGATGGCGCGACGAGTGATGGCCCTTTTGACCAGTTTCGATGCCTAATCGGGCATCAGACCTGAAGGTGCAACAGGTCTTTGGCCTTGATAATCTTGCCGGAGAAATATTTTCCTGCCTGTTTCACGACATTCGACCGATCCGCCAGAGGATAAAAATGCGACAGCACCAGCTTTTTGACCTGGGCTTCACTGGCCACTTTCCCGCATTGCTCGGCATGCATGTGGCTGGCACCCGGACTGCGTGACGAAAACGAACAATCCATAATGGCCACATCGACACCCCGGCATATTTTGATTAAATTATCGCTGGCCATGGCATCCCCTGAAAACGAAGCCGTTCGCCCCTGATAAGCAAATCGATACCCTAAACACACCTGGCTATCCGTATGCGTCATCGGGATGGGAATAATCTTAGTCTGACCGATATGAAAAGGACGGCGGTGCACCTCTCTGAGCATCACTTTAAACGGAGCGCTGGAAAAGACCGGAATCGTGTCCAGCAAGGTTCCAAAAAGCCGTTTGGTGCCCGGCGGACCGTAAATATGCAAGGCGCCCCTGGATCCTCCCCCATACAGGGCATGACACACCGCATCGAAGAAAAACGTAATAAAATCCGAAAAATGATCGGCATGATAATGGGTGAAAATGAGATGTTGAATGGTATGGCGGTCCAGACCGGTTTTCAGTAGATTGGGGAGCGTTCGAGGACCGAAATCCAGTAGAATAGGCCGGTCCGTGGCAATCAAATATCCTGCTGCCGCCCGGCGGGGATGCATATTGGTTCCTGATCCTAAAATGGTGATTTGCATAACTCTGAGTGACTCCTTAATTCAACCACGATAAACATTCTTTCTTCTGCGCGTATGTCTACTCCAACCAATTCCCAACAGGAACCCAGCCGAGCGATCAACCCGTTGTTTGGCCTCCTGGCAATCGGGAGCATCGTAGCAAGCATTTGGATTTGGAATCATCTCTCCTTCGATACGCAAGACTATATTACCGAGGATCTCCTACCGATTTTCCTGGCATTGTCGGCTCTGGCAGGTGGACTGTGGGTCGCCTGGAAAAAGTGGCGGGCCCATCAAGACCGGCTCAAGCTGCGGGATCGGCTCATTCAGCGGTTCCAAAAAGAACCCTCGCCCCACAAACGTCGGGACCTGGCCTTTACGATCGTGGAAGTGAATCGATTTGAACCGGAAGGGTTGGAAGCCGTGGCCGAACCCATGGCCGAATTGTTTATCTGGACCGTCAAAACGGCACTCGGGGATAAACAACATCGGGTGCGCGGCATGGCGGTGAGCTATCTGGGAGTCTTGAACCACCAACCGGCGATTCCCCTCCTGATGAAAGCGCTGGAAGACGATCATGCCCATGTGCGGGCCAGCGCGGCGTTGGCGTTTTGCCGGATGCGCACCAAAGAAGCCAAGCCTAAATTGGAAGTGATGATGAAAGAAGATTGGGATCAGACGGTAAGAAGCCGATCACGGGAAGCGGTCGAACGCATGTCCTAAGATGGAAGGAAGATTGAGCTCAAAATGGTCTGGGGAACATATTTATCGGCAGACCGCTCCATCCATTCTACTCACTCATCCCACTCACTTTAACTCTTCGTTCAGCCCTTCCTGATCGGCCGCGGTAAACCGATACCCTTTATTCATCAACGCCTGCATGCCGTCCATCAGCCCTTGAAATTGCACATTCGCCCTCATGCGGTCGAAAAGACCGGTGAGATGGACGATATATTCCGTAACCGGCTGATGACTGAAAAACGGCAGCCCGAGGGACTCGACGACGTCCCGGGTTTCCTGCAGGTTATATTCTTTATTATCATCTCCATCCCCGACCAGAACCATCTGAAAAAACGTCAGACTAAGGGACAGCTCCTGTTGAGCCTTGCCGAATCCTTCCCGCGCCGCCTCCAACCCCCCAGGATAGCGTTTGACACATTCGTGACTCGAGTCAATAGGCTGGTTGACCATAAACCGAACTTTTTGAGCCTGAGTTTTGGGCTTGGTGTGCTGTTGCTGCTTATAAAACCAAGCCGTGCATGTATCTGCCAATGAAAACTCCTGCTTGTCTTTGATGATCTGCGCATGAACGTGTTGCCTGAACCCTTGAAAGAGGTCGGTCCCCGGACTGGCCTGGGCCTGACCGTGGAGACCCAATACCAGAAGCATCGCCCCCCCGAATATGACCGAAAGGCGTGTGGCATTGCGTCTGTTTTTTACTTTGAAATCCATATGTCTCCTGGAATAATTTCTCAGTATACCATCGGATTCACGCGTCTTCTAATGAAATTTCATTTTTTGGCGAGAGCCTCTCATTAATTTGTTTCCGTGTTAGAATATGGGCATGACCACTCAAACCGTGACTCTTCAAGGGCATATCATCGACTCGCTCATACTGGCAAAGGTCGTGGATACCATTGTGATGTTGGGAGGAACATTTACCCTTACGGAAATCACCGTGGGCACACAACGGGAAGACCCTTCCCATGCCACCATTCTGATCGAAGCGTCCACACCCGAGTCATTACAGGAAATTCTGAAATCCATTCAGCCGCATGGAGCCGTGGTGGAAACCGAGCATGATTGTACAGTGGTGCCGGCTCCCGCCGATGGAATTTTACCTGAGGATTTTTACGCCACCTCGCACCTCACGACCCACATTCGATGGAAAGGCCAATGGATCGATGTCCCGCAACCCGAAATGGATTTGGCCATCGTGGTGAACACCTCCCCGCTTGCTGCACGGATGGTTCCCATGGCCTCAGTAAAAAAAGGCGATAACGTCGTCACGGGGCGAAAAGGCGTTCGGGTCTTTCCCCTGGAACGTCCGAAAGAACGGGACGTGTTCGGATTTATGGAAGCCCAGGTCTCTTCCGAACGGCCCCATCGTCACATCATCGCCGATATCGCCAGGCGGATGAAATTCATCCGCCAACACCAAAAAGAGGGCAGAGGGTCGGGAAAGGTCTTGTTCGCGGGTGGACCGGCCATCGTCCATGCAGGGGGGCGAGAAGCCTTATCTTGGATCATCGAATCCGGATACATCCAGGTGCTGTTTTGCGGAAATGCCTTAGCGGCTCACGACATGGAAGCCAGTCTGTATGGGACCTCATTGGGATACAATTTAGGAATCGGCCGTTCGGTTCCTCATGGGCATGAACATCATCTTCGTACGATTAATCGTGTGCGTGCCCTGGGAGGTATAAAAGAAGCGGTCGAAAGCGGCATAATCAAAGAAGGCATCATGGCGGCCTGCGTGCGTCAGAGAGTCCATATGGTGTTGGCCGGAACCATTCGCGACGACGGCCCCTTGCCCGATGTCATCACCGATTCCATCAAAGCCCAGGAAGCGATGCGCGCCGCCGTTCCCGGAGTGGAATTAGCCTTGCTGGTGGCCTCCACCCTGCATGCCGTCGCCACCGGAAATTTGCTGCAAGCCTCGGTGCCCACCGTCTGCGTGGATATCAATCCCGCCGTTCCCACCAAACTGAGTGACCGGGGAAGCTTTCAGGCCGTGGGACTGGTCATGGATTCTTCTTCGTTCCTCTGGCAATTGGCCCGTGAATTGGGCTGGAAAGGCTAGCAGGATACTCAGACTATGAGCCGCTTATTGATGTGCCCGCCGGATTATTTCGGTATCGAATATGAAATTAATCCGTGGATGAGAAGGTCCAATCAAACCAATGGAGATCGGGCCAGAACCCAATGGAAGACGTTGACTCAGGTATTGGAGAACAAGGTCGGAGCCAAGCTCGAATTTATGGAGCCTGTGCCTGGATTACCCGACTTGGTATTTACCGCCAATGCCGGTGTGCTGTATGCAGGCAAGGCCGTTCCCAGCCGATTCCTTCACCCGGAACGGCAAGGGGAGGAACGCCATTTCATCGATTGGTTTACCAAGAAGGGCTACGAGGTCATTCTGCTTGAGGATGAAATGTACTTTGAAGGGGCCGGGGATTTACTGGGATTTCCGGATTTCTGGATCGGCGGCTATCGGCAACGCAGCGACATCCGTGCCTATGATGAATTGTCGAAAATTTTTGAGAAAGAAATCCTGCCGGTAGAACTGGTGGATAAACGGTTTTACCACCTGGACACCTGCTTTTGTCCCTTAAGCGGAGGAGAACTTCTGTACTTCCCGCCCGCCTTTGATGAGTACGCTCAAACCGTCATGGCCACTCGTATTGCGGAGGACAAACGCTTTGCGGTCCCAACCTCAGAGGGCCAACGGTTTGCCTGCAATGCGGTGTGCGTTGATCGCCATGTGGTCCTGCCGACCGGATGTCCCGAAACCATGGCTTGGCTGCACACACAGGGCTACACCACCCACCCGGTGGAACTGGACGAATTCCTCAAAGCCGGCGGCTCCGCGAAATGCCTGACTCTTGCCCTGGATTAAATAAATGTAAAATCTTCTCTTTAACGCATTTCCCGATCAGATGTTTGTCCAACCCTATATGACCACGATTCACCCATTCACGTTGTCATCCTGAGGCCCCGCGAAGGATCTGTGCCCAGGCAGAAAAACCACTTTGAGTTTAAACAGGGAGAGTATTGAAGATACAATCTCGCCAAGCTAATAACCCTGGAAACTCTCTCCTGGGTAACTTTTCCATATAGACTTTCTTTCCCAAGTACGGTTCAATCCCCCGATGAGTAAACAAGACCAATTCTACTCCCTAGGAGACGATGACGCCGTCAAACGGCACATCCGGGTTGAGCGCGAGAATGGGAAAAAACTCCGGAAGACCTCCTGGTGGAAAGCCCAGATCCAAAAAGGAGAGTGTCACTTCTGTCATCAACAGGTCGGGGCGGACAATTTAACCATGGATCATCTGGTGCCGTTAGCCCGAGGCGGAAAAAGCACCAAAGGCAATGTGGTCCCGGCCTGCCAGTCCTGCAACCGCAACAAAAAACTCACCACCCCGGTTGAAGTCATTCTGGATCAGATACGGGCTAAAGAAGTTTAGGCTGCTCTACTTTTTCTAGATGAAGTTGACAGAAATAAGCCTTGAACATAGGCTGTGCTTGTGGAGTATTGTTCTTGTTCACGAATCAGGCAAGGAAAATAGAGTCATGGCAAGAGTCACACAACCTGGAACACAGCGAAGCCTTCAGCGTTACATAGACATCCTGCGCCAGCAGCTACCAAATTTGCGGTCGAAACATCATGTCCGCTATCTCGGAGTATTCGGCTCGTATGTAAAAGGGAACCCCGGGAAGACCAGCGATCTTGACCTGCTGATAGACTTTACCGAAGCGCCAAGCTTGTTTGAATTTATTCAATTGGAAAGTTATTTGTCTGCCCTTTTAGGTGTCAAGGTTGATTTAGTCATGAAGAGCACACTTAAACCCTTGATCGGGCAACATATTCTCAGTGAGGTTGTGAACCTGTGAGGGGACCACGGGAATTCCGTGACTATCTGGCCGATATTCAAGAGGCCTCTCAAAATATCTCGAGATTTATTTCCGGAATGACCCCGGAGGAGTTTGCCAAAGATCAAAAAACGATTTATGCGGTAGTCAGGGCCTTTGAGATAATTGGCGAAGCCGCCTAGAAAATTCCCCCCTCAGTGCGGAAGCGTCATTCGAACGTTCCGTGGAAACAAATGGCTCGAATGCGAGATAAGCTCATACATGAATACTTCGGGGTTAACTCTGAAGTATTGTGGAAAACGGCTCAGGATGATATCCCACCGATGCAACAACAAATCACTATGGTTCTGGAAAAAGAACATGGCAAACCACCCCGGAGTTCCAAGAATTCCAAAGGGTAAGAATCCATTTCATTGCCAATGTCAGGTAAAGTATTGGTGGAAAAAGCACCAAAGGCAATGTGGTCCCGGCCTGCCAGGCCTGCAACCGGAAACAAAAAACTCACCACTCCGGTTGAAACCCTCCTGGATCAGATACAAGCAGAACGGGATTAACCACCACAACTATTTTGACGTTCGACTCTCCTTAATCTCCCTAGAAACTTGATCCTCCGGACTACCAGGCATTTCCCTCCTACGCTCTAAAAATCCTACTCACTGGCACTTTTCAGAAGGAAAAGTCCTAAACAAGTGTTTTTTTCCAGAAATCCAGGGTTTTCTACAATACTGTTCCGCTGTTCCATAGGTCATTATGAGAAAGTCGCAAGGTTGAATGGATTAAATATGACTCAAACACTTCATCATCTTAAAAGGAGCAATACCATGACTAATAACTCTGCCAATCGAATGAACGCCAACATCATGTTGGTGTGTTCAGTGTCATCTGTGCCTTTGCCTTCTCGGCCTGTGCCAGTGACCCTCATGGGAGGACGATCGGAAACAAGATTGACGACGCGGTTATTACCTCATCGGTCAAGTCATCCTTAATTGCCGATGACCTGGTGAATGCATTTGACATCGACGTGGATACACACCGGGGCACGGTTATGCTCAGTGGATTTGTTGAAACCCAAAACCAAATAAACCGGGCAGTGGAAATTGCCAAAGAAGGCGAAGGGGTTCAAAAAGTGATCAATAAATTGAGACAAGGCCAAAAGCGATTTCCAAAATAACTAGGTCTACGTCTTACAAGAATTTCCCGTACCGCCGTACGCACCCGCCCCACCCACCCGACTGGACTCATGACCGCCGTCAAGAGATCCAGTCGGGTGAGGCCTTTTTACCCATGTTACCTTCTAAAATTTTTTTCGTCTTTTCATTTCCTGACTGACAATTTCATTGTCGCCATCGACTAAAAGCCCAAGCGGGATAGGTAGATAGTCGGCTCTTTTGAGGGATCCTCCGCGAGAAGCCCCCAATCTCTCTTTATCAAATGGCTCATTTATCCCCATAATCCAGTTCGCTCTTGGCAAGGTCGAACTAAAAGAGACGAAGAGTGGAAACAGAGGCGTAGTCAGTAGGATAAGTGAGACGGCCTGTTTCATGCCTGGCAAATGGTGTGAGCGTGTGGGTTTTGACCGAACCCGCTGAAATAATGTGCCGCACCGTCCATCCGTTACTGACCAATGCATCAGAAATCAATGTCCGGTGGCAGCGCCAGGGAACCGCTTCGGCGCACATGATGGCCGTTGGCAGGCTCTGCCCAATAGCCATAAGCTCTTTCAGCGCATCCCGGAATTCGCGTGTCTGCATGTAATCCGCGTAACCCCGGAAGCTCTGGTTTCGCCAGCCCACATTCACCGAATCCGGCCGGCTTTTTCTCCGCCCACCCAATCCCGGCATGTGCCGGTACTGAATCCCCTTTTTATGGAGACTCTTGGCCAGCGACTCCCGGTGGAATTGAGGATTGCGCCGGGAAAAACGGAATCGTCCGGACATCAGCCAGGATTTGAATACCATGCGTCCGAAGGAGCCCGATAAATTCCTCAATGGGCCGCGTCGAATGCCCAATAGACCACAGAACCGAGGGTGGTAAGGACGCAAGTTGAATACGATTTGTCATATTCCGTGAGTATTTTACCCAACGAGTCCCTTCAGCGTTTAGGACGACTGGGGCGGCCTCTACCACTCGTAGGTTTTAAGGACTTCAACTCCAGAAGAACCGGCATAGCCTCAAGATCTTCTTCGGTTAGCAAGGTCCAGTCGATACCGTCCGGCGGTTTGGAGGAACGCCGCACCCGGATGGTTTCCTCCGGTGTCACGATGACGGAAAGAGGAAGGTCATTGGAATCCCTGGGAAACTCATCGAGGATCTGTACCCCATGCACGGTGGTAGCCACCGGTACGGCCGGATACCCCAACTCCCGTAACATGGCATATTCCAAATCACTATAGCCTTCTCCCTTTCCGCATCTGTGCCCGCTCCGCGTCACCGCCACCGATCCGCAGACAATGGCGTCCATCGGGGGCAACTTCTTCAACGGCACCGCCTTTGCCCAACGCTTGCCGGTGGTCAGGCCGGTAGCCTTTCGAATCTGGTCAAGCGGAATCGTTGCCGGATCGAATAACATAAACCCACCGCGCAATCTTGGCGTCGGCACATACACTTTAATTCCCCGACGGAGCGCTTCTTCACGTACCGGGCGTTGGGGAGCATCGGGATTGATCTTCAACCGCTTGGCATTTTTCCAGGGGAAAAGCTCGAACAGGCGTTTCGCCGCCTGTTCGGCACCGGCAAAATTCGGAATCCGCCCGTGCGGGGGAAAAGGAAATCGGGCCACCCGCTCATTCTGCAGGCGATCCCAGACCGCTTGACGAGCTTCGTCTTTTTTGGAAAACCGCTTTCTCATCGTAATACCATTCTGCCGTAACACATGATACCCGAATGGGCGGTTCAAGAACGTGCGTCCCGTCCTTAACTAATTCCCCTTCTCGAGCCTCATCGATTCTCTTGAGTGCTTTACTTTTCCCTGCTAGAGTTAAAGCTGGCAATAGAGGTAGACAATGGCCATCCAAAAACTTAGCAGTAAAAATCAAATCGTGTTACCCAAAGAGGCTCGGCAGGCCATGGGCGTGAAAGGGGGAGACGAGTTATTGGTAGTTGTCAAAAACGACCTGACTATCGTAATGCCCAAACCTAAACACTATGCCAAAGCCTTGCGTGGCCTGACCAAAGGGACGTATCCGTCAAAATACCTCAAACGAGAACGTCAGTCGTGGTAGAACGTCGACCCTCGAAAGGACTACCTGCCGACCACCAGCGGATTGCGATAGACACCAACGTCTTCATCTATTTCCTCGAAGACCACCCACGGTACGCACTTTGGTGCACCGCTCTCTTTGATCTCATCGAACAGGGGCACAACCCGGCAGTCACTTCCACCATTACACTCCTGGAATTATTGGTACAACCGTACCGCGAGCAGAAAGAAGACCTGGCCCAAAAGATATTTTCCCTCACTGGCACTTATCCCAAAATTAACTGGGTACCGGTCACAATGGACATTGCCGACCGCGCTGCCGAACTCCGAGCTCGTTACCGCGTCAGCACTTCAGACTCCATCCAATCTGCTACCGCAATCAACGACAAAGCCGTCTGTTTCTACGGAAACGATCGAAGCCTTCAACGCAACGGGTCAAAGAAATTCAATGCCTCCTGCTGGATGATCTCGTCTGATTCCCTTCAAACATGAAGTAGAATCCTATTGCAAGGAGAAAACGGGATTGTCCGTACATCGGCCAGGACTCGAATGCCATGCATCTGAAGGAGCCCGACAAATTCGTCAATGGGCCGCGTCGAATGACCGATGGTCCGGACCACCGGAGACAGGGATGTAGAGGGATCATCCGGATTTGGGACACTATTTCCCAAGATGTCAGGCATGCCTCAAGTATACCAAGTCGACTCCAATCCGATTATACCGTGCGGGCATGTTCGAAAACCGACAGATTTTCTCCGGTCAGGGTATAGGCCTTGCCGAACCCCATCACAAACTGTCCGCTGACCGGTTGCAACCGAAACAGTACAAAGTCCGATAGCTGGCGCAACATGCCGGCCGTTTTACCATGTCTTTGTTGATAGTCGTCCAGCACCGAATTGTAGTCCGGCCCCTCGGGCGAGAGACGTTCGGCTTGGCACAAATACGTGATTCTCGTCCTGGCGAAAATCTGCGACGTCGACTGTTCATCGGCGATGATCATGATCGCCACTGTCGGATTGGCGAGAAGATGACGGGTATGCGTGGCAAGCTGGCTGACAAAGATATAAAAACTGTTGGGAGCCTGGTGCAGGTAGGGGGTGTATCCGCAGTGGGGGACGCCGTCCGCCCCAACAGTGGAAAGCTGCAGACTGCGCATGTTCTCGATGAGACGGGCGCAGACAAGAGACGGCTGCTCATCGTCCATGGGTATCGCCTCCTTCGGTTTTTTACGATTTGGCTTGAGAATATTGGGTGATGTGCTGATATTCCGATACTACGAAAAGGGGCTTCAAAGTCAAGAACGGCGGGAGATCATTCCCCGCCCCGGTGACCCCATAACTTGATGAACACTTCCGTATGTACCGATTCTGGAGCCTGGACTGACCTATTGCAAAACCACTTGATGAATGATTGCAAAACCTGACCTACATTTCAACCAAATTTCCTTGACCCTTTTTTGGTATTCCCTGAATCTGGAAGTCAATGTATTGGGTAGGCGGAATCAGTTTGGCACTCAATCGCTATTCCCTGGAATTCCTCCGCGCAATCAGAAACAATTTTTTTGACTTTGTCGATGACGGTGCTGGAATGGGAGCCAATATCAGGGCAAAATATAATCAAAAGAATCTTATTAAAATGTCCTTGGTTCGGATATGAGTTTAATTGATCGGCGCCATTTTCGATGGTTTTTTTAATCTTATTTTTAAACCCCTGAGGTATCGTTTGGGTACTTTTGATTGCACCTTTATAAGGATTTTTACTGTGCAAATAATTATAACTTGCATCTGATTCACGAATCGTTTTCACTTCCAAAATAGCGTTTCCGTTTTCCTTGTTGCCAAGTAAATCTGGGGTTTTGCCTTGGGTTTCTTCAATAAATTCTATATTTGCGTAACCCATCCTTTCCAAGTACAAATACCCCTCTACTTCGTTGAAGAGTTGCCAAAGTTGACTGTGGTACCCCCATTGGTCTCTTTTAATCAGAAACGGCTTGGTTTTTTCAACGAACTGTTTCCAGGCCTTTGATGTTAACACTTGAAATTTCTCTTCCATGCTTTGAATGTTTGGAGAGCGGTTCTCTAGAGCCTGCCGAACTGAGGGAACAGAAAAATAGTAATCAGGATGACTTTGGTCACTAGACGAAAAAAGTTTGTAGTGTCTGGGGAATTTGTCTTTCCAGTGGAAATCGCTCATATGGTTTTGTCTGTTACCTTTCCCGGCCAACTTCCTTTGCCCTTATTAGCCTATCCTTCTGTCAAAACCTACTACTAGCTCAACAGGGTCGATTCATTTTTCTGCGCACTCTCTAAATTTCTTTAATGACTCAATGGCTTGATTCACTGGAATATCTAGTTTTTTTAAAAGCATGGCCACTGCTGATGCGCGCAGCACACCACCGGACTTGAGATAATCCGCATGGCGGTTTATCAATGAACGAACAATTATCCCTCTAAAGTGCTCACTGTCCTCTTTGGGAAGCAAAAGCATTTTTTTTATTATTATCGAAAAAATAAATCCTACAATAACCCCAACCCCAATCAGCCATCCAAATTTCCAAAAACCATAAATGATCCCAATTAGGCAAATGACTGAAACTAAAAGTCCAATAGTTACAAATTTTGGCGGAGTGGTAGCGTCTTGTCCCCCCTACCTGTCTTCACATTGCTCAAGGATCTTCCAATTGCATGGGTTGCTTCAGTAAATCTCAACATATAGGCAAGATCCACGGAGCCGAGATACATTAGGATTAAATAAAGTGTCATGTTTCCCTTTTATCTAGCTTGACTCACAGCGCTGATTCTGAAAATCGGGTGACGTCTTTACGGAAAGCCTATTTCAGATTTTGCTCCTTTTACTGAGCAGGATTTAATTATAGGGGAAATTTCCTCTATTCCTGTTTGATGAAGCGGTAAGACACATCAATGAATGATTTCTTCAGGTCCGAGGGAAAGGGAGGCAAAGGGTTGACGGCATGGACCGCTTTCAGGGCTGCGGAATCGTATTGATCATTTCCTGAACTTTCATCAATATGAATATTAGAGACTTCTCCAGATAGAGAAAGACGAAATTGGACTATGGCGAGTAGATCGTTGGCTTCGTGAGGAGGAGGGACCCATTGATGGTCAATTTTCTCCTCGATCATCTTCAAATAACGATTTGTTCCCGAAGAAGCCACGTCAGAAGTCTTCCAAGCCTTGGAAGAATTCTCCATTTTCGAAAAAACTGATTCCGGCATGAACAACATAACTTTGCCGACTCTAGTATTCTTGGGTAAGAGCGCAGAATCATTCAAACGACTCATAGCGAAGCAGTCCCAATCTTGAGTGTCAGGTAAGTTCACCCTGAATGACAATCCACTGCGCGTTGAAAACCATGCAAAGAGTTCGCACTCGCCGACACCGAAGCTCGGCCTTCCCCAGGCTTTGACCATGTCTGAAAGCAGGGCACCTGGTCCAAAGCCATCCGTGGTTTGCACTGGCGAATCGGTTGTGACCCTCCAGATTTTGCTTTGATCATTTGGAGTCTCGTCTGAAAATTCGATCATGAGTGATGCCTCACCCAAACGAAGTAAGGCCGCTGGGGTTGCCATTCCTTCAGACCAATACTTTCCGTAGTGGAGGGACGTACATATATTTTCAAGTTCGGCCAAGGTTTGCCCCGGCCTTACAGGACCAAGGGAGGTAGTTGTTAGCAATGGAGTCTTGGATGAGCAAAGCGGTGCATGCTTAGTATCAGAGAGCGAAATTTCGTTAGAGACATCATCCTCCACAGGCCAGCGCTTTTCCGTATATACAGCCGTTTGACTAATGGCATTGCCAGGTGAAACTGATTCGCTAGAGAAGGACGGTGTAGTGGAAAGCTGGCCAATCCGTGCCCACCTCACCGCTTCAATTCCGCTCGCCTGGCTGTTCCATGACCAGTAGATTCTATCTACTTTTCCAATAATTTTTTCTTTTTTCACAAATCCCCAGAAACGGCTATCCAAGCTTTGGTCCCGATTATCCCCCATCACAAAGTAGGAATTAGGAGGAACCGTTAATGGGCCGAGATTATCGCGTGGATTGATGTGACCATCAACAATTCCCGGATCGATCCTTTGCGTATAAGCTTCATCCATCAAAGGTTGTCCATTAACCGAAACCTTTTTATCCTGAATCTGAATGGTGTCACCCGGCATTCCAATGACACGTTTGACAAACGATTTGGTTTCGTCCTCCGGGTACGGAAACACAATAATGTCATAGCGAGATGGAAGCCCAAGTCGATACGCCAACTTATCGACAAATATGTGATCGCCAATGAGCAAAGTGGGGAGCATGGCACCAGAGGGGATCTTGTACGATTGCGTCACAAACACTTTGGCGCCAGTGGTCAAACCCGTTGTACCTGCAAAGGTGATAGCGATTACCAGGAGGTAGATATACCATCGGTTGTAACTTTTTGGGATAAAAGGCGTTGGCTTTCTGGCTAAACGAATGGCGTCGATAATTTGATAAATGTAGACACCTATGGGTACGTTAGAAGCAAGCAGAAGAATTGCTGGATTAAAAGGACCTGAATAAATTTGGAGAAGCGCGAGGAACATTAAATAGGAAAGAAGTTTGAGGAGTATAAAGTACACTCCTCGCTTAGCTTGCCCAAGATAAATGTGCCCTAGTCCGGTGGCAAGAACACTCAACAATCCTGTAGAGAGAGGCGAACGTTCAGCATAACGCATTGGGGTTATCCCCGGACACTAACATGGGTAAAAACACAAGATAAGCAAATAAATAGATGGTAAGGGCTCACATAGATTGCTCCCAAATTTAAAGGGGCAAGGATGTGCTGTTACTCTACTCAATCCATCATAAAAAGCAACAATTACTGCAACAAGGAATGCACCACTTAACTGAGCAGGAACTGGCAGCGGCCGAGACCGCCTGGAATAGTGGCAATGATGGGAAGGCCCGCGTGTGTGTGAGACGGGCCGTGGCGATTGCCGATGCGACTTGGTTAGCGACTCAATCTGACCAACCCTTTCGCGGGGATGCCATGGCGCATCTTCGACGGATTCGGCAGGACCTTTCTCTCCCGGGTTCCGTCCGCGAAGCTGCCAAACGTTTGAGTACGGCAGTCCACCAGAAGGATGCTGCCCCCTTCTCAAAAGATCCCATCGGCGACGCCAGGATCATTATCATCCACCTCTTCACTCTTTAGAAATTTTGCTTTCGAGGTCCTGGCTTCTCCGAGACGGATGCCATAGAACTCGGTGATCCCCCGCGTCAGAGCTCAACAAGGATGGGTGTCGCTCCCCCGACAGGAACCCCGGTAGGGATCGTAGCGATAGCCGCCGTTGTTGTAACAGGAGCCCCCGCTGGAACTGCCCCCGGTTCCTTCGCAGGCGCCGCCACCACCGCTCGATGAACCCCAATTGCGTAGCGCCTCAGCCTCCAGCTCGCCATAACGTTTGGCCAACCAGGTGGTGCGCTCTTTTGAGTTCCGGAAGGTGATTTCTCTGGGATCGATACACACGCCGAAGAACTTTTCACGCTCCCAATCGCTGCGATAGCCCGTGCAGTTCGAGGGCTTGCGAAGGTACATCGCAAACCATCGCGCATAGGGATTGTCCTGGTCGGAGGCCTTGTCGAACCAGGCAATGGCCTTGGCCCGATCCATCGGCACGGCCATGCCGAACAGATACAGGCGCCCCACGCAGTTGAGTCCTAACGGATGCACCTGGGCGGCGGACTTCTCGCACCATCGACGCATTTCCGCCCAGTTCTCCGGCACGCCTTCGCCCTCCTCATAGGCAAATCCGAGCTGGGCCTGACCGGCGGGATTTCCTTTTTCGGCGGCCACGCGGAAGAACCGTGCGGCTTCCTTGAGATCGCGCTCCACACCGAGGCCTTGCGCATAGTGCTGGCCGAGGGCCACCGTAGCGTCCGTGTTCCCGAGGTCGGAAGCCTGGCGATAGAGGCGCAGGCTCGTGGCATAATCCTTCTTGCCATACGCCGCGAAGGCGGAGATCGCAAGGTCTCCGCCTGGAGCTTCACAAGCCCCCCTGGCGATGAGCGCCAGCTCCTTCTTCGCATCCATGCTGCCGGCCGCTGCCGCCTTTTCCAGCCAGTTTCGTGCTTTCGTGTTATCGATCTTCACCCCTTTGCCGGTGGTGTAGAGACGGTAAAGGTTGAACATGCCGTCGGCAGCGCCGAGTTTCGCGGCACGCTCATACAGTTGCCACGCTTTTTGAACGTCGGCGGCCACGCCATGCCCCTTTTCGAATTGATAGGCCAATGCCACCATGGCTCCTGTATGGCCTTGATCAGCCGCCGCTGCATACCATTGCGCGGCGCGTGCCGGATCGCGAGGCAGGGGACTCGGTTGAAACCAATACCCCAGTGCGATGCAGTACTGTTCTGCGGGATTGCGTGTCTGCGGAGGTGGTGCACCCTTCTTGAGTGTTTTGAGGTAACCCAATTGACAGGCCCGTTGATCTTCACGCACGCCGGCAGCGGCAGGAAGAGAGGCAGTCAGCAGTGCCGCCAACACCAGGCCAAAGCCTACTCTGGTTGCGAGGCCTCTTCGTGTGCTCCAGCATTGAGCCAGCATGGTCGGCAAGTCCTGGGGGGAAGTAGACTTGGGCACTGTGAATTTGAGAGAGGAAAGTCTACTGCTCGTTTGAAAATGGTGTCAAACATCTTTCGGGCAACAGGCACGTCGCCCTGGATGGTTTCATTCCGGGAAGGAAAAATTTACCGGTATTCATGTTGTCCTGACTATAGATGAAACCGTTTTTCATTTACTCGCCAGCCGGTCACTTCTGAACTTGTTCAAGGGAGAAGAAAAGAGGTATGAAGTGGGTGGCAATTCCCCCCTGACTCAAGGAAAAGGAGCGATCAGACTCAAACATCAATGTGGCAATTTGCATGAGCATTACAGATCTGATCAAACGAGAACTTGCGGCAGCTGAGACGGCATGGAAAACCGGCAATGATGGGAAGGCACGGGTTTGCGCGCGACGGGCCGTGGCGATTGCCGATGAGGTCTGGCTGGAAAATAGATCAGACCAAACCTTTCGCGGGGATGCCATGGCGCATCTTCGACGGATTCAGCAGGACCTTTCTCTCCCGGTTTCCGTCTGCGAAGCGGCGGAGCGTTTGAGTACGGCGGTCACTCAGAAAGACTCTGCGCCGTTTTCCACAGACCCCATTGGCGACGCCGGAATCATCATCGGCCACCTCACCGTATCCTAACATTCGCATAATCGCTTATCCTCACATAAATGGATGTTGGAAAAGTGCGATTATAGTGATAGCATTTTTTCACTCCCTCCGGGAGGCTGTTATGGCGCAGATTTTGATTCGGCAACTCGACGATAAAGTTGTAGCTCGACTGAAGAAACGGGCTCAAGAACATGGTCGCTCCCTCGAATCGGAGGTGAGGATGATTCTCGAAGAAGCGGTACCGGATTATGAGGGAGCATGGAAACGCATCGAACGGTTTCACAAGAGATTAAAAAAGTCTGGTCGGTCATTCAGCGATAGTACCGAACTGATCCGGGAGGATCGTAACCGGTGACGGGCTATGTGATTGATGCGAGTGTGGCGATCAAATGGTTTATTCCTGAGATTCATTCGGATGCTGCGCGGCATGTCAGCCCGATACAGGCCCCGCTTCACGTTCCGGATTTTATTCGGCTGAAGGTTGCAGTCGAGCTTGGGAAATAGATTCGACGCAAAGAACTCACAAGGGATGAAGGCGATCTTATACTCAAAGAATTCAGTCAGCTCCTGCTCAAATACCACCCCGATGAATGGCTCATTCCCGCAGGCTATACGCTGGCCCTTTTGACTCTCACTTCCTTTTTCAAAGGAGGAGTCTTGTTTTGAATCAGGGAAGAATTACCGGCAGACGAGTCGGACCCAGCGCCAATAAACCAGGCAAACGACACCGACTTTACGGAGAGACCTCGACGTATTCGACTTGGCTGCTGGGGAGGGGTACTGGAATACCGTCAGCTTTGAGCCCTTCGATATGAACCTCGATAGCTTCGCGGATAAGGGATTCGGTTTCCGCCACTGTGTGGCCGGTGGCGATGCAGCCCGGCAAATCCGGTACATACGCCGCAAAATTTGAGATTGATTTTTCAATGACTATGGCGTATCGCATTCTACTCTGCTCCCTTTTTCCAGTCGGCTTGTTTAAAGATACTATTCAATGTTCCAGGAGGCAAGTCATCACTGGGTTTGCCTGCCAAAGTTACCCGCCCTGGCTTGGTCGGGTGCTTAAATTGTTTGTGACTTCCTTTCGTGGCAACGAGGAACCAGCCATCTTCCCGCAGCATGACTAATACATCAGACACTTTCACGGGGAAAGGTTACCCCAATTGATGAGTGGAATGCATCCTTGTACCCTGCAGTGGCAGTACGGAGATAAAGACTTGAATTTTTTATCCCCACATTCCCGATGAATTCTGGTTTGGAAGATACTCTAAAAATCTATCGCCGGACGAGGCGGAGCCAGCGCCAGAGATTTACGAGGCCGAATAGGGCCGACGCCAGGTAGGTGAGGGCGGCGGCTTTGAGGATGCGCCGTGCTCCGTCCATATCTTTTGGATGGAGATACCCGCCTTCCTCCAGAATGGGTAATGCCCGGCGGAAACTGGCATTCCACTCCACAGGTAACGTCACGAGATGCACCAGGGCACTGATGCTCATGGTGCCCAGCGCCGCGAACAGAACGGCGACTCCCACCGCGGGAACCCTGAGAACACCTGCCACGATGGGCAAACCCAGCATGAGATAGGACCCCACTTTTTCCGCCTTTTGGGCGACGCGCACAAGATCGGCCCGGTCCTTCAAGAGTTTATAGCCCTCATAATCCTGCAGCGCATGTCCCACTTCATGGGCGGCCACCACAGCCGCGGTCAGCGACTTACCTTTGTAATGTGCCGGGGACAATCCGACGAGTTTGGTTTCCGGGTTATAATGATCGCCGATCGGCGTGGGTTCCACGCGCACATGTTGGAGGCCGAATCGATTCAGGAGATGTCGCGCCAGCTCTCCGCCGGTTCCGGGCAGGTCTTCCCGTTCCTGCCGGTATTGGCGGAACACCCACCACACCCACAGTTGCGGGCCGAACACGATGCCGATGAATAGGATGAAGAAAAGGATCAAGCGCATGGGATTATTCGATCAAGCACTTAAAGCGGAAAGAGAGACAAGTTGGGTATCCTTACCCCATCCTCTCCGTGCCACGCCAAATTTCTTGTTTAACCGTTTTTCGTTATGAAGAGCAGGAGACGATAATCGCCGGCTCGCCTGGAGGCGGAGGTGCGGCATAGGCTTCCATGCCGGGTTGTTCGGTAAAGGGATGGCTCAGGAGGTATAATAAGTGGTCTATTTCCGAATAATCCTTCTTCTGAACCGCTTGCGTGATTGCCTGCTGCGCCAGATGGTTCCGGAGGACGTATTTGGGATTCACGCTGTTCATTTTCATCGAGCGTTCGGCATCATTGCTTTTTTCGGCCTGAAGCCGTTCCCGATACCGTACAGTCCAATCGTCAAACGCTTCCCGGTGCAGGAAATGGTCTCGTAATTCCGAAGGCGCTGTAGGATTTTCCTGCCGAACGCTTCCCAACGCCCTGAAAATGTTGGTGTAATCCGCCCGGCTGGAATCCATAAGATTCAACAAATCGGTCACGAGCTTGTCATCTCCCGCGTGGGTTTCGAGCAGTCCCAGCTTGCTACTCATCAATTCGGCATATTTTCCCAGCATGGCTTTTTCATACACTTCCGGGGCGGCATTCACGTCGGCCTCTCCCACGAACGGCGACAGGGCTCGGGCCAGCGCGCGGATATTCCAATAGCCGATGTCTGGTTGGTTCTGGAAGGAATACCGCCCGCGATGGTCTGAATGATTGCAGATGAAGGTGGGATCGTAGCGTTCCATGAATCCGAATGGGCCATAATCCAGCGTTATTCCGAGTATGGACATATTGTCGGTATTCAAGACGCCGTGAGCCCAGCCCACGGCCTGCCAGTGGGCCACGAGCTGCCCGGTACGGACGGCCACTTCATGCAGCAACCCGGCATACGGATTTTCCGATTCCGCCAAATGCGGGTAATGATATTCGATCACATAGTCCGCCAGCATTTTGAGATATTCGTGCTGGCGCCGATAGTAAAACACTTCAAAGCTGCCGAACCGCACATGGGTGGGCGCCATCCGGAGCAGCATGGCTCCCGGTTCCGGCGATTCCCGCCAGACGATTTCCTCACCGGCCACAATACACAAACTTCTTGTGGTGGGAATGCCCAATCCATGCATGGCTTCGCCGCACAGATATTCCCGTATGGTCGAGCGCATCACGGCACGGCCATCCCCATCCCGTGAAAATCGCGTCAGACCCGCACCTTTGAGTTGCAGCTCCCACCGCTCGCCTTTTTGGTTGCGCACTTCGCCCAGCAGAATGGCCCGTCCGTCACCCAGTTGCGGCACGTAATGCCCGAATTGATGCCCGGCATACAACATGGCAATGGGGTCACTGCCCGGCAACAGTTTTGCCCCGCAGAAATATTCGGCAAATTCGGGATGCGTGAATTCCTTGGGATCTAAATCGAGAAGATCTGCAGCGGCGGAATTGACGCTGACGACATGCGGATTCGGAAAGGGCGTCGGCTTTACCCGCTCATAAAAGACTTCCGGCAGGCGCGTATAGGAATTGTCAAACCGTAATTCATCTAGACCAGTCATCATCGTTTCATTATGGGTGAGCCCACTCAATGTGGGCAACCGATGACCGAGCTGTGGAACAAAATCGCTCCACAATCATCATTGTTTTTAATTTTTGAAAAATCCGGCTGTATCTCTTTTGATGCAACCTGTATCTAATAATCTCTATTTTCTTGCTTCCACTTGGGAAATTCCTAGCAAAACCCTTTGTTTTTCACAAACTTCCAACTGTCATTCTGGATGGTGTAATTCTTGCTGTTCCTTAAATGTATGTATCACGGAATTCCCCCTTCACACAAAATTATCCCGTTTTCAATGGAAGGGATCTGGTGATGTCATGATTAAAATTTGCGCATGGTGTCGACAGGATGGTCAGTCAGGAATTATGGAGAATTCGAGTCTCCATTCGGATGCACCGGTCTCTCATGGCATCTGTCGGTACCATGAACTTCGATTGCGCCTTCAATACCGCCGAACACTGTTGCAATCGGCTTTTCTCGCGAATGGACGGGGCGCACATGCTCCTGCCCACCGCTAACTACCCGCCTTCATCGCCAACCGGATTGCAATACCTGCATGGGTTTCCGACCTCATTTTTCTCAAACGCCAAGCCTTCGAACCGTGCATACAGGACTTCGAACTTCGCGGAATAGGTCTTCTCAAGGGAAGAACATTCTCCCCTAATATGCGAACTTCATCCATGCGTTCCTTCGAAACGGTCGCTTGGAACTTTCAAGTGTGAGGAAGGAAAAGATGAGAACTCTGCGCTCGATTAATTGGGGCCTTTTAAACGGTTTTTCACCAAGACCGTTCCCAGGTGGGGAAGCCTGACATTCCGACGGTATTCAAACCACCCGAACACCAATACGCCGCTTATCAATAACAATCCAACGATCACCGTACTCCAAAAACTCTCATCCATGAAATGCCACACGTCCATCAGAAAAAACTCCTATTTCCTTACATAACTTCAGTATTTTTTCGGAATTTTCTGCCGTTTCTTAAGAAATTCCGACCGGGTTGCCTCTTTATCATTGAATCTTGAAATGTGCACACCTCGCCCCATTTTTTGCTTAGGTAAAAAAATTTACTCATCGGGACATGATCTTACCGGTTTCTCGGTGGAACAGCCAACCGGTATAATACCTACATGCGTATCATTTCCCGACATTTTAATCATATTCCGACCTTTCTACTTATAGTTGGATTGTTGATGATCAACGGGTGGGGGACACCCACTGGGGCCGCAGGCCCCTCTGCCGTCAACCTGGCCCCCTCTGAGGCCGCCACGGAAAACCTTGTGACCCTCGATATTAGGACCAGAAAATTCGACCCGGAAACAATCACTCTGGCCCCGGATCAAAAAACACGGCTGACAATAATCAACCATGACTCGGAATTACATGCATTCGTTCCCGTGGGCCTTCTGTCTCACACCCATATCAATGTGAGCGGCAATGGGGCCCCTCAATTCGGGAAAGAGGGATTATTGCGGGTATTACTCCCCACTAGAGGCCAAACGGACATTGTCTTTATTCCCACTCGTCCTGGGAATTACCCCTTTTTCTGTGATTTGCCCGGTCACGTCATGCGGGGAAATATCGTGGTACAGGAGAAGTAGGGTATGCTACAGTAGCCACTTTGTCCGGCAGCGGAGGTCATTATCTAGCCGTGGCCTACCCCCATTTGTTCATCATCCTTTGAAGGAGGATTCGCATTCCATGCATACCGTTCGTAGCTTTTCAAATATTCACATATCGATTCGCCCTCAAATGACTCATGCCTGTTCTCATGCGCGAACATGGATTTGCCGCCATTCCCTTACTCCCATGCTCCTGGGATTCGTGGCCATGACGGCTCTGTTCGGCTCCCCTCTAACGTCATGGGCCGCGGATGACGCGACCGCCGGTGACCCCAAAGCCATGTTGACCACCATTCGTGAGTACGCTCAAGCCGTGGGGAAGGCAGATCAGGTGGCCGCGGGACAACGGGATTTTGTGTGTCTGTTTAAAATGGCCCAACAACAATTATTGAAGGACGGGCAATTCCCCGACCCTCTTAATCCTGTGTATGAGTGGTGTGAACAACGTCGAATGGCCGCTCATAAGCGGATGATCAGTACGAAGGACCGTGCTTTGGATAATGTCTGGCCTGGTCCGGGCCAATTGGTCGACTTTGCGGATTTTCAACGGTTTTATATTGCCGAGACCAAAAGCCAGCAAATTGCATCATCGTTTTTTGTCATGTCGGCCATTGCCCGGCATGAACCGAATGCTCCATTCACCATCGAACTCGTAGATTCGGGTGCCTTGCCCCATGCATCCTTTCCCACTGCTGATGAGTCCGGCGTAATCGCGGCTCCGACCATGTTTGTCACCACCAAGATTACCTATCCCAATCCTTTAACCGCCCCCATCTCCAATGGCCCTGGCGTAGAGGATTGGGCTGTACCCTACAAAAAAGCCCAACGCGTGATTAAATCGGTGCAGGTGAAATGGGTGGTCCTTTCAGATCTCAAACGACTCGGGTTTCCCACCGATCGGGCGGTGTTGGATCTCCCGTTAGACGGCCAACATGGCACGACGATTCCATTTGTGGTGGATCTGGGTGGATTCGTCCAAAAATCCACCGAATGGTTTAGCGAACAAGACCAACCTGACGCGATTGCCACGGGCATCCAACAGGCTCAGGAAGCGGCCAACATCCTGGATGCCATCATGCGGTTGAATCGAGTGCTCATGATCGGCCCAGACAATAAACAGACGTTGGAAGTGTTTGCGGACCAATTGTACAAGGGGTTTTTGTCCTATGGAGGCCGATTGAACGGCGTCCACGTGAATGACCCTCGCTTGGCCCAACGGCTCAACGAACTCTATTGGACGGTTCAATCGCAAACAGACCGGTTTGACATGTCTCTGGGCATGGAAATCGGAGGCAAAGCGGAACCGATGCCGGCGGATTATTTGTATCGCATGATTCCGGTTATGGAGGCGCTCGCGTCTTTGGAGCCCGGCGACTTTTCCAACCGTCGTCGCCTGTCGTCTACCTATCGCTGGACCAACGATCAAATGGCGGCGTTGTCCTCTCCGCAAGAGCTCCTGACCGAAATCCCTTCCGAGCAACAAGAACTCCGTGTCGAAGTGATGCTGGAACTGGCCTGGGCCCGAATCGGAAAAGTTGCGTGGAATCGTCACTTCGACGACCCCGACATTCGCAAAGGCTATGAAAGCGCAAAACGGGCATTGGATCTCACCCAGGACCCCTTGAACAAATTCACAGCGGCCTATGCCATGGCCTATAG
This sequence comes from Nitrospirales bacterium, assembly GCA_031315915.1. GTDB lineage: Bacteria > Nitrospirota > Nitrospiria > Nitrospirales > UBA8639 > JACKFE01. The sequence continues at coordinate 80,764 of JALDRK010000010.1, forward strand.
CCTGGCCTTTCATGTCCCTCGTGACAATGAGGCCATGTTGAATTTATTGAAGGAAGCCCGTGAATGGTTCCAGAAGATTCCCGGCGCCACCCCCGACGCCTGGGCCTTTATGCTGAATAACGATACGCTCAAAGGTCTCGTGGATACCGATCCTGCATTCAAAGTGCTCTTAGCGGCCCGGTAAGTCCTGATCCTTTAACCATAGCGAGAGCCGGTCTCCGGAAACCGCTCAGGTTTCAGACCGGCTTCCGCAAATCGTCCTACGGGAGCCTGCATACATCCTTCCGCCGCTCCCTTTCGTTACGACGGCATGGAACTCGACTTCCGAAAAAATCCCGGCATATTAAGCAACATGGTGGATGTTATGGCCGATGGGGTCTTTACCGTCGATGCCAAGGGCCGGATCGTGGCCTGGAGTAGCGGGGCTGTGCGCATCACCGGATACTCGGCTAAAGATATTATTGGACAATCCTGCCATATCCTGGAAGGCCAGAACTGTAAAGGCTTTCGGGTCCTGACAGACTTTCTGGATAATCCGACGCCCTATCCCTGGGGCATCTGCAATCAGGAATGTAAGGTCCTGGCCAAAGACGGAAGAGAAATCTACCTGTATGGCAACGTTTCCATTGTGAGGGACGAGCAGGGGACCGTGGCGGGGGCCATCGGCACGTTTACCGATCTCACCGCCTTTATTCTGAATAATCAAAAAATCGCGGTTCTCGAAGAACAGGCGAAATCCCGGGACGCCTTTCAACAACTGATCGGGAAAAGCCCACCGATGCAGGAAGTCTTCCGACGCCTGCGATTGGCAGCCCAGAGTGATGTCACGGTCTTGCTGACCGGCCAATCAGGAACCGGGAAAGAGCTTGCGGCACGAGCGATTCATGCCCTCAGTGACAGAAAAGATCGTCCCTTTTTTGCCATCAATTGCTCGGCCATTCCGGAAACCCTGCTGGAAAGTGAGTTGTTCGGCCATGTGAAAGGCGCCTTTACCGGCGCCATCCGAGATAAAATCGGCGTATTTCAGGCCGCCGATGGCGGGACCCTGTTTCTGGACGAAATCGGGGATACCAGTCCGCTCCTGCAACTGAAATTGTTGCGGGTTCTTCAGGAAAGTGAAATTAAACGGGTAGGGGACGAACGAGGAATCAAAGTCAATGTTCGGTTGATTACCGCCACCAACCGCGACCTCAAGGCATTAATGGTTGAAGGCACAGTCCGGGAGGATTTTTATTATCGAATCCACGTTTTTGCCATTCACTTGCCCCCTCTGAGAGAACGACGGGAAGATATTCCACTTCTGGTCCATCACTTTATGAAAGAAAATGCCAAGGTATTTAACCGGGATGTTCATGAAATCGCCCGTGATGCGCTCAAGCGACTCCAGGAATATTCCTGGCCTGGGAATGTTCGTGAGTTGAAGAATGCCCTTGATCATGCCTTCGTGACCGTTAATGGCCCGGGAATCACACTTTTCGATCTTCCCCAGGACGTTCAACATCCTCCTGCTGATAACCGTGGGACCTCCCACACTCAAAGCTCGCTCAACTCATCCGAAGAGACCCGAATTCGGGAAGCCATGCAGCGCACCAAAGGGAATAAGACCGAAGCCGCCAAGATTCTGGGCTACAGTCGGGTAACCCTTTGGAAAAAGCTGAAACAACTCGATCTCAATATTTCCACTTCCCTCTAACCAATTTTTTCTCAACTTGCATATCGTTAATCGTTAACTTAACGATTAACGAATTCTGTCCAGCTACAGATAGAATTTACTTATCGCCATGGTGGAATGGATTCCACTAATTAATTTTAAGTTATTGTTATTTATAGTTTTTTTAATTAGTTTACGAAATTAAACAACATGGCACGATGGTTGCTGATAATTTATGGTGATCGAACATGCGAAAAATATGAAAAATGAACATCCGTTTACTAAATTACCAGAAAAAAGGGAGTCAACCGTGATCCTGAAACAGTTCTACTTACACTGTTTGGCCCATGCCTCCTATATGATTGCAGACGAACAGACCAAAACCGCCCTTGTGGTCGATCCTCAACGGGACATCGATCAATACCTTCAGGAAGCCCAACTTCACGGGTGGACAATCCGCTATGTATTTCTCACCCACTTCCATGCGGATTTTTTAGCCGGACACCTTGAACTCCAACGTCGGACGGGCGCTGAAATTTGTCTGGGTGCCAAAGCCCAAACTGATTTTCCCATGAGACCCTTTCGGGATGGGGAGCTTCTGGAATTCGGGTCCGTGCGAATCAAGGTGCTGGAAACCCCGGGACATACGCCGGAAAGCATTTCATTGGCCGTCTATGATTTAGGCAAACGTCACGACAGACCACATAGCGTTCTGACCGGCGACACGTTATTTATCGGCGATGTGGGAAGACCCGACCTGATGGCCTCGGTAGGGATGACCGCTCAGGAACTTGGGGAACAACTATATGATTCCCTCAGGAAAAAGCTCATGCCGCTTCCCGACGAAACCCTGGTATACCCGGCTCATGGAGCGGGGTCCATGTGCGGAAAAAACCTGAGCAGTGAAACCGTTTCGACGCTGGGCAAACAACGATGGGAAAATTATGCGCTCCAACCCATGACTAAGGAGGCCTTTGTCAGGATGGTCACCGCCGATCAGCCCGAAGCTCCGGCCTATTTCGGCTACGACGCGCAGATGAACCGGGAAACCCACCGGACACTAGAAGAGGTGGTCAAGGGGAGTTTAATCCCTCTCTCGTTAGATACGGTACTGGAACGCCAACAACAAAGTGACCAGGTACTTGATGTCAGAAAGCCGGTGGATTACGCAGGTGGACATCTCAAAGGCAGCATCAATATCGGGTTGGCAGGGAAATTTGCGACTTGGGCCGGCACGCTGTTGGGCCCCAAACAGCCCATCATTATTATTGCCGAACCCGGGCAGGAACGAGAGGCCATCCAACGATTAGGCCGTATCGGGTTTGACCAGGTGGTGGGTTATCTCGATGGGGGTATGCAAGCGTTGGCTGACAGACCCGACTTGCTTCGGAAAGGCCAACGGATCTCTGCCCAATCGCTTGCGGAATTGTTGACGACCTCGAACCCACCGATCGTTCTCGATGTACGAGCAGAAAGCGAATGGAAGGCCGGACACATTGACCGGAGCCTCAACATCCCCTTGCCGCATCTGGCGGATCACATTCATCAACTTCCGGTCGGTACACCCGTCGTGGTGCATTGCGCGAGCGGATATCGATCATCCGCAGCCATGGGAATTCTGGAGAAGGCCGGACGGACCGATGCCATGGATTTAATGGGAGGATACGACGCCTGGCTGACCACATGGGGACAACCCCGACATCGACAATCCTCGAAATGTGCCACCACATGTGCGAATTAAGGGAGAGGACATAACTATGAACACACTACTCACGGGCCCGGATACCTCGACCTCAGAGCCAACGCAGACCGTATCCCCCATAAAACAGGAACCTTTGTATATCGATGTTCGCACCCCTCAGGAATTTGAAACGGCCCATATTCCAGGATCGAAAAATTTCCCCTTGCCGGATTTATTGTCCCGATTGGATGAACTCAAACGGTTGTCACAAAACCGGCCGATGATGCTCATATGCCGAACGCAGAATCGGGTCAAGCAGGCATACGATGTGCTCACCAGCCACGGCATACCCGAGTGCACGATTCTGCCCGGCGGCATCACCGAGTGGATCAAGGAGGGAAAACCGGTCATACGAGGACAACACCGATTGTCCCTGGAAGGCCAGGTTCGAGCCATTGCCGGTGGCCTGGTTCTATTGGGAGTGGGATTCAGCGTGACGGTCCATTGGGGATTTCTTCTTCTCCCAACCCTGGTGGGTCTGGGTCTTCTACATGCGGGGCTGACCGATTCCTGTTTAATGGGCATGTTGTTGTCCAAGCTTTCCTATAACCGAACCGGAATCTCATGACACGATGACCGGTCGCGGGGAAACCTTTTCTGACCTCTTGTAAAGGGAGGAAACGATGAAATGTCCACGATGCCAAGGATTTGTTATTCATGACCAGATTTGGAGTTCCACGGACAATCTCAGGACGCTACCCATCTTGCGATGTCTGAATTGTGGGGAAACCATCGAAGACGGGATTATCCGGAATCGACACAAACCGGAACTTGTGAACAGCTTGACCGCCGCCAAATCGGGCTAAAATAAATCTCACATTACAATCGCTGTATCGCAGAATATAGCGTTCGTTCACGGATGCAGGTAACATTGATATCTTTGACGACACACATGAGACCCATACCGGGTTTCACTTTCAACCATAAAGGAGGTTGCTATGCATCGTTCAATGCGTTCAATGATCATGATGGGAGCATTGAGTCTTCTGGCTATGGGAATGATGATCACTCCGGCCATGAGTGAGGAAGGAGGACCAGCCGATGGGTTTGGCCTTCACGTCCAAGCCCCCCATATGATGGCGGATGGAACCATTGGCGGTCCCTATCATCATTATTGTAAGGGCATTTCTGATGAAATGATTCAATGCCTGCTGTTTCCTTCAACTGATCCCAAAGCCCCATTAGTGGGAATTGAATATTTTGTTGGAAAAGAGCTGGCTCGCAAAGAAATTCCGCTCATTACGTGGAACCGCAATTTCCATGATCATGCAGTGGAAATTGCGGGTGGTCGCGTGAAAATTCTTGACATTGCAGACGAAAATAAAGTCAAGGAAATCGCCGAGGCTGCAGGAAAAACTGACGGGATTATTTTTCACCTTTGGCCGGAAGGCAAGAAAGTGCCGGATGGAACCGTCAGCATTCCAAACGCAATTGGTCACCAATTTCGGACAGAGTAAGACTTCTCATCCGGGGAGCCTTTTGGCTCCCCGGATTCAACTTCACCCGGAACAAGCCGTGTAGCGGAATGAAATACTTTTTTAGACTCTTCGTTTCCCTTTGTTGCACCATTTTCGTATTCAGCGCTGGAGCGGGCGCCGGCGATAAAGAGGTTTTAAAACCCCGGGTACCCGCCAACCAAATTGAAGAAGTTCGGACTTGGAAGAATCCTTTCCCCTCGACCCCTCAGAATATTGAGAAAGGCCAAAAGGTTTTTCATTCCAAGGGGTTTTGCGTCACATGTCATGGTCAAGACGGAAAAGGGCTTGGAAATATCCCTGGCCTACGTGGCAAACTGCCACGAAATTTTACGGATACCACCTGGCAGGCCGCCAGAACGGACGGAGAGTTATTTTGGATCCTCAAAAACGGAAGCCCGGGCACGGATATGGCTTCATTCATCCCTCTGGTGTTGACTGAAGAAGAAGCCTGGCATGTGCTACTATACGTCCGGTCTTTTGGACAGAGTCAGAATTGACCGTAGGTAACCTTGCCTGCATGGTTTTTTAGGTTGGGATACACATTCGGGATCGTTCAGGGTATGATGTGGCAAGAGCATAAGGACCATTCTACCGAGAGAAAGTCCGCCATGCTCCTGCAACCACTAAATTGGAAAGGAAAGAAACGGCTGCCCCCCATGGAATTGCGGTCGTGAAATAGGATTGAATGTCGGTCTCGGGATGACCTCGTTTCCGAGGTCCTTACCAGATCACGGTAAAAATAAGGAGGACATTACGTATGAACGGATTGTCTGTACTGGTCTTCAGTGCGTGGCTGCTCCACAGCCCCCTTAATGTTTCGGTGCAGTCCGCAGTTCCATCCCTACCCCCCGAGCCCGATGATAGCCAGCGTATCGATGAAATCTATGACCAGGAATCCCGTCTGTTCCTTTCCTTATATTCACTTGAAGGCAATGGAAAGGTAGATTACGTCACCGGTCGAACCGTCCAGGATCACGTTCGAAGTTCCTATGGGAATCCCGTGTATTATCTTCCGGAACACCCGTTGTTTTATTGGTGGAACCATACGATGTTTAACGATCCCCAACTGGATGGGGTGAACGGTAATGAACTGGTGTATCAGGAAGATACCGAATTCGATGTCACCCGGTATAAACCCTGCCTCTTCAACGGGCAACCCTGTTAGGATAGTGGTTTTGTAGCAGAAACCTCTCTCCGCAAAACTTTCTTATCCTTCGCCCTGGTGTTCATCAGGGTAATGGATGTTACGCTGTTCGGTTACAGTTGGGGATTTGTAAAAGCGCAATACTGGCAATTCCCAGTCAGTTTCGATTCTAACAAAGCCTTGAATCTACAACGTATTGATGTTCTCAGTTTCAAGTTTGACGAAACGCGAGGCCAGGCAATCAACCAGAAAGAACGCCCCATGGATAAAGAGCAGCCGGGAATCAACCGTAGAGGATTTGTCAAGAAAAGTCTGGCTCTTGGCCTTGCCGGTCTCATGCATCCTCAAATTCTTTTTGCCGATCAAACATCCGATCAAACCGGGTATGTGAATCTTCCTTTCGAGCGGGGCGGCGGCCATTGGTGGCGTTTCCTCAAAAGCGGCCGCTCATGGTGATGACCACGAGACCTCCTCAATTAGAAACGCCCTTCTCCATTTTTCATGAGAGCATCTTCACACCCAATGATGCATTTTTTGTTCGCTGGCATCTGGCGAATATCCCCCAAAAAATCGATCCGGACACCTTTCGATTGACCATTCGGGGCCGAGTGAATCACCCGCTCTCCTTGAATCTCCACGAACTCAAGACACAATTTGAACAAATGGAAATTGCGGCAGTGTGCCAATGCGCGGGCAACAGTCGCGGGTTTTTCCAACCTCGTGTACCTGGAGGACAGTGGGGAAACGGGGCCATGGGAAATGCAAAATGGAAAGGAGTCAGGCTCCGCGATCTGTTACAAAAAGCCGACATGAAAGAGGATGCCCGTCATGTCCGATTCGATGGACTCGACCAACCTGTCGCCGAGGCCACACCTGACTTTCAAAAATCTCTGGGACTTAATGATGCGCTTCATGAAGAGGTGCTGGTAGCCCATTCCATGAATGGGGAATCTTTACCCATGCTGAACGGATTTCCTCTTCGCCTCGTTGTCCCTGGATGGTTTGCCACCTATTGGGTGAAGATGCTGAATGATATTGAAGTGCTCAATGAGGCGGATCAAAATTTTTGGACCACCAAGGCCTATCGCCTGCCCGCTGATCCCTGTCACTGTGCGAGACCCGGAGAAATGCTCACAAGCACGGTTCCGACGGGCAAGATGGCAGTTCGTTCCTTTATCACCAACGTGGAAAATGATCAAACTGTCACGGGAGGAAAAGTGTTCGACATCAAAGGCATTGCCTTTGACCAGGGTTATGGCATCGATCGTGTGCTATTCTCCATGGATGGCGGCCAACAATGGCAATCCACTCGCCTGGGGACCGATTATGGGGACTTCAGCTTTCGTCCATGGGAAGCGCAATTTATTCCCGAGACCGGTCGTTCGTATCGTCTTCAATCACTCGCGATCAACCGCATAGGGGAATCCCAGCGTTTCAGCCCACGATGGAATCCGAGTGGATATCTGCGCAATGCCATTGAAACCGTCACTATTCATGCAATCTAAATCCGGCTCATAATGCGAGTATCTTTTTTTCTATCTGTGTGGCTGCTGGTCACGATAATTTTTTGTGGGCAGGTGGTTGCTAAAAACCCGGAAGAGATATTGACGTTCAAACTTCCTTCCGACCCCATATCGTTTCAACCTGCCCCCGGCAGCCAACTTGCCAACAATTACTGCTTGATTTGTCATTCGGCTGAGTATATTTATATGCAACCGCCCCATCCCAGGGAACTATGGACGGAAATTGTTCACAAAATGAAAGAGTCTTTTGGCTGCCCCATTCCTGATGAACAGATTTCTCCTTTGGTGGATTATCTCCTCAGTCAAAACTCCATCCAGATTTCGCCACCCACTCATTCTGTGCAATCTGAGGCTCCCGAGATTATAGCGGATCAACCCCAGAGTTTTCCCGGAGACCCCCGGAACGGGAAAGTGCTTTACGAACGGCATTGCCCGACTTGTCATGGGGCAGGCGGCAAAGGGGATGGGCTCATTGGACAATCCCTCGTTCCGCCTGCCGCCAACTTGACCTTATTGAGGGAAAAATCGGATACGTCCATTCTGGATACGATTCGAAATGGGCGTCCCGGAACGGCCATGCCTTCGTGGAAGGATTATCTGAATCATTCGGAATTGAATGATCTTCTTTCCTACATTCGAACACTATCTCCATAATATTTATTGACCTTGCTTGATTTGTCATTCCAACCCAACAGAATCGGCGTGAATTTCACCAGACGCTCAAGAAGTATGGACCGTATACACCGGAAAACTCCCGTTTCAATTACACCACATTCTTAGGGCACTCTCAGTATCACCACTCCGGCCAACCGATGCGCTACGTTAAAATCGTCGCCACAATTGGACCTGCAACCTTTTCCACGGAACATCTCAACCGACTCCTGGATGCCGGCATCAATGTGGCCAGACTCAATATGTCTCATGGGACAATGGACTGGCACAGAACCACCATTCAACGGCTCCGTCAACTTTCCCATCAGAAAAAAATCCCGCTCGCCATCCTACTCGATTTGGCTGGTCCCAAAGTCCGCCTGGGGAATCTTCCTCAAGAAGGGATCACACTAACGCAAGACCAAAGAGTTTCTCTGGTTGCGCGCTCATCTCAAGGTTCAACTCCCAAATCTGATCGCTCTATGGACCATGAACTTCCTATCGAGTTACAGACCTTTCCCAAAGGAATACAGTCCGGACAGATCCTGTTGATCGATGATGGAAACCTTACACTTCATGTACAATCCCAGGAAGGTGATCGATTGGTTTGTACCGTGGCCGTGGGAGGTACCGTCACCTCCCATAAAGGCGTGAATTTTCCCGGCCTCCCACTGGAAATCCCCGGATTCACGGAAAAAGATGCCAAGGACCTTCAATTCGGGCTAGACCTTCAGGTGGATTATGTGGCGCTTTCCTTCGTACGCCATCCCCAGGATATTCAAACCGTGAAAATTGCAATCGACAAGAGTGGTGAAAGTATTCCCGTCATCGCCAAGATTGAGCGACCGGAGGCCATTGAGTGCCTGGAGGACATACTCGACACAGCCGATGGGGTGATGATCGCCAGAGGGGACCTGGCTTTGGAGCTGAGTCCTGAAGAAGTGCCGCTTCTCCAAAAACGCATCATCGCATTGGCGAATCAAAAAGCCAAGCCCGTGATCACCGCCACACAAATGCTCGAGTCGATGACGCGGAATCCATTTCCCTCCCGTGCCGAAGCCTCGGACATTGCAAATGCGGTATTGGATGGAACCGATGCGGTCATGTTATCCGCCGAAACCTCCACCGGGAGGTACCCGGTGGAATCCGTTCAGGTCATGGACCGGATTATTCGCAAAACCGAATCTGAATCCTCCCATGGCAACACCTCGTTTCCAACACCGCCCCAATCCCATTTCACCACCCCAACAGCCATCTGCCAAACAGCCGTGTCTCTTGCCCAGAAAGTCGGGGCTCAGGCAATCGCGGTCTTTACCGAATCCGGACATACGGCTTTGATGCTTTCCAGTAATCGACCGACCGTCCCTATCCTCGCCCTCACTCCATTGCAGACCGTCACCTGTCAATTGGCTCTGGCGTGGGGAGTGATACCTGTTTTGTTTCCTCAAATTGACGACACCGACCAGCGAATTCGGCTTGCCCAAGATTGTCTTAAAAACCAGGGCTTGCTGAAGGCTGGACAACTGGTGGTGGTCGTGACCGGTGAACGCTTAGGCTCTTCGCTGGGAACAAATTTAGTCAAAGTGCATTTAGTCGCCTGAGCTCCACTAAGGATTGGAGTACGCAGATGCCTCTCAACATCCTCATCGTCGGAGGCGTCGCCGGAGGGGCGAGTGCCGCCGCGAAAGCCCGACGGACCGACGAATCAGCCGACATCACGATATTCGAAAAAGGCCCCTATGTGTCTTTTGCCAACTGCGGACTGCCCTATTACGTGGGTAATACCATTCAGGATCGTGATGATCTCCTGCTGCAATCTCCCGAACGATTCTGGAAACGCTTCAGGGTTCGAGTACATATCCTTCACGAAGTCCTGAATATTGATCCATCCACTAAATGCGTTCTCGTAAAAAATTTGAGGACGCAAGAAACCACTTCCCATCCCTATGACAAGTTAATTTTGGCCCCTGGGGCGGGAGCCATCGTACCAGACCTGCCAGGCATTCGCGCCAAAAATATCTTTACGGTCAAAACCGTCCCCGATTCCGATGCCATCAGAACGTATCTCACAGATTATCCCACCCGTCAGGTGCTGATTATTGGGGGCGGATTTATCGGACTGGAAACGGCTGAGGCCATGATGAATCGAGGCCGGACGGTCACGATCGTGGAAAAGGCTTCTCAAATCCTTCCTCCGTTCGACCCCGAAATGGCCACATTCGTAGCTGCTCATTTACAAGAGAAACACGTGGAGATCATTGTCGGGGATGGCATAAAAGGTTTTCATCCTATTGGAGAAGTGGCAAAAGAAGCCGAATTGGAAAGCGGCATTCGTCTTCCCATGGATATCGCCATTCTCTCGATCGGGGTTCGCCCTGAATTACAACTCGCCCGGGAGGCCGGACTCGCCATCGGAGAGTCCGGTGGAATCGTAGTCAACGACCGCCAGCAAACTTCTGACCCGGATATCTATGCGTCAGGGGATGCGGTGGAAACCATGCACCTGGTCACCGGGAAGAAGACCCGGATTCCTCTGGCCGGACCGGCGAATAAACAAGGGCGGGTCGCCGGAGCCAATGCTGCCGGTGGAGATTTACGATTTTACGGGGCGCTCGGGACGGCCATTGTGGAGAGCATGGGCATCACGGCCGGGAAAACAGGCCTCACCGAACAGGAAGCCAAAATGCACGGGTTTCCCTATTTTGTATCTTTGACCCATCCCCTGGACCATGCCAGCTACTATCCCGGCGCAGACGCTCTTCATATCAAATTAGTCGTGGAAGAACCGACCGGAAAATTGTTAGGGGCCCAGATCGTGGGAGAGAAGGGAGTGGATAAACGGATCGATGTCCTAGCCACCGCCTTGCACGCAGGCATGAAAGTTCAGGATCTGGAGCAGTTGGATCTGGCTTACGCTCCGCAATTTAATTCCGCCAAGGGCCCGGTCATTATGGCCGGGTTCGTGGCGGCCAATACCTTGCGGGGAGAGGTGAAGACGATTACCGGCGAGGAATTACACAAGAAATTGGTAACGAATCCTTCTCTTCAACTTTTAGATGTCCGAACCCCTGACGAATACCGAGAGGCCCATCTTCCACAAGCCCGCCTCGTTCCGGTGGATGATTTGAGAGACCATCTCAACAAACTCGATCCCAAACAAGAAACCGTCGTCTATTGCCGCGTAGGCTTACGTGGCTATATCGCCGCACGCATTCTTCTTCAACACGGGTTCACCAATGTTTTTAATCTCACGGGCGGCTTTCTCAGCTATCCAGAATAAATAGCTTTCTACCCCTGGACCGGACAACAGTCGCCTCAATTCGTTATTTCAACCAGTTTGCATGGCGTTAACGCGTTAATTTTTAAGTTAACGAGTCATTAACACACAAAGCTATATGTCGATTTAAAATAAATACACATGACAGTAAGCTACTGACATCTAAGTATTTTTATTATTTTTAAACTATGGCATTCACCTTGCTCAATCACTTTTAGTAAGGAAACAAATTAGAAGCAGACCCATCAATAATTTAATTTTTGCTGAAGGAGGGAATCAATTATACGAGCGGCAAAACAATTAGCAACAGGTGCGATGTTTGGTGGTCCTAACACCTTAGGCCGGGCTTTGGTTGTGGACGATGAACCGGATGTTCGCAAGGTTGTCAGAATGACATTGGAAAAATCCGGTTACGATGTAGTTGAAGCGGAAGATGGAGAGCAAGCGGTTCAAGAGATCAAAAGCGGTGAGAACCCTCTGTTGTTAGATGTGATTCTTACTGATATCCGTATGCCAAAATTAGGCGGCCTGGATGCCATACAATATTTTCAAAAAGAATTCCCCCATGTGCCTTTATCGTGCTCACGGGATTCCCGGATCTGAACATGGCCACCTCACTGATGCAGAAAGAAGTGATTGATTATTTGGTCAAACCGGTAGATAAAGAAAAGCTGCTTGGTGCCGTGGCCAAGGCCATGGAGCAACGAGAAATCAGCTATTTATAAGCGAGAGACTTTTCTTACTTCCTCCTTGTTTAGAAAAAAGGCCTCTCAATGCTTTGTTACGGATGAGGGGCATTTTTATTAGCCCTCCGTTTTTTGGTGTTGATTTTGCTCTCTTATTTAGGAAAGTGCTGAGCATGGGTTTAATGAGTCAAAATACCCCAATGAAGGTGCGCTAGGGATGAGGAATTTTTCCCCATAGAATGTTCAAAAAGTTCTGTTAAATCACAAAAATTTAAACATGATGAGTGTTTCTTGTCATTCTTAACTAATTATTTATGGAGGTTTTCCCGTATGACTCCCACAAGGAATGTCCATTTACATACTCAAGGCCATGCTCTCGTACTCACGGTGGGCATCCTTCTCTGTCTCTATTTTCCCGGTCTCCTCTTTGCGGCTGACGGAAAAGATGCAGAATCCCTGATCAGCACCACATGTTCGACCTGCCATAAGTTTCAGGGTGAGGGGGAGAGTCGCTTTCACTTAAAGGCTCCGGATCTCATGTGGGGTGGAAGCAAGTTTCAGCGGGATTGGCTGATTGGATGGCTGACGGGGAAAGAACCGATGCTGTATGCCAAGAGTTACCGGTGGGATCAGGGCCAACAACCTGACCAGCACATGACCGTCTCTCAACAGGAAGCTGAGGGACTGGCCGACTATTTCGAGACACACCTTCAGGATCCGCGAGTAAAACCGGGTGCCATTGATATGTCGACCTTTAGTAAACAGGAGGCGAAGTTTGGAGAGGAAATCTTTATTCAACATTCCTGTATTGGCTGTCATCAGATTATGGTGGATGGGAAAAAGACCGGTGGCCCGCAAAGCGCCTCATTTTTTAACTCAGGGAAAAGGCTGAAGGCTGATTGGATTTATCGCTTCAACTCCGATCCCCCCGACTTTGTGCCACACAGTGGAGAGTTTGTCGGGGATGTCAGTGCATTGGGGCTGCGATATGTCACGGGGTTTATCGCCACTCGAGGGAATGAGGATTTCCCCTATTTTGAACCGTGGAAGAGCGCCGATTTCAACCACCCGAATGTCGAAAACGGGGCTAAGATTTATCAAGAATATTGCGCACAATGTCATGGGGCGGAGGGCAAAGGGGATGGTCCGGCGGCTTCAGGCTTGGAACCCAAACCGGCGGTGCATGCCAATATTCCCTTTGAAAAAATTCCTCTGGATTATTTGTATAACGTGATCTATTACGGTGGGAAAGCTATTGGGAAGTCTTCCATGATGCCCTATTGGGGACTGACCATAGGCGGGACAGAAGGCGTATCCGATGTCATTGCCTATTTGAAAACCACGTTTAAGGGTGCCCCAGAGGTGGTCGGGACTGCTTCATCATCAGGCGGTCCTTCAGGGGTATGTCCGCAACCACGCAACACGAAAAAAGCTCCGGCTGAATTCCAAAAACTCGTGAGTCCCTTGCCGGCCTCGAAGGGCAATATCAATGCGGGAAAAAAATTATACCATGAAACGGCCCAACCCCTGGCCTGTCAACAATGTCATGGGGAACAAGGTGATGGACGGGGTCCGCTGGGAGGAGGACTCGTTCCACCTCCTCGGAATTTCACCTGTGGTCAAACCATGAACGATCTTTCTGACGGCCAGTTATTCTGGATAATCAAAAAAGGGTCAACGGGAACGGGCATGATGGCGTTCGGCGGATTACCGGACGATCAGGTTTGGCAGTTGATTCAGTACATCCGGACTTTGGCCAAATAGACCGAGGGCAGCCTTCCATATTCCTGCAGTTTTGTCTATGAAAATCACACCCAAGGCCGTTGGCTCGCGCTCCGGCCTTAAGTGACCACTATTAAGGAGACTATGGCCGAAGTCCCTAAGGATATTGATCGAGATGCCCAATTGGCGCATTTCACCATCCTGAATGCTCCCGATGCTATTTTTTGGGTGGACAAAGATGGTCGGTGCCATCGGGTCAATTCGGTCGCAAGCCAACTCTTAGGATATTCCTCCGAGGAAATGGAGGGTATGCGGGTCCACATCTTTTGTCCCAGCCTTCCACCTGAGGCGTGGCCCGACCACTGGAACCTCCTCAAAACCGGAGATCTCCAAAGTTTCGAATCCAAGCTTCGAAGCAAAGCGGGGGAACTGATTCCCGTTCAAGTTTCCTGCAAAAATTTTTCCTTCGATGGGCAAGACTATGTTTGTGCGTTTGTTCGTGACGAACGTGAACGACACCGGGTTCGTCAGACGATTCTCAGCCTTGAACGGCAAAATGCCCTCATCCTAAAAGCGGCAGGAGAAGGCATTGTGGGATTGAATGTGGAGGGAAAGACCGACTTTGTCAATCCGGCCGCTGCAACGATGCTGGGTTATACTCCCCGGGAATTGATCGGACAGTATGCTCATGCCCTTTGGCATCATACCAAAACGGATGGCAGTCCTTACCCAAAAGAAGAGTGTCCCATTTATAAAGCGTATAAAGGGGGGCATGTCCATCATGGCGACACAGAAGTATTCTGGCGTAAAGATGGCACATGTTTTCCCGCAGAATATTCCAGCACGCCGATGAAGAATGAGGAAGGCACGCTTGTCGGAGCCGTCGTAACGTTTCGAGATATCTCCGAACGCAAAGCAGCCGAACGGGCCCTCAATGAACTTCGACTGCATACCGATCGAATCCTCAAGGCCGCCGGTGAAGGAATTTTTGGACTGGACTTGACCGGAAGACATACTTTTGTGAACCCTGCCGCCGCCGCCATGCTTGGTTATACCTGCCAGGAATTAATCGGACAACCAAGCCATTCTCTCTGGCATCATACCAAAGCCGATGGCAGCCCCTATCCCCAAGAGGAGTGCCCGATTTATGGCGCCTACAAGGACGGCTTGGTTCATCAAGGAGTCGATGAGATATTTTGGAGAAAGGATGGAAAAAGCTTTCCCGCTCAGTATACGAGCACCCCAATCCGGGATGATCTTGGAAATTTAGCCGGGGCCGTGGTCACATTCCAGGACATCACCGAGAAAAAACGCATGGCGGCTCAGTTGTTGGAGGAAGCCAAACTGGCGGAAGTGACCAGAGTCCTTGGGGATATCGGGCACGATATCAAAAATATGTTAATGCCTGTGTTGTCGGGCGCAGATTTATTAAAGGAGGAATTGGACGAACAGTTCCCCGCGTTAATCAAAGAAAAAGCCAAAGGAGCGGAAACCAGTTATGCCAACAGTCTGGATCTGATACGAATGATCGTTACGAATGCCAGGCGCATTCAGGAACGGGTTCGGGAAATTGCTGATGCGGTTAAAGGGGTCACCAGTCCTCCCCATTTCACCCCATGTCGCATAGAAGAGATCGTGGATGGAGTTTTTGAAACTCTTCGCACGTATTCCGCCGAAAAGGGCATTACTCTTCTGAAAGACGGCCTTGGTGACCTACCTGTTATCGATGCCGATGAACGTCGACTGTTCAATGCCTTGTACAATCTCATCAATAATGCCATTCCCGAAGTTCCCCGTGGCGGATCCATCACGGTCAGCGGATCTTCGGGAACGCATTCCGATATGGTAGAGTTGGTTGTCGCCGATACCGGAAGAGGTATGCCGCCTGAAGTTCGAGACCGCCTCTTTACCCCTCAGGCCATTAGCACAAAAAAGGAGGGAACCGGTCTCGGAACCAAAATCGTGAAAGACGTTGTGGATCTTCACCATGGACGGATTCGAGTGGAAAGTGAAATAGGGAAAGGTAGCACATTTTATATTCTGCTTCCCTTATATCAGAAAAAGAACCCTTGACCCATATCCTTTCTCAGTAACGGAACTGGCGTTGACCCCTGAAACTTTTTGCGATTGCTATCGGGTGAGCCCCTGAGGTTTTTCTCAAGCTGTTTTCCCTGCCGTTTTCAGTCTCCTCCGACCAAGCATGAACGAGGAACACGATTTCCTGCATGTTCAAGTGCTTTCGGCATTGACCGGGAGTCGTCTCCCGAAACATATTCGATTTCTTTTCTGTGAATGGGATCTATGCTAGGGTAATGGAAGATTTTTTAACTATATTATCCTCCCGTTAAACCCTCATCTCTTGCCCGAAGCTCTTACCTACTTACAATTCGGCCTGGCCCTGCTTTCGGGAGGACTGGTGGGCCTCCTCCTGGGCGCGACCGGAGGCGGGGGTTCTCTGATTGCCATTCCGCTCCTGGTGTATGTAGTCGGGCTGCCTGTACAAAAAGCGACAGCTCTTTCCTTGATCGTGGTCGGATGTTCAGCTTTGTTTGGCGCATGGAAAGAGAGTAGGCATCAACACGTACACCTCCTCGCCGCCGTCTTATTTAGCTTTACGGGAATGATCGGAGCTTGGGTGGGTGCGCATGGGCACCAACTTGTCCCCGAATCAGTTGTCTTGTTCCTTTTCGGAAATCTTCTCTTAGTAATCAGCCTCTGGACCTTTTGGCACCAACAAGGCTCGCCTTCCACACTTTCTGCAGTCGGGTGCGCTCAGCATTTTACCTGGAAATGTGCCTTCAAAGCGTTAGCCATCGGTTGGGGTGTAGGGCTTCTGACCGGTTTTTTCGGGATCGGCGGGGGATTTCTTATTGTACCCACCTTGATGTATCTTTTGGAATTTCCTATCCGTGTAGCGATAGGAACATCGTTCCTCATTATTTCTCTCATTTCCTTGGGAGGAGTCATCGGCCATTTGAATATGGCTCATTTACATATTCTGATCACGGGCCTCCTGCTTGCCGGTAGTTTTCTGGGTCTTTGGTTTGGGTCGCACCTCACACGAAAGGTTTCAACGGCTCATTTGAGGAAAGGGGTCGCTGCGGTGATCGGATTAGTGGGGTTAGGTCTGCTTCTTGATAATGGCCTGGCCTTATTGGGTTAGTCGCTCTCTCTCAAATTAGAAACTACGATTTTTTTTCGGTTGAACCTGAACGAAACAAGACCATCACATCCCCTTCTTGGAGACGTTCCCCGTTTTGAAACTCCCAGGGGGACATGACCGTATTCTGCCGATATACCCGGAGAAGCACATTCGGTTGCAAATCCATAGCCGTTTTTCCCTTGTCTTGCTCCCCAACTTTTTGTTCCACAATATTGACATGCCCGCCGGCAGTCAAAAAATCTTTCAAATAATCGGCCAGATACTTCTGATCCACCGCAGCCGCCAGCATATAGCCTCCATAGGTCGAGGGCGAAATAATGGCATTGGCCCCTCCCTGTCGAAACAGCTTGACATTTTCTTCCTCACTGGCACTGACAATAACCCGGCATTGAGAATTCAAGTGTCTGATCGTCAATAAAATGAGTGCATTGGTGTCATCCCTTCCTGTGGCAACAATGACCGCCTTCGCACTCTCTAATAGGGCGCCATGTTGCAAGAGCCCCTCCTGTGTCGCATCACCTTTGAGTGCCACGACTCCCAGCTCCCCTGCTGCCCTGACTCGGTCTTCCCTAGGTTCCACGACTAAAATATGTTCAGGATCAGTACCTTTGGCCAACAATTCTTTTACGGAGGCATACCCGGTATGCCCAAAACCGCACACTACCACATGTTCATGTAAATTGTTTTGTAGTTTTGCCATTCGATAGACCTCGGTAAATTGGCGAAGGGCCAACTGATACGCTGTGCCCAAAAAGATCAGGAAAATGAAAATTCTGATAGGCGTGACGACGAGTGCATCAATCAATCGAGCCCTGGTGGTCACCGGGGTAATATCCCCATATCCCACAGTCGTGACTGTCACCATGGTAAAATACACGACATCGGCAAACGTTATTTCTCCATCAAGTTGATCATGTAACCCATCCCGGTCAATCCACAACACTCCAATTAACAACACGAATAAAAACAGGACTATTGCTGAACGCAACAGGAGGGTACGCCTGGGATCCAGATCCGTGGGCATGTAGACCACCCGACGGAAAAAGAGACGTGAAGCACTGGAAGACGTTCTGGTTTTGATACTCACGTCAGGGTTCCACCCAATGCCCCTAAGGCACCGGAGTTGTTATTTGAGCTGGAAAACGATCGGTTGTGTAGAAATTTTTCATAGAAGCTTTTCAGAAGGAAACTCTTTGGGATCAGAGTGAAGCTCCTCGTTTGAAGGGCAGGGCTTCTGAAAAACCTCACGCCATGCTTTTGCTTCCACTTCGCTACGGGCTGCCATTCATCCCCATGCAAAGCAACGGGTTTTCTGGCAAGTTTAGTAACTTTTTTCTTCTAAATTTTTATTACTCGCTTTCATTGAGGTACCAACGGCCATACGCTGGATAACAAGGGGATCCCTACTAATACAATCAACAACTCTAAGGGCAGCCCTATCCGCCAATAGTCCCCGAAACGATATCCGCCGGGACCCATAACCAGCAAATTATTCTGATGCCCGATGGGGGTCAGAAAGGCACAGGAGGCCCCAATGGCCACAGCCATTAAAAACGGATCAGGGTGAACGCCTAAACTTTGTGCGACGGCCACACTCAACGGGGCCATGACCACCGCTGTAGCGGCATTGTTCATGACATCGGATAACATCATCGTGAAGACCATGATGACCCCTAGAAGCACAACCGGAGGAAACCCAATCGTGAGATCGATTAATAATTTTGCTAGTATCGTACTCACGCCACTGTGCTCTATGGCCCGGCCAATGGGAATCATTGCCCCCAGCAACACCAACACCGGCCAGTCTATGGATTGATACACGTCTCTGGGGGAGACAATCGAGAGCAACACCATCGCCAAAGCCGCCCCGGTGAGGGCAATGGGCAATTCCAGGATTCCCAGCAGGGAAATAACCAGGCTCAACCCGAATATTCCCCCGGCCCACCATGCAAGCTGTGGTTTGCTTAATTGAATGCCCCGCTCGGCCAAGGGCAGACACCCCAGTAATCCGATGACCTCGAAAATTCGTTCTTTGTCTCCTTGCAGGAGCAGGACATCGCCTGCCTTGAAGCGAAATTCTTTTAAACGACCCCGGTAGGGAGTGCCCTGACGGGAAACCCCTAATAAGATGACGCCAAATCGACTTTGGAGTTTGAGGCTTCCGGCCAACCGACCGACCAACCAAGACCGGTCTGGAGGAACTACCGCTTCTAAAAGAGTTTCCGCTTCTTTTTTCTTCGTGCCCGTCTGTCCTTCAGCTTCCTTCACCTCCTCTTGGGGTTGGGTCCCCGTTAATTCCAACCCCAAAGCCGACACAAATTTGTTCATCCCCTGAGGCCCGGCCTCCAGAATGAGAACATCTCCTTCCTGAATTCGTTCCCGCCAGGCGGCGCCACGAATGGACTGCTCACCCCGAATCAACCCAATGATTTGCACATCCGAGTCGTCAGTGGCGGCCTCCAATTCGATGAGAGACTTTCCGACGGCTTTGGATCCTGGGACCACTTGTCCTTCCGTCACATATTCTTGAATCTGAAAAAGGTCTTGTGGAGCATTTTTGCTGCGACGGGCACGTGGAATAAAGTGCCACCCAATGAAGGCCACGAAGACAATCCCCACCAAGGCGACGATACCCCCTACGGGGGTAAAATCAAACATGGAGAATGGTTGCCCGGTAAGATCTGCCCGGTAATTGGCAACGATGATATTGGGTGGAGTGCCAATGAGCGTTACCATCCCCCCTAAGATGCTCCCGAAGGCTAAAGGCATTAACACTACGGCAGGAGAGCGTTTGGCTTCAATGGAGGACTGCATGGCGACGGGCATCAGTAAGGCGAGAGCTCCTACATTATTCATGACAGTGGAAATGAGCCCTCCCAAAGTGGACAATACCGCCACATGAAGTGAAGGAGAACGTGTGGCGACTCTGACATATCGGGTGAGAGCCGCAACGGCTCCGGCGTTACTCAGAGCTTTACTGATAATTAAGACCGCCGCCACAGTGATCACCGCTGGATGGCCGAATCCCAAAAAGGCTTCGTCAGACGGGACCAGCCCTCCTATTACAGCCAGAAGTAGGGCTGTAAGGGCGACAAGGTCATACCGCCATCGTTCCCATATAAACAAAACGAGCAGCCCTGCAAGCAGGGCAAGGAGCATGAGTTGGTGGCTGGTAAAAATCAACTGTTTCCTAATAATAAGGAAGAAAAACGCAGGTAGATAGTTGGTGGAACCACCAACTGATTAAAACAAGATCCTCAGAGAAACTCAAATAGTCCTCCTTGAATCTTTTTTGGAAAGAACTATATAGAATCCAGGGAGGTTAAAAACGGAAAACGGGGTTTTGCCGGCTAGGAAACATTACCCACAGAATGAGGTTGGGGAAACACAGCTAAAACACCATATTTATCAGGGATTGGCAAAACAACGGGAAGACTAAAAGGAAAGAATAAAAAACCATGCTCGGCAAGGCCGGAAGAGAACGTCTTCGTTATTTCACTCGCTTAAAAAACGTCAAAAATGCCAACAAGATAATCACGTCTTGACACCCTAGAGGGCCTCTCCTCTTCGTCGTTTAGGTAATGGGGGGGCCAGCACAAAAACTCCCACGAATGCTCTTAAAGGCCTATTACATCCTTTCAGCCAGTTAGGCCGTCAAACGAGCAACAGGAGTTCGGGGTGCGCGTCGCAGCCGCTTCCGAAAAGGGAGGACCGGCGCCGGCAAATGCCCATCACGATGTTGGTTAATAACGGGATCCGTGAGATTTCCACACATAACACACCGATAAGCTCTAATCCAAAGTTCTCCCATCCCTCCCTTCACATCCAAACAATCATCCACAACCATGAGTCCATTACATCGTGCACAATTCATAATCTTCCCCTCCTTGTGAAAGCCTCCTGCTTCCTTCGATTTCAATACATGTGCAAATGCATCACGTGTGCCACGTGATCAATGGACCTGAAAAAACCAGTGTTAAGGACAAAAATGAATGCGGGAAATGAAGAATTTGGCGGAATATATTTTTATGAATTTGGCGAGTGTACAATATTTTGTATGATTTTGACAAATACCCCCATGCATTTTGATGGGAACATCCACTCACTATTGAAAAAATTGGTGCTGGTCTTTAGAGGAAAGGGGACCGATGGAAATTACCACTTCAGATGCAACCGGCGATTACCAGGAGTATCAATAGAAACTGTAGGAGAACTTGGCAATCTGTGGGAAATTTTGACAGGCTCAGTCGCATCCCCTATCCCTGGACCAACCGGCAGTCCCTTGGTCTGGAAGATTAAGACATCGAAGGCGGAACCCAGCTGAGTTGCTTTGGTTAACACATTCACTTCGTGTTCGATGACGGCCAATGCCTTCTCATCCTTGGCATAACTGTGAATACCAAGATTTGTTAACCAACTTCCCTGAGACAATAGCGTCCCTCCATCAAAACCGACAGCTTGGGCTTCGTGACTGACGGCCGTAAAATCCACGTCTGCCGTCAAATCTTGCTCACCTGGGGCATAAAAGAAGTCATAAATTTGATGCTGGCGGTAATACGACCGAAGAGTTCCATTGCGTCGTTGAAATGAATACAGATTTGATGCCGTATCTCCGTAATCAATAAAAATGAGGTAGCCAGGATCCACAATCGATCCTAATTTTTGAAAAACAGATCGCAATTCGAGACAAACCTCTCCCACCTGTCCGCGTCCCAATGATATATGTAACTCATTAAGTTTGGCTTGCAAAGCCGGAGTGGATGGAGGCTGAAGGATTTCAAACAATTCACCGTCTTCATCCAGATCGACAAAAAATTCCAGTACGTTTCCCTGGCCAATGCCCATAACCTTGTGCACCGGCAAGGCATCGAGAATCTCATTGCCAAATACCACAGTGGGACCCGACGGGACTTGCATCAAGTCTTCTACAGTTTGGAGCCCAGCCTCGTTCTGTCTGACTCGTAATCCTGAACTGAGGTCCACCACGACATAGTTTCGTTGACCACCTAAGAAATTTACAATGGATTTTCCTAACTGCCCGGTACCTCCACCTAGTTCCAGGATCCGCGTATTTGCGCCAAGAATGTCATCAACCTGTTTGACTGCTTGGGCTAATGCGAATGCAAACGCGGGAAATTTGACGTTTGTGTCAAACGGACCTTCTGGAGACCCGATGCTAGGCCCTTGGGTATAGAAACCATGGGTGGGGTCGTAGAGACAGACTGCCATGAATTCTCGAAAAGTCATGGAGCCTTCTGACCGGATGCGGTCTTTGATAAGACGTGATAAGACGGTGTCCTTTCGTTGGACCACAATCAATACTTTAAAAAAAAAGGGGGTGCAAAGCACCCCCTTCTCCTAATCGATAGAGTGTATGTACGATACTAAACGTATCAGACTTTACTTAATAACAGTTGATGCGGCCCCTGCCGGATTCGGAGTAACTTTATTGAGAGGACCTTCAACTTCCGGTAATCGCCCAGCACCCATGGACTTTTGAATCCTGGCGCGGTTCGGGTCTTCTACGTCGTTCATGACGGCTTTGGAGCCAAATTCCTGCGCCGCCTGCAAGGTTCCACCGCCTACCGCATTTGTTTGGCCAGGATCATTGGCAGTGCTTTGTCCTGTTGCAGGAGATGTTCCCTTGGCAGGATACCCTGGATGGGCAGGCAACAAACCCGGATTGGCGAATGCCATTGACAGGGTAAAGGCGCTCACACCCAACGTCCCAAGAAGAATTCCAATCCCTTTCATAAGACCGCTCCTTTGTTGGTTATGACAGTGAAATTATAGCGTCGGAACTTTTCAATTTGACGTGCTTTCCATAGTAAGGAACCGGAATCTTATTCAGATTGACCCGATGTGTCAAGCATTTAGGGAAAAATGTCAAGAAATCAATATTCTAAACACCTGAGACTTCAGCGGGTCCGGCGCATGGGACGACGAGCACGATACGGGGTCCGCGTACGGGGAGGAGGCATACGAATGGTTACCGTCGTGCCCTGGTCTTGAGCACTCTCAATGGTAATTTGTCCACCATGCTCCTCTACCACCTTCTTCACAGTAGCCAGCCCCAATCCGGTCCCTGAACGTTTAGTCGTGAAATAAGGTTCAAATACCTTATCCACCAATTCAGGGGGTATCGGAACTCCGTCATTTGCAATAGTGATTTGAAGGTCTTGTTTCCTCGCACGTGTCAGCATAACTTCAATTTTCAAATGTCCGCCCGGTGACATGGCTTCAATGGCATTTTTAAATATACAAAGAAACACATGTTGCATTTTAGCCTCATCCCACCGAACCTGGGCCATTCTAGAGGGTACCTTTTTCATAACCTCAATACGGTTCACGCGGAGATCTGTGGAGACCAATGACAAAGCCACTTCGATTAAATCTTGAACCCGGCACATCCGGCGATCTAACTCTACAGGCTTGGCAAAATCGAGAATTTCATTGAGAACCGTTTCCAAACGGATCATGTCTCGCATCGCATTTTCGATCCGGGTCTGCGAATCAAAATCCAAATGGGCATCCGTGGTAATTTCTTCCAATTGAGCTCTGACAAATCCTATGGGCTCCCTGATCTCAGTGGCCAAAAATGAGCTCACCTCTTGTAATGCCGCACGACGCTCCTCTTTCCTGACATCCCCCGGTTGAGCGGAGATGCCCACTCCACCTTCTTCCCGCGGCTTGGGAGCAAGCGGTACAGGTTCCATCGCCGACAGTTGAGAGGAGGTGTCTTCAAAGAACTCGAGAAAGCGATTTGTAATGGATTCAAGGGTTTTCGGATCGGCCGAAATGGCCGTAAACTGATCCGCTTGCTTGGAAGCCAACGTTAAGGTCCCGGCCACACGACCCCGGTCAAACAACGGCACAACCAGTGTGGAAGCAAACCGATCTCGGTACAATTGCTTGTAATCATGAAAACGACCTTGCGTGGACGCTAGATTGTTGTCGCATCGAAATTTTCTATGCCGAACGGCCCAACCAGACGCTGAATCTTCCAAGGAGAGATGTTGTCCGGGGTTCAGATCACGTTTCTGAGTGCCAAAAACCCCCAAAATTTCCAGAGTGGCGGCCAGCGGATCATAAATCGTCACCCATCCCCGCTCAAAAGAGAGATCGGCTTCAACCTCTGCGAGAATATTAGCAACCCGCTCCTGAACATCTGTGTTGGTATAGGTCCTTGAAGATGGAGCTACCCCCTTCTCTCCAGTGGCTGGAAGCGGTTCATGAGAAACCAGGGCACTTCCCAAAATAACGGAGGACCCAAACAGCCCTGCTTTTTTCACTTCGCTGGTAATATGGGCCACATTGGCCGTCAGAGTTGCCTTCTCTCGTTTGGAGAGAGGAGAGTTCTCCCGTCGGGCCAGCACCAACGTGCCATACACCCGTCCTCCAAATTTTAACGGAAGGACCAACGCCACCTTGGTCCCCGGAGTCACCATCCGTATTCGAAGGACATTATCCAAATCCACCCCTTCAGAGGTGTTTTTGGTCGTTCCCCCCTTTAAATCATCTGTCGATAGACCCCGGAGAACCGCCCGTGTTTCACGAGGTGAAAATCCTCGTGAAACTTGATGGACCAAGGGGCCTCCTTCATGGGTCATGATGGCCACCAGAACCGCTTCCATCCCCACTTCATTCACTGCCGAGGTGAGAATCTTTTGAAGGGTACTCTGCTGTTGGGTAGGAACCGTCGATTCAAGAAGATTTGGCATGAACCATATACCTTATCGAGAGAGTGTCATCTGACGGAATTGGTGAGTAGAACCACCCGGAAAGGTTTCAGAAGCCTTTTCCCGATATTTTCAGAAAGGAAGCCTAATTGATGTGCCGAATTTTTCGTCCCGACTGACGATTTGTGACAATTTCAATATGCCCCTGTTCGGAAACCCAAAGGTTGGCCACAACACTGACGAAGCTAATAATCAGGGCTCCCCCCACCGCCGGCCAAAAACCGGTGACGACAAATCCCTTGACCAACCAGGATGCCACCACCAATAAAAACGCATTGATTAATACCATAAACAACCCGAGAGTGACTATGATAAACGGAGCTGAAAGCAGATAAAGAACGGGACGAATAATGGCATTGAGAAATGACAGGATGATAACCGCTACGATTCCAGCGACTAACCCATGGACTTCGATACCCGGAACAATTTGACTGGCCAGCAGAACCGCCAGCCCAGTAATCCCGCAACGCCAGAGAAAGCCTTTCATGTCCTTATCATACCGGCGATCCGATGTCTGCCTCAAGAACACTCCTGCTCAAATGATTCCAGCCTTCCCCGTCGTTTCGGATCCGCAGACATATTCCGAGGGTTTCTCCAGATAGCCCACCACCGGAGCATCAGAAGGTACGTGATGGGAATAAAAATCAAGCATCCTACTAACCCCATAAAAATTTCCCCAATCCAAAACGTGATCCCCAAATTAAAGGCCAATATGCCATAATACAGTCCAACCCCCCATAACACTTCCAGACCGACTATCGACTTGGGAACCGGCTCTCCTTCATACCAGAACTGCTCCATCCATCGGTATCCCAGCATCGAAATACCCCCAACCACGGCCCAACCGGCAAAATTGGCCAGCGGGACTCCAAAATAAATTCCTTCATAGGGATAGCCATATATCTGCCCAAGAAACCATCGATCCCCTCGGAGAGCAACAGGATCGATGACGATATCACTAAAGGTGAACAAGAGAACAGTCAGAATCACAACCGGCCAGGAAATTCTGGAGGCCGGGTCAAAAGCCCAAGCGACCCTGGCACCCTTGTGAGCTGCGGGAGGAAGGGCAAATGCGAGGGCCAGGGAATAGCTTGCAAATAGTAGAAAGCAAAAGGAGAGAGAATCCATCAAGGGAATATTGGAAAAATACAGTTCTTCTTCAACCGTGGAACCGGTATAAAAATAATTCCCGAAGGGGATACCGATTCGTGTAGAGGAATATTCGCAGAGAAAGGCGACGGTCCAAGTCAGCCCGAAAAATCGTGCGGTTCGAGACCAACCCAACAGCTTTTGAGCGGCAAAGAGGGAAATTCCCAAAAAGACAAATACATACGGCCTGAAGACAAGGGTTTTGAAAAGTAGATAGAAAATTTCCAAGATGTCACAATTGAAAGATTAATGGATTATAAGGGGCAGAAAGCCTCGAACTAGGCATAGCCATGTGCACGAAACCATCCCACCGATTTTTCAAATGCCTCTTCCAGGGGCGTTTGCGGAAGATCCAACTCTTTTCTGGCCTTGGTGCAGTCATAATGCATGAAATATTTTGCCATTCGCACTCCCTCAAGGGGAATACGAGGATGGCTGTGGGTGATCGCATTGGAAATCCAATAATTGAGGTATGCCATGGGAAGAACCACTTTCCACGGCAACCGAATTCTTGGGGCCGGACGTCCGGTCAGGCGACTGAGGCGAAGACACACGTCACGCAATGTCAGGTTTTGATTGCCCAGAATATATCGTTCGCCAATGCGTCCCTGATCCATGGCCCGAACATGACCGACAGCCACATCCTCGACGTCAACCAGGTTCATCCCGGTTTCAATATAGGCCAGCATCCTCCCCCTCATAAAATCTACTATGATTTGTCCGGTAGGCGTGGGCTTGATATCCCGTTCGCCAATCGGCGCAGTGGGATTCACAATGACGACGGGCAAACCCTGACGCACGAGCTTCAACACCTCTTGTTCGGCCAAGAACTTTGACCGTTTATAATCGCCTGATAGTTGCTCAAGAGAGGGAAACATGGTCTCATTTCCGAGGCCTCTCTCCGAAGGCAACCCTATCGTCCCAATCGTACTCGTGTAGACAATCCTTTTCAAACCCGCTTCTCCCGCAGCGAGCATTAAATTTCTCGTACCGTCGACATTGATACGATAAAAGGTTTGAGGATTTTGATCCCACAACGCATAGTGAGCGGCGACGTGATAAAGCCCTTGACACCCTGCAAGAGCGATTTTCAGTGAAGCCGGGTCCTGAAGGTCACCTTGGATCGGCTCAACGGTTAATCCTTCCAGATTATTTGTCTGACTGGTTGAACGCACCAGAACCCGCACGGCATCGCCGTGAGCCAGGACAGCACGGGCCACCGCTGCTCCGATAAACCCGGTTGCTCCTGTTATCAGAACCT
The DNA here is from genome assembly GCA_031315915.1 of Nitrospirales bacterium. Classification (GTDB taxonomy): domain Bacteria; phylum Nitrospirota; class Nitrospiria; order Nitrospirales; family UBA8639; genus JACKFE01. The sequence goes on from JALDRK010000010.1 coordinate 107,949, forward strand.
TCATGGTTCGAGTACCGCTTTGTTAATAAACAGGAACGACGGTTCAATACAATGCAATCAGGTAAGGATCATGAGTTTGAGGATATTGTGGAAGCCTCGTCAGGATCTTCTAATTGCGCCTAATCATTATGTAGGTGGCAATTTGTCGTAGCGGCTCGGCAGAGGAACCGAAACCATCTAATCGTTTAATGGCACGTTCCACACATTGATCACCTAATTGCCGTGCCCCCTCAACTCCAAAAAACGCCGGATAGGTCTTCTTGCCTCGTTTTTCATCAGTGCCGGCATCCTTGCCTAACTCCTCACGAGAACCCACCATGTTCAACACATCATCGGCAATTTGGAAAGCCAAGCCAATATCTTCCGCATAATCGGTTAAGGCCTCTAGCTGCATGGGTGTGGCACCACCAATGATCCCTCCTATTCGAACGGCTGCCCTGATCAATCGCCCGGTTTTATAGGCATGAATGCGCTGTAAATGAGGAAGTTCGATATCATGATTTTCAGCTTGAATATCCATCACCTGGCCACCCACCATTCCTTGATGACCGGATCCTAACGCTAGCTCACGAACAATAGACAATTGTTGCTGACAGGAAAAACTTTTCCCGTTCTCTTCCAGGCTACATAGTTCAAAGGCCATAGTCAGCAGTCCATCTCCTGCTAAAATGGCCATGCCTTCCCCATAGACTTTGTGATTCGTGAGCCGTCCCCGCCGGTAATCGTCATCGTCCATAGCCGGTAAATCATCATGAATCAGTGAATAAGTATGAACACACTCCAGAGCTGCAGCAAAAGGGAGCATTTCGTCCTTGTCATAGTCCAGAGCCTGAGCCGAGGCAATCGTGACGATCGGTCGAATTCGTTTACCGCCTCCCAACAGGCTATACGCCATGGAGTGGTATAACATCACCGGCTCCATTCCCTTGGAAGGAAGGGCCTTTTCCAGGAAACCATCGACACGGCTCCGTTGATTGTCTAAATAAGCTTGAATGTTCACAAGGAAGTTACGACCAACCTGGAAGGATTTTTCAAAAAAGTTCCTCGACCCTATCAAAAGATTTTTTCGGGTGTCAAACCCTATACGCAGTGAGAATTCCGGCAACCGCGCACTTTTGCGCTTCTTACCGTTTCATTTTGACATAATTGTCTTTTCTCTTAAAGAGCCAGTATACTTGGCCCCATGAGTATCAGAAACCGAGGCGGAGAATGGGAATCCTTGCTTTTAGGGATTCAGCCGGAACGTTGTGGTGTGTGTGAGGGAGGACTCTATCGCAATTTGACGATGCTGAAAGGCGGGTGGTCTCGGTGTTCGATTTGTGGACGATTCGTTCACTATAGTTGTCTCGCCAGCGGGAGGATCTCCTACCTCAAGCGTCGACCACGCGTGTGTCAGACCTGCGATATGCACGACCGAACGGGATCTCCGGCAAAACCGCTCTCCGGAACGCCGGCCACTAAATCCACTCCATGAACAACAGTCTTACTTATTCCCCTCCCATGGGATCGGGCAAATTCTCGACATGGCTTCTTTTCGTCTTTCTTGGGCCTGTGCTTTGTGCGTTTAGCGGGTTTCACGCAGCCAGTTATTTCCTCACAGGGTTGTATACCTGGCCTCGAACCAGTCGCGTGCTGGTTCTGACTATCGGCATGCTCATCTTTTCTTACGAATTTATTTTCAAACATTCCGGCCCTCTCCTGCCTTCGGGGAAAACACTTTCCCCAAAACAGTGGGTACTCTACGCCTGCGCGATTCCTTATGTGGTCGGTGTTGGCGCCCTGGCCATCAGGGCGGGGATCACTCAGTAAGATGGAGTCATATGCCAATAAAAATTCCTTCCTCAGTCATGATTCGCCAAAAAGGGGAAAAAGATGAAAAACGTAGAACTAATAGTTGAAGGAACCATCCTGACAATTAAGGTAGATTTATCAAAAGACTTTGGCCCGTCGTCTTCGGGTAAGACCACGATTATTGCGACGACCGAAGGGAATGTGTCAGTTCCAGGCCGTGAAGAAAAGATCGGACTCAATGTTTACAAGAAAAAAGAGGCCGCTTAGGCTACGACCGGCTTTCTGACAAAACTTTTCCTGTCCAAGAATCGGGAACCTGACGAATCTTCTCCGGTGGTCCTTCGGCAATCACTACGCCTCCTTCATCCCCTCCTTCGGGTCCAAGATCAACGACCCAATCCGCGTTTCGAATCACATCCACATTATGTTCGATAACAAGAATCGTATTGCCAGCCTCCACCAATCGATCCAACACATCTAAGAGTCGCTGAATATCGACAAAATGTAATCCGGTGGTCGGTTCATCCAAAATGTAGAGGGTCCGACCGGTCGCCCGTTTGGATAATTCTTTCGAGAGCTTCACCCGTTGGGCCTCACCTCCGGACAATGTCGTGGCGGACTGCCCCAACTTAATATAATGAAGGCCCACATCCGACAACGTTTGCAATCGACTCCGAATAGGGGGAATATTCACAAAAAACTCCAAGGCTTCCGCCACGGTCATATCCAACACTTCGGCAATCGTGCGCCCTCTGTAGGTCACGTCGAGAGTTTCCCGATTATATCGCTGGCCTTTACAGATTTCGCAGGTCACATAGATATCAGGAAGAAAATGCATTTCAATTTTAATCAGTCCATCCCCTTGACAAGTCTCACATCGCCCGCCCTTTACATTAAAACTGTACCGGCCGGGCTTATAGCCACGAACCCGGGATTCGGGTAATTGGGCAAACAGATCACGGATAAAACTAAAGAGACCCGTATAGGTGGCCGGGTTGGATCGCGGAGTTCGCCCGATGGGAGATTGGTCGATATCAATCAATTTGTCCAACTGTTCCAACCCCTGAATCCCCCGACACCCATCAAAGACCGGTTTTTTCTGGGAAATACCCTGGCCCAATGAACGGTAAAGGACATCCACGACAAGGGTACTTTTCCCGGATCCCGATACTCCGGTTACACAGGTCAATAACCCAAGCGGAAATTTTACAGTGACATTTTTGAGGTTATGTTTGTTCGCTCCAACGACAGTAAGAAAGCCCCTGGGTGGTCGTTCACGTTTGGAAAGGTGTATCCGTTTGGTGCCTTGAAGGTACTGTCCGGTCAGAGAGTGGGGATGGGACATCACCACCGACGGCGGACCTTGTGCTACCAGGTGCCCCCCCTCCACTCCCGCACCAGGGCCTAAGTCCAATACATAATCGGCCGCACGCATCGTCTCGGCATCATGTTCGACCACCACAACCGTATTGCCCATATCCCGGAGTCGCAACAAGGTGTCCAATAAGCGGCGATGATCACGCTGGTGCAACCCGATACTGGGTTCATCCAGGATATATAAAACCCCGACGAGTCCGGAACCGATTTGGGTCGCCAGACGGATGCGTTGCCCTTCCCCCCCAGAAAGCGTGGCGGAGGGCCGATCCAACGTGAGATAGGCCAGACCGACATTCAAGAGGAATTGTACGCGCTCTCGAATTTCCTTAATGACCCGCTGTCCAATCAATCGTTCACGTTCAGTCAGTTCCAGTCCATCCAGAAATGTCAGGGTATCTTTCACAGAGAGATGGGTGACCTCTGCAATAGACCGACCTCCGATTTTGATCGCTAGACTTTCCGGCTTCAGGCGGGCGCCGTGACAGGCCTCACACGGTTTTTCAAATGTCCAATCTTCCCATTCCGGACAACCCGTGGCTTCATAGCCAATCCCGTCACACGCGGGGCAAGCCCCATGGGGGCTATTGAAAGAAAAAATCCGCGGCGAAATTTCGGAATAGCTGACTCCACATTGGATACAGGCGGAATGTTCGCTGAACAGCTTCACCTGACCATCTTCCGTCAATACACTGACAAGCCCGTCGGCCATCTTCAGGGCCGTCTCCACGGAATCCGCGACACGACGAGAGAGGGAAGCATCCGCATTGCGCTTTATTCGATCAACCACAATCTCAATCGAATGCTTGCGTTGTTTCGATAAGGTAATAGACTCTCCGAGATCCCGAATCACGCCATCAATCCGAACACGGACGAATCCTGCCTTTCTGGCTTCTTGTAACTCCTTTCGATACTCCCCTTTCCGCCCTCGGACTATCGGAGCCAAAATCTGGATGTTCTTACCTTCCGGATACCCAAGAAGGCTATCGACTATTTGTTGAACCGTCTGACCGGAAATGGGATTGCCGCAAAGATGACAAAACGGCTGTCCGATTCGCGCAAACAACAGACGGAAATAGTCGTAGATCTCCGTCACCGTGCCTACCGTTGAGCGGGGATTATGGCTGGTGGTTTTCTGCTCGATGGAAATTGCCGGAGAGAGCCCTTCAATCGTATCCACATCCGGCTTGGTCATTTGCTCCAGAAACTGCCTGGCATAGGCCGACAAGGACTCCACATACCGGCGCTGTCCTTCGGCATAAAGCGTATCAAAAGCCAAACTGGATTTGCCGGATCCGCTCAAGCCGGTGATCACCACCAAGCGATCCCTGGGAATGTCCACATCCAGGTTTTTCAGGTTATGCTGGCGAGCACCTTTGATCACAATGGAGTTAGACATAGGGTCGGGATTATATCATAAAAAACGAACCAAGCAGATGGATCAAAATGTCCGGTAGTGGTGCAGTTTGATTTTGGATTTTGAATTTTATTCGTTGGTCGGTAGATAACGACCAAGAACAAATATAGAAACTATTCCTACAACGGTGGTTCCACCCAAGACGCTTGCCGTCAGTTCATGGCCATTCAAGGCTAGCCAAATACTCCCACCAATGGCGACCAGAGCAAGCATTAATGCGAATATTTGCCCTAATCTTCGCTCCAGGAAGTTTCCCTCTAGTGTTCGCCTGTCCATGTCATTTATAAATGCGTTATTCGTCTCAGCCATAGACAGAATGCGATCTGCTGCCCCCGGAACGATACTGTCATAGCCTTGCAAGGCTAGCGGAGGTGGAGGCGGGCCAGACCAAGATTGAGTTTTAGCAACGAGTGATGGAGAGGACGGTGGTTCAATGCCGCCTGATGGTGGGCGTGGAGGGATGTTAAGTTTCCTCCTTTTTTTGCTCACAAACTACCGTCTCGGAGGCGGTGGATCACTTCTGGAATTATGCGAACGATCATATTGATCCATTGCTAGGCCTATAAACATCCCAGTTCGAGCCCATGATTTTCTTAGTCTTTCATTAATCGTTCTTTTTGAAAGGCTACGCTTTACAGGCGGACACATCTCAAGCACTGCTGTCATGCCCTTAAAGATGTTTTTAGCTTTAGACATAAAGGCCTTTAGGGTTGAGTAAGCCCGCTTTTATAATTAGTATATCGGATAATCCATTTTTTTGCGTATAGTGTGCGCCACTGTTAGTTAAAGTCAAGCCTGGGTTGGCATATTTCTGCCATTTATGCCATACTGAGGCATGCCTAAGCGCTCAAGTAAGACAAAGAAAAAGAAGAATCCCTCCGATATTAACCTGTTGGCCGCTCAGATAGTAGAGGCAGCTACAGGTCCAGCCGACAAAGACCAACCAGAGAAAAACCCCGCCGCTGTTGCCCTTGGCCGTCTTGGAGGATTGAAAGGCGGAAAAGCCAGGGCCGAGAAGCTATCCCCTAAAAAACGCTCTGAAATTGCGAAAAAAGCGGCTGAGGCCAGATGGAAACAGCGTTAGCCCCCCTGTATCTGTCTATAGCTAACCAGACACACCTACACTGCGACAGCACTTATTTGGTTTTATAGGTATGTGTCACCGTGCTGTAGTGTAACCTAGTGTACTGTAGTGTGTGGTAGAGTGACCTAGTGTGTGTAGTGTGTGGTGGTGTATAGTCATGTATGTGGAGAAAAACGCGCCGCTTGCATGGCCCACATGTGGCGTGGTAATTTATAAAAACGGAAGGGGGATAAGCCATGCAAGATTTAAAATTCCAGATTCATATTACTCCGAATAAGGTTGATGAGTGGAAACAGGAATTATCAGAAATCACGGCTAAAATTGAACAGCTCGTAAAGCAACGAGAAAAATTGCAAGCGAGGATCAACGCTATTCCGCTGTTCCTGGAGGATTTCAAGCAAGAGTCTTTGTTCGAGACAAAAAGAGATATCTCTGTGCATGAAGACATGAAACAGTCGGTTCAATCAAATGGAAAATCCTCGCTTTCCGAACTAACCCCGCCCAATGCAATTCGCCATGTCCTAAATGATGCAAACGTGAATCTATCTAAGGACGAGGTGCGGGAAAGGCTCCGATTAGCGAACTATGATATGAAAAGGTTCCGTCATGACGGTGGATACTTTCACACTATCATTTCACGAATGGAGAGAGCTGGCGAAATTGAGGTCAAAAATGGAAAGATTTCATTGGTGCGCTAAGGCAAATGGTTGTCACGATTCGACGCCGTACCGACCACCAATAAAAAAGGGAGGGAAGCTAAGCTTCCCTCCCTTCGGGATATTTGAAATGACCGGGCAACCCTAGAGTGTGCTAGGGCGGCGGATTCGCAAACCGTTGAGCCAGTTGGCGCTGGCTTGGGGCTCAATTCCCCGCCCGGTCTCCAAACATTAACCACCCACCATTGGGAGAATGGTGATACGACATTTAAGCGGCGGTGGTGTCTTCATTTTAGGACGCCCACCACCATAAGTCAACATTGATACGTATAAGGGGGAGGGTCTTCGATTCAGGGAGGCCCTCTCACCTTAATCGTTCGCCATTGTATCCCTTTGTGAATGGCTAAGCTACTCCTTTGTCGGACGGCTAAATCGCCTTCTTTAAGAAGCCTATTGACAATGCTTAACCGCTCAAGCATAATATGAGCATGAATAAATTGAATGCTATGAAACGAGTGCAAATCATTGCCGCCTTAGTCGAAGGCAATAGCATCAATGCCACGGTACGCATGACGGGGGCAGCCAAGCATACCGTCCTAAAACTCTTGGCTGACTTGGGTAAGGCCTGTGCCACCTATCAGGATCGGGTCTTTAAAAACCTGCCTTGCAAGAATATTCAGTGTGATGAAATTTGGTCCTTCTGCTATGCCAAGGAAAAGAATGTCCCGGATGAATATAAGGGGCAATTTGGCTTTGGGGATGTCTGGACCTGGACGGCCATTTGTGCGGATACCAAGCTGGTTCCGTCTTGGTTGGTCGGGGAACGGACCATCCAACATGCCACGAAATTTATTGATGACTTGGCCAGTCGGTTAGCTCATCGGGTGCAACTGACCACGGACGGCCACAAACCCTATTTGCAGGCGGTCTGGGATACGTTCCATGGCGAGATTGATTATGCCATCCTTGAAAAGATTTATCGGAGTGTCCACACTGGAGGGCAAAGCCGCTATAGTCCTGGGGAATGTTGTGGCGCGAAGAAAAAGAAGATCACAGGCAATCCTGACCGAAGCAAGGTCTCAACCAGCTATGTAGAGAGGCAAAACCTGACCATGCGGATGAGCATGAGGCGCTTTACTCGGTTGACTAATGGATTCTCAAAGAAAGTGCAGAACTTGGAATATGCCGTCGCTATTCATTTCATGCACTATAACTTCTGTCGGGTTCACAAAACGCTGAGGGTGACACCGGCTATGGAAGCTGGCCTATCAAATCATGTGTGGGATTTGGAAGAAATGATCGGATTGTTAAATTGAAACTGCACCACTACCAAATGTCCTTTTTCATTGACC
>JALDRK010000011.1 GCA_031315915.1 Nitrospirales bacterium
GCCGTTCGCGCTGCCAGAAAAGCCTTTGAACAAGGCCCATGGCGAAAGATGACACCTTCCGATCGCGGGAAACTCATGTGGCGGTTGGCAGATCTCCTGGAATCGAACCTGGAGGAATTTGCCCAATTAGAATCTCTCGATAATGGAAAGCCGTTAACGATCGCACGGGCTGCGGACGTTCCGTTGGCCGTCGACTGGTTTCGGTATATGGCGGGATGGGCAACTAAAATTGAGGGTAACACTATTCCCGTTTCGGTTCCTTACATGCCCGGCTCACAATTCCTGGCCTATACCCTTCGTGAGCCGGTAGGCGTCGTTGGGCAAATCATTCCCTGGAATTTCCCTCTGTTAATGGCGGCCTGGAAGCTCGGTCCGGCCTTGGCCGTAGGATGTACGGTGGTGATGAAACCGGCAGAACAAACCCCATTGTCTGCGTTACGGTTGGGAGAGCTGTTTCTGGAGGCAGGATTTCCTGAAGGAGTGGTAAATATCGTGCCAGGATATGGCGAAACCGCAGGAGGGGCCTTGGCTGCTCATCCCAATGTGGATAAGGTGGCCTTTACCGGGTCTACCGAAGTTGGCAAGCTTATTGTAAATGCCGCGACGGGCAATCTCAAAAAAGTCACGCTGGAACTTGGAGGCAAATCCCCCAGTGTCGTATTACCCGATGCGGATCTAGAAGCCAGTATTCCCGGTGTGGCCAGTGCCATTTTCTTTAACCATGGACAATGTTGCTGCGCGGGTTCGCGATTGTATGTGGAAAAAAGTATTTTTGATAAGGTCGTTGCCGGGGTTGGGACGCATGCCGAACAAATTAAAATGGGCCCCGGACTGGATCCTACCACTCAAATGGGCCCGTTAGTTTCCGAGGAACAACAACGCCGTGTCTTAGGTTATTTGGAGTCCGGGTTGGCGGAAGGAGCGGAAGCGGTAGTGGGTGGAAAACGGTTGGGCGACAAAGGGTATTTTGTGCAACCAACCGTACTGGTCAACACGAATTCAACAATGAAGGTCATTCAGGAAGAAATTTTCGGCCCCGTGGTTTGCGCCGAACCTTTCACCAATGTCGAAGATGTGATCACGAAAGCTAATGACAACATCTATGGATTAGCTGCGGCGGTCTGGACAAAAGATCTCAGTGCGGGACATCGCATTGCCGCTCAACTGCGGGCCGGAACGGTCTGGATCAACTGTCACAATATATTTGACGCGTCGCTCCCATTTGGCGGGTATAAACAATCCGGCTGGGGACGGGAAATGGGCCACGAAGCCTTGGATCTCTATACGGAAGTGAAGTCGGTATGTGCCAAGTTGGCCTAAAAAAATTACGAGAGAGAGAAAATGACGGAAGCCTTCGTATTAAATATGGAGGCTTCGGTCGTCTATAGATATCGTTGATGAGAAGCAAGCAAGCTGAGGAAGAAAATTTTCTGGTCGTTATTCATCATCGTCATCATCTTCGTCTTCGGCATCAAGGGCGGCCTGGCGCATCTGTTCTTCCATGGCATTGTGGATGAGCATCCTGAGGAACATGGAAATGACCGAGCCTTTTTCCAGCGTTCCGCCTGGAGGAATGGCAATTTTTCCTTCAGCCACCATTTGATCAAGCCATTTCTTCTGATCCGGCGTCACATGCACCGGAATCTCCACGAGGGGAATCTTGCCGAATATATCCATGAAACGCGCCTCCTTTAGTCAGAAAATTCACGAAATTATTCGCTAGATTCGGAATATCCGGCTCTGCGAAGAAAAAAAATATGTTCGTGAGGTAGTTCTTAAAGCCTTCGTCGATAAAACCATGTGCTCTTTTGGTTTGTCAATGCAAGGATGATGGGTGAAGGGTGCTTGGTGTTGAAAAAATGACCGAGGGCCGGAACAGATAATTTGTGTCGAATGAGAATCATGTCAGGTTCAGGACATCTGTCATAGAATACAGGCCAGGCGGTTTGTCGGCCACCCATTCTGCCGCGCGCAAGGCGCCACGGGCAAACGTATCGCGTGTGTGCGCTCGGTGGGTAATTTCAATGCGTTCCCCCGGACCGCCAAACAGGATCGTGTGATCTCCGACAATGTCTCCGGCCCGGATGGTTTGCATGCCGATTTCCCGGGTTTTTCGTTCCCCGGTGATGCCATGCCTGGCATACACTCCGACGTCTTTTAAATTCCACTCCATGCCTTCAGCCAGGGCTTCAGCCAGTCTCAGAGCTGTTCCGCTGGGAGCGTCTTTTTTCTTATTGTGATGGGCCTCAATGACTTCAATGTTGTAGGACTCTCCCAGTGATTTGGCAATTTTCCCGACGGTATTCACCAGGACATTGACGCCCACGCTCATATTTGGAGAAAACACACAGGGAATTTTAGCGGCCAGGGTTTTGAGACGGATTAACTCCTCGTCAGAAAATCCGGTGGTGCCGATGACCATCGCTTTGGAGGCGGAAACAACCTGTTGCAAATTTATTAAGCAGGAAGCGGGACCTGTGAAGTCAATGACCACGTCACCTCCGGATAAACAGGAGGCAAGGTTGTCGGAAAGCGGGACGCCGGCCGGTCCGATTTGCGCGACCTCTCCCGCGTCTTTTCCTACTGATGGGTGCCCTTTCATTTCAATCGCACCGGCGAGTGTCATTCCATCTGACTCTTGGGTCAAGGCGACAAGCCTCATGCCCATTCTTCCCGCTGCACCCGTAATAATCGCTCGGACCATGGCAGATCTTCTTACAGTACACCGGATGCTGTGAGGGCATCTTTCAATTTAGGACGGAATTCTTGAGCCAATGGGGTGAGGGGCAAACGGACTTCTTCCGAACCTTTTCCTATCATGGCCAGTGCGGCTTTTACGGGGATGGGATTGGTCTCTAGAAACAAAGCGCCGAAGAGCGGTGACAATTTATAGTGGAGCGCACGAGCCTTCTCATAATCTCCTTTGAGGGCGGCCGATACCATTGTGGCCATGTCCTTGGGTGCGACGTTGGCGGTCACCGTGATGACCCCTTTTCCGCCGATTGCCATGATGGGAAGCGTGAGGGGATCGTCACCTGAAAGCACCAGAAAGCCTGGTTTTGATTGGGCAATGATATCAGAAACCTGTTGCAGGGACCCGCTGCCCTCCTTGATACCGATGATGCCGTCAATTTGAGAGAGGCGTGCCACCGTGGACGGAAGCATGTTAATACTGGTTCTCCCAGGGATGTTATACAAAATCAACGGTAAATCCACGGATTTGGCCACAGATTCAAAATGCCGGTAAAGGCCTTCCTGGGGAGGTTTATTGTAATAAGGAGTGATCAGAAGGGCGCCACTGGCCCCGGCTTTTTTGGCATGTTGCGTAAATGTAATCGCTTCGTCCGTGGAATTTGAGCCCGTTCCCGCAATGACCGGAACCCGTTTGTTCACCATCTCGATGGTTGCGGCGATGACCCGTTCATGTTCTTGAGGGCTGAGGGTGGCGGATTCCCCTGTTGTGCCACAGGGAACGATGCCATGGGTACCGTTGGCGATTTGAAATTCAATGAGGTCGGCCATAGTCTTTTCATCGAATTTCCCTTTGGAGAACGGGGTGACAATGGCGACAAACGAACCGGAAAACATCATTCGTACCTCAGAAGTTAATGACGGATTAGTTCGAAAAAGAAACCGTAACCGTGATTGTCGGTGAGTGATCTGTAGGTGAAGAAGACATGATCCTCATGCAAAAACCTCAGGAATCGTTTCCCCTCGAAGCAGATCTTCGAAACTTTCTCGTTTCCGGATGACCATGATTGCCTTCCCTTTCACCAGAACTTCGGGAACTCGCGGCCGGGAATTGTAATTCGAGGACATGGTAAAACCATAAGCACCTGCGCTCATCACCGCGAGGAGATCTCCCTGTTTCGATTCTCTCATCTTTCGATCTTTGGCCAAAAAATCTCCCGATTCGCAGATGGGACCGACCACATCGACCGTATTGACGGGAACGGACTCGTTTTTCATCACCGGCAGGATGTCGTGATGAGCTTCATATAAACTGGGACGAAGTAAATCGTTCATGGCCGCATCGACAATGACGAATCGTTTGGTTTCAGCGTCTTTGTTATAGAGGACTTTGGTGACCAGGATGCCGGCATTGCCGACAATTGATCGTCCCGGTTCCATGATCAGATGACATTTAATCGTGCTCAGCAATGGGGAAATTGCTTCGGCTAAGTCCCTGGGGTGGGGTGGGGTTTCGTCGGAATAGGTAATGCCCAATCCGCCTCCGATATTCAAATATTGAATGTTGAATCCTTTGGCTTGAAGGATGCCGATGAGTTCCAGAATTTTTTTCAAGGAATCCACAAACGGGTTGATTTTTGTCAGTTGAGAACCGATGTGCTTATGGACGCCGACAACCTCGATATGGGGTAGTTGGTGGGCTATCTCGAACTCTTCCAACGCGCGGTCGGATCGTATGCCGAATTTGCTTTTCTTCAGTCCGGTTGAAATGTAGGGGTGGGTTTGAGGGTCAATGTCAGGATTAATGCGCAACGCCACCCGTGCCCGCATGCCTAAAGCGCCTGCCACGGTATTAATGTGCTGTAACTCGCCAGGAGACTCCACATTGAACATGAGAATGTTCGATTGCAAGGCGTATCGAATTTCCTCCTCGGACTTCCCCACTCCGGCAAACACCATTTTTTGGGGAGATACCCCCGCTTTTAACGCACGAAAGAGTTCTCCCCCGGAGACGATATCAGCCCCACAGCCTTCACGAGCCAGGACCCGAAGCACGGCGATGTTGGAATTGGCTTTCATCGCATACGCCACTAGATGAGGAATGGCTTGAAAGGCTTCTTCGAAGGCGTGGAAATGGCGGATGAGTGTACGGTGGCTGTAGATATAGCAGGGGGAGCCTACCTGTTCGACCACTCGTCGAACGGGGACTTCCTCGCAATACAGTTCGTTCCCTTGGTACTGAAAATCATGCATGGTGTGGGACCTCTTCAAAGACATCCAAATCGCTCAGCGAAATATCCGAAATCGCGCTTTGGAAAGCTTCTTTTAGTTTTCGATATCGCAATTTGGCAAACGGCGTGATTGCGTTCAACATCTCACCGTCAACCAGGGTCTGAATGGCTTTTGGTGTGGCCTGTTTTAAATGCTCGAAATTCACCACGATGTCCATCTTGGCGTCCCGTGCCGCTTGAGTAATCCGTTGCAACAATTCCTTGGCATTTAAATGATCCAAGCTTCCCTCAAGTTCGATAATAAGAGCGGAAAACGCGTCATGACGGCGGGCTTTGACCTTGAGGAACAGTTCTTGAGCTTTGGGAATAGGATTGGGGCTTTCATGTAAGGCATTGGGTATCAAATGCGCCGTTTCAAAGGTCGGGAGTTTGGCTTGTAAGTTCTTCAGCACTGCCGCCATGGGAGACAGGCTTCCTTTGGGTGTGGAACGGCGAATCAGTTTTCGAAACTGCCAATTCATTTCCAATCTGGGAATGAGCCGTTGGCTGGTGTGGCTGATTCGGGTCCAAATGGATGGCCAAGAATACATCTGATGGTTCGCCCAAAAAAAGCCTTCTTGCAATTGTTCGGCTGTCATGCGTTTCGGGTGATACACAACATGTTTACCGTCGTATATGGACCAATCATGATCGAAGATACGGCCTTCTTGCGTGTAGCGCTCAAATAACGCGGTGCCGGGCAAGGGAGTCAGCACATTGAAATACGCCAATTCCACTTTATTGCGATTCAAAAAATTTACTGCCGTTTCAAAAACAGATTCGTCATCGTTATCGAATCCGAAGACGAGACCGGGATTCACCATAATGCCGTGGTCATGGAACATTTTGATCTGATTCTCAAACTTACGGACTTGATTGAAGCCCTTGTTCGTTTCATCGAGGGAATCCTCCGATAAGGACTCCATGCCTACGAATACCGACACGCACCCGCTGTCCGCCGCCAATTTCACCATGTCGGGGTCGTCGCCAAGAAACAGGGTGGATTGGCATCCCCATTTAATATTCAGGGCTTTCAACGCCTGCCACAATTCCCGGCAATAGGCTCGATGACTATTGTGGAGGTCGTCGACAAAGGCCACAATCGATCCCTCTTCCAGCCCGACCCAAATGCGGAACGAAGTGCTGAGGGCGTTCCAAAGCGATCCGCGGGTCATGCGATCAATGATGTCCGAACGCAACCACTCCTTGGCTCTGGTCAGTTCTTCGAGGACTTCCGGGACTGGACGGCGACGGGTCGTTTTTCCGTTAAACGGAGAGACACTGCAAAATTCGCAATCAAAGTGACAACCCCGTGTCGTGAAGGTACAGAGTCTGGTCATGTAGGAGTCGGGATTCAACAGCGAGATCCGTGGTCTTTGGTAATTGGACAGATCGGGGAATTGGCCCATCCGGTAAATTCGTTTCAAATGGCCGGATTCGATATCGGCCACCACCGCCGGCCATAAATCTTCGGCCTCACCACACACAATGGCATCGCAGTAATTGAGGGCCTCTTCAGGGCAGTAGGTAGGATGCACGCCACCCAGGATCACCTTTTTCCCACGTTGACGAAATTCAGTGGCGATTTCATAGGCTCGTGGCGCATAGCAGGTCATGATCGATATGCCAACCACATCACAGGGGGTGTTGAAGTCAATATCTTCTACGGCTTCGTCAATCAGTTGGATATCCCAATTCGAAGGCGTATAACCCGCAATCACCGGCAGGCTGAGCTTAGGGAACCAAATCGAACGGCGCTCGCTGGCCGTCATACGGTACGGGTTATTTCGAGGGTACGGATCCACTAAAAGTAGCTTGGGACTGGTTCCAACATGTAAGGATGTAGATGCAGAAGTCATAGATAGGACCCCCTAAAAAAATTCTTCATGTACATGTATGGGAGGATGAGACCATTCTACCTGTGAAGAACCGTCATGAACAAACATTTTTTGATACAGCCCTCCACTTAACGGCCTCCGATCGGATAAAAGGGAGGCAGTTCCTCCGGTTGTTCGGTAGCCGGAAGGGGTTCCTCAATGCCGGTTTTGTCTTGCTCTCCTCCTGTCTCCCGCTCCTGTTTTCTCTTTTTGGCTTCAATGCCGACGTCTTCCGGGGGAATGGGTTTGCCAACAGCCCCACATCCCACGTTTAGGCTTAGCGAGAGGCTAAGCAGGAGAACCGTCATCCGGTAGCGCGGAGGAACCTGGGATTTCCAAGCGCCAGGTGAGATGAAACGAAACGGGTGAGGTGAAGGGCCGACGCCCATACTCACTTTTGTACTGCGCCAAAAAATCTTATGCCAACTCATGACTTGCCTTTTCCCCTTTTGCGCTGTTTGGTTTCGGCCTTCAAGGATTCTTCCCATCGTCTCAATTGGAATGATACCTGTTTGGTGGCTGTTCCTCCAATAATATCCTTTCGGTTGATGGCGGTTTTCGGAGTCAGCACCTGAAATGCGTCGGCATCAAAAGCCGGGGAGGCTTGTTGAAGGTCGGCAGCAGTCAGTTGCGCCAAGTCCTTTCCGTGAGACAGACATTCCCGCACCAGATTGCCCACAATATGATGAGATTCGCGAAAGGGCACGCCTTTAAGAACCAGATAGTCCGCCAGTTCGGTGGCCAATAAAAATCCGTGGCTTACGGCTTCGGTCATGACCGGTTCGCAGACCGTCAGTTGTGCGATAAGTTCCGCATAAATCTTCACCGAGGTCGTTACGGTTTCCAAGGTATCGAAAAGCGGTTCCTTATCCTCTTGAAGATCTCGGTTATAGCTGAGCGGTAATCCTTTCAGCGTGGTCAGGACGGCAAATAAATGACCGTAGACTCGTCCTGTTTTTCCTCGAACCAATTCGGGAATGTCGGGGTTCTTCTTCTGAGGCATCATGCTGCTGCCTGTGCAATATCCATCCGGGAGGTCGGCAAAATGGAATTCCTGGGAAGCCCAAAGAATGAGTTCCTCGCTCAGTCGGGACAGGTGCATCATGAGAATGGCGCAGACGCTCAAGACCTCGAGGACATAGTCCCTGTCCGACACGCCATCCAGACTGTTTTGGGTCATACGGGGAAAATTGAGGAGACTGGCAGTGTACCCTCGATCAAGCGGATAGTTTGTTCCCGCCAACGCTCCGGAGCCCAGAGGCATAATGTTAATACGAGTCAGCGCGTCCCGTAGTCTTTCTTTATCTCGCGCAAACATCTCCAGATAAGCTAGCGCATGATGCGCAAAGAGCACGGGTTGCGCCCGTTGGAGATGGGTATACCCCGGCATGATGACCTGTTGGTACCGTTTGGCCAAACCTAAAAAGGAGTGCTGCAGGCTGGTCAAATCCTGTTCCAAACTTTGCACGGCATCACGAAGATACAGGCGGAGGTCTAGGGTTACCTGGTCGTTCCGGCTCCGACCCGTGTGCAGCTTTCCTCCGACCGAGCCCACGATTTCTGTCAACCGACGTTCAATGCTCATGTGGACGTCTTCGTCTTCGGCCTTCCATTGATGTCGCCCAGTTTGAATTTCTTCCAGTACCCGGTTCAGCCCCTGAATGATCGTCCGACATTCCTTTTGGGAAATGACTTTAGCTCGTTGAAGAGTGCGACAATGCGCGATACTCCCCTCGATATCATACGCATACAACTTTCGATCAAAATCGACGGAAGCGGTAAACCGTTCAACCAAACGATTGGTACTTTCCTGAAAACGGCCGCCCCAAAGTTTTTTTCCTTTATTGGAGGAAGAGGAAAGAGGGCGCTGGGACGTCAAGAACGATGCCGGTTTGGAAGAGGACCGTTTAGGAGAAGATTTCATCGATACCTGTAGCCTGGGAAATAATGGCTAGGAAGACACTTGATGCACAGCGTGCCGGGTGGCCAATCGCAGAGCATTGAGTTGAATGAACCCGCCCGCATCCTTTTGATCGTAGCCGGTACCCGCTTCAAAGGTGGATAGGTGTTGTTGATATAGAGACCTGTTGGATTTTCGGCCAAGGACGGTACAGTTGCCTTTGTATAATTGCAGGCGAACGGTGCCGGTGACGTCCTGCTGCACTTGATCGAAAGCCGTCTGCAACATCAGGCGCTCGGGGGAAAACCAAAATCCGTTATAAATCAATTCCGCATATCTGGGCATGAGGCCGTCCCGTAGATGCATCACATCGCGATCCAATGTCAGGGATTCCACCGCTCGGCGGGCAATATGCAAGATGGTTCCTCCGGGCGTTTCGTAGACACCTCTGGACTTCATTCCGACAAACCGATTTTCGACCAAATCTACCCGACCAATCCCATGTTTGCCGCCCAACTGGTTGAGTCGAGCAAGTAATGACGCAGGACTCAAGCGTCTTCCATTTAGGGTCACGGGGTTTCCCTTTTCAAAGTCCAGCGATATGATTTGCGGAGTTGAAGGAGCATCCTGTGGTGAAACCGTCATGCGAAACATGGAAGGGGGAGCCGAGACCCAGGGGTCTTCCAACACGCCACCTTCATAGCTGATGTGAAAGAGGTTCAGGTCCATGCTGTAGGGTTTCGCTTTCGTGACTGAAATCGGAATGCGATGCGTTTGGGCATAATCAATCAGGTCTTCTCGCGAAACCATGGACCATTCTCTCCATGGAGCAATGATGTGGAGCGAGGGGTCGAGAGCGGCAAAGGTCAGTTCAAATCGAACCTGGTCGTTTCCCTTGCCTGTGGCACCATGACTCACATATTTCGCCTTCTCTTGTTTTGCCAGTTCGACCTGGCGCTTGGCAATCAACGGTCTGGCAATGGAAGTTCCCAATAAATAGGAGCTCTCATATACGGCATTGCCCCGCAACATCGGAAACACATAGTCCGTGACGAATTCCTCCCGCAGATCTTCGATATAGACTTTACTTGCTCCGACGTTGAGAGCTTTTTGACGTATGGCCTGGAGGTCCTCCCCTTGCCCCAGGTCCGCGCAAAATGCAATGACTTCGCATCCTCGTTCCTCTCGAAGCCATCGTAGGATGACGGAGGTATCCAATCCTCCGGAATAGGCCAAGATGACTTTTGATGTGGTTGATGGAATCCCACCTTTCGAAGGGGATTTTTTGGATGATTGCCGGGAACGGGACTGCTTGGTCATCGAGTGTGTCTTCCTATCCATTCCATGAGAATGGCCTTTTGAATATGGAGTCGATTTTCTGCTTGATCCAATACCACGGACTGAGGGCCGTCCAGTACCTCGGCGGTAATTTCCTCGCCCCGGTGGGCGGGAAGACAATGCATCAGGATGGCGTCGGGCTTAGCCGATTTCATAAGTGTGCCATTCACTTGATAAGCGGTCAGGGCCGTTATCCGAGGTTGCTGTTCGGATTCCTGCCCCATACTGATCCAGACATCCGTGTAGACGACATCAGCCTGTCTGGCCGCCTCATTGGGATCCGAGGTGACGCAGATTATTGATCCTGTTTGTGTGCCTTCTTCCTGTGCCCTTTTCACCAGAGCGGGATCGGGTCCGTACTCGGGAGGGCAGCCCACAGAAATATGCATGCCGAGTTTCGCCCCCATTTCAATGAGGGAATGGGCAATATTATTTCCATCTCCAATGTAGGCAAGTTTGAGACCTTTCAGCTTTCCTTTGTGTTCCAGAATAGTCTGAGCATCAGCTAAGGCCTGACACGGATGGCAATAATCGGTGAGTCCGTTGATGATAGGAATTGAGGTATGCCGTCCCCATTCCTCTAGAGTGAATTGATCGAAGGTTCGGACCACTAACCCATCCAGATATCGAGTGAGCACCTTGGCCGTATCCGCCAAGCTTTCGCCCCGACTGAGTTGAATTTTTTCCGAAGCCAGGAATAAGGCCTGTCCCCCCAGTTGATTCATGCCGGCTTCAAATGAAACCCGAGTCCGTGTAGAAGGTTTCTCGAAAATCAGGCCCAAGGTTTTTCCTTTGAGAGGCATAATGGCCTGGCCTTTTTTGTGACCAAACTTCAGCTTTTTTGCCGACTCCAGGAGATCGATAATTGTCTGCCGGGGTATATCCCGGATAGTAAGCAAGTCTTTGGGGA
The DNA here is from genome assembly GCA_031315915.1 of Nitrospirales bacterium. Classification (GTDB taxonomy): domain Bacteria; phylum Nitrospirota; class Nitrospiria; order Nitrospirales; family UBA8639; genus JACKFE01. Next base: position 10,987 of record JALDRK010000011.1, read on the forward strand.
GCTGAGAGTGTTTCCGGCGTGTGGCGATCCTGCGGCGTAATGGGTGAGATTGGGACTTTTTCAATGACGCCATGACGCTAGGTCCTGGTCGAAAGGACGCCGGAGAGAACGGATAACAAGCGATCCACTTGTGTCGTCGTCATGATGAGCGGTGGAACGAATCGGAGAACACGACCCATGGTACAGTTAATTAAGACTCGACGATCTAAACATTCCATGACCACAGGCTTTCCCTCCACTGATAATTCCAACCCCTGCAGGAGACCCAAACCCCGTGATTGAGTGACGCATGTATACTGTTCTTCGAGTGTGGCCAATCCCTTTGCCAGGTAGTCTCCGATCATTCGCCCATGGTCCAGTTTTCCACCTTCAATCAACACCTCCAGCACTTTGAGGGCTGCCGCACAGGCGAGAGGATTCCCGCCAAACGTCGAGGCATGGGTCCCGGGTTCGAATGCCGTGGAGACTTCTTCAGTTGCCAGACAGGCGCCTATGGGAATACCGCCGCCAAGACCTTTCGCCAATGTTATGATATCCGGAGTCATGTGAAAGTGCTGGTAGGCGAACAACGTTCCCGTCCTGCCCATTCCGGTTTGTACTTCGTCGAAAATGAGCAGAATGTTTCGACTCGTACACAATTCCCGGACGGCCTTCAGGTAACCCGCACCCGGTACGATCACACCGCCCTCCGCCTGAATGGGTTCCAGCATAATAGCAGCCGTTTGTGGGGTGATTGCCGCTTCCAAGGCGTCCAGGTCATTAAACGGAACATAGCGAAACCCTGGAACCAGTGGGGCAAAGCCTTCTTGTAGCTTCGGTTGGCCTGTGGCTGTAAGACTGGCCAAAGTCCGTCCATGGAAGGAATTGGTCATTGTCAGGATCTCGGTCCGCTCCGCCCCGAATCGTTTCGCAGCATACCGTCTGGCCAATTTTATGGCCGCCTCATTGGCTTCGGCACCGCTATTACAGAAGAAGACTTTATCGGCAAATGACAATTCAACGAGGCGCTTGGCAAGTAAGCCTTGTGGTTCGGTATAAAAAAGGTTTGATGTATGGATTAATTGGCGGGCTTGTCTCATAATCGCTTCAACAAGGCCCGGATGGGCATGACCTAAGATATTGACGGCAATCCCAGCCACACAATCCAGATATTCCCTCCCCTCGGCATCATAGACAAAACATCCTTGTCCTCGAACCAGGGCAATCGGAAGCCGCGCATAGGTGTTCATCAAAAACTGATTGGAAATTTGTTGAAGCTCTGATGTCATCATAAAATTATAACCCCGCGTCAAGACAGGGGAATCTAGCATACGGCCTCTTTAGTCCGCAATGAATTTGAAAAGTGTTGCGAGGGGAAACGGACGGTTGGCTTGTGTAAAAAGATAGGAGATACTCTTTAGGAGTTCCTGCAGGTGGATATCAGTTTATTGCATGGAAGCGGGAGTATTTTGTCGTCGAAGATCGTAAGCTAACCCCAATTTGGAAAGTGTCCAGATCAACCATTTGGATGGGTCAAAATTGTACCAGCGTGGTCCGTTTCGATAATCACTTTGATAAGTATGGTGATAGTTATGATAGCCCTCCCCAAATGTCAGAAGGGAGATAAACCAGCTGTCTCGGCTGGAGTCGCCATTGCCATGAGGCTGATGTCCCCAGATATGACAGATGGAATTGATGAAAAACGTCGAGTTGAGGACTAAGAACGTCCGAGCCAACCCGGCCAATAAAAAGCAACCCAGGCCTCCAATCCATCCGTTATACAGAAACCCCACGACAAAGGGTAATACCAACCCGGCTATGACAATGGCGAGATAATTCTCGTGTTGCCACATAATTAGGGGGTCTTGCGTGAGTTTCGCCGAATATTTGGGGTCACGGTGGGGATCTTTCCAGAAAATCCATCCACAATGACTATGCCAAAAGCCTAAAGTGGCATTGTAGGGATCCTCTTCCTGATCACAACGGGCGTGGTGACGAATATGATCGCCAGCCCAACGTAAAGCGGAATTTTCCAGAGCCATCCCTCCGGCAATTAAGAATGCCAATTTAACCCATTCCCGACATTTGAAGCTTCGATGCGCAATGAAGCGGTGGTACCCAACCGTAATTCCCAGTCCCGTCACCGTATATAGGAGGAAGAACATCGTCCAGTCTACCCAGGAAAAATCATAGTAGTAGGCATAGACCGGAACTGCGACGAGAGTAGCCAAGACGATTAATCCAAACAGAAACATCGTGGGGTAGTCCCGTTGCGGGTTTCCAATTTGTGAGGGATCGGCAGTTCGTGACATATCCAGTTTTTCCTCTTTTACTAGTGCATAGCCTTATAGAGAGCCTTCAGGCTTTTTCGCCGAAGAGTATACTATAGGTCTCTGTCAATGTTGGTGAATGAAGAACGATCCTTACGCGAGGGTTCTTTCACTATTCGTATGGGTTGTATGGGCTTAGCCACATCACATATCTGCGGTCTATTCCTCACAGAGTAAAAGAGCGGAAGGAGGATACATATATACGCAATGACAGTAAAGGGAAGTTTTCCATTCTATTCTGTAGTGAAAATTAGGGTTCCACCACGCTGTATCTTACCATAGATGGTCGTTATGACCAGGGATAACAGTTCCAAAACTCAATTCGTATCTGCCTTAGTAAAGGAAGTTGGGAACGACAACTATTATGAAGATTGGCACCTAACCCCACCCCGGCCTCACTAAAAGCCATATTTCGAGATGTATGGCTTTCAGTGAGGCTTTTTCATAAAAAATGAAGAGAAATAGGCCAAATTACCTAGTTTTGAATTAATACTTGTAGGAATCTGGCTTAAAGGGGCCTTCCGAGGAAACTCCGATATATTGAGCTTGCTTGAGAGTGAGTTTAGTCAACACACCGCCAAATCCGCGCACCATATGGGCAGCGACTTCTTCGTCCAAAATCTTGGGTAGTACCTGAACCGTGATTTGTTCAGGTTCCAAATGGTCGGCAAACTTTCTTTCAAAAAGATAGATTTGAGCTAACACTTGATTGGCAAAAGATCCATCCATAACCCGTGAAGGATGCCCTGTGCCGTTTCCGAGATTGACGAGTCTACCTTCGGAAAGAAGAATAAGGTAATCGTCTTTTCCCTTGTCCCGGTATACCTTATGGACCTGGGCCTTGATCTCTTCCCATTCCCAATTTTTTCGCATAAACGGGGTATCGATTTCATTGTCGAAATGTCCAATGTTACACACCACTGCTCCACGCTTGAGAGTCTTCAGCATGGCAGCGTCGCACACATTCAAATTGCCCGTGGAGGTCACCACCAAATCGGTTTTCCCCAGAAGTTCGGCGTTGATATCCTCAACACGTCCCGTATTGTTCCCATCTTTATAAGGAGAGACGACTTCATACCCGTCCATGCAGGCCTGCATGGCGCAAATAGGATCGATTTCCGCGACTTTGACGATCATCCCTTCCTGCCGAAGGGATTGGGCTGAACCTTTTCCGACATCGCCATATCCAATGACCAAAGCTTTCTTGCCTGATAATAAATGATCGGTGGCACGCTTAATGGCATCATTCAAGCTATGGCGGCAGCCATATTTATTGTCGTTTTTGGATTTGGTGATTGAATCATTGACATTGATGGCGGGAACTTTCAATGTGCCGTTTTTTAACATTTCCTGAAGGCGATGAACCCCGGTGGTCGTTTCTTCAGTTACGCCATGGACATGTTTCAAAACCTCAGGATACTTCTCATGGAGCAGTTTTGTCAGGTCACCACCGTCATCCAACACCATATTGGATTCCCAGGGTTTCCCGTTCTTTAAAATAGTTTGTTCCAGGCACCATAGGTATTCCTCTTCCGTTTCTCCCTTCCAGGCAAACACGGGGATGCCTTTTGCGGCAATTGCCGCCGCGGCGTGATCCTGAGTGGAGAATATATTACACGAAGACCATCGGACCTCCGCGCCCAATTCAATTAATGTCTCAATAAGGACGGCCGTTTGGATGGTCATATGAATACACCCGAGGATCCTGGCCCCTTTCAAAGGCTGCGTGGCACGGTATTTTTCACGCAAGGCCATCAGAGCGGGCATTTCGGTTTCGGCAATGTGAATTTCCTTTCTCCCCCAATTCGCAAGTCTGATATCGGCTATTTTATAGTCTTGGACGTTCTTCTCAATTTCGGTGGCCGTCGTCATGGAAACTTCCTCCTCTTAACTAATGGCAAGGCAGTACGAAAAAACGGGGCCTGGGTGACCCTAGCCCCAGGCTCACAATGATCTATCGGATTATAAACCAGACTCTCGCTTTAACAAGGCGGCCTTATCAGTTTTTTCCCAGGTAAAGGCTGATTCATTCCGGCCAAAGTGACCGTAGGCTGCGGTTTGTTTATAGATGGGGCGACGTAATTTCAGGTGATCAATGATTCCACGAGGAGTCAGAGGAAAATGCTTTTTAACCAATTGTTCAATTTTATCAACGTCCGCCTTCTCTGTGCCTTTGGTGTCAATTAAGACCGACACCGGTTCGGGAACGCCGATGGCATAGGCCAGTTGTACTTCGCATTTTTCGGCCAATTTGGCTGCAATAATGTTTTTTGCGATGTATCGGGCCATATAACTGGCGGACCGGTCTACCTTACTGGGGTCCTTACCAGAAAAAGCGCCTCCCCCATGGCTCCCAACCCCTCCATAGGTGTCAACGATAATTTTTCGGCCTGTCAGGCCGGTATCGCCCATGGGTCCTCCGGTCACGAATCGACCGGTCGGATTGATATGGAATTTAACTTTTTTGGGATCAAACAACCGTTTAGGCATCATGGGGTAAATAACTTTTTCTAGGACATCTTTTTCAATCTTTTTTAAGGTGATATCGTCGCTGTGTTGAGTAGAGACGACAATCGTATCAATCCGAACGGGCTTTCCGTTTTTATATTCCACCGTGACTTGGGATTTTCCGTCAGGTCTGACCCAAGGGAGAATGTTTTTCTTTCTGACTTCCGCCAGTCGGCGGGTGAGTTTGTGGGCCAACACAATGGGCATGGGCATGAGTTCGTCGGTTTCATTGGAGGCATATCCAAACATAAGCCCCTGGTCGCCTGCTCCTCCCGTATCCACACCCATGGCGATATCCCCGGATTGGGAGTGAATAGCAGTCAGAACTGAGCACGTGCTGTAATCAAAACCCCACGTGGCATCCGTATACCCCACTTGACGAATGGTTTCCCGGATAATATCAGGAATCTCAACATAGGCTTTGGTGGAGATTTCGCCGGCTACAAAAGCCAATCCGGTCGTGAGAATAGTTTCACACGCAACCCGGCATTTCTTGTCTTGGCTAATGATGGCATCAAGGATACCGTCGGAAATCTGGTCAGCGATTTTGTCTGGGTGTCCTTCCGTAACCGATTCCGAGGTAAACAAAAAATTCGTTTGTCTCATCGATTTCCTCCACCGATTGGTTGGCCCATTCCCTCTGCGGGATGGTCCATGCGTTAGTAAGTCGTTAGCCAAAAGTTACAATGTAATCAAAAGAAATTCTGGTGTGCAAATGGTAAGGACAAAAAACTCCCACTTTATTCGGTCTTTTGAGGGAAGAACTTAAGAATTTTGCCTTTGAAAATGGAACAACAGACGGTAGAATGCGAGTAGTCATGCGACTATTCGGCGATATTTCAATATTTATGGCCTCTCTAAGCTGAGTCGATTCCCGTTTTTATTATGTATGTTGAAGGATAGCGAAAACACCTAACTGCCCAGGCCGGTATCCATAGCTAGTTGTAATATTTTAATGCGTAATATTAAGTACGTACTTATTTTAGGTTGTTAAATGAGGTTGAAAAGAGAACGGTGTCATAAGTGCCCGTACTACCGGTCAAAGTGAGCTTTAAGATCTAATCGTCTCTGCCTATGTTAGGTTGTCGGAAGGTTGCATTGCCTAAATTCTCGGTGTTACACTCCCCACTTATTTTCTTTGAAAATGTCAAATAAATTAAATGTTTTGCCAAACCGTGGAGGCGGAGGGTTTGGTGCCGCTTTTTTAGCCGGGATTCTCTAAGGAGGCAGCTGTAATGTATAAAACCATATATGTCCCAGTCGATAATTCAGACCATTCCAATATGGCTGTAGAACTGGGGGTGCAATTTGCCAAGACCTTTGGGTCCAAGATTGTGGGTAGCCATGTCTATGCTGCCAAAATGCATGACAAACGGTTTAAACAAATGGAAGCGGGTCTTCCTGAAGAGTATCACGATGAAAAAGAATTAGACCGACAAAGGCAAATCCACGATTCCTTGATTACCCGAGGCCTTCAAATCATCACCGATTCCTATTTAGACTTTGTGGATCAAAAGTGTACAGAAGCGAATATCCCCCTGGAGCGGAAGTCTTTGGAGGGTCGAAATTGGAAAGTACTTGCGGAAGATATCAATAAAAGTGGTTATGACCTGACCATTATGGGAGCGGTTGGGGTTGGTGCCGTGAAAGACTCCATAATTGGGAGCAACACGGAACGAGTCCTCCGAAGAGTCCGCAATTCGGACATGTTCATTGTGAAAGATTTGAAGCCCATGAACGACGGGAAAATTGTCGTGGCTGTCGATGGGAGCCCCTATTCCTTTGGCGGGCTGAAGACCGCCTTAGCCCTAGGAAAGGCATTAAACAAGCCGGTAGAGGCCATTTCAGCCTTTGACCCCTACTTTCATTATGCCGCATTTCATAGCATCTCCGGTGTGCTTAACGAAGAGGCAGGGAAAGTCTTCCGTTTTAAGGAACAAGAAAAACTTCATGAAGAAGTCATTGACAGCGGGTTGGCGAAAATCTATCAGTCGCACCTGGATATTTCCCGCGAAGTCGCCCAGGAAGAAGAATGGGACATCAAGACTACCCTGTTAGATGGAAAAGCGTTTGAAAAAGTCATGCAATATGTCAGAAAAGAACAACCGTGGCTCCTGATTGTCGGCCGGATCGGAGTGCATAGCGATGATGATATGGATATCGGGAGTAACACGGAAAATCTCTTAAGAACTGCGAATTGTAATATACTCATTTCCAATAGAAAATTCGTTCCTCCAATCGATACACAAGCGGAATATACGATCGCTTGGACGGAAGAAGCGCTTCGGCGCATGGAAAAAATTCCGGTTTTTGCTCGTGGGGTTGCCAAAACCGCCATTCATCGGTTTGCCATCGAAAAAGGCCACACGATCATCAGCAATTCGGTTATTGACGATGCCGTCGGGGATATTCTCCCCAAGGGCGCCATGGATGCCATGAAAGCGCTGGGCGGGACTCTTGATGCTGCCGGGATTGATCGAAATACAATGCAGGCGGATGAGGGGGTGGCGAAAGACCTCATGGGATCGACCCTAAGTGGCATGATGTCTCAGGTGGTTGAAGAAAAACCGGTGGGGACCGGGGAACCCATGAGTGCCAGTACCAAGTCCTATTTGGACCGAATGTCCAAAACTTACTATGTCTGTGGGGGGTGTGGATATATCGGGAAGGGGGATCATCCCGTGCAATGTCCGGTATGCGGTGTTGATGGGGCACAATTCAAGGAAGTGGATAAGTCAGTGTTCGATGCGGCGGCCAAAGCTGAGGGAGGGCTGGAAACGCAATTATCCTATGACGACATTCCTATGCAATGGACCAAAGATGCGCGAGAAGCCATTCGAGCCGTTCCCGCAGGCTTCCAACGGCGTCGGGCCAAGGCTAAAATTGAAAAATCTGCAAGAAAACTAGGAATGACGACTATCACCTTGGAGTATGCTGGAACGATGATTCAAGAAGCCGCTTCAGAAGATTACACTCCGATTTTTGCGAATAAAAGTACGCCGGAAGAATCTGCGGTTCAGTCTGAAGGTCCCCAGGATGCGGATGCGAATGGAGCAGATGCTGTATCTCCTTATACGTGGGAACCTGAGGCGATTAAACGGCTTGAGCGGGCGCCTGCGGGATTCATGCGTGATTGTACAAAAGCTCTCATCATTAAGCATGCTGAAAAAATTGGGACCACGACCATTACTCTTGATGTGGCCACGCAAGGCATTGAACAAGCCAAGCACACCATGGAAGAAGCCATGAAGTCCGGCAATGTCAAAGATATTGTTGCCCGGCTAACCGGGACAGGGGCCACTTCGGAGGCACAATCCGGAGCTGGTCATCATGGGTAAAGCTCTTCCCGTTCTCAATTCCTTCCTCAATTCCCTATCCTCCCTTGGCAATGACGCCATGACGCGATTTGGAGCTATCGCGTCAAATGCCGGTATGCCGGGCGACGGTCGAACCGTTGACGATTTTAAACCGTATTTGGTGGCCTTAAATCTCACCAAACGGTGCAATCTCAAATGCGAGCATTGTTATCTGGATGCCACCACCAAACTGAGTGGCGGCAATGATGAGCTGACCACCCAGGAATGTTTTCGTTTAATCGATCAAATTGCTCAAGTGAATCCTGGTTGTCTTTTGGTGATTACCGGAGGAGAACCGTTGGTTCGGCCGGACATTCTCGACATTGCCAGACATGCCGTCAGCCATCGTTTCATGGTGGTGTTTGGAACCAACGGGATGATGATTACGGATGAGGTGGCTAAAGAATTAGTAGAAATCGGGGTCATGGGAATGGGGATCAGCATCGACTCCTTGGATCCGGCAACACATAATGCATTCCGAGGATTGGCGGGAGCCTTTGAGGGAGCCCTGGCTGGCATTGAAGCCTGTAAACGAAATGGGCTGCAATTCCAAATCCATTTTAGTGCCCAACCTATGAACTACCAAGAACTGCCGGCCGTGATTGATTGGGCTCATGACTTGGGAGCCAAAGTGTTGAATGTGTTCTTTATGGTATGTACCGGAAGGGGTGAAGAGCTGACGGATATTACCCCTGAGCAATATGAAGAAGTGCTTGGTTACCTGGTGGAGTGCCAGGATAAATATCAGGATATGTTGGTCCGGGCTCGTTGCGCCCCTCATTTCAAACGGTTGGCCTATGAGAAAGATCCGAATTCTCCCATTACTAAGGCTCAAGGCTATATGGGTGGCGGGTGTTTGGCGGGGACCAATTATGCTCGGGTGACGCCCAATGGGGATTTAACGCCTTGTCCCTATATGCCGTTGTCGGCGGGAAATGTCCGTGAACAAAGTTTTGTCGATTTGTGGGAAGACTCGGAAATTTTCAACTCATTCCGCTACCCTCATTTGAAGGGTAAATGCGGGGACTGTGAATACAGCGAAATTTGCGGTGGGTGTCGAGCTAGGCCCTACGTGGACCATGGAGATTGGCTCGATGAAGATGAATGGTGCTTGTACACGCCTAAGGGCGGAGAAAAAGTTCAAGTGGCATTCAATGTGCCGGAAGACTCATCGGTGGTTTGGGATCCGGCAGCTCAGGAACGGCTTGAGCGCATTCCGTATTTTTTACGCGCCATGGTGAAAAAGGGCGTGGAGCGTCATGCGACGGAACAAGGGATTGCCGTGGTCACCATTGAGTTAATGGAGGAGCTTCGCAAGAAACGATTCGGTAACGAAAAGCCGGTATTTAAGTTTTAGTACGTGAGCCAAGGTCCCCCACAGAACCCCGCCCCATTTATGAGTCAGCCATGTTGTTCTGTGAAACGCTGGTCAGGATATTCCAATTACTCTATTCGGTCAGGTCCAAATCTATCTGGCAACCAGATGGCCCAAATTCGTATCTGATGGTGAGAATAGATCCGGCACGCTACGATGTGATCATCCTAAGAATTTGCTAATGGACTCCCTTCTCGATGTTCTCACCGATCTTCATAAGCTTGTCCCTATTTTAGTGCATTGGTTCCATTTGTTATCTGCGGTAGTCTGGATCGGCGGCTTGGCCTATTTGGTGATGGCCGTCACCCCGGGATTAAAAACTGCCGTACCAAAGGAACTGGTAAGGCCCATTTCTGAAACGTTTTACCGTCAATATAAACGAGTAGTCGGGGTACTTTTGGTGGTGATTCTTTTTACCGGTGGCATGAATCTTCATTACGTCAGTCAGGGGATGGAAATGGCCACAGGGGAGGGAGTCGGACACCATCCGAAATATCTGACCGTGTTTTTTATTAAGCTTACCTTGGTTCTTGGTGTCCTCACGATTTTTCTCTATACCATTGTTTTCAAGAATGAGCCGACTGACGAGGAAGATGAAGAAGCCGCCTACGAACCTGTCCCCTTTCAGCGAGGCGCTTTATGGATGGGTGTGTTTATCATCCTTTGCGCCGCAGCGATGAAACATCTCCATACCTGAAGAGTATCGGGCGACTGTTTGACCTTAAGAGTGGTAGGCGGCGCCTGAATTCACACTTCCATACACATTGATAAGCCCGGTCAGACCCCCTAAATATTCTACCTCGCGAATGGGGCGGGTCCTAGAAGCTTAAGCACCTATTGGCCAATCCCATCCCTTAGGATCAGCGTAGCTTCATTCAAGTTTTAAAAGCCTCAATAGGGCTTTTCACTATTCTTGACGGTCATGCCCATTCCGGTTGTTCCTTGCCGGGACTCCACCGGTGTTCCATAACAACGATTAATTTGTTCAAGCAGTCAAACCTTCGCTTGAATTTCCTCGTTCGTTTGGGGAATCGCATGTGAAGAATTGCCCAGGTATGGTGGACATCATGCGACCATTGTCCATTGTATCCTAATCGAAGAATGCCGGAGATTCATGGTTTTTCCAGGAAAGACCCCTGAACAGGCAAATTTATCAACTGGAGGAGGTTTATGATGCAAGGCTTCAAAAAATCTACTTTCATGACTGTTCAACGTGCAACGAGAAGTGCCGCTATTCTCGGTTGTGTGTTATTTCTGAGTGCTCAGCCTGGTTTTGCCGAATCCCTCAATGGTTCCGATCGGGAAGTGGGCGCAATTGTGGAGCACAAACAGGTTGAAAAAACAATTACCGGTTCTTATCACTATGAATCAAACTACGAAATGACAAAAGATCAAAACGGAAATTATCATTCTACCTACCAAAGCGAAAAGAAAGAGTGGTTTTGTTGTTTTCATCTTTTTTCATCAGAAAAAGCCGTATCTACAAAATCCGAAAACCCCTGATGGAAAACCTGAATTTCAACTGCCGGAACATGGGTAATAAAGTTCTGAGCGATTTAGCAATGAACCCGGTCCTGTGATTGAGAGTTCCGCTCAAATGGGAGACTCAGATGGTGGTTGGTTCCCAATCCCTCCTTTTGGGGAATCCATCAGGACCGTTTAAATTCTCCATCGTATATTTCCCCAGAAAAAATCATTGGGAGTTGACTCCCTTGTTCATGACGGGCTATCAATCACTGAACTGAGCGATCTGTTTCCTGTTGTGAACCTGAAATTAGATTTGCCATCTATAATTCTATAATTTCAGATACAATATAAAACGACGACGACAGTGGATTGTCACCGCCTAGAATAGGAAAAGATCCGAGAGATTTACGATGCAGCGTACGTTGGATCGGTAGATAATGTCGTGTTGGTTTTATGATGGTCATTCTTTGAGGTTTTAGAGGTCCTACATATGGCTCGCTCAACTCGTTCACCTTCCCAGGGAACAAAGGCGCAATTACTGGAATTTTCCTTGGACGATAGTTCGGCACTGCCTGCCCAAATACCACTGGTAGCCATTGTCGGGCGTCCCAATGTCGGTAAGTCCACCTTATTTAATCGGATTGTGGGCCATCGCACGGCCATCGTCGATGATATGCCGGGTGTGACACGAGATCGCAATATGGCACAGTGCGATTATCAGAATCGAGTGTTTACCGTTGTGGATACGGGAGGATTGGACCTGAGTGCTCAAGAAGTCCTTCCTGCGCAGATCAAACACCAAACCCAACTGGCTATTCAGGAGGCCGACATCATCATCGCGGTTATGGACGGGCGTACCGGACTCTCTCCCATGGATGCGGATCTGGCAAAACTCCTGCGTCCGGTTACCAAGCCTGTTTTTCTGGCCGTAAACAAAATCGATACTCCAAAGTCTGAACCACTTTTGGGAGATTTTTACGCATTAGGGTGGGACACCATTTACCCAATTTCTGCGGAGGGAGGGCTTGGGGTCGATGAATTGCTGGAGGCTTGCTTGCCTTATCTGCCTTTCCTGCCTGATGGACCGGAGCAAGCCGAATGGCCCCGCATCGCGGTGGTGGGTCGTCCCAATGTCGGCAAGTCCACATTAGTCAATGCCATTCTGGGAAAGGAGCGTCTAATTGTCAGTGATATTCCAGGGACGACCCGAGACCCCATCGATTCCCTCGTGAGGAAAGGCTCCAGGGGGTATGTGTTCACCGATACTGCGGGCCTCAGACGAAGAGGGAGAGTCGAACGAGGGGTTGAAGGCTACAGTGTGGTACGGGCCATTCGCGCGCTGGGTCGGTCTGATGTAGCTGTCTTACTGTTGGATGGTATAGAAGGCGTGACCGAACAAGACACCAAAATTGCCGGTCTGATCAATAAGCAAGGTAAAGGCTGCATTATCATGGTCAATAAATGGGATGTACGCCAGAGAGATCCTGAAGCGCTCCCTGCGTATAATCTGGAACTGTCCAGGCGATTTCCTTTTTTTACGCATGTCCCCGTATTCTTTGCCTCAGCCAAGCGTCCCGATGCTGTAACGAAATTGTTTCCGCTGATTGATCGGGTGGTAGCTGATTTTTCGAAACGCATACAGACCGCCAAGTTGAATCAATTCTTTCAGCGAACGCTGGAGAAACACCCCATTGCTCTGAAAAAGGGGAATCCTCAAAAATCCTTCTTCATGACCCAGGTAGCGACCAAGCCCCCTACTTTCGCCCTCTTCATGAAAAACGCTCAGAACGTACCCGCCGCCTACCTCAGGTTTTTGGAGAATACCGTGCGAAAGGAGTTTGGATTCGTCGGTATACCTATTAAAATATTGCTACGCAGTAAAAAATAGTAGACTCGTCCATTCGGTTACAGGTGATCACCGCTTTGGCATAAGCCTGTCAATCGATGAGTTGGAGAGGTACAACCACCCGTTTTTGAAGTTGGTTCGTCGATTCGGTACAATTTTGAGATATGGGACGAGCCATGGCGCATCTTATTTTTACAATAGGATTGATCGGATGGGCAGGGTTGGTATGTGCGAGCAATGCCGTTGAAGAGTCTTCCCAACCCGATGTGAAAAAAGGGCAAAGCCTTTACCAAATTCATTGTGCCGAATGTCATGGTGAAGGTGGCCGTGGCGATGGTCCAAGGGCTGCCTTGTTGGCGCCACGTCCAGGGAATTTGGTTTCAGCGGCAACTTCCACGAAAACTGATCAAGAGTTGTTAAGCATTATTGCGAGAGGGGTTCCACGAACCGCTATGCCTGGATGGGAAACAATACTCTGGGAAGAAGATCGGAGGAACGTGCTGGCATTTATCCGATCCTTGGTGCATTTTCAAAAACCTACCTTGACTCCGCCTCCGTCCTGACTTCAAGGAGGGATCTTTTTCTCCTAAAGGTTTTTACCAACTCTTTTACAGCCGAGCAAACGATCAGGCAGGGCTCCCAAAGCTTGATTGCTTGAAGTAGTCCATGTTCACTTTTGAGTCCTGGCTCCTTCCGGATTTTTCGTGCGGTTTTTGGGGTGAGAATGCGGAAGGTTTGCCAAGGTCTGGAAGTAATGCACGAATGCGCGTATCCCGCCTGAAGCTTGCCCCCAATCGAAAAATTCATTGGGAGCATGGTACCCATGTTCGGGGAGGCTCAACCCCATGAACAATATGGGAACTTTCCAAGCACGCTGCAATAAGGCAATTGCTCCGATTGAACCGCCTTCTCTCACAAACACGGGTCGTCGACCAAACCCATGGGCTACGGCATCCTGTAAGGCCTCCGCATAAGGCCCCTCTGAAATACCCTTGAAAGGTTCCAGTTCGCAATCGTTGAGCACTTCAATGTCCGGATTTCGATGTTGAATGTGTTTTTTCAGGAGGCGGAAGATTTTGGCCGGTTGTTGATTCGGGACCAACCGCATGCTGACCTTCAGTTCACCCCAGGGAGGCACAATGGTTTTAACCCCCGGCCCCATATGTCCACCGGTTAACCCGTGCACTTCAAACGTGGGAGAGGCCCAAATCCGTTTGAGTAAATCCTGGGGGTCGGAAGTTCGGAGAGATCGCAATTGATAGGCTTCTTTAAACAGACGTAGCTGAAACCCTGACGCCAGAAAATCTTTCATCTCAGCACGTGTAGGCGGTACGACGTCATCATAGAATCCGGGAATTTTCACCCTCCCGGATTTTGCGTCCAGACATGAATAGGCCGCTTCGCAAAGTTCAGCCAGGGGATTTCGCGCTCCGCCGCCGGTCAGGCCGGAATGAATATCGGTTTCCCCGGTTCGAAGGATCAATTGGGCGGCAAGCAATCCGCGTAATCCGCAGGATAGGGCTGGGCGGTTGCGTGATACCCAAATCGTGTCGGATACCAAGACCGAATCGGAGGGTTTGATCATTTTCCGATTCTGAAGGACCTCGGAAAAATGCGGACTGCCGATCTCTTCTTCCAGTTCCCACAGGACTCGAATGTTCAGCGGGATCCCTGCTTCTCTGGCAAACCGGGCAGCAAGCAGAGCTGTCAGGGCCGGGCCTTTATCATCCGTCGCCCCGCGTCCACAATACTGATCGCCATTTTTACTGAACGTAAAGGGTGCCTGACGCCATTCGGGTTCATTGGCTGGTTGAACATCCAGATGGTTATAGATAGTTACCGACGGGCAACGTCTCCCTGCAAACCATTCGCCCACCACGGTGGGATACCCTTTTGTGGGGACAATAAAAGGTTTGGCACCAAACGATTCCAAATATTGGCTGGCCAGGTTGGCCATATTCAACATATCGGAACGATGAGCGGGATCGGAACTGACTGAAGGGACTTCCACCATCTGCCCAAGCATATCTTCAAATGTCGAACGCTGGTCCTGGATGTAGGCCTGCAACAAAGAGGGATCGAAGGTTTTCATATTAGGATTCCTTACTTTCGGGAAGGAACAACAATGCGGGGGAATTTCAGCGTTATGGATTCAGGGGACCGTGCGAGGAATCAGAGCGAATTTTTGGTCCACAGCCATGGGTTAGTTCACCGAAAAGGGCACTGGGGCAAAGGTTACAATAAAGATCACGAGGGCTGCCCAGGCGACCCATCGCCGTTTTTTCCCAAGGAGGGTATAGGGGTCTGACACCGGTGGATGAGCAATTCCCACCATCCCGGCTAATCCCACCCACAGAATCCATCCCGGCCATCCCGTAAAACCCAAGTATAAAAGAATGGGAATGATGGCTATAGCCAGAGACCGCTGGCGGCGGCCCAATACCGCATACACCACATGTCCCCCATCCAGTTGGCCTAAGGGCAATAGATTGATCGCGGTGACAAAAAAACCAAACCAGGCTGCGAAAGCGATCGGATGCAACACAATGTCATGGGTGGAAGGAATGGGTCCGAACATGAACCAAGCAAAAAATTGAAGCAGCAAGGGTTCTCCCAACTGTAACCCAAACGTGTGCTCCTTGGGTACGACGTGTGAATAAGAAAGTCCTATAATGATGGCAAAAACTGCCGCAATAAAACCCGCTATGGGACCTGCCACACCAATATCAAACAGCGCCCGCCGATTCATGATCGGGGATTTCATCCGGATGACGGCTCCAAAGGTGCCAATGAAATGGGGAGGGCCGGGAATAAATAAGGGAAGTGAGGCCGGGACCCGATGGATTCTGGAGAGGACGTAGTGGCCCAATTCATGGGTCACCAGAATGCCAAGCAGGGTGCCAGCAAACGGAAGGCCATTTATCAAAGATCCGGGATACCGAACCAGGAAATCCCACGCACCCCTGACAGGTTTGGTATTCACTTGATAGGCACCAGCCCAAAGAGTAGTAAAAATCGTGAGGACAAAGAGAAGGAGCGGAAGCCCCCAAGTTGAAAAGGCGCTTGAGGTGTGCGGATGGGCCTCCTCCACATCATGTGGAGGATCATAAGGTTCAGGGTGAAAAGGTTCTCCATTTCCTGTTTCCCGATGGGTATTCCTTAAGAACTGTTCCCGGAGAATGTCCTTTTTAGATGTCGGCATGATCAAGGGTGGTGCAGAGGAATCTTCCTGGGAGGGAAGATCAGCCGAAGAATCGGGGCCTAAAAGCGAGGGGGAGGGCCGCTGTCGGTCGTCGGAAGGGCCTGAAGCGATTGGAGGTTCGTGATCCATCTGACAGCTTTCTTAACTTGGGGGAACTGGAGAGCCGTAAAAATTCACATTAGGCAAACGGATTGTGTTTGTGTTCTTCTTCCACGCTTGTGGCAGGGCCATGGCCGGGGAACAAGACGGTCTCGTTAGGTAATTTTAACACGGTTTGCCGGACGGAATGCAGGTGCGTGTCATAGAGCGAGGCCGGATTCGATCGTCCCACCGATCCCGCAAATAACGTATCCCCCACGAAGCAGAGGCCTTGGCCTTTTCGCGAGGTGAGAAAACAATATCCGCCTGGCGTGTGACCGGGGGTGCTCAAACATTCCACCGTCAATTCCCCAGCCGCGATCATGTGATGGTCCGTGGGAATTTTGAGCGAGGCGGCCGGAGGTTTCCACGGCAACAGGTCAAAGTCACCATTGCCGAGGTAGACCGGCACAGGGTGTGCGGCAAGGATCTGATCCAGCCCGCCGGCATGGTCGGTATGACCGTGCGTGAGACAAACTCCCACCAGAGTCAGCCCATGGTCGTGGATGGCAGATAACATGGCTGGCGCATTATACCCGGTGTCAATCATAAGGGCTTGCTTCGTGTTCGGGTCGCACAGCAGATACCCTTTCACTTCATATCCGCCAATGTCGCCCTTGACGGTCAAAACCAAATGATTTTCCGTTGTCCAGGCGGGTTGAGGCTGGGGAACCCAGCCTTCCAGCGAAACACTCAAAAGAGCATGAAACCGGAGGTGCAAGGCTTGGCTGAGGCTATGCAATTCGGCTTTGGTTGGAGGGCGATGCCCTTTTTCCAGTTCTTCCAAGTCAGATTGGGGAATACCGGAAAGGTCGACCATTTCAGCTAAGCCTTTCGCCTGTCCGAATCGTGCCTTTTTAATGATATCGCAAAATTCGTCTTCTAAAGTCATTATGGCCTCTTACAGGAAATCAAAGGTGAGAAGAAATTTTCCTATTCGGTCGTGTCAGGGGTTTGTATAGTAAACGACGTTTTTATTGAATGAGATGAAGCGAAGGAATATATAAAAAAATTTGCGTGTCGACTCCTTATGAATTACGAACGGAATCGGGGAATTTCCAGAGGCTCATTCGGTCTATGCCTTGTAGCATACCCCTTACTCGTTGGATGGGCAAAACCTTTTTATTCACTTTTGGCCCATAATTGGTCCTTAGTGCCGGGTTAATTCAATGCGATCTCTCCACCCTATCCTCAGTTTCATCCGGCTGATAATAGAAGCTTAAGCCAAAATACCTATGTTGGCAGTAAATATTTTCCCCTAGCATTATTAGAATCGTCTTGTTATATATCGTTTCTCGGATATATCCTACCCATGCTCATTAAGGTGGGAAAATGGCAGGAAAAGTCGACTTTCTCTTGAGATCCCCGGAACAATTTTTTAGGAGGACCCCCATGACGTTATTCAATTTTCCAATCGTTAAAAGACTGATCGCGTTTGGAATTCTCTTGGCCTTTGTAACGGGTTGTGCTGCAGTGCATACCTCAATTAGGAAACGCAACCTTGATGTCCAAACGAAAATGAGTGACACCATTTTTCTGGATCCGGTGGGACCTGATAAAAAGGTAGTCTTTGTGGAGGTTCGGAACACGTCGGATAAGGAAAACTTTGACGTTGAAGGGGTGATAAAAGAGAAGATCACAAAACGCGGCTATCGCGTGACGGATAACCCCGACGAAGCCTTCTATCGTCTGCAGGCCAACGTGTTAAGTGTGGCCAGAACCAATCCGGAAGATGCGTCTCGTATTTTGGCTAGTGGCTATGGGGATCCGATAGCTGGTGCGGGAGCTGGTGCGGCGGCTGGTGCGGTTGCGGGTGGAGCAGGCGGGGGGGTGGCCGGCGGGATTTTGGGTATGTTGGGAACCGTGGCGGCAGATGCGTATGTTGAAGATGTCATGTTTGTGGCCGTGACCGACATTCAATTGTCTGAAAAAGCTCCGGAAGGCGTCATTGTTCGATCCGACAGTCAACAAAATTTGGCACAGGGGATGGCTGGGACACAGAGTCAAACCTATTCTGAAGTTGGAAAACTGAAGAAATATCGGACGCGTATCATCAGTACGGCTAATCAAGCCAATTTGGAATATGAAGATGCTGCTGAACCATTGACCAAGGGGCTGGCCAAAAGTGTTGCCGGGCTCTTTTGATTCATGAATATGTGTCGTATGCCTCGTGTCTTCAGTGAGGGGCTAGGAGCAAGAAGCAAGAAAGTTTGTAATCAATGGTCTCGGAAGTTTTTCCGGAAATTATTTTTGGGGGTCCTCTCTAAGGAGGTTGACCATGGGTAACAGGCACTCTCAATTGGTGCTGAAAGGATTTCTCGGTTTTTTTCTGAGCATCGTTATCATGGGCATGAGCGCAAATCCACTATGGGCGGGAGAGAAAGAAGATATGGAAGCCATGCAAAAGGCTCTTAATCAGGAAGTATTGGATAAACCATTTTATCCGGGGGATAAAGCTGCCGTAGATGCCTATTTGGATCAGGCCATCAAAAAAGGCGTGAAGCCTATTGAAACCCCTCCGCAGGGTTGGGCTCCAGGATGGACTTGCAATAATTTGACGTATTCTTTTACGGCCTACCGCAATTGCATGCACTATTACCGATACTACGGCCGTTATTATCCATATTAAATTCTAGGATTCTAACTCGTAAGATCAAAACTTTCAGATTTTATGGGCTAAGGTGTTGCTATCTACGAAAATGAAATCCTATCCCCATTGAGTTGTGAAGAACGAAGGACTCTAAGCCTGGGAATGGCTCAAGCAAGGACAGGTATTGTCAGCTTGCACTCAATGCGGACCGAATACCATTGTTCAGCTCTTGCACGTTAGATTCGAAAAGTGCCGGATTCTGTGCAACGCTACGTGAGGTCTTCACCTAATTCCTTCAGTACTCTTACGTAGCGCTGGGGTGTTGACCCTGTTTTACGAATTTCCTTGACAAAAAATGGTGAAACCGTTACTTAGTGAAGGTCAAACACTATTGCCGCGGCTTTTGACCTAAATTCAACATAAGGAGGATTGTATGAAAAAGGCTCTAGCTGTCATTTTCCTGGGATTCTGTTTCCTCACTCTGAACGGATGCATGGGGGTGGCTTCACCTGTAGCCGGATGGGTTTATACTGATGCCAAATACGGCAACGAAGCGGAGAATGGTGCTGCTGCGACGAAGACAGGAAAAGCCTGTGCAACATCAATTCTGACCATGGTTGCCACGGGCGATGCCAGCGTGGAAGCCGCTAAAGCCAATGGGGGAATCACGCAGGTTGCCGTAGTGGATCATTCTGCAAAAAATATCCTTGGGATCTGGGGCGAGTTCTGTACTATCGTGCGGGGATCGTAAAGGGTTCTACATTATTTCAGTCTTGGAGGATTGTCCTAATATTATTAGGACAATCCTCTTTGTTTTTGTGAGACTCTCTGAAAAAGCATGGCTCAATTACCGAACTGAAATGTTATCTTCTGCCGAATTTACTTCTGTCTATCCATTCTAATCCCCTTCCATAAAGTTCCTTTCCTTTGCTTCTGAGTTCACTGTAATCTTGGATCTCATTCGTGCTCTTCTTCATATTCTTTTAAAAAGCTGCGCACTCAATGCCGCTATTTCCAACAGCCAAATTATTGCATTCTCCTTACGCGCTGAATTCAGGATTCCATACAATACTGGCGCTGATAATATTTTGTTTTGTAGGTATTAGTTTTCCGAACCAAATAGAAGCCTTAGATGAAATCGAGATGTATCTGGCCGGGTATGGGATGGCCACAGAGCCCTCAAACCAAGGCATTTCATTTCAGGGGGAAGCGGTTTCCGGTGAAAGGATAAATGGAGATCCTGGTTTAGGCTTGAAGATTGGATTATTTCCATCATTTTTTCGGGGCTATTTGGGAGCGGAGTTGGAATCATTTGGGCAAAATAACTCTCTGAGCTTTCCAGTGGATGGAAGTGGAATATCCACGGCAAAAGGCGAGAGTAATTTTGTCGCCTATGCGTCGATGGTCAACCTTCTTTTGCGGTATCCCGGACGATATGCACGGCCCTATGTGGGAATAGGAGGGGGCTTGCGAATGGAATTCTCCATCATACTGACATTCCCGGTAGGAAAGACAAAGGTGTCAGAATGGATTCAGCTCTGGGGTATCAGTTTTTTGGAGGGATTCAACTGGTTGTGGCCAAAAACTGGTTTGTATTTGGGGAATATAAATATAGCGCTGCGAATTACCACTGGAACCAGCTCTCCTTAAATTTTCGCAGTGAATATTTTTTAGGCGGTTTTGGCTATATTTTTTAAAGCGTGGATTTCATTTGACCGTTATCTTTCGCAGTCGTTACTCGAGGACTAAGTGATGATGACACGTGGCAGGTTCACTTCCCCTTAGTGGGGGAGCAATCTACAAGACTCTTCAACGCTGATCCCATAGCACGATCCCTTAGCGGTGTTCATTATGTGAAGTTACGAACAAACATTCCTGTAGTGAGGAGGTAAAATCCAGAGGTTAAAAGTAACCATGAAACATGCCGAGAATTTCATTGTCGTTGTCATGATGGGTGAATGTGGCTCGCAAGGCAAAATTCTTGGCGAATGTCCATCGTTGACCTACCGAAATAGGGATGTCATCGGATCGATCTCCAAGAAGATAGCCCAGGTAGCCGGCTGATACCAGCCATTTCCAGGAAGGGGTGATGGTGGCCATCACACCTCCCGACACGCCTCCGCCCACCCGGTGATTTTCGTCATATGCGCCACTGACGTTGGCGTCCAATTCTCCAAAAAGAAAAAATACCTCTCGCTGAAATACCTGAGTTTCTACGGCTCCTCCCGCTCCGGCATTGAAATGTCCGTTTGAACAAAGATCGCAGGCCGATGTTTTAACCGTATTCATCCCCACCTTGATCTTCCATGATGGTGAAACGAATAACGAATCAATAGGGGCCAAAGAGAGGACATCGGCAAACGTAAAGCGTTCTACCCGAAATTGATTTCGGCGGTGATAATGTCTGAACCCTAAATCGAGTAATTCAATTTGTGCATCCTGGGTGTATCCTGGATCAGGGTCCAAGAGATCGTGATAAGCAGCTCGGACGCTGATTTCTTCAAAGACATCGTCGTTTCGCCATCCGCCTCCCACTCCGACTCTGAACGTTTCGTGTCCGTATCCGGGAGAGAGAGAAAGGGGTTGCACATGAAAGGGAGTCGAGGGAACTTTGATTTGACTGCGCGACACCAAGATGGATCGGTTTTTGGCTTTATAGTCTTCGGCATTGTCCGGGTTCGTTGCGGCTTTATAGCGTAATACGTCTGAAGTGAAATCCAGAAGAAAGATCTGGCGGCTCTGCGGTAATTGAAGAAATTCGGCTTGTTCCGTCAGGTGGGGATCATTCACGAGTTTGGGCAGTAAGGAAATTTCTGGTTCATCTAACGCGTCGCGCTTCCGCTTGAGTAGGGTACTACGCGCAGGCCGGTAGGAAACCTCTTTGACCAGTCCCTGTTGCCGGATAATGAGGCGAATCGTATTAGCTGGAATCGTAGCAATAGGAAACTGGTCGGTCAGACGGAGATTAGGATCCGCCACTTCCAAGAGAGAAAGAATATGATAGGCGCAATTTTCTTTGAAAAAGAAATAGTCGAAATAGGCATTCCCCAGTTCCCAGGCATGCATCAGAAGCCGGTGATGTTGCTCCGATGAAAAATTTAAACGATATTCCCAAATATCACGATTTTCAATGTCCCGGTATTCTTTAACCTTCATATAATACGGAATCGTTGAGAAGAATCCCTTATATCCACCGAAAATTCCTTTATAGGCGAATTCAATGCCTGCATCCGGTGGAACTTCGGCAGCATAGTTAATCGTATATGCCAAGATGTTCGTTTCTGAAGTCTGGCCTTTTTGATCGACCCGTAAAAATGAATGCCCGAACATCGAAGCGGGATTATCCATATAGGCGGAAGGAAAGATAAACGAAATGGAAGCGGGATTCAGTTCTTCGAGCCAACTATCAAAACGTTCGCATGGCTGGGGAAGGAGTTTGGACTGGTCGAAGCGTAATTTCTCTTTCAGCCAATGATAGCGGGCCACAAAGGCGCATTGTGCTGGTTGTTTGGAGCGACCAACTAAGGCATCGGAAAAAAAATATGTCAGCGTGGCATGTAATTCATTCTCCGGTTCAGTTTTCCCAGTTGGCGAAAGAAAAAACCCAGGGTCATCCACTTGGCTGGTGTAGCCGCTTCCAAAGTTTTTATGATAATGAAGTAATAAGTGCCAATAACGGTGCTGGTGGAGGTTTTGGACCCTGGCTTGCTGAATCAGCTCCTGCAGATAGAGAGAACCAGCTTCTTGCGCCTTGCTCTCAAATGGAAAAAACAGCAAAACAAGAAAAATAAGAAAAGCGGTTACCACATGCGATGGGGGGAAAGTTAGAAGAGAGGCTCCGGCTTCTGAAGCCGGAGCCTGAAAACCATTATTCCGATGTCGTGGCTTGAGCTAACACAGGATGGTCAATCATGGCATCATGGATGGCTTTCACCACGGCCTTGGGAGAGGTTTCGCCTGCCTGAACCAGAGAGGTATATTTCTCTTGAGTCATGGCAAAGAAGGCGGAATGTTGGTCGGCTGGAATACCCATTAGGGTAGCTAATGACGTGAGATGTTCTCCTTGGCCTTGGGCCATTTCTTGAGACAAATTGTCGAAATTAATAGCCGCAAACACATTCACTTTCTCAGCGGTAAAAATTTTCCCGTCGTTGGTGCAACCTGATGTTCCGGTGCTGATCCCAAACGTTTGGGAACCGAATGTTCCATTTGTCGTGGCCATCAGAACCTGTGGTCCGATTTGTTTTTGTCCTGAATAGTCGCTCCAGGCCAATTTCCCAAGTCCACAGCCAGGTCCGTTATCCGGATTCGGAGCAGCCAGGGACATCCCTGCCCCGCCCAGCATTAATGCTAAGGCTGCCAATACGACAACTGTTCGGTTAACCATACTGTTCCTCCTCATTTGGTGGTTAGAGAAAGTTGAATTTTTACAACCTGTGGAGGGCATTATAACAAAAACTTCATCATTGCAAAGCAATTTATGCCTGGTTGACAAAATTTAATCAATGTTTTCTTAAATTCCGTAACTTTTTCTTTACAAAGAACAAGCAGATTCGACCGGATCTACGGAAGTAGAAGAAAATTTTGTGAGTAATTGTTGAAATGTGTGATGGGCTTTTTCATACCGTGGATGAAGGGATTTGAGTTTGCTTAGGGTGGACAATGCCTGGTGTATTTGTCCGGTTTCGACAAACAGGGTGGCCAAGTGCAGCCACCCTGAAAGATGATGAGGGTTGTGCTCAACAAGAATTTGCAGGGTCTTGATCGCCTCTTGGGTTTGTCCTTCAGCAAAACGACGGTCGGCAAAATGTGAATACATCTGTAACTCGAAAGAGGAGAATGCATCAGAAATGGGACCCAATTCGAAGCATTCTAAGGATGTACTTTTTCCCGCAGGGAGAGCGAAATTTTTCTCATTGTTTATGGTCATGATAAAGTCATGATCCTGGGCTTGGGTGAGGTCTTTGGTGCTGTATGGAGAGGCCAAATTCATCAAAAATCCGTTTCGGTGCAATTTTTCACAGAGCTCCAACACAGTGTAGCGTCTTATACCTATGGTATCTTCAGCGCACGTATCTAAAAAGGGGCCCAAGGGAAGTTGGAAGAGAAAATAACCGTGCGGTTTGAGAATACGATGGACTTCCTTTAAATAACATTCAAACACGGGGCGAGGCATATGTTGAAATGCCACATAAGAATACACAAGATCAAAATAGTGATCCGGGAAATCCTGGAGGTCGACTCCTGATGTTTCATGGGTGGCGATATTGGGATGTTCCGCCAGCCAAATTTTGCTTTGAGCAATCATTTCGGATGAAACATCTACGCCAATGAGTTCAGTAAAGTAAGGAGCCAACGGCTTGAGGACTCGTCCAATGCCACATCCAATATCCATGACTCTCCAGGAGCGGGCGTGCCGTCCGTGAAGTTTCCTAAGAAGCGAATGGGCAGTGGCTTCTCCTGATCGAGTGAAGATCTTTTCAGAATGATAATCCTCGGTGGCTATCCAAAATCGCGCATGATGTTGGGCACGGCGATCCCAATCGCGCTTCATTTTTTCAGAAAGATTCATCAGTCGCTTTACCTCAAAAATTAGAAAGACAATGGGTGTGGCACCGTCTCCACGATAAAAAATAGATGGGAAGCGGAAACTTGCAAACCGGAAAGGAGTAAAAAATTGTCAATTTTCCAGAACAAAGCTTTTCAAGTAGTTTCAATGTGTTGGAGATAGCAAAATGGTTGCCAGTTACGAATCGAAAAAACAGAACCGAAAATTGATCCGGAAATGTCAATAAATTCTGAAAAGTGAATTTTCATAGGCTGAAAGATAAAACTCTTTTTCAGCCAGTCTAGGTAAGAGTTGGTCGATTTGCAGGCAAGCTCTGCCCAGGAGAGCCTGGAGAGAGGGCAGGAAAACGGAAAAGACAGGAAAGGTGTCATCAACTAAAGAGATTGATTGTCCGAGTTGGCTGAAAAGGACCTTCTGGTGGATTCTTCTTCATTGTTATTTTGGAGACTTCTTCAGGTTTTTATCTCCATTGCGGATGCAGAGGCTGCCACAGCCAGATTTTGAGGGGATAGGTCGGCAGGAACAGGAGCGGCATGACGAATTTGTTGCGCTTTCCGTATCGTGGCATTTGGGTTGTCTGGGAGAGAGGAAGTATCAATATTGGCTTCTCTTCTATGGCATGCCGTTTCCCATCGGGCCCGGTTTGGTAGGAAAATTAATACCTCCAGTGGCCAATCCTCCGGCTGCTCCTAGGCGAGCCTGTTCGTGCCTGCAAATTTCTTGATCACGAATTTTTCATTTCATCGAGTCGGTTTGGATCTCATCTTGTGTGGGCTCATCAGGGGAGTTGAGGGATCGCTGGATTGTTTGAGCGCCGGAGTTTGAGGGAAAAATGCTGGGCAGTAAAGGATTCAACGCGTATAGGGAGATACCTGATAGGGGCACTATCGGAGCGTGAGATGAAAAATTGACATGGGACGGCTACATTAAGTACGAATCGTATGTCCTCTGGGCGTGGGGTATGTAAACGAGACCGTGTTTTTAAGTAAAATATTTCAGGTAAATTATTCTAAGCACTATGGTCTTTCCATTCAATACAAGCGAGGACTAAATCGATAAAGGAGCCATGGGTTTTCTGATAGTAAACAGATACAAATGTAGTAGGAGAGAGTATTTTTGTGAGTCTTTACTCGATACTGAGTACTCAAGCAGTCTTCAAATTCGTAGGGGTATCAGAAAAATAGACCTTTTATTCCAATAGAGATGTCGTTCTATTTGCAGTGACGCCTCAGTTTCTTAATTATGCTTTCTGGCTCTATGACAGGCTTTTGTGTCCACAAAGTCAGGACGCTCAATAAGATGGTGAGGATAACCAGTAAGATAAGGGTGGTTGTCGTATCTGGCCGGTTCAATTGGTCCAGATAGAGATTTTGGACGCTGGTTAGCACCTGATTTGCGGCCGACACTCCACCTAATAACATCATGGTCATCATAGAACCAATCACCATTCCACCAAATATTTTTAACATGTCATGCTCCTTCTAAGGACAACTTAAGAAAATGGAAAATATTTCCCCCAATTGCACGTTTCTTTGCAGATTTCCGGTTCCCAGCATTTGGCCAGGCATGATCAATGTGCATAGAGAAAATCTCTCTGATTGTTGTAAGACACTTTATTCAGGAACCGGCAGTTCTGAAATACCGAAGATGAGGTAGGCAAGTACAGCGAAAGGCGTAGATTAGAGTTTTTATGTGTTTTTGCGTTGCCCATTCCAATGGGGAATGATAAAACGGTGAAAATGAATGGAAAGAAAGTCCGTGGAAAGAAGTAGGCGAGTCTAGCGATCCAAGGCAAGCTGGACCATGGAAACAAACTCACTGAAATTGCAGGGTTTATCTAAAATGGCGAATACTCCTGCCTGCCGGGCACGGGCTTTGTCGGGATCATCTAAATTTCCACTTAAAAGAATGACTGGCGGGGTAGGAAAGTTTTGTTGCCTTTGGAGTTGATCGATAAAATCAAGTCCCCCCAAAACAGGCATTTGGTTGTCGCTCACAATAAGATCGGCATGATCTTTGGAGAGCCATTGAAGGGCTTCTTCCCCATTTGTGACTTCCTGACAGTCGAACCCTTGTGACTCCAGGACCATTCGCAAGGCTTCCCGGGCATTCCGGTCGTCATCGACCAATAACACTTTTTTAGAAATTGGGGAGGTCATCATAAGAAAGCCGTCTAGTCTGAGGGGGATATCTCATTATTCCTTAACCCTAATCCATTGCAGGGTGCGTCGGTCTATCCTCCAAATGGCCTAGCATTATCCAATTTCTAGGGGTTCATTTTTGAGAGCGCAGGGAAACGGCTCTTTCGTGTTGTAGAAGTCAAGATTTTTTTATTGGGCTGAAGCGGGAACTTGCTGCCAGCCCTTTCTTTCCATGCATCCTTCAAAGGTATAAACCTGTTTTGGCATACCGCTCTCTCCCGCCCCTAATAAAGCCCGTTGACAAGCCTCTTTGTCACTGGAAAAGGATGTTGCCGTCGCCCCAGGCCTATACCATTTAACGGATGTGGAAGAACAGCCGGCGAAGGAGCATAAGAGTAATGACAAAACAACCCAGACTAAAGTGTTGAACATTTTATCTTCATCTCCTTCACAAGAATCAGACCTCCAAGGGAAGAGGAATATAAACACTTTGGGAAATTATTTCAATTCAAAAAGATTCAGATAGCTCGAATGGTAAAGATACGATTGGCTTTTGCGGCTTTGGGTGTCAGATGGGCTCACTCAATTGTCTAAGGGCCCATGATGCCCAGAAGTGAACGGTAGGGGTTGGATCGGTGTCTCGAGATTGTTGGAGGGCGGATATTTCTCCCTTTCCTCCCAATTTCCCAAGACGGTAGGCGGCTTCCGCTCTCACTCTCACATTAGGGTCCTGAAGAAGGAGTGTACGTAAGACCGGTAGCCCTCGGGGGTCTCCCAATTCTCCTAACCCTGCCACAGCCGTTTGTCGGATCAATGGAGTTTGGCTTTGAGTAGCTTCGAGAAAAATTTCATAAGAAAAGGGGAAGGAAAAATGAGACAGTGCCTGAATAATGGCTTGTTGAGTGGAAGGTGTGGCAATATTCAACGCTTCCTCTAAGACTTGCAAGACATCTTCGGAAGCCGGAGTTCGACCCAGAGCCAATGCTGCCGTTTGTTTCACCTGCTCCGAGGGATCCGCTAACGATTGAACCAATGCAACGATCGCTTCTTGGCTAAGATGGTCTCCGAGGTTCCCTAAAGCCCAGGCACTCCATTGGCGAACTTCCTCATCCTGGTCGGCCAGCGATTCGATTAACCCTGTAACAGAGGTCGGATCGGAAATCTTACCAAGGGATAACGCGGCGGTTCGGCGAATCTCAGCTTGGGGATCATGAAGGAGTTTAACTAATTGTTGGCTGACCTTGTCCGGGGGGTCTGGGGGAGTCTCTTGAATACAGCCGGTGGCTAAAATCCATGTTGCACAGAAAAGGGTAAATCCGAAAACATGAGAAAGGTAGGAGGGCACGCCTGCCACAAAGTTACTAGGCAGAACCGGATGGTTCTTTGGGGGGAGCAGATTGCTTGGCGACTTCAATAGTATCTTGCATTTCTTTTTCGGCTGCCTGAAGTTCAGCTTGGATAGACCGCATTTGAGGATCAACCGAATTTCGAATATCGGCCGCAGCATCTTTAAAGGTACGGACGGTACTGCCTAAGCTTTCTCCCAAAGACTGCATATCTTGGGCCGCGAATTCCGACTTTTTGGCCTTCAAGGCAGCTTGCTGTGCTTGGACGCGAGCCACAGCCTCTTTATTCACAACAGCCGCAGGTCGTTTTGCCAAGGGTTTGGCCTGGGCTGCTTGAGGTAATCGTGGGTATTGGGATGAGACAACTGGAGGAGGGGCGGCTTGGCGATCTTCCATGGTCATCGGAGAGTTCTCGGAACCCTGAGACGTTGAAGGCTGAGAAGGTGACGATGCGGCTTTCTTCGGTGTCACGACCTGAGGTCCTGCACCTTGATAGAGAAGGGCGGCCGTAGTGCCGGGTGTCATCTCAGGACCGGGTTGATAGGGCTGATTTTTGGGAGGAGCAGGTGGAGCATCCTGTTGCTGGGCAATTGGGGGAGAGGCTCCAGTCTCGGCAGATTGTGGAGGTTTGGCTGGTTCAGGGACATTGGGATCGATTTCTGGAGGAATTTCACTAACTTCTTTTTTGAATCCTTTCAGAGCTTTTCCCACACCTTCTCCGATTTGGGGCAATCGTCCCGCCCCGAAAATGATGAGGATTATCACAAGGATAATCATTAACTCTGAAAAGCCCATCGTCCCAAACACGTGCTAATCCTTCTTGGTTTTTGCCATACTGTGGTCCAAAGCCTCTTTCGACTCTATCTTCCCTGATTGACAGTGTCAACCCAAATAGGGTAGTCTTCACAGAGGCTAGAGAATGGAATTTCTTGCCTAAACGGTCTGGGTACAAACTCATTCCGAACATACAATATGTCTCTCCTCACCACACCAAAAATACCTCTTTTTCGCATTACGCTATTTTATGGTCCTGAAGCGGTTGCCGGTGCTTCCAATACAATACACTGTGTCTTTAATGTCAAAAAAGAAGCTGGAAGGGTGGTGTCCAAGTTGGCATTCAATTGAACAGCTCTCAATTAGAGATACTGAATCAGCGATTCAATTATGGTCCTTGGCTAATCCAAGTTCTTCAAACTATTCCAGATGAAGATCGTCAGATCTACCAACAAAAGGCAGAAGATCTTTTCACTCAATTGATTTGCTTCTACAAATTGCAGGAATATATTCGTCAGGGTATTCGACAGGAAAACGTTCAGGTGAGCCCAGAACAGCTTTTCCCAGAAACCCAGGAGGTTGTCTATCAGGAAATGGAAGAAATTAAACGGCAAATCCTGGTTGAGTTGGATATTGTGGAGGGTGTTGATACACGACATACCTCTGAGGCATAGAGTTTGCTATAATCCATGAGGTTAATGTTGACGTGGGGCTAAGGCTTTCTTGGGCTCTAAATGTAAATGCATAACGGCGATTGACTGGACAAAAGGAGGGCATACTTATGAGGAACAAAGGGTTTTTCGGGCAGTTGATGAAATGTGGAATTAGTATAGTGATCTGTTTGGCATTCGTCGGGGTGACAGTAGTGGGCTTGCCGAGTGTCAGTCTGGCTGCCGAAGAAGAGAGTTCGGAAGGCAATGAGGCCATGTTGGGATTTGGAAGTGGTCTGCTGACTTTGGTCTATCTGCCGGCGAAGACCGTCTATGCCATATTGGGATCTGTGGTCAGTGGCATGACCTATGCGGTAACAGGGGGGGACTGGGAAACGGCAAAATCGGTTTTTGAACCGAGCGTGTATGGAACCTATGTGATCACTCCGGATCATTTAAAGGGCAATGAACCGGTTCGATTCTATGGTTCTTCTCCCTATCAGGATGAACCACTGATGACTGAAAAATAAAAAGCTGGCGTTTTTCTCGTATGCAAAAACCTATCATTGGTGTCACACCGGATTTTAATCCGGGAACCCGCAAGGATATGGGTGGGAAGGAACCTACCTATTTTTTGAGAGCACGATATCTCCAAGCGATACAAGAAACAGGGGGGGTACCGATTGTACTTCCCCTGGTAAAAGGTCAAGGACATCATCGACAGTTGCTGAAGCGGATCGATGGTCTGTTAGTGACTGGAAGCGGATGGGATCTTGCCCCGGAACTCTATGGGGAACGCCAACAATTCACCTTCCAACGGATGAGCGAAGAAAGAGCTCAATTGGAATTAGGACTTTCCCGCCTTGCCTTTTCATTGAAAGTGCCCACGTTGGGAATTTGTGGTGGCATGCAATCCATGAATGTCGCGTTGGGGGGTACGCTTATCCAGGACATTCCTTCTCAGGTTCACACCCGACTTCAGCATAGTCCTAAAAAATCCGCCACGAAAATGGCGCACGCCATCCGAATTGAACCCAAGAGTTCGTTGTGCCGGATCGCAAAAAAACAAACGATTCAGGTCAATTCTTCCCACCATCAATCGGTCAAGGCGGTGCCAGACATTTTCCAGGTTACTGCCACGACTTCGGACGGGGTTATTGAAGCCTTCGAAGCGGAATCCCATCCCTTCTGGGTTGGTGTACAATGGCACCCGGAATTTTTGTATCGAAAATATCCCATCCAAAAACGGTTGTTTTCCGCTTTTATTCGAGCGGCCAAACAGTATGGTTCTCAAAAAGGGAATTAATTCTCTCCTTCCTGCCTTGATCTTGTTCGATCAGCCTGTTGGAAAAATTAAGACACAGATGAGTCTGGCGGAACAGGATCTCCGGCTGGCTCGGCAGGCTGAATGGCCGGTGCTGTCTTGGCAACTTCGGGTTGGCCCGTGGATTTGACGGCTGCCTCGGATTTGGGTGTGGGGGGAGTGGCCGGTTTGGGCGGAGGAGGAGGTTTGGGTTTTTCGGGTTTAATCCCGCCCTCCCAATTAGGGCCGTGGTACATTTCGTCGGCTAATCCTGTCTGTTTCCATTTAGCCTCAAAGTCGGCTGCAGCTTTATTAGGTGTTTCTCCCACCCCTACCGTCCTATTCCAAGGATATATCCGAGGGGAAATCTGACAGATGGACCCTTCTTGTCGCATATATAGGGCGATGGGATTTCCCCGATAAGGACCCAAGATGATATGTACCGTTCCTACTAATTCCGGTAAAGATTCCATACACCAACCTGAAAACTGAAAATGAGGCAAAAAATTAAAAGTTTGGTATAGTGCCATAGCCCTATCGGTAGTGCAAGATGGACCCAGATCCAAAGGCATGATTTCTGAATTCAGATTATGAAGACGAATGAGGAAAGTGAGGGGAATGGGAGAAGTTATCGGGATACGATGGGGGCTGGATTAGGGTCAGGTTCGGCCTTTTTGAGGAGAAACAAGGCCAGCATTAGTATAAAAATGACCACGACGTGAAGGCCCATATCCAACAGGTAATGACGGAAGACTTCCTCAGGGACAGTGGATTGGTGGGAAAATTCCGCGCCGGCCGTCAAGATCCGTCTGACCGATGCAATGACACCGACATGAAGGAAGGGTTCCAAGCGAATACGGTCCGAATGCAGAAATCCAAGGACTGTTCGAAACAGTTCCAACAAGATAATGACCAATAAGAGATCGTTCAGTAAGGTGATTGTGGCAGGAAGAAATGCCTGTTGCACCGATTGGGCATAGGCATACCAACTGTACCCGAACACCAGCATGCCCACGAATAAAAAACTGAGGCAGGCCGTGATATAGCCCCAGCGATCCAGCCACTGCATCCACCGGACCCATTCTTTAATCGATTCCGGTGTCCAGCCCAGCATGGAATTTTTCATGTATTAGGCCGTTCCACTTTGTGAGGTATTGCCCTCGTCCTGTGACCGCATTTGGCCGAAGGATAAATCTTGCATGGCCCCCGCCCGAATAGAGTTTCCGCAACAGAGAATCTCCTGGAAGCCGGCTCCACCATTCATGATCATCAACCGTAGCCCGCAGGAATCCTGACTAACCTTTTTCTCATCCAGGGTCATGCCGTTCAGTAGTTGCCCTCTTTTTCTTCCCCGCCCTTGGATAAGGGTGGGGACAATGTCTTCTTCGGTCAATTCGTGTCCGCAGCAGATAATTTTTTCAAACCCTTCTCCTCCGTTCATGACCTTCAAGACCAACCCACAAGAATCGGGAAACCGTTTATGCTCGTCAATGATGTCCCCTTTTTTGAGTGCCATAGCCTCTCTCCTCTTAATGAATATCACATGATGCAGATTAAGAAAGGTAAGATCATTTTTCTTGTTGCAATTCATCAACAAGGTAGCTAAGCAAATTAATCAGCAGAAAGTCCAGCAATGCGGAACTCTGCTCACCGTAAGAATCAAATCACCGTCCGGGCCTGTTCGCGTATCTGGGCGAGAAGATGTTGATGATCCGTGATCCCGACCAGGTACTTGAGGCGGGAGGGTTCGGCGGGTTGAAACGGATAGACAAATTGTTGCTTCACGGCCTGCAGGCGAGCCAGTCGCGTTTCCAGGGCCTTCACAGAGATTTCCCCTGAATCAACCGCCTTGCGGACAGCCTCGATGGCTTGGGTTTCCAGCTCGCGAGTTTTACAGATCAGGAGAATATCTACCCCGGCTTGTATGGATCGAACCGCTGCATCCCCAACCGACGAATGATCCAGGATCGCGCGCATTTCCAAATCATCACTGAAAATCAGGCCCTGGAAGCCCATCTCCTTCCGTAATAACTCCGACAGAATGGGATGGGACAATGTGGCGGGATTGGTGGGGTCCAGTGAGGGATAATGCACATGGGCGGTCATCATGGCTTTCAGGCCGTGACGAATGGCGTACCGGAACGGTTTTAACTCCACGTCGTCCAGACGTTCGCGAGAGGCCGTCACCACTGGCAGTTCCAGGTGTGAATCCTTGGTGGTGTCACCGTGTCCGGGAAAGTGTTTGCCGCAAGCCAGCACGAGATGATCGTGTAGCCCCGCAATGGTTGCCGCGCCCATCAGGCTTACCTGTTCCGGGTCGGTACTAAAGGCTCGGTCTCCGATAATGGGATTGGCCGGATTGGTGTGGACGTCCAGTACCGGGGCCATATTCATATTGATGCCGACAGCCCGTAATTCCTTGGCGGTTACCGCCGCAGCTTGATATGCCAGTTCGGTGGAACCGGAAGAGGCCACCATCCCGGCTGGAGGAAAAATGGTGAATCCTGAAGGAAGCCGGGACACACGACCCCCTTCCTGATCGATCGCGATGAGCAGGGAGTCGTCTCTGGCAATGTCTTGCAGCTCGTTTGTGAGATAGGCGATCTGCTCGGCATCGACCAAATTCCGGGAAAACACAATCACTCCTCCAGGCTGGTATTCCTTCATCCAGGCTCGAAGGTCCGGAGTCACCTCCGGACCTTCGAATCCGATCATGCAAAGTTGGCCAATGCGCTGAGTGAGGGTCATGCGGTCGTCGATCCTCTAGATCGCGCGGGCGATATTCACGATTTATTCAGCAGAAATTGGATCAATAATCGAGTGCCAATGCCCGTTGGTCCCTTGGGGACATAGGCTCGTTCGGAAGCGCTCCAATCGGTGCTGGCGATATCCAAATGAGCCCAGGGGTACTCTCCGATAAATTGTTTCAGGAACAGGGCGGCGGTTATGGTTCCACCACCACGCCCCCCGATATTACGCATGTCCGCGACGTCGCTTTTTAATTGTTCGAAATATTCATCCCACAAAGGCAATTCCCACACGCGTTCCCCGGCACCATCCCCCGCTTTTCGCAAGTCGCTTTTGAGTGACTCGTCCGTTCCCAGCATGCCGATCGCAAATTGTCCAAGGGCCACCACACAGGCTCCGGTCAAGGTGGCGATGTCGATCACGCAGGCCGGTTTCAGCCGACTGGCATAGGCCAATCCGTCGGCCAAAATAAGTCGCCCTTCGGCGTCCGTATTTTGGACCTCCACCGTTTTTCCGGACAGCATGGTCAGGACATCGCCGGGTTTTGTGGCCCGGCCGCCAGGCATGTTTTCGGTGACCGGCAAAATGCCGATGACGTTCATCGGTAGCTTCAGTCGTGAAGCCGACCGGACCGTTGCTAGCACTTCTGCGCCTCCCGTCATGTCCGCTTTCATCTGTTCCATGTTTTCCGAGGGCTTGAGGGAAATCCCGCCGGAATCGAACGTGACGGTTTTCCCCACGAACACAATGGGCTTTTGTGTTGACCGTCCGCCAGAATAGGTCAAAATGATGAAAGCCGGAGGCTCGATACTGCCGCGTGAGACACCCAGCAAGCCGCCCATACCCAATTTTTCCATGTCCTTTTTCTCAAGCACCTTCAGTCGGATTTTCGATTCCCTGGCAATCTTTTTGGCTTCTGCCACCACCCGGGAGGGCTTCATGACATTGGCAGGATGATTACACAGGTCTCGGACAAAGCAGGTTGCCTCCCCCAACACTTTTCCCCGATTGGCCCCTTCCTTCACCTCTGTGAGGTCAGGGCCCTGAGGGACCAGGAGGGTGCATGTTTGCAAGTTCTTCTCATTCCGGGAAGAATCCGTCCGGTATTCCATAAAGCGATAATCGCCCAGGATGGCGCCTTCCACCAGGGCCTGTGCCACCAATTCGGTCTGGCCGACCGATTTGGGGACATCGGGCATTACGCAGGTAAACCCTTTGGCCTTCACTTGCCGCACGCGTTTCGAGGCGATCCCCATGGCCTGTCGAAGGCGATCCAGGGTCAGATCTTCCCGGGGACCTACGCCGATCAGCAACACGCGCTTGGCAGAAACCTTCCCGTTCATATGTACCAAGGTGGTTTGATTCGGTTTGCCTTGGAATTCTCCGCTTTTGTGAAGATCGGTTAATTGTCCACCCAGGGTCCGGTCCAGCGTTTTGATATGTTTGTCCAGTGTTTTGTCTTTTTCATAGTTCAAGCACACTAAGACTTCTGTGGTGATTTTCGTGATTTCACCGCTTTTAACCTGAATATTCATATGCCTCCTTCAGAGATGAAAGTGAATAACCTGTTTCAATAATCCATCAGAGATTGCCCGAGTAGAATTTACACGCCGCGGGTCTGAGGATCCCAAATATACTTATGGAGTTGGATTTGAAATCGTACAGGAAGTCGGTCTTTCAAGATCCATTGTGCCAGCGGTTGTAGCTCCAAGGCCCCATACACCGGACTCAAGAGAATCGAACAGCGGCCTCCCAAGGCATGCCGATGAATGACCTCTTTGGTCCATTCATAATCGCCACGATCCTTAAGGACGAATTTCAACTCGTCTTTCGAGGAGAGGTGGTCCAGGTTGGACCAGAGCATCCGATCCATCATTCCGCTACCGGGGCACTTGATATCCATGATGATCGACACTCGCTTGTCCACACCCGACACGTCAAACGCCCCGCTGGTTTCCAGCATGACGGTATAACCGGTCTCACAGAGCTCTGATAACAATACCAGGGCATTGGGTTGATGCAAGGGTTCGCCTCCGGTCACTTCCACCATGGGGCAACCATACGACTTCACATTTTCCAGAATCTCCGGAATGGCCATGGTCGTGCCCTCGTAGAACGCATATTCCGTGTCGCACCAGGTGCAACGTAACGGGCAACCCGTCAGGCGGATAAAGACACAGGGAAGACCGGCTTTCGTCGATTCGCCCTGAATGCTGTGAAAAATTTCCGTGATCCGGAGGGAAAGCGGATTGTTCATAAGCAGGGAATCACTTCCGGTGTATCCGTGAAGGGAAGCAGAGGAATTTGGCTGTGGAGCAGGCCGGCAGCAGGACAATTAGGCCCATTGCGTAACCGGCCATCCCTGTTGCCGTGCGATACGGGCCATGCCGCGTATGGGATTGACCACGAGGGGATGTCCCACGACTTTCAATGTCTGCAAATCGCCGGGACTGTCTCCATAGGCATAACTCCGTTGCAGATCCAAATTAAACCGCGAAGCCAGGCGTTCGACATGACGTTGCTTGCCTTCGCCATAAGGGAGTGGAGAAAAGACACGCCCCGTATAACGGCCGTGGTGCGTTTCCAATCTTGCCCCATAGACTAGGGACAGACCCAACCTGTCTGCCAGAGGCCTCACCAGGAATTCCGGAGAACCGCTCACCAAGGCGACCACATGACCGGCATCCTGATGACGGGATAAGACCCCCAAGGCTCGTGGTGATAATCGACGAAACACCGTAGTCTCGACGTATTCCTGAGCTAACATCTCAATCAGAGATACCTCAAGATCGGTCAAATAAAATTTGTTCCGACGAAGGGGGCTCAGGGAAAAGGGCGGCATATGCCGAAGGAGATAGGCCGCACTGTGTCGCAGTTCGGGCCAGCCCACCAGGCCATCACGCCAGAGATGGCGAAAAAATCCGATTTCTATGGATGACCCCGGAACGAGGGTGTTATCCACATCGAAGAAGGCTCCGATCCAGGTTTGGGAAAAGCTCAGTGGAGCGGGGGAAGTGAGTGATGCGGTTATGGGAGGCATGTTTAGTAATCAGGTCAACAGGTTAGGAAAAATGAATGACCGATTCTACCCCCCTGTTCTTTCGTTGACAAGAACCGCGCCAGGTTTCATAATCTGGCCACGAGTGCCGAAGTGGTGGAATGGCAGACACGCACGTTTGAGGGGCGTGTGGGGAAACCCATGCGGGTTCAAGTCCCGCCTTCGGCACCAATACCTCTATCCTACCTAAAACGGGTTTTCTTGAACGCTCTGCATTCGTAGTCTTCAATTTATTCGTCTGAAGCTTCCATAGTCAAAACTGGGTAGGCTGGGTATCCATGTGTTTTGAAGGTATAAATCCATGGCTCGCAATTGGTATTCACAAAAAGTCTTCCCGAAGCTGTTGCAATGGAGCATGAAGCAGGCAGCCTTTGGCCCCCTGCGAGAATCCTTGTTGGCTCAGGCCTCGGGGGCGGTGCTGGAGATCGGGTTTGGAACGGGGGCGAATGTACCCTATTACCCTCGTGCGGTCGAATCCATTACAGCTCTTGATCCGAATCCCGGCATGCTCCCTATTGCTCGTTCTCAAATTTCCCATAAACAGCATGTGCCCATCCAGGTTAGGTGGATCATCGCCTCGGGAGAGACACTCCCGTTTCTGACTCACTCGTTTGACTCGGTTGTGAGTACCATGACCTTGTGCAGTGTTCCCAAAATCTCTTTTGTCATCCAAGAAATTCATCGTGTGTTGAAACCCAAGGGTAAGTTTTTGTTTCTGGAACATGGCCGGAGTCCCGATCCCTGGGTCCGTCGGTGGCAGGACCTGTTGACACCTTTTTGGAAACATCTCGGCAATGGTTGTCATCTGAACCGGCCCATGGCTGAACTGATCCAATCCCAATCCTGGGCCGTTCCGTCCTTAAAAACCTTTTATCTTCCTGGAGTTCCCAAAGCGTTTGCCTATTTTTACCAAGGGTGTGCGATGAAGGGAGAATGATATCACGAGAGCTACGTGAATTTTTTCAATTTTTGTTGTCTCCCCCTTTCAAAGTGATGTGGCATTCTTGATGTTTTCACACTCACTCCGGCCCTCTCCCTGAGAATGGGAAGGGAAACTTACTTGAAAGTTCAAAAAACTATCGTTGGCCGTTTTGGAGTTTGATACATTCCCGCCATGAGTTCCTCTTCGGAACTCAGCCTCTCTCTGGTGGCGAGGGAAGAGAAAAACCCCCGTCTGTGGGCCTTCAAATCCTTCCAAATTCTTAATACAGTGAATGGACGGGTGTGGCCTTCTAGAGTCCCTCCGTCAGCGTCAATTTTCTTTGGCATTCTTTACTCGGGGGGTAGCTCATGTGCTTGCGCGAACTTGTCCGTCCGCGGTGGGTGAAAGGCTTGATTGGTGCCGTTCTCTTTTCGGGATTCATGTCAATTGAAGTGTTGAAAGCCGAGGTTCCTGAAGGTCCCGTGTCCCCTGCTTTGTCCGTTGAAGATTTTTCAGAAGCCCATCTTCGTCTGGGGATCGATTTTTTTCTCACCGACGAATTGGAAATCGCCATTGGAGAGTTTCAAGAGGCAATTAGGCAACGGCCCGGTTACGCCAAAGCCTATCATAATCTCGGCGTGACGCTGGCCAAAACCGGCGATCTTGCCGGGGCTGTGGTTGCTTGGACTGAAGCCGAACGCTTGGATCCGCGCGTAGTATCGACCCGTTACAGAATATCCGCCTTGGTGGCCTATAATTATGGAGTGTCTTTGTTAAGAGCCAAGCGTATGCCGGATGCCATGGATCAATGGCAGCTGGCCATCCGTTTACAGCCCGATTTGGTCGAAGCGCATTATGCATTGGGAATGGGGTATGTGACAGCCAAGAATCCGCTTCCTGCTCTGGCTCACTTCCGGCATGCGCGGGATTGGGCTCCGGATTGGGGTAAGGCCTATGAAGGATTGGGGTTGGCTCATTATGAATCTCATGACTATGCCCTGGCGCGTGATGCGTGGTTGCATGCCAGGGATTTACTTTCCAATGCGGCTGGAATCCACGCCTACCTTGGCCTATTGGCGGTGCAGGAAGGCAATTATCAGCAGGCCATCGACTACTCCCGACAGGCCTTGGAACTCCAGCCTACGCTGGCTTCGGCTCATTTCAACCTTGGAATGGCCCTGTTCCGGAAGGGAGAAGAGGAGGCCAGCTTGGAACCGCTGAAAACTGCCTGGAAGTTGGACCCTTCGTTGACCTCTGCCCCACTTGTGATGGGAGTCGTAAAAAGTCACCAAGGGCACTGGTCGTCTGCCGCCTCTCTCTGGGAGAAGGCTTTGCGGCGGAATCCATCTAATCCTGAACGCATGTGGTTGCGGTTCAATCGTGGGGTGGCTTTGACTATGCTGGGCAATCCGCAGGATGCCGCCTTGGAATTTCGTCTGGTGGTTCAAGGCCAACCCGAATGGATTCCGGGATGGACTCGGTTGGGACACGTGTATATGGGTCTTCATCAATGGGAGCAGGCTTCAAAAGTCTTTCAGCGAGCCGTCGAGTTGGATCCCAGGTCGGGAAATCTTCACTATGTGTTGGGTCGAGTCCTGCTCGAACAAGGCCGATTAGGTGAAGCCGAGCAGGCTTTTCGCCATGCCGTGGAGAAGGAATCCTCGTTTATGGAGGCTCAGTATCAACTGGGGTTGGTGTTACGGGCTCAAAACCGACAGGCCGAGGCAGTGGAACCCTTGCGTAGGGCTGCGGAAGGTGGTTCCGTTCAGGCGCAAGACCTCTTGGCATCTATGTATGCCAATGGAAGCGGGGTAGACCGCAATCTTTCCTTGGCGATGTTGTGGTGGTTCGGCGATGTCGAGAGAATAGAGGAATCGGCTAACCGGTCCGACGGACACCGGGAGCTTTCGCGTTTGCGGGGAGAGCTGTTTGGGCAGCGATTGTCGGCAGCCGACCGGCAGGATGTGCTCACGGGCTTTGCGCTCATTCGACAACAACTCACACAGCCCAATTCTTCTTCCCTTTTTTCGTCTATGTTGATGAATGGGGAACCCAACTGGCAGTCGCTTCAACCTTCGGATGCGGTTCTTCCCTGGGTGATCCAAATGGCGTTGGCGTTGGATGGACAAGCGCAGGAAACCTTAGCCAGATGGTATGAGCAAGGAAGCTCAGGAGAGGTGAATCAAGTTGAACGGCGTATTCAGAACTATTTCCTGCAAACCGGGAAAGAAGGGAACGTCCATTCCTGCCAGGTGATACAACGTCAGATCCATGGTCGCCTGAGGGCC
The DNA here is from genome assembly GCA_031315915.1 of Nitrospirales bacterium. GTDB lineage: Bacteria > Nitrospirota > Nitrospiria > Nitrospirales > UBA8639 > JACKFE01. Next base: position 50,577 of record JALDRK010000011.1, read on the forward strand.
TCTTTCACAGATGCATCGGCCTTGGAGATCGCCGGGCGGAACTGCCAGGCTGTTTCTTCGGCCTCTCAACTCACTCAGAAGCAGCCATGATGACCAAGAGATTAAAAACCATTCTCCTAGCCTTTGGCTTCGCGGTGGGCGGAACTCTTTCCGGTTTCAGCGTGGTCTATCTCTTCCCACAGATGGAGCAGGTCTTTCTAAAGAATCTGGCTATCTATCTGGCGCATAGTCCGGTGAGTTCACGTCTGGTTCTGGTGACTCCGCCTTCCGGCACGAATCGGGTTTGTTCCGACGGTCGATGGCATCCCTCGGAATTTGAAACAATGATTCTGGCAATGAACCAGGCCCGTGCCTCCGTTGTGACCTCGCTCGAAGATTTTTCTCACTCCAACGGTTCTGGTTGTGGAGACTTGGGCAGTTTGGCCCGTTTGGCTGAAACCACGAAGCGTGTGGGCAATGTGCTCTATCCGTATTCGGCGTCAGCTATGCTACGGCAGGCTGCTGTTGGGGTAGGTGTGGTGACCCTTTCCTCCGAAAAAGATCAAACTTTCATGGATGTCACGCTGCCGTCTTCCACCGATTCGAATAAAGTGCTCCCTTTGGGGTTGGCGGCGACTACCTTCGTCATGAACCGTGAGCATTCTCCGACAACTTTACCGGAAGCGGGACGCCGTCTCTTTTTTTCTATCCCTCCCTTACCGGATTTTCCGGTACAGTCATTTGAAACGGTCCAAAACCTGTGGCAGGCTGGGGATATTGCACGTTTGCAGAATCTATTTCAAGGCAAAATCGTGATCGTGTCTCCCCAAAGTGTGTCTTTCCCTTTCTCAATGGATGGTTGGGATACAGAATCCGCCGTAGCCTTTCTCCATGCCCAACTGGCTCATACTGCCATAACCCGTTCCTGGCTCTCGGTGGTGCCGATAGAAGTGGCCATGGTGTTGATCATGCTTGCAGCATTTCCCTTGGCTTTTTTCATACTTCAACCACGCCGGACAAATTTTTTCATGTGGGTTGGTCTTGCCGGATTCCTTGGCAGTCTTGTGGTTCTGGTGATCCTTCCCCAATCGGGATGGTTATGGCCGCTTGCCGGGACGATCATAAGCGTGAGCTTCACATCCGCGGGTTCCTTGATTTGGAGGACGTTCCATTCCCAGGCCAATTTTCAAGCACGGATTCATGAAGGCCAGGGAAAGCTGATGCACTTGAAAGATGAATTGATCAGAAAGCAACAACACGTCCGAGAATTGGAATCGAGATTGGAAGAAGTCCGGTCAGAAGCGCATGAATCGGTCTCAGTGATTTCGGGATTGCAGGAATCGCAAGACGCCATCTGCCGGCAACTTCAGGATTCTGAGAAAGCGGTTGCGGTCACCCGCAATCGGATTCGCCATTTGCAGGATGAGTTGGTTGCTCTCCGTCAGCAACTTCCGGGTTCGTTGTCGAGGCAAGAAGCATCGACAGACCCGGATGACCAATCACTCATGCAGGAATGTGCGGGGTTCAATATTTTGACCAAAGACCCTAAGATGTTGGAGTTGTTTGAACGCCTTAAGAAGGCATCCATGACCCCCAGTCCCATCCTGTTGTTAGGAGAAACCGGGACCGGGAAAGAAGTCTTTGCCCGGGCAGCCCATGCCCTCAGCCCTCGCCGGTCAGGACCGTTTGTGTCGGTCAATATGGCGGCCATTCGCCCTGAACTATTTGAAGGGGAGTTATTCGGACATGTGAAGGGCGCGTTTACGGGAGCAGTCGGTCGGGTGGGATTATTACAGACGGCGAATGGAGGAACGCTCTTTTTGGACGAAGTGGGAGAGTTGCCGCCGGACGTTCAAGCCAAGTTGCTGCGGGTGTTGGAGGAAGGGTCCTTTTACCGTGTTGGGGATAGTCGAGTGACCACGGTCGATGTACGGATTGTGGCCGCCACCAATCGAAATCTGGAAAAGGAAATTGTCGCCGGCCGCTACCGGGAAGACTTGTACTATCGATTGCGAAGCATTGTGTTGACGCTGCCTCCCTTGCGTGAGCGTGTACCGGAAGATCGTCTGCTCCTGGCTCAATCTTTTCTGGTGACACTTGGCGCTCAGCAAGGTAAGGATGATTTGGGTATGACGCAAGGAGCCATCGATGCCATTTTAGCCTACCGATGGCCGGGGAATATTCGGGAACTGCGTCAAACCATCGCCCAGGCCGTTGCACTAACCGAGGAATCGATCATTGCCGAACCCAATCTTCAGTTGCCCAAATCCCGTGGCATGACAACGATCGGACGGGCCCATGGGCAGGAGGATCGGGAACGAGTTGAAGATATCATGGTATTGCAATGCCTTCGCCGGCATCGGTTCGATATGCAGGCCACCGCAAGGGAAATGGGATGGGATCGGAGCACCGTGACCCAACGTTTAAAAGGCCTGGGGTTTCAAGCTCTGGTCGAATACCATCAAGATGTGCACGAAGCGGCACGGTCGCTGGCAGGGGACGAGGCCTTGGTCCGGGTGGTTGAAGGACGGTTGCGGGAATATGCGAAAAATTTGCTGCCCACCTCAAAGCACTATCGCACAGTCGAAGAAGCTATCGCCGACTGCCGGAAGCGATTCCGGAACCTCCCGGAACGGCATTTTTCGGCAGTCGAGCGGTTGATTCAGGAACGAATGGCCACATCCTCGTCTTCTTAAGCCGGAATGAACTTCAATGCGGCCGAATTGATGCAATACCGCAGACCCGTGGGCTGCGGACCGTCATCGAAGAGGTGTCCTTGATGGCCTTCGCATCGGGCACAGTGTACTTCCGTTCGCGGATAGATCAATTTCCAATCCGTTCTGGTTTCGATCACTTTTTCGGATATCGGCTTCCAAAAGCTGGGCCATCCTGTTCCACTATCGAATTTATGTTCTGAGGAGAATAACGGCAAGGCACACCCGGCGCATTGATAGATCCCTGCGGCCTTGTTGTGGTCATATTCATTGGTAAAGGGACGCTCCGTCGCCTCGTGCCGCAAGACCTGATATTGCATGTCGGTGAGCAAGGCTTTCCATTCTGCGTCCGTTTTGGTGATTTTTTGTATTTCACCATCCGGGAGGATGGGACTGGGAGCCGCCATTGATACGCCTAGGGATTTTCCTAACCATCCCAAGCCGAACACAAGACCGACTTTCATGAGATTCCTCCTATTCAACGACATACTCTCCTCCTTTCTCATTCCATCTGTTCATACACCGGTCAAACAGGTTGAGAAGGAGGCCGATTTCCCGACACTTCCAACCTAACACTTCAGTCACCGATGGTCTACAATCCGTTACAGAATTTCGAAAAATCCTTTGACTGATCCTTTGGAAATTTTTACACTGTAAAAGAGGGAAGGCAAGTGGGCAACGGAACAGCAGTTTTCGGGCCTTGGAAGCTAATAGAGTTCTTTATCCGGAGATTCACCGCAAGATGAAAGAAGGAGTGTCTATGGCCGAACGACCTGTGGATTTAAAGATCGAAAGCCGAAATGTTGGAATGACGCCACGATGGAAAACCGAAATTGAAAAGCGGGTGGCCGCTCTGGAAACCGATAAGATTCATCTGACCCATGCCCGGGTGACTCTCACCAAAAATGCCCATCACAAAAAAGGAGCCGATAACGCCGAAGCCCTGGTCGTGGTCACCCTTCCCCGTCGACGCACGGTCACGGCCCGTAAAGAATCGAAAACCTTTGAAGAAGCCATTCGAGCGGCCTTTGCGGCCGTCGAACACGAATTGGAAAAGATCGAAGAAAAGCGTCTGGCTCGATCCGCGAAAGCCGCCGCCCGAAAAGTGGCCCAATCCGCTCTTCAAGTAGAGCTATGAGCTTATTATAGTGCTCTGCCTGACCTAGGGCACGACGGTATAAAAATGGCCTTTGAATGGGAATGGGCAGAAACGGTAGCCAAGGGCTTGAGGCAGGTGAACTCTTAAGGGGATGTAGAATGGAGGAGTTCCTGTCCGGCCTGCATGATGTCTTTCAGGCGTTCCGGTGTCTTGGCTTCCCCATAACACCGGACAACGGGTTCGGTCCCTGATGGACGGATGAGGAACCAACTGTCGTCTGATAGTATCAGTTTGCAGCCATCCATTTTGTTCACTTTGCTGACTGCTGCTCCGGCAAAGGTCGTCGGAGGATGCTCTATCACCTGCTTCATTTTATCCTGCATCGGTTCGCTGACCGCCAGATCTGCTCGTTGGGTGTACAGTCCTCCCACCCGTTGAAATAAATCGGCCAGGAGTTCTTGAATCGTTTTTCCGGTAAAGGCAACCATTTCCGCTACCAGGGCTCCGGCTAAGATGCCGTCTTTTTCCGGGACGTGTCCTTGAATGGAAAGTCCGGCGCTTTCTTCACCGCCAAAGACCACTTCTCCCTTGGACAACAGTTCACCGATGAATTTGAATCCCACCGGGGTTTCATGAACCGTCAGGCCGTGATGAGCGGCTACGGCATCGATCAAGTGGGTGGTGGCCACCGAACGAGCCACGGCTCCCGACCATTGTCGACTTTTGATGAGATAATCCAGTAAGACGGCCAAAATATGATTGGCTTGAATATAGGTGCCATCGGCATCCACCACGCCGAAGCGATCGCCGTCTCCATCCGTGGCTAATCCCAGATTGGCCTTCTCTGTCCGAACGGTTTCTTGTAAATCTTTCAGCGTGTCATCGGTGGGTTCCGGCCGGAGACCTCCGAAGTAGGGGTCACGCCAGTGATGCAGCACCGCCAGTTTCGCGCCGGACTGACGAAGAAATTCGTCCAAATAATTTCGCGTGGTGCCATAAAGCGGATCGAACACGACACGGATTCGACCATTGCGCAACCGGTCCTGGTCCACCAGTTGTTGTAAACTCTTCAAGTAGTCGGGCTGTGGGTCGAAATACCTCACCATGCCTTCGGCTTTGGCCCGTTCCCAAGGAATCCATTTGATAAATTCGCCGTGCAAAAGTGGGAGAATCCGCAGTTCGATCGCTTTCGTGGTTTCCGGGAGGGCCGGGCCGCCCCAAGAGGGAGTGAACTTGATGCCGTTATATTCCGAGGGGCTATGACTGGCCGAAATATTAATGCCTCCCGCCAGTTTCCTGGCCAGGACATGGTAAGAAATCGTGGGCGTTGGAGTGTCGCGGTCGCACAACAGGCAGGGGATACCATGGGCGGCCATGATTTCCGCCACCACTTTGGCAAAATGTTCACCAAGAAATCTTGCGTCATATCCGATCAGAATGCCCTGTTGGGCGATTTTTTGTTGACGTAGGTATTGAGCAATGCCCTGGCAGACGATCCGGATATTCCGAACCGTGAAATCATCGGCCACAATGGCTCGCCATCCCGAAGTGCCGAATTTAATGGTTTCCATGTTCGCTTAAGTCTTGTTACGAGAAAAGAACCCTTAGCAGAAAGCTGAAAAAGATCATTAAACGATTGAGTGTATTAGATCTCAAAAGATTTACAGAATAGAAGATTTTTCTTCATTTGCCAATCAGAAGGCCTGGGTTTTCTTCATTGAACTAAAAATTGAATTTTGGATTACCCGCATTGGCCGCCAGAAGGATCACTTTGTGTCAGTTAGATGGAGTGATTATAGGAGAGACAGCTCACACCAGACGGGGGTATGATCGGACGGCTTTTCCAGCCCACGTGGGTGCCGATCCACATCGGATGCAACCAATCTGTCTGCCGCTTGAGGAGAGAGCATCAGGTGATCGATTCGTAGACCTTCATCCCGGTTCCATCTGCCGCCTTGGTAGTCCCAATAGGTATACAGGCCAAGCTCGGAGTGGAAAGCCCGTAGCGCGTCTGTGTAGCCCAGGTGGCTCAAGGCTCGAAAACGCGAGCGCGATTCCGGCCGGCAAAGAGCGTCTCCCGCAAAACCTTTGGGGTCGTAGACATCGTCATCGGTGGGGCAGACATTGAAGTCCCCTCCCAACACCACGGCCTCTTCCAAGGCAAGGAGCGAACGGGCATGTTCAATCAAGCGGTCCATCCATTTGAGTTTGTAAGCAAACTTTTCGCTATCCACCGGATTGCCATTGGGTAAATAAATGGAAGCCACCCGGACCTGTCCCACCACGGCTTCCACATAGCGGGCCTGTTCGTCCGAATCATCACCAGGAAGAGCCGTGCACTCCACTTCGATGGGTTCCTTGGCCAGAATAGCCACTCCATTGTAGGTTTTTTGTCCGACGGTGGCCAGGTTATAACCTAGTTCATCAATTGCCATTCTGGGGAATTGGTCATCGGTGATTTTCAATTCCTGAAGCAGCACGATGTCAGGGTTGGCCGCCGCCATCCATTCCATTAGGTGAGGAATCCTGACTTTAATGGAGTTCACGTTCCAGGTGGCAATTTTCATATGGATGTTGGGTGCCCTTACACGCTCCAGGCTATGCCGGAGAATCCATGGAATCCTTGGTGGTTCGTTGGAAGATGACTTGAAAACCTTGGAATTCTTTTTGAAACAGGGTCTTCAGAATAAAGGGGGTAATGCCAAAGAACAACACGCTATAGATGCCGATCTCCAAAAGATACTGAGAGGACTCGGAGATCGCGGCATTAAAAATCACCGGGAGCGTCCACCCGATTGTCATACTCACAAACGCCAGAATGACCACATGGCGCCATACCAGAAACCACATGAGTTTCAATAGCTCCCCATACGTCGGTTTCTCCATGATCTTCTCTTATCCTTTCTCGCATATAGGGGTTGAATCATTTCAATGTGCCTCGTCCCAGGAATGGGCTTTCCCCACATCGACCGTCAATGGGATGGACAGCTTCATGGACGGCAGGGTGGCGGATTCCATGATGGTTTTGACCAGGGACGAAGTCTCCTCCAGCACCGATTCGTGTACCTCAAACAGTAATTCATCGTGGACGGTGAGAAGCATGTGAGCTTTTTGGGCGAGTCCATGCTGTTCCAGGGCGGCAGGAACCCGGATCATGGCCCGCTTCAAGATATCGGCAGCGGTGCCTTGTAGAGGGGCGTTGATGGCCGCCCGTTCGGAAAAATTCCGGCGGGCCGAATTCTTATCATGAATGCCCGGCACATGGCACCGCCTTCCAAAGAGAGTCTGCACATAGCCCCGTTCACGGCAGAATTGTTTCGTGTGTTCCATGTATTCCTGAATGCCGGGATACCGCTCGAAATAAGTTTTGATATAAGAGGCGGCTTCCGACTGTTCCACGCCCAGTTGTCGGGCCAATCCGAAGGGACTGATGCCGTATATGATGCCGAAATTAATGGCTTTGGCTTTGCGGCGATTCCCCGAGTCCATTTGTTCCAGGGGAATGCCGAAAACTTGGCTTGCGGTGAGGGCATGAATGTCCTGGCCGTCCAAGAAGGCTTGTTTCAGCGAAGGGATATCGGCCATGTGCGCCAGGAGCCGTAATTCAATCTGGGAGTAGTCCAGCGAGACCAGTTGATGGCCGGGTTCGGCCACAAAAGCTTTACGGATTTTACGGCCTTCCTCGGTGCGGATGGGAATGTTTTGCAGGTTGGGATCGGTCGAGGCCAACCGTCCGGTAGCGGCGGAGGCCATGGCGTAGGAGGTATGAACCCGGTGGGTTTGGGGATTGATCTGTTGCAACAACGCGTCGGCATAGGTGCTGCGTAATTTTTCCAGATGTCGCCATTCCAAAACTTTTTCGGGCAGGGCGTGGCCTTGGGCCGCCAGAGATTCCAGAACGTCAGCTCCGGTGCCGTAACCGCCGGCTTTCCCTTTTTGGCCTCCTTCTAATTTCAGATCTTCAAAGAGCACTTCACCCAATTGTTTGGGTGAGCCGACGTTGAACGTCTTGTCGGCCAGTCGATGAATTTCCTGTTCCAGTTCGTGAAGCCGGTTGCCAAATTCCTGCGAGACTTGCTTGAGCTGTGCTACGTCAACCTTGATGCCTTTTTGTTCCATGGCCGCCAGCACCGGAATGAGGGGGCGCTCCAGCGTTTCATAGACGGTGACCAGATGGTCTTCAATGAGACGGGGTTTGAGCATCTGATGCAGTCGCCAGGTGACCTCCGCGTCTTCGGCAGCATAGTTCAATGCTTTGTCTAACGGAACCTGGTCAAAAGTGACTTGCGATTTTCCTGTACCGGCCACTTCTTTATAGGTAATGGTGGTATGTCCCAGGTATCGTTCGGCTAATTCATCCATGCCATGTCCGTGCAGGCCGCCTTCCAAAATGTAGGACAGCAGCATGGAGTCATCCACCGGAGTCACGGGCACACCATACCGCGCTAAGACCACCATATCGTATTTGATGTTGTGGCCGATTTTGAGAACACCCGGATCTGCCAATAGGTGACGAAGGTGTTCCAGGGCGGTTTCCAGAGGAATTTGTTGAGGTCTTGGAGATTCCGATTCGGCATGTCCGATTAAATCCATGGGCGAGGAGGAACCAGGAGCCCGATGGCCGAGAGGAATGTAGCAAGCCTTTCCGGCCTGCACACACAGAGAGACTCCCACCAACTCGGCCTGCGTCTGATCCAGAGAGGTCGTTTCCGTATCCACGGCCACCAGGCCCGAATGCAGGGCCTGATCGATCCATGCTTTCAATGCCTCTTCAGTATTCACGAGTTCGTAGTGGGCCGGAGAAGATTTTGTCGAAGTGGGAAAAGGAGAAGATGCGGTTTCTTGCGATCCTGCCGATGACGGAGCATTTGTGGTTTGAGGTATCGGGCTAGTAGTTGAGGTATCTTCTTTTGGAATTCGGCTTTGCAGGCGGGCCAAAATGGATTTGAAGCCTTGTTCCTGAAGAAATTTTTCCAAATGTGCCATGTCGGGTTGGCGCCGTTCCAATCGGGTGAGTGGAATGCTCAGTGTGACATCATCCCGCAGGCGGACCAGCTCACGGGATAGCCTGGCTTTATCGGCATGCTCGATGAGGCTTTCCCGCCGTTTGCTTTGTTTGATTTCGGAGGCTCGGGCAAGAAGAGAATCCAGGTCTCCATACTCTTGAATCAGTTGGGCAGCGGTTTTGATGCCGATCCCCGGGATGCCGGGCACATTGTCGGTTGAATCGCCTGCCAGGGATTGCACATCAACCACTTTTTCCGGTGGCACTCCGAATTTTTCTGAGACCTGCTCCGGCCCGATTTTGCGGTTTTTGATGGAATCCCACATACAGACCCTATCCGACACCAATTGCATTAGATCCTTGTCGGAGGAGACGATGGTCACATCGGCGCCCGCATTCAGGGCCTCTTTGGCATAAGTGGCGATGAGATCATCCGCCTCAAAGCCGTTTAACTCGATGCAGTCCAGATTAAACGCCCGTGTGGCCTCCCGAACCAGGGCGAATTGCGGCACGAGTTCATCGGGCGGTTCCGTTCGATTGGCTTTATAGGAAGGGGCGATGTCATTGCGAAAGGTCTTGCGTGCGGAATCGAAAATGACCGCAATGTGATCCGGTCGCATATCGTCCAATAACTTCATGAGCATCGTAATGAAGCCATAAACGGCATTCACAGGAGTACCTTGTGGGTTATTAAGGATTCGAATGGCGTGGAAGGCGCGGAAGATAAACCCGGAGGCATCCACGAGAACGACGTGGCGGAGAGGAAGTGGGGAGGGGTGGTGGGATGTATTAGATGAATCGGTCATGATGGACATATCCGGCTAAGAAGATACCTGATGGCTAGGCCGGTGTCGATATCTTGCATGATGCAACATGGAGAGACGGAACAATCGTCGCCATCGTGAGACGCCTCTTATTTTCGGGGGTGGCCGATAAGATCTTTGATCTATTCACACCGTTCATCACCTTGATCTCGGCATATGATATGATGCAGGAATTCCCCCGAAACGGTGTCCTCGGTTACGCCTATGAAAAGGAAATTCATGATCGTAGGTCTGTTGGTTTTTGCTCTGTTGTTAGGGATCATTATTGCCCTGCCCTTTCTTCTGGACCTTAATCGTTATCGCGATCAGTACATTCCGTGGTTGGAGAGCACCCTTCAGAGAAAAGTGGACATGGGCGACGTTCGGTTGAATCTATTTCCCAGGCTGGGCCTTCAAGTGAAAGACATTCAGATAGCCGATGATCCTGCATTCAGTCAAAGCCCTTTTCTGGTGGTGCCCTCTGCGGAAGTCGTGATCTCCTGGAAACCGCTCCTACAGAGGAAAATCCAAGTCGAACAAGTCCTGATTCACGATCCCCACATTCATGTGATCCGAGCAAAGAATGGAACCATGAATACGACGTCGATCGGACGGATATCATCTCGGACGCTTTCTCCAAGTCACGACGATGACCCTGCAAAAGAGGTTAACCCTCTTCTCGGAGTCCTTGCAGTTGACAATCTTTCGCTCTCCGGTGGCCAACTAACCTATGAGGATCGCCGTGACGGGGATGCGTCCATTTATTCGGTAGACAATCCGGTTCTCACGACCGAATCGGTGCAGTGGGGTAAAACAGCTACGATTCGGGCCGAAGGGATGTTGCAGCCCTGGCAAACTCCCGTTCACTTCACAGGTCACATCGGTCCCCTCCAGCCGACATTGGATATTCCACTTATCGATTTTGAAGGATACTTGGGAAAGGTGAACTGGTCGGCCAAAGGTGATTTGGCCAAGGGTACGCTTAAAATAGATGTGCAGGTCCCGCGTCTTGACACGAATGATGTTCCGCTGGATCTGTCTCTTACGAAGCCTGTCGTCGTTTCCGAAGTTTTGGCGCATGTTCAGGTGCCGGTGTTATCGCATAAGGGTGCTGTTTCCACATCAGGAATCCGAATTCCTTCTTTTCAGGCAGACCTTCATTTGGGAAATGCTCTCGTCCACTTGGTCGGTGAAGGGACCCCCTCGTTGTTTCAATTAGAGGGGAAGGCTTCGACTTTTTCCACACAGGATTTGCCGATCATACTGCCGTTGGCCCAGCCGATGGCGGTTGAGCATCTGGAGGTTCATTCTTCAATCCAGGGACCCCGGATCAATGTCCTCGATTTTCAGGCAAAGGTGTTTCAGGGGGCATTGGAAGGGAAAGGTGAGTGGGAGTATTCGGGTTCATCATCCGTATTTTCGTCCTACGGCACCTTGAAGGGATTCTCCGTGGAAGCAGTCCAGGCAGCCTTTCACTCTTCTCCTTTTGTGATGACAGGAGTCGGGGATATGCAATGGGATATCCAAGGTTCATTGGAAACCCCCTCCTATCCGCAATTATCCGGTCCCGTTAATATCACTATCGGACAGGGGAAGATTTCGGGGGTTGATGTTTTGCATCTGTTGGAGGATGCCCTGAACCTGCCCGGTCTGTTTGGCGGAACTCCGGGATTGACCCTGTTTACCCGAGTGGAGGTGCGCGCCGAAGGGCACCCTCGGGGGTTGCATATCAAGCGTGTCGTGGGAGAAAGCCTAGATTTTTCCGTGCAAGGCCAAGGAATAGTCGGCTGGGATCACCGAATAGATATTCAGGGAGAGTTCCGCTTCTCTCAAAAGATTGCCGACAAAATTATTCAACGGTTTCCACTGGCAAAGGTGGCCAAAAAAGAATACGGGTTAAGCCTGCCTTTTGTGATGAAAGGAACGACTCAAACGCCTTCCCTACGGCTGGATACCCAATCGTTAGGCAGTCAATTGCAACAAAAAGTGAATCAGGCGATTGAAAAAATGCTTCAAGGGGATGAAAACGATCTGCAGGAGTTGCTGAATGATGGGAGAGATGTATTACGAAAATTTCTCCGCCCCTGATGCTTGCAGTCATGTGGCTGCGGCAATGCACTCGTTTGGTCCGATGCGCGAACAGGCTCGGTGGTAGGGGGAGTCTACAGATTATCGAGGAGTCGATTGGTTCAATTGTTTCTGGTACACACTGGCTAGGCCCTGGGGGAAGATTCGGCTCGACGATTCACAGAATAAGAAAGGCTTGTGTGTTCAACAGAAAGGCCGGGAGCGCAAATGCCCGCAACCATGGCACGTAGTTCACCTAGATCATATGGTTTTTCCAGGATAGCGAAGACGCCCAATTGAGTGGCCTTTTCACGGATGGGCGGCTGAAGCATGCCTGTGATCATGATGGTTGGAGGAGATAACGGTTTGGAGGGCTGCTGTAACGCCGTTAAAACTTCAATCCCGTTCACTTTGGGCATCATGTAATCCAGCATCATCAGATCAATTGCATGATCTTCCACCATGATGAGCGCGGTCGCTCCATCCTCGGCTTCCAGACAGCGATATCCATCATACTCTAAAACCATACGAATCAGTCCTCGACTGACCGTATCGTCGTCGACAATTAAAATAGTGTTTGGCATGAGAAAGGATCTCCTTAGGTGGTTAGGGACGAGGCTTACTTTGATTTCGAGGGATTAGTTTGGCTTCCCGTGTCTGTTTGATGACTTGTCCAAATGAAAAACATTCCCCCGAAGATCCCGATGCCTGTGAAGAGAATGGCGATGAGAATGTCCATTGGGTTCCTCCAATGTGAGCACATCTGTGAAGAAAAGCAAAGAGCATACCATAAAGAAATCCACTCTCAGTATTTCGAGCAAACGATCCTAACCCATTGATTTTCTATAATATTAAAAAAATTACATGGTATATTTTCGTCGGATATTTTAATAATTTGTCCTCTGTAGTTTGAAATTTCACAATAAGCATTATCCAAAAGGATACAGGATGTATCATTTGTCCTTGCTCTCCGAAGGGCCTTCGGCAAATATGAATGGTGGCCACGTGCACGACATCTAGATAGATAAAGGAAGCAATACGTTGATTCGTGTGCGCGGTGCCTATTCTTGACGAAGAATGGGGAGTGGGGGAAATCCTAGTAAGCGATAGGTGCCCAGCAGGCCGGTCAGCATGGCTCCGGCTACGGTCAGCCACCATCCCATGGCAAAAAAAGACACGTCGATATTCCAGGGCAGGTCGAAAAAGTAATGTACGATGCCCCACGAGAGGAGCGCTCCCAAGCTCAAACCCAGCAATCCTGCGAATCCTCCAATTAGACCAAATTCCATGCCCAACGATCCTACCAGGAGTCCCCTGGTACCTCCGATCGCTTTGAGAATCGCGAGTTCCCGAAGTCGGCGATAGCGGTTAATAGAAATGGCTGCCATCATTACCACGGCTCCTGTGACAACGCACAGGAGAGCCAGGCTCCTAATCCCTGTGGCCAGTTGTTGAAAGATGCGGGTGATATTGTCGAGGACGTCACCCACATGGATGGCCGTGACATTCGGCATAGCTTCCACGATGGCTTGTTGGAGAGTCTGTTCTTTGGTTTTGGGAATGCGGGCCGTGGCGATCGAGGTGAAGGGGGCTCCCTCTAAAGCGGAAGGTTCGAAGATCATAAAAAAATTCATGGAAAAACTCCCCCAGTCCACCTTGCGAATACTGGAGACCTCTGCAGTGAGCGGGACCCCTTGAATATCTAAGGTGAATGTGGACCCCAGGGACAGTCCCAGATTTTTGGCGGCATCTTCTTCAACCGATACCAAGGGATAGGACGGCGGCTTCTGGCCATTCTGTTCCACTGGAGTGGCGGATGTTTTCTCTCCCCACCAAGTCCCCTGAGTGAGCACATTATCCTGAGGAAGGGTCGACAAGGCCGTTAAGACATACTCCCGGGTAAAGTACCACCCATTTCGTTGATTTTTGTGTTCTTCCGGTTGAATGTCCCGTCCGTTGATGCTGAGCAGGCGAGATCGGACTACCGGAACCAACGTGTGAAGTGAATCCGGAACGTGTTGGTTGAGAATGTGTTCGAATCGCTCCTGTTGATCCGGTTGAATATCAATAAAGAAAAAGCTTGGGGCTTTGGCGGGAATTTGATTCCCGATGAAATCCAGCACGGCTTGTTGAATGGTGAACAATGCGGTCATGAGCATCACTCCAAGACCGATGGCGAGCGTCATGGCCCTGGTAAAGTTCCCCGGACGTTGCAGATTTTTGGTGGAATGCCGGAGAAGAAATTGCTGGGGGATCGGCACCCGTGGCACCAACCAATAGAGGAAGCGCGCTCCGGCTGCGAGTGTGGCGATAGCCGTCAAAAACGCACAGGAAAAAAATATTCCAAGCGAAAAGGAACGAGCCTGTCGAATGGCCAGAATGGTGAGAGATATGACAATCAGAGCCCCGATGAGACTCCGTGTGCGATCCTTCAAAAGATTTCGGCCCATCAGACGGATCTTCTCAGACCAGGAAAGTGCGTTTGTCATTGTGCCGGGTTGACTCACCGATTGCCGAAAGATTAAGGCCGGGGAAATTTGACGGATTGATAAGAGCGGCCACAAAGAAAACATCACCGTCGCCACCGTCCCCATAACCATTCCTTTGAACACAGGCAACGAAGAAAACATGGGCGAAAAATTTGGGGGCAGGAGATCGGCAAACACCCAAGGGATGGCCCGAAATAATACGATACCCAAAAGTCCTCCTAGGCCACTGCCTATCCCTCCCAACAAAAGGCACTGAGTCAGGTAAATGCCTGCGACCTGGGCGGAATCGGCCCCGAGGGTTTTGAGGGTGGCAATGTTGTCCGTCTTCTGAGCCAGGAATCCTTGGATCGTGCAGGCCACGCCAATGCCCCCGACTAAAAGAATGGTCAAACTCAATAATCCGAGATACAGGCTCAACTGTTCCAGAAAACGACGAAGGCGGGGTTGCGCTTCCTGAAAGGAGCTCACTTGAACCCCTTCTTTGCTCAGTCGACCGCGAAGCTCTCCGACCAATGCGGATAATGGGTAGGTTTCAGGGGCCTTGAGGCGGATTCGTTCATGGATGCGGCTTCCAGGTTTCACCAGGTCGGTGGCGGTCAAAGCTTCCCGTGAGATGAGGATGCGTGGTCCTAAGCCAAAGGCGTTGGCCACTTGATCAGGTTCTTTTTTCAGAACACCCATGATTTTAAATTGGGATTCACCTATGTGAATGAGGTTGCCAATTTCCACCCGAAGCCGAAAGAGCAGGGCTTCTTGGACGACTGTTCCAAAGCAGGGATAGGAAAGGCAGCCGGTAGTTCTCTCCGCCAGCAAGGGTTTCCAATCCTGGTCAGGGCTGACGGTAACGGTTCCATACAAGGGATAGGCCTGATCCACGGCTTTCATTTCCACCAATTGGGAGGCTGCAGATTGCTGTGGATCGGAAGAAGCTACAGAGGCCATGCCGGCCAGTTCTGTGACGTGCGATATGGAAATTCCTCGGTTGGGCAAGGCCTCAATCAGAGCCGTTGCGGTTTCATGAAACGGGCGTCGGGACGATACTTCCACATCCCCGCCTTGCAAAGCCCTGGCATCGCCAAGAATGCTCTGCTCGACAGCAGTGGCAAACAGATCCACACCGATGATGGCGCCGACTCCTAAGGCTATACAGAGAAATAAGAATACAAACCGTGACCAGGAACTCTTGGTTTCCCGCCACGCTAATTTTATAAAGACCATGAACATGAGGGTCAGGAGAAGTGTGTCTCGGGATGGTGATCGGAGTCTGCGATGAGATGGCCGTCCCGTAAGGTCAAAATACGAGGAGCCTGTTTGGCAAGTGAGGGATCATGCGTAACCAACACCAAAGTGCTTCCGTGTTCCTGGTGCAATTGCCACAACAACTCAATAATGCGCTCTCCTGTTTGGCTATCCAGGTTTCCCGTCGGTTCATCAGCAAATAATATGGAGGGTTGGCTGATAAAGGCGCGGGCCAGTGCCACCCGTTGTTGTTCGCCTCCGGACAGTTGAATGGGATAATGGTGCAGGCGATGTTCCAGTCCGACGGATTGAAGAAGCGCTTGAGCCCGGTCTTTGCCTTGTGAGCGTCCCTGGAGCTCAAGGGGTAAGAGCACGTTTTCCAGCGCCGTGAGTGTGGGAATCAGATGAAACGCCTGAAATACATATCCGATGTGTGATCTTCGGAAGCGGGCCATTTCGGATTCATTAAGGGTAGTGATATCCGTTCCTTGAATGACAATGGAGCCGGCTGTGGGCCGATCCAGGCCTGCCATCAACCCCAGCAACGTTGATTTTCCGCTTCCTGAGGGGCCCATAATGGCGACGATCTGGCCTGTGGGGATGGTAAACGATATAGTTTGTAAGATAGTGATGAGATGCTGGCCGGCCGGCAATTGCATGCCCAGGTTGTGAACCGCTATGGCCGACGAGGCACCTTGAGTAGAGGCGTCGGCGCGAAGTGTCTGAGAAGATGGAGAATTCACTACCACCACGGAACAATCGAGAGCAGGTTTCCGAAAGGCCTGAAGGTTTCTCTGCGGGCAGAAGATGGACTCATGTATTGAGTATCTTATCAGCCTCGGTGTTGTTCTGTCTGTCTTTAATCGGGTGTGACGCACAAGAGGATGGATTGGTGGCCTCTCGAGATTCGCCCTTGGCTCAATCCGAAATGGGCTTGCAGGGTCGTGAGGGAGAACAGGATCCGGTTGAGACTCGGAGTATTCCAGCCGATCCTCAGCCAAAAATTGTTGCATTTGGGGATAGTCTGACTGCCGGTTTGGGGGTATCCAGGGATCAATCGTATCCCCGGCAGCTTGAGCAGAAAATTCAAGCGCTTGGTTATGATTATCAGGTGATCAATGCGGGGGTGAGTGGGGAAACGACCGCCGGTGGTGTCAGACGGATCGATTGGATTTTAAAAAGCCAGCCGACATTAGTCATTTTGGAGTTAGGAGCCAATGATGCGCTGCGCGGACAGCCCCTTCTGCAGAGTTATAACAATCTGCAAAGAATCATTTCCCGATTGCAGGCAGAGGACGTAAGCGTCATCCTGGCTGGCATGAAAATTCCCCTGAATTATGGGGAAGCCTATACCAAGGAGTTTGAAGAAATGTATGAGAAGCTGGCTGCTCAGCACCGGATCCCCTTGATCCCCTTTTTCTTGGAAGGGGTGGCCGCTCAAAGGGAATTGAACCAAGGCGATGGCATTCATCCGACCGCTGAGGGGTATGCTATCGTCGTCGAAAACGTCTGGAAGGTGTTGGAATCCCTATTAATAAAAGAAAGGGACACTCAGTCCTAAAATGACCTCACCCTTCCCATTTTGAGAAGGGTGATAAGTATTGAACCGATAAGAACGGATGCGAGGTAGTAGAGTTATGACTTTTTGAAGAAAATGTCATAGACACCGTATGCGAGAATTGCGGCAATAAACCCATAGTACATGGCCGTAATTCCCTCGTATCCTCCCCCAGGCTCATTCGCAAGTGCTGGGGTGGCTATCAACAATAAGCTGACTAACATGGCATACATCCGGCTCATAACTCCCTCCTCGGTTCTTTGGTTTTTTCCGTGAGCGTAGCTACAGTCTATAATTTCATTTTTCTTCAATGAAACAGAAAATCGGCAAACCTTGCGGATTGTAGTCAATTCCTATTCTTGGATGCAACTTATTTGATAGAAATAAATACCTAGTTGAATAAACTTGGCAAAAACGAGGAAACCAACAAAAACTCCCTTTAGCCATCTTTGATGTCATACTTTTGGAGAAGAGAGGTTAACTCTGCTTGAACTCTAAATGTGAATGTGTGCCATCGCAAAAAGGCGGTTTTTTTGTGTGTTTGCATCCGCACCATGCCACTCGCTTCTTATCTTTGAGTTGCACTTCGAGAGGGGAGAAGTCAGTTCCGGTATGGGACCCATCGCAAAAAGGTTGGGTTTTTGATCGTCCGCACCGGCACCAATAATAGGTTCCAGGCTCCATTTCCATTATGAACGGTGTACGCTGTGCGATGACAACAGGATCTCCCATGCCGGGCCTCCTCTAGGGTTGTTAAAAATGGTCAAATTATTGTGATTATCCGCATCGGGGTTGAAGACCCCTGGGACCCAAAGGGGTTAACCAGACGTAATCGGCAATACCTTCTTGAATTTCGTGTAGAACCTCCTCCTTTTTCGAGGGATCCCACGCCACGAGATAAATGGTGACCGTTTTGGCAGCCGGATGCGTGCGTTTGACTCGTTTGGGAACAGGGACTCCAAATTGAATATGGCCTCCACCGGTGTAACTCACCAGAGGATGTTGTGCTCCCGGCCTTTTGCCCAAATAACTTCTGATGACGGTGGCCATTCCTTCATCGCGAATGATGGAGGCTTCAAAAATACGCCGATAAACATGATCGGGTAGTTCGGGATGGCAGGCGGTTATTTGTTCAAAGATAAGCGATTCATATTCCTGGTCCTCTGTCGTTTCTTTTCCCAGAGACCATGAAGAAAAGCCCGGATCCTTCAGAGCGTCGGTTAATCCTTTTGTGGCCACCAGTCGAACCAGAGATCTGGGCGGGTTTAAGGCCAACAAAGGCAGGTGGTGAGTGCGTGCATAGGATACGAGGGGTTGATAATCCGGAAAGTCCCCTCCCCAATTCTCCTTCCACCGGGATTCTTCCAGAAATTGTGTGACGGACATATCCGGCATCTTGATATAGCGGTCCAGTCCCGCTTGGCCATCCCAACTCAACATTTCCATCGCCAAAGCGGGATGGCGTTGATGCTTCCGGAGCATGTCGAGAATGGTGATGGCGGCTTCGATATGGGAGGGGGTGTAGTGCTCTTCTCCGATGAAGACGACATCGGCCTCCAGAATGTCTGCTTCAACAGATTCGAGGGAGACAGATTCCTGGGACGAGACTCGCCATATCGTACCGACTTCCAGTGATGGTTGGGCCTGTAGGGTGCTGCAACCTGTCCAGACACTCAGAATGCAACACATGACCAGGCAATGGGAAGATATGAAAAGCTTGCAAGATGAGGTAAAGAACATAGTGAAATTTGGTGTACCATAGTTGCGCCACGAGGGCAATCGTCATGAGATACATTCTTGTTTTACGGCAAGCAGGACGCTATGGTTTGGATGAAACATAGGGAACTCGTCCGGGGAAGCAAGCAACAATCATGAGTATGCCGCAGTTGAGATCTAAAGATTTTCGGCAAACGATTCAACAGACTCGTGAGCAGTTTCCTCACCTCTGGAACGAGAGCCGGAAATATGTCATCCCTGATGACTACCGGGAAGTGCTGCCTTGTGTGATCGAGGAATTCCGGAAAAGTGATATGGAAACGCAGGTTGCTGAGCAGGTTATAGAGAGCCTGATCCACTTCCAGAGTCCCCAGTCTTCAGAACATCGGAAACGGCACCATCAGATCCTGAAAGAATTCACGGGATTACCGCCCTCCAAAGCGGTCAGGGCATTAATTGTCTGGGGATTATCACGACGAGTGGGCCATCAACTATCTAAATCTGGTGAACTGTCTTCTGCCAGGTTACAAGCGCTCTTACAGAAATCCGCCAATCCGTATGATCTGTTATTCCATGTATCGGCTCCTTCACTTTTAGATATCGGAGCCGGAGATTTAAGCTTTGAACAGGAATTGGCGGACTATTATCGAGAAAATTCCTCCCCCAACAAACCCGGCCTTGTCCTGCATGCGTTTGACCGGTTGAATCCGGCATCGAAGGTGGGAGGGGTCTATCATCGAAATCGCGACCGCGAACGGTTATTAAAAAATCTCCCCTCCGAAACGCTGCAATTCCGGTTTTGGGGGAATATGGACTTGGAGGGTTATAACAGGGAAAAGCAGAAGCTTCCGCATTATACGATTGTGACATGCCATGCTCCGGCCAACCCCACATTCGCCTATGAGCCCAGTCGACTACCCACGGATGTCATTGAGGGCCATTTACGAATAACCAGGGGTGAATATAGCCGTGGGAGGTTAGACGGAGAGCCCGTGTTAGAGGTATCTCACCGGGGGCGGGTTCTCACCTTTCCTCCCTGGAAGTTTGAAATCCTCGGGCCGCTTCGACTCTTGGAGTTCATCAGCCGGAGAGCTGCTGTGGGTGTATTGTCGGCCGTGGATGATGAAGTATTTTGGGAAATCTTAGGCCAGCTGGTTGAAGATGAGCGGTATCGTCCCCGGAATCGGATTCTGGAACCGGATTTCAGGCGGGAAGTGTTTGGGGAACTGTACGACCGATTGAAGGGATTGTCTCCGGGGGAGCGGGTGGATCTTTCGACATTGGTCCAACTGCGAACCGAATTGCCTCAACGTGAGCAGCCAAACGCTAAGCCCATGAGACAAGGGAACCTCAGTTATGTCGAAATTCGACGGGGAGCGGTATGGCCGGGAGTGCCCAGCAGTTTCACCGCCAGACAATTTCGGGATATGAACGAAGAATCGGAACCCTGGTGGATTATCTTGATCTGGGATCATCATATCGCATACTGACATCGCACGTTTTGGGAAAGAAGAGCCCGGAAGACGGGTCTGTCCACAAGAATCTTTTTGAAACGCATTCCAGGAGACGGAGAGGGCTGAATTACCACCCGTCTTTATTCGTACGCCGGTTTTGTTTCCGACGATCTTTGGCCCGCCGGTCTTGTTGAAGAGAGGTGGTGTCCCCTGTCAGGTAGGCAAGGATGTGATCGCGCATTTGGAAAAATTGAAGTGCCGGCACACTATTGGGATTGTTACAGACGATCGGCAAATTTTTCGTGACCGCTGTGAAGCAGAGTTCCGTGGCGGATGAAATCAGGGCCACGGCCTGACATCCAAGTTGAGCTTGGATGCCTTTGAGCCCGTCGGTCGGGGGCATACCAGTTCGATTGACAACGGTAAGGTATATCGGAACCGGCAGCTCTTTGGTCAGGAAGGATATTTGATCATGGGCAGTCTCGAGACACACGCGATCGGTGTCCAAAATGACATTCATCAGGTGGCAGTGCTCGAGAATGCACCAGGTTATAGGAGAGGATTCCAAGGGAAAGTCCACGATCAGATAATCTGCACGCGGAGTGAGTTCCCGAAACAGGAATTTCAGGAATTCTGAGGAAATATAACTCCTATGGATCTTGCTCCAAAGTGAAAAAAAGACCGTTTCAAGTCCGCTGCCGTGTCGGACTAATGATTTGGAAAGACTGGCGTCATTCATAGAAGAGAATTCAATCTCGCTAAGCTGGTCTGATGAACCGGGTGTCAGATTTAAATAGGATGCGACGGTTCCGGGGTGAGAACTCAGCTCCAGGTAAATGACCCGGTGTCCCGCTTGAACAATAGTCATGGCCAGGTTGAGTGCCACGGTTGTGGTGCCCAGACCCCCTTTGACTCCGGCAAACCCGATCACCTTGCCCGGTTGGTCTGGTCTTCGATCTGTCGCTGTATCATCTTGTTCCTGTTTGTCTTCATGGGAGGGCGGAGTGGAGGCTTCGGGAGCGGAAAGGCTATCTTCATCGAGGGCATTCCAATTGATCGATTGGGTGTGTGAATCTGTGTCAGCCATACGTTGTTTTCCCTCTTGGCAAGTATTCCCCTAATATTAGAGGATGATGTGCATTAATGTATGATAATTCCTTGGGAGGGCAAGGAAGCCTGGTTGGTTTTCGGTTCTGATCCTGGTTTTCTTGATGGTTCAGGAAATATTTCTGATGACCCTCGAATCAACCGTGCAACGTTTTTGGGAATGCAAGACAATAAAACTCCAGTGAGGTAGGATCACCATATATAAAAACAGAAAAACGGAGACTGCAGGTGGTTGAGCAAAAAGAACGATTTCCAAGTTGTCCAGCAGGAAATACCTGCTAGAGTTCCTGATTATAGGAAATAGTTGAGACGCAGAACGTAGAGAACATACTTGTTGTGGAAGGGCTACCGGCAGAAGACTAGAAATTGGAGCGGGAAAGGGGATTTGAACCCCCGACCCTCGCCTTGGCAAGGCGATGCTCTACCACTGAGCTATTCCCGCTCTCTGAAGGTACGAATCAGATGATTCTAGTAGGCACCCTAGGAGGTGTCAAGCAACAATGGATGATCCGAACGAATGATCATAAAAACTTCAGATATGGTGGTATTCATCCGAAAAAGTTCAGGATAAAAATAGGAGGAAGCTATGCACATTAGTGTGATTGGAACCGGGTATGTCGGGTTGGTGACCGGAGCGTGTTTCGCGGAATTCGGGGTCGATGTGACCTGCATGGATCGTGATGAAAATCGAATCGCGACTCTGGAAAAAGGCAAGGTGCCGTTTTATGAACCCGGTCTGGCAGAACTGGTGACCAAAAACTTTCAGGCCGGGCGTTTGAAATTCACCACCGATTTGCACAAGGCGGTGGATGACGCCTTAGTGATTTTTATCGCGGTAGGAACCCCTCCTCAGGCGGATGGATCCGCCGACCTTTCCTTTGTCGATGAAGTGGCTCGAAATGTCGGCACCCGCATGACCGGGTATAAAGTGGTCGTCACCAAATCGACGGTTCCCGTGGGAACCGCCAAACGAATCCGCGACCTGATCAAGGCGAGTCAAACAGAGGAATGCAGTTTTGGCGTCGTCTCCAATCCGGAATTTCTTCGTGAGGGGTCAGCCATTGAAGATTTCATGAGACCCAATCGAGTGGTGATCGGTGCGGATAGTCCTGAAGCGGTGGCGATTATGAAGGATTTGTACCGCCCGCTCTATTTGCTCGAAACGCCGATTGTGATTACGGATGTTCCTACGGCAGAAGTGATCAAATATGCCTCCAATGTGTTCCTGGCGACAAAAATTTCCTTTATTAATGAAATGGCCAACCTCTGCGAACAAGTCGGGGCGGATGTTCAAATGGTATCCAAAGGCATGGGGCTGGATAAGCGTATAGGCAACAAGTTTCTTCATGCCGGTCCCGGCTTTGGCGGATCCTGTTTTGGCAAGGATACGGCCGCCCTGATCAATATCGGAGAAAAAGCCGGGTATTCGATGATGATTGCTCAGGCCACCAAACAGGTGAATGACCAACAGCGGAATCGCATGGTGGAAAAAATTCGCGGCGCAGTGGGAGAACTCAAGGGGAAAACCATTGGGATGCTTGGCTTGTCATTTAAACCCAACACCGACGATATTCGCGATTCTCCGGCGCTAGGTATTGCAGAGCAACTCATGAAAGCCGGCTGTACGGTGCGGGCTTATGATCCGGAAGCCCTTGAGGAGTCGATGAAAGTCTTACCCAAACTTGTGCCCTGTCGGGATGCCTATCATACCGTAGAAGGAACCGATGCCGTGGTGCTGGTGACGGAATGGAACCAATTCCGCAATCTGGACTTTGACCAAATCAAGGCGAAGGTGAAAACACCGATTTTTATTGATTTGCGAAACGTGTATGATGCGCCACGGATGCAACAGCAGGGCTTCTATTATGTTTCAGTCGGAAGGAAACCGGTGGGAACGCGCCCCTCATAACCTTGCGACAAGGCATGAGAAGCGCTGGTTTCGGCATCTAAAAAAGGGTTTGGTAAAGAAAAGAACGGGGAAAATTTATTTTCTTTTGTAACCCATCCGGTCTAACACCTTCATGATCCGTTTTTGAAGCTTTTCGTCCGCTTCCGCCAGAGCTGTCGCCAGAGGTTCCACTGCCGGTTTGCCGATTTTTCGTAAGATTTCCGTCGCCGCTTGTCGGAGGTCCTCATCCTCTGAGACCAAAAACGGAATGACCTGCGGAACGCTCGGAGCCCCGATTTTTATCAGGGCTTCATATGCTCGCTGCCGAACATCACCTACTTCATCATTGAGCGCTTCGACTAAGGGAGTTACGGCAGACTCGATCCGAAGTTCTCCAAGCACCTCCACCGCATGCTTCCGATTGAGCCAATGCGTATCGGTGAGGTCCAACAAGGCTGCTTCCGCTTTTTGGACGTTGGGATCTTTGGCGCGGATACGGAAATTTTTGACGATCCGTTTGCCGTCCTCTTCTACAATGCGGAGGGTAGCCCCATCGCCCACCTTAATTTTCTCAAGATCGCTCAGAACTTCCTCTCCCACATCGAGCAAGACCGTCTTCCCGTCATAGGCCAACAGTTCAACCTCGATTTGCCTGGCTTCAAGGTTGATGGCGGTGACCTTTTCCGTGACCAGGTTAAAACCGTCTTTTTTGGACCCAACTTTGGGGCCGATGGAAATCAATTTTGCCGGAGCTTCATTTGCCATAATTTTCTGGTGTCCTTATTTAAAAAAAATGCCAAGCATGATTTTACTGGGATGACTTAGGGGTCCATCCCAAACTGGCCAGAGCACCTTCCACGGTATCTCGCACCATTTCGTTTTCATCTTCTAATAACGTCACGAGTGAATCGATAGCTCTGGAATCCTTCAACCGGGCTAAGGATTCAGCCGCATTGCGCCGAACCAGCCAGTCTTCATCGGACAGGGCCTGAATAAGCGGGTCCAGGCTGCGACCGTCTCCGATTTTTCCCAGAGCCTCAGCGGCGTGTCGCCGGACAATCCAGTTGGAAGCTTGCAGGCCTTCCACCAAGGCATCAGTCGCACGGGAGTCTCCGAGTTTTTTTAACACCCGGGCCGCATCCTCGCGCAGGGTGGCATCCATCAAGGCATCCACTAAGGCCGGTACGGCTTCCGGATCCCCGATACGTTCAAGTGCCCAGATTGCGGCGGTCCGAACGGCACCGTCCTTGTCATGCCGTAAAGCTTTGTTCAAAGGCTCAACGGCCTTCCCCGCCCGAAGTTTCCCCAGAGCGGTTGCCGCTTGTTCCCGAACAGCCCATTCTTCATCCTCTTGAAGAGCTTCGATCAACGGATCGATAGCCGGTTCGCCGATCTGGACGAGAGAACTGGTAGCGGCTTCCCGGATTACGCAGTCATCTTCCAAAAAGAGTTCAATCAATTTGGGAATGGCGTCCGTGCCGATTTC
This sequence comes from Nitrospirales bacterium, assembly GCA_031315915.1. Lineage (GTDB taxonomy): Bacteria > Nitrospirota > Nitrospiria > Nitrospirales > UBA8639 > JACKFE01. The sequence continues at coordinate 75,181 of JALDRK010000011.1, forward strand.
TCCCAGCCGGGAAGCGGCATGGTTTCGCAAAGCTTCATTCTCGTCTCGTAAGGCAGACAGTAACTGGTCCACCCGATGGGGTTCACTCATGGTTGCTATGACTCCTTTCCTGCCCAGGACTCCTCATCCATTTGTGCAGCGGCAGCCTCCAGTTTGTCAAGGATGACCCCTGAATTATATGAAATCAGGCCATCCCGGTCGTTTTTGAGGCGTTTAAACAATTCAGCGTGAGGACGCAACACCTCGACATCTTTTACCTTTTCCAGCGCTTCGACAGCCAACACCCGAAGCGGACGGATGGGAATGGACTCAATAAACAGCTCTACCGGCCTGGGATCCCCCAACAATCCTAAGGATTTGAGAGCATGCTCTTTCACGCCGGTATCCGGATCGGACCGCAAACGGGCCATTAACGGTTCCACCGCTCGCATATCCCCGATTTTCCCCAACGTATCCGCTGCGGCTTCCCGCACCACCCAATCGTCATCTTCAAGATATTCCAACAAAATTTCGACCGCAGGTCGGCCAATGCGGTGCAACTGAATGACCGATTCCTGCCGGACTCCCTCCTTCAGCTCGGATTCATCCACATCCCGCAGATCATCCATGATTTGGTCGATTCGATCACGAATGGCTCCCAGCTTCCGAAGGGTGTCGGTGGCCACATCCTGTAAGTGAGGATCGGCCATCGCGTCGACAAAGGCATCCGCAGAACGGGGGTCCAGCAAATGGGACAGAATATCCGCAGCCCGCACCCGAGTGGCCTCATCCGGGTCTCGAAGCTGTTGCGTCAACGGACTGACCGATGTAGGAATGACACCAAGCAGGGCTCTGATCCGTTCTTGTACCGATTCGTCCTTCAACCCTTCCAACAAGGCGGCGGCCGTCCGTTCATCCAGAATCCCCGCCATATATTCCAAGGCCGCCACGGCAGCCTGTCTGACTTCGTCATCTTCATCCCTGATGCTGGCGGCCAAAGCCAAGCCCGCACGCGGGTCCCGCAGTCTGGCCAACATTTTGATGGCTTCGACTTTATAGTTCGAGGAACCGGTTGCCATATGATGAATGAGAGCTTCAACGGCCTTCGGGCCGCCTTTCATGCAAGTGGAGGTGGCCCGCATCCGTCGCCAGTCTTCTTCATGGTCCAGCTCGGAAATAATGGTTTCAAACGTTTCTTTTGGCATGCCTGGTCTTTCGATTAGAGGCGAATTTGCCCCGGCCGCCACCCCAGCCGTGACAAGGACTCCAGGATATGATGGCGGAGATTCTCGTCCGGGTCCTTCTTGAGCTGGGCAAAGAGCGCCTCCTTGCCCGCATTTCCAAAATGCGTGAGGGCCTCCGCAGCTTCCTGTCGAAGGAGCGTACTTAGTAAGGCCTTGAGCAACACCGGGATCGCCTGGGGATCGCCGATCTGGGCCAGGGATTTCACCGCGGCCTCCAACGGGGGTAGCTCCACTTTATAGCGCGGATCGGTACATCCTTCCATACGATCCACAAAGTCGGCAATAGGGAGGACGTCGATCATGGCTATCAAGGCCGGTACGGCTTCTTTCGACCGAATCTGCCCCACGGCTTCAATGGCCGGCAGTTTCAACGACGGTTGCGTGAGGGCTTCCATGAAGAGGGGAATGGCGCGGGAGTCACCTATCTTGCCCAAAGTTCGCACCGCATCCTGACGTACTGCCGTATCCGCGTCGTTTGCTACCACGGCCATCAAAGGTTCGACGGCAGCTGAGGATTTTAAAAGGGCCAGCATTTCGACCGCTCGAAGGCGGACGCGCCAGTTGGTATCCTGCAGTTGAGAAAGCAAGGAGGGCAGGCAGGCTTCACCCATCGCTTGTATGGCATTGGCCGCCTCATCCCGGACTGCTGGGACCTTGTCTTGAAGTAGCAGGATGAGGGTTTCCAGAGTATCGGTGGCTTGAATCCGTCCCAAGGCCTTGGCACTGTGCATGCGCACGATCCAATTGGGACTGAGAAGAGAAGCAGAAAGGGCTTCCAGGACTCGGTCGTCGGCAATAGAGGCAAGAATAGAGGAAGCCATCTCCTGGACTTCCAGATTCGGATCTTGGAGGCAAAAGCCCAATGGGACGACGGCCGGTTCTCCCAATGTCGTGAGGGAGGTGGCCGCTGCCTGGCGGACAGCCCGGTCTGAATCCCGAAGAGCTTGGATTAAGGGAGGTACGCCACGAGCATCGTTTAATTCTCCTAACGCCGTGGCGGCATCCTCCCGGATACCCCAATCGTCATCCATTAAGGCGGCAATTTGTTCGGCAACGGTGTCGCTCATGGCTTAGCATCAAGTCGTGAAGTCGTAAGATTAATGTGAAAAATAAAGGATATTCCCAAATTTGTCCTTAGGCGGACCCTTAGGAAAAAATCCAGAGTCGACCGTACCACACAAAAATTTTGAGGGTCAATTCTGAAGCCGATAGCGGGTTAGGATAAACCGGGTACAGCCGTTAGATCGACCGGAAAACGGCCAAGAGGTCGCTTAAGGCCAGCATTTTCACCTTGAGCACTTCCCGTTCCGCTTGAAGGGCGTGGAGGTGTTCAGCTTTACCAGGGTGGGCGAGATATTCCCGGCACAGTTGGCTGACACGTTGAAATTCAGCTTCGGCCTTGTTTTTCACGACACGGTTAGTGGCCAGTAATTCGACGACCTGGTCGTGAGAGGTGGCTAAATGTTGCTGAAACTCCTTCTCGGGTAGGGATTGCCTGTGCTCCTCGTCCAGGCATCGATCGATATATTGGCCCAAAAAGACATAAAATCTGAGCACGGTTTCCGTGGTGGTAATGTGGGGTAGGTTTTCATCGGGTTCAGACATTGGGATTCCTTTCCGGGGAAGAGGTCAAGAGTGGCATGGCCAAGGCATCCTCCACCGTTTTAACCGTGGGGATCATCGCTTCCAGCTTCATGAGTTTCAGTGCATCATCAACATACCCGACTTGCCCGGTCAGGGTAAATCGTATGCCATCCCGTCGAAGCCGGTGCCAGGTGCCAACCAAACGTCCAATAGCCATGCTGTCAATAAATATCACGTTGTGAAGGGCCAGGACGATATGCGGGGGATTCGGGGACTTTTCGGCTTGGGATAAGGCGGGCAGGAACGTGTCCATAGAATGATAATCGAAGCGACCCTCAAGGTGCAGGACTACGGCCTGAGGATATACCTGCGTTTGGACGTGCAGCATGCACACACCTCCTCTTCAAGAACAGGCCTGTACATCCTGTTCATTAATCGGAGTCAATAAAAAGACGAATTCTCAATAGGCAGGGTAACCCGATCAAGGTATAAATCAGGAAAATCTACAGCCGACATCTTTTCAATAGCTGAAACGACTGAAGATTTATTCTTCAGCCGTTCAACCTGTCCATTAGCCTATTGCCTCGATGTGATCAGGGATCACTGGACCTTGTTGGTTATCCGGGACATGCTGTTTCTGGGACCCCATGAATACGAATATATGCTAAATGCCGAGGAGGGAATTTCAAATAACATATTTTCCGACCGTTTGAAGTGCTTAGAAGAGGAAGGCATGGTGAGTTCAATCCTCATACTCAGAGCGGACGGAGAAAACGGTATTATCTATTGCCCAAGGGAAAAGACCTTATTCACGTGCTGATCCCGTTTGCGCGATAGTCGGAAAAATATCTGAATGACCGGGTGGATATTCCCAAAGACAAGAAAGAAATGCTCATTAAGCATCAGGAGTAGTTCATTCAAATGGTCTTGCAAGATCTGGAGAAGTGGGAACGAACGAATTAAGGAAATAACGAAACTGGGTAGGGAACCAGACAAAAAGTGTTCCTTATCTATGGAAGCCTAAATTCTGGCTTCTTTCTGAAAGGATTTGAGGAGGGAGATGATGAGGAGGATGATGACGAAAACAAATGGAAAGGCGGCCAGGATGGCGCCGGTCTGCAGACCCTTCAGACCGCCGGACCAGAGGAGTATGGCGGCTGATAGGGATTGAATGATGCCCCAGGTGAATTTGACCTGGTTGGGCGGGTTGAGGTTTCCGTTGGTAGTCAACGTACCCAGAACAAAGGTGGCGGAGTCGGCTGAAGTAATGAAAAACGTCGCAATGAGAAAGATCGCGATGAGCGACATCAAGGTTCCACTCGGATATTGCTGCAAGACGGTAAACAACAGCACCTCGATTCCTTGAGTTTCCATCACGACTTTCAAGGGCACGTCTTGAAACAGTTCCAAGGCAATGCCTGTTCCGCCGAAAACCGTAAACCAGAAGGCGCAAAAGAGAGACGGCACCAGCAATACGCCCAGCACGAATTGGCGCACTGTCCGGCCTTTTGAAATTCTCGCGATAAACGTTCCCACAAACGGGGCCCAGGCGATCCACCAAGCCCAATAGAATAGAGTCCAGTTATGGATCCAGGTGGAATCCCGGAAGGGTGCGAGGTTTAAGCTCATGGTGGGCAGGTTCTGGATATAGTGCCCGAATGTTGAGGGAAACACGGTCATAATGAAATGTGTTGGCCCCATCAGAAGTAGAAAGAACAACAGAGAAAGTGCCAGCACCATGTTGAGATTGCTGAGGTATTTGATGCCACGCTGCAGACCCGTTTGGGCCGACAGGATGAAGAGGACGGTGACGATAGCGATCAAGAACAATTGCGTAGTGAGTGAGTTGGGAATGTCGAAGATATGGGAAAGTCCTCCGCTGATCTGGACGGCGCCAAACCCCAGTGATGTCGCCACCCCAAAGATCGTGGCAAAGACGGCAATGACATCCACGGCGGTTCCCAATGGTCCGGAAGCATGCCTGCCCAAAACCGGCTGGCAGCCGAGGCTGAAGAGCCCCGGCATGCCTTTCCGGAATTGAAAATAGGCGAGAGCCATGCCCACCATTGTATAAATACCCCAGGGGTGAAGGCCCCAATGGAAAAAGGCATATTGGAGAGCCAAGCGTGCCGACTGCGGCGTCTCTCCTTCTCCGTTAGGCGGATCATGAAAATGCGCGGTGGGTTCGGCCACTCCCCAGAATACCAGCCCGATGCCCATGCCTGCGCAAAACAACATGGCGAACCACGTAAGAAGAGGAAATTCCGGTTTGGCCCCATCCGGCCCTAGTGGAATATCTCCCCATCTGGAAAAAATCAGACAGAAGGCACACAGGAGAAAGCCGGTGGCTGCTAGAACATAGAGCCAGCCGAATGAATCAAGAAGGGAAATTTGAAAAGCTCCGGTGATTTTAGCCAAATGGTCTGGAGCCACTGCACCCCACATCAGGAAGACAAACGCAAGCCCGCAGGAGATGTAAAAGACAAGATTGGAGGGTTTCAGTGGATGCATGCAACAACGGCAGTGAATAGGGAAGACTAGGCCTTACCATAAAATGCAGGAGTGAACAAGAAAAACTCGATGGATTGGTGGGCGGGCAAAGGTCCGGATGATCGGAAAATTCTGACGTTGTGCGCTGTTTGTGCTGTGATGTAGTCAAAAAACTGTAAGGGCATTTGACGAGCTTGAGAGCGTTTTTGCGGTGAAATGTTCCCATGACAGGTTTAAGGGGTTGCTCTAATGGCCGTAAATGGTTAGATTCAAACTATCGTTGAAAGACCGGGCCTACCTTACGCTCGCAAGAGAAGTTCGGTGGCCTTTTTTATTTCCTGGTTGAGGGAAATGGATGGCTGTTGCCCATTGGCTGGTTGTCCGGCGTTGTCTCCTCATCAGAACAAACCGTTACCATTGAGGTACCCGCATGATTTCAGAAAAAGCCGGCTTGAAAGATTCCGAGCAAATGTATGGCGATAATCCCATTGCGCAGAGAAAAACCGATCTCTATAAACGGGAATACGTCCATAGTTTTGTTCGAAAGTGGGATGCCCTGATCAATTGGGATGCCCGGGCTTCAAGCGAAGGGGATTTTTTTATACGGATCTTGAAGGAACGCGGGGTACGGCGCGTGTTGGATGTGGCCACGGGAACCGGATTTCATTCTATTCGGCTTTTGCGTGCCGGGTTTGATGTCATTAGTGCCGATGGGAGCCCGGAAATGCTGGCCCAGGCCTTCGAGAACGGCCGGCGTGCGGGTTTTATTATGCGCACCATTCATGCGGATTGGCGTTGGCTGAGCCGTGATATTCACAATAAATACGATGCCGTGATTTGTCTGGGGAATTCGCTGACCCATCTCTTTTCCGAACAGGATCGTCGAAAGGCGTTGGCGGAATTTTATGCCGCCCTCAATCACGATGGCGTTCTGATTTTGGATCAGCGCAATTACGATGGAATTTTGGATGAAGGATTCACGTCCAAGCACGTGTATTACTACTGTGGGGAAAATGTGAGTGCCGAACCCGAGCATGTGGATGAAGGGTTGGCTCGGTTCCGGTATACCTTTCCGGACGGATCAATTTTTCACTTGAATATGTACCCGCTCCGCAAGGAATATACGCGGCGACTGATGCATGAAGTGGGGTTTCAACAAATTAAAACCTACGCCGATTTTCAAGAAACGCACAAAGTGGAAGATCCTGATTTTTATGTCCATGTGGCTGAGAAACTGTATAAAAACGAGGAACGGCCGGCTACCATCATGGGCAAACTGGGCCATGTTCATTATTCACCCACGGTGGATACGGCCCGTGTGTATTACAATAGTTCCGATGCCGATCGATTTTATGCTGCAATTTGGGGCGGGGAGGACATTCACATCGGGCTTTATCAATCCGAGAATGATTCGATTTTTGAGGCCAGCCGGCGAACGGTCAAGAAAATGGCCGGATATGTGGAGAATTTGAATGCCGAAAGCCGTGTGCTGGACATCGGATCGGGATATGGGGGGTCGGCCCGCTTTCTGGTGAAGCAGTACGGGTGCCATGTGGGTTGCCTGAATCTGAGCGAAGTGCAAAATCAACGTAACCGGACGGTGAATCAGAAGGCAGCAATCAGTCTTTCGATTAATGTCGTCGATGGCAGTTTTGAAGACATTCCTATGCCCGATCACAGCGTGGATGTGGTGTGGTCGCAAGATGCCATTTTACACAGCGGCAACCGGGAAAAAGTCTTTCAGGAAGTCTATCGGGTTTTGGCCAAAGGCGGACAATTTATTTTTACCGATCCGATGAAGCGTGAGAACTGTCCCCCGGACGTGCTTCAGCCCATTTTAGATCGCATACATTTGGATTCGCTCGGATCGATTGACTTCTATCGGAAGCTGGCTACCCGGATAGGATTCACAGAAATCCGCATTGAGGATCTGACCTCGAACCTCACCGCTCATTATGGACGGGTTCTTCAGGAGTTGGTGGCTCAACGCCACTCGCTCATTCGGGTCTGCACCGAGGAATATCTGGCGAATATGAAGATCGGGCTTCAGCATTGGGTCGATGCGGGAAAAGCCGATCATTTAACCTGGGGAATCTTGCAGTTTCGGAAGAGCTAGAATAAAAAAACTGCGGGATGAATGAAGGTGGTTGAAGCCATCTTCATCGTTCGATTTTCAGGCCTTTAGCGGGTTGGGCGAAGTCTCCGCTTTTTCCAAAACGGCCTTCACTGCCTAGCACGTTGGAGGTATCGGTATATTCAATTTCCCGGGACTCAGCCGATTCGGTCTCGGGTGGTTGCCATCCCAATTTATCCAAGGTTTCCAAGATAATCTTTTTTAAAGCACCGGACGCGGTCAACCGCGTGGTGGCAAAGGCCAGAACGCGTTCGCTTTCTCGTTCAACCTTGGAGAGATCGGGATCGTGTAAATAGGTTAGCAGAGGCTCAATAGCCGCATCTCCTATCAGCACCAATGAATTGGCGGCGTATTCTCTCAGCACGAGGTCCTTTAATAGCAGGATCAGGTCTGGGATGACCCTGGGGTGCCGGAAATGGCCCAAGGCTGTAGCCGCAGCTTCTTTGATTAGCTGATCCTCACTGATGATGCAACCGGGGGTGGGTTTTCCAACTTGTTGAAATCCCTTTCCTTTCAGTGCATCTAAGACAGCCTGGAAGGCACGTGAGTCCCCGATCATCCCTAATGAGGCAATGGCATGGCGCCTGACGGTTCCGTCTTTCATAGCCTCCATCAACGCGTCAACAGCTTTCGGGTCTCCAATATTGCCTAAGGCAATGGTGGCATCCTCCCGAACTGCGCGGTCAGGATCTTTCAGCATCTCAATCAAGGCATCGACAACGCGGGAATCGCGGACCCAGGCTTTTCCCATTTGGTAGTCCGTGGTCATACCCCCCAGTGCGCGCACGCCATGGCAGCGAACCACAAAGTGCGGGTCCTTGAGGGTTGCCAACAGGGGTTGGACCGAGGGTTCGCCAATATACATGAGTGCCGTTCCAGCCGTTTCTCGAACGATCTTTGACGTATCCTTGAACAATTTAATCAGGGCAGGTACAGCTTTCGGGTCTCCGATTTTTCCTAAGGCTTCGGCAGCCGCGCTTTTGACGGCTCCATCACGGTCACGGCACGCAAAGATTAATCCCTGCACGGCTTGCGGATCCTTAATTTCCCCAAGAGTCTTGGCTGCCTGCTCACGCACCCGCCACCGGCTATCTTTCAAGGCGGCTACCAGTTGCGGGACCACGGCTACCCCTAAGGTCGCCATGGCCTGTATGGCTTCTGCTTGAACTTCCAACATGTTGTCATTGAAAAGAGTGATGAGGCCTTCTGTGCCTTTCGGTCCGCCGATTTTGGCCAGAGCCCAGCCAACATGCACACGCACAGACCAGAAATCATCTTCCAAAGCTGTCAGGAGAGAATCGAGTGCCCGGGGATCGCCTAAATCGGCGAGAGCTTTGGCAGCCTCTTCACGAGTGGCATCGTCTACATCTTCCAGCGCTTCCAGCCATTCTTCAAAGGTATTGGCCATAATCTGCTTGCTTTCTAAATTCCTTCATTTGTAGTAGTCGGGCTCTTGAGGATAGGGTTGGGTATGACTACATCGAATCGTCAGGACCTGGGTCCCCCGACCATCCACGCATTGGTCAAGGGTCTCCGAGAATTCCAGGGTACCTGAAAGGGTGACTTTGAACAAAAAATCAAAAGTAAATGTTCCAAAGCGGTAATTTCCGGGTTTCAGTTGTAACTCTTTAATATCTGTCGTTTTATACGCTTCCATGTTCACGGGATCCATGGTCCAAATGAGGGGAGTCATTCCTGGCACATGCCAATGAGTTGGAGGTTTTAACGCGGATGGGTCTATCTTAATGGTGAATTCCTTCAAGAGGGGATTCACCGGTTCGGCAGCTTCCGTGAAACTCGTCAAGCCGCAAGTGAGAGCCAGGGCTGCGGACATACACAAGCCCGTGATTGGGAAACAATGGGAGAATGATTTGCGTGTCATGGTTTTAATAAATTTTTTCCAGTTCTTCATTTTCGGTTGTGCGTCGTTCGGGAACCGTTTGAAAAATTTCTTTTAATGGATGACTATCCCATTCGGTATGAGTTTCCAGTCCGAGACCATACATAATTGTGGCTCCGGTATCCAGCAACGAAACGGGATTCTTCAGCGATTGACCGGCTTTGATATTTGCACCCCAGGCAATCCATGGAATCGTCGGATCCCAGTTGGGAGTACCGGTTGCCACCTTCTGGCCATTGGAGGTAGATCCTTGAACGGGACCGCTATTTAATCCTGTTACGATAACCATGGTCTGATCCAATACCCCCAACTCTTTATAGATGGAGATGATGTTCTCCACTGCCGTATCAATGGCTTGCACCGCCGTCTGAAATTTTGCTGAATCCCATCCGCTTTTTTGCCCGATTCGGGCGGCTGTGGGGAAATGCACCAATAACAAATTAGGGACGGCAAATATGCGGAACCCATATCCGCTGCCGCTGGTGACCTTCGATAAATAGTCTTTAATATATACGGTCAACCTTTCAGGATTGCATTGGGGTTTGGTGTACCCGCAGACTTGAGAATCCACATAAATTTCCGGTCGCGATAATTGGTAAAGGCGTTCATCCATCAGGAACACCGCGCTATCCATTCCTCCGGCTAAATCCATGTAATCAAATACTGTGGGAGACCGCATGAAAGACCGGCCAAAGTCATAATGTTCCCAATCGGCATTCACCCGGTGCCTTTCAACGGTCAGACCGGTTAGAAGGGAGGCCATGGATGGTACCGTGAGGGGGGGGCTGATCGATTGGGCGGACCAGGAAACCGCTCCTTCTTTCGCTAATCGCGCCAGGGTAGGTGTTGCTCCGTTTTGAATGGTCGCAGGTTTGATGCCTTCGAGGACAATGAGGATAACGTGATTAGCTTGAGCGGCCCATGCCCCTGTGGGGTTGCTTAACATCGTGGCAAGAAGCCCAATGCCCACAAAGAAATTCAAGAGCGTCTTGGGAGTGGAGGAACGACGGAAGCTTGTTCCAGGCCGCCAGATTCGTGTTGTATCCATGAACTAACATCTCCATGTATAAATCGAAAAATGAAAACAAGCTGGAGGCCAGGTAATGCTCTCAAGCCTTTTGCTTACTGTTTGGTTATATGTGAACCCTCGGACTGAACTTATCATGCAGATTTTCGGGTGGTCAACCGGCTGACTTCGCCTTGGTGAACGATATTTTCCTGATGCTCTCTTCATCAGTAGCGGATTCTTCTTTTCCCTCTTGCCCTGTGTGCCTGCTATCGACTAAGACAGTATTTTCAGATGGAGCAGAGGATTGAAATGCCGCACAATAATAATTTTCAGCATGCCACTTATACCAGGTCGGATCCTGGCGATCGTGTGAGATATCGCACGTTTCAACAGGGACTCGAGGTTGATTCACCGGGATGGAGCCAAGTGATGGGACAGGTAGGTAGCCAATTGTCCCAAGCCGGAGTGAAGGGAATTCTATTTTTCAATGGACACCCCTACGTGGACCTGTTCGGATCGGCCCGTTTGGATGAAGTCGGTGGCCTCAAGCGTGGGTATTCTCGAGGCGTCTCAGGATTGGAGTCACTTCTGGCCTTACTACGTCCTGCCACCAACGGGATTTATCATTCCGGGGATTCTATTCATCCGCCACTCAAGAATGACCCCGTTTCTCTTGCGAATTTAGATCGGATGGCCAAGGAAGTCGGTAATTTTACCACTACCTATGTCCAGGGGTTTGCTAAAGCCATCCGGCAAAACGGTCTGAATTCCATGGTTTGCAACCGATACGTCTGGTCCTCCGTGAATCATCATTTGGGACGGGTTGAGGCCGCTGTGGAGCTGCTGGAATATCTGGGAAATTGGCTCAAGGAAGATTTTTTCGAGCAGGGAGGTCGTGTGCTTCTTATTGGACATGGTCATGCCGGACAGATCCTGGCCTTATTGTCAAATTTTCTGAGCGCTGGTGATGCTGAAGCCCGCCCGGGGGTTTTTGAAGTTTTAGGTCGATATTGGCAGGCCTGCCCTGATAAAAGTCATTGGCTGGATCGTTTGGAAGCTTTGTATCAACTGGTGTCTGATGGTCGTCTCTTAAATGGGGTAATTGTGGATATAGTGACCTTGGGAACTCCGATACGCCATGGATGGGATACCAGTGGAATTGGCAAGTTGCTTCATATGGTCAACCATCGATCCATTCGGCCCGATGGCAAGCGATGGTTGTCAAAAATGGATTTACCGCAGATTGCCTGGGAATTGCCCTATTTAAGCGGTGGGGATTATGTCCAACAACTAGCTGTCGCCGGGACGGATGAATGGCCAACTGCCGCTGAGGCACAGCAGGCCATTGAAGATTTTCGGGATATTTTTGAGCCTTATGATGGGTTTGAACGCTGGCTGGAGTGTGTACGTCGAAGTACCCGGTGCCATAATGACGGTACGTGTTTGTTAATTGATTATCCGGTTCAACCCGATAGCGAACCTCGAGAGCATCTGTTCGGTCATGGGTGTTATACGGAAAGTCGAGCTATGTATTTCATGATTCGGGAAATTGTAGGTGCATTGTACGATGAATCCAACGGATAGGCCGTAAGGCATTCAAAGCATTTAGTCCCTATGCATGATTAGCCGATCATCGAGGAACATCCCGGTTGATCAAGCACCTCATGGACCAATCGTATTCATTATTCCTGGGCCGATAGAACCATCTTGGTAGAGCCAAAGATATATTGATTAATCCGAAAACAGTATGATATCACTGCCTGGTTTGCTTATGGTGATGACTAACGTTAAATAGTGATCAGGTCTAAACTTTCTAAATCCACTTTACAAAGCACATTGTCATGAAAGTCGGCGTCCTTCGAGAAACCTACCCGGGCGAACATCGTGTGGCCATGATTCCTTCAGTCATAGACTCTCTTAAAAAAGGAGGCATGACCGTTCTTGTGGAAGCGGGGGCAGGGGTGGAATCGGGGTATCCCGATTCTGAATATTCAAATAAGGGGGCTCAGATTGTCTCCTCCCGGGGTCAGGTATTCCAGGAAGCGGATTGCATCGTGCAAGTGCGTTTATTAGGAGCGAACCCCCAAGAAGGAAAAGCGGATCTCAAGGCATATCGAAAAGGACAAATGGTCATTGGAACCGCAGAAGCTTTGACCGATCTGGCCTCCGTTCAAGAGTTGGCGGCCTGTGGGGTCACGGCCTTTGCGATGGAGCTGATGCCTCGCATCACCAGAGCCCAAAGCATGGATATCTTATCCTCCATGGGTACGGTAGCGGGTTATAAGGCAGTATTGTTGGCGGCCAATTCGTTACCCAAGATGTTTCCCATGTTGATGACGGCGGCTGGAACCGTGACTCCGGCCAAAGTACTGATCATTGGGGCTGGGGTAGCCGGATTGCAGGCTATTTCGGTGGCTCGTCGTTTGGGAGCGGCGGTTGAGGCGTATGATATTCGTCCCGCAGTGAAGGAGCAAATTCTGAGCTTGGGCGCAAAATTCGTGGAACTGCCGTTGGAAACGGGAGAAACTGAAGATAAAGGGGGTTATGCCAAAGCCCAGGACGAAGCCTTTTATAAAAAACAGCGTGAATTGTTAAAGCAGGTCATCTCGACCAGTGATGTGGTGATTTCCACCGCTGCCGTTCCCGGGAAAAAGGCGCCGATTTTGATTACGGAAGATATGGTGTCGGGCATGGCGCCAGGATCGGTCATTGTTGACTTAGCTGCCGAACGTGGAGGCAATTGCGAATTGACCAAGCCGGGTCAGACCATTGTTTTGCATGGGGTTACCATTCATGGCCCGGAGAATTTATCCGCCACCGTGCCGTTTCATGCGAGTCAGATGTATGCGAAAAATATCGCCACCTTTTTGCTCCATCTTGTGAAAAAAGGTGAAGTGAAATTGGATATGAACGACGAGATTACCAAAGAGACAATGATGACCCGTGGCGGGGAGGTTGTCCTTCCGCGCTTGCGGGAAGCCCTTGGTCTTCCAGCCAAAACCGGCGAAAGTACCGGATCCTAAAAGGAATCTCCTATGGAAATGTTTATTATGTCATTTACGGTTTTCGTATTGGCCATCTTTGTGGGCTTTGAAATCATTACCAAGATTCCACCAACGCTTCATACGCCATTAATGTCCGGCTCCAACGCGATTTCCGGGATTACGTTGGTCGGTGCCATTGTTTCCACAGGAACGGAATTATGGATTACCACTGTTTTGGGGTTTCTGTCGGTTGTGTTGGCCTCTATTAACGTCGTGGGAGGCTTTATGGTCACGAATCGAATGCTGGCAATGTTTCGAAAGAAGTCCTAACAGCCATGTACGATATCATCATTAACTTTGCCTATCTCATTGCGTCGGTTCTTTTCATTTTTGGCCTAAAAGGATTGACTCATCCCCGTACCGCGGTCAGAGGAAACTTCTTGGGTGCCTGTGGAATGTTTCTGGCTGTGGTCGTTACCCTCACGGACCGGCACATTGTCAGTTATGAATTTATAATTTTGGGGATCATAATCGGGGGTGCGATCGGTGCAGCATTAGCAATCAAGATCGAAATGACCGCGATGCCCGAGTTGGTGGCGCTGCTGAATGGGTTTGGTGGCGCAGCCTCCATCTTTGTGGCTGGAGCGGCACTCCTTGAGGCAGATTCCATAACCAACGCTCCTTTGCTCCAGTTGACTATTGCCACCGCAGCTTCAGGCTTAATTGGGGCTGTGACCTTTTGGGGTAGTCTGGTGGCCTTTGGAAAGTTACAAGGGATCATTTCCGAAAATGCCGTCCTTTTCACAGGGCAACAGGTCATTAATGCGGTGCTGGCAGTCCTGGTATTAGGATTAAGCGTCGGTGTCGTGCTCCATCCTGAGAGCTTTTCTCTGTATTGGATTCTCGTCGGAGTGGCATCCGTCTTGGGCGTGTTGTTAGTTATTCCCATTGGCGGAGCAGATATGCCGGTAGTCGTGGCCTTACTAAATTCCTACTCCGGTTTGGCAGCGGCAGCCACCGGGTTCGTACTTTCTAATAATGTCTTGATTATTACCGGATCCTTGGTGGGTGCTTCCGGGATTATCCTGACGCATATTATGTGTAAAGCCATGAACCGCTCCCTAACCAACGTGCTGTTTGGGGTCATGGCAGCCGGAGGTGATGGCGGACCCACGGCTGACGAGGTCTATGGCGGAAAAGTGAAGTCAGCTTCACCGGAAGAGGTCGCCATGTTATTTGATGCGGCGCGACGGGTAGTCATTGTTCCCGGGTACGGAATGGCTGTTTCTCAGGCTCAACATCCCGTGGCAAGTTTGGCGTCCCTGTTAGAGAGCAGAGGGACGACAGTCGAATATGCCATTCATCCAGTGGCAGGAAGAATGCCAGGTCATATGAATGTCTTAATGGCCGAAGCCGATGTGCCCTATGAATCCCTCAAAGATATGGATGATATTAACCAAACCTTTGATCAGGTCGATGTGGCTTTAGTGATTGGTGCGAATGACGTTGTGAATCCAATGGCTCGGACTGATCCCAGCAGCCCTATTGCCGGGATGCCCATTATTGATGTGGATAAGGCCAAAATCGTCGTAGTGATTAAGCGCAGTCTAAGTCCTGGTTTTGCCGGAATTCCGAATCCTCTGTTTGCACTGGAAAATTCATTAATGTTGTTTGGTGATGGTAAGAAAATGGTCTTAGATATTGTGGCAGCACTAAAGGAATCCTAAACCGTGAAATTTTCCAATATAAAAATTCAAGCCATTGATAACATTGAATTTTTATAATAAAAATTAGGCGAAATTTCTTGCCAAACATGCAACTACATGCTAGAGTGCATTTCTTGGGTCTGAGGATAATTATTTTTTAACAGTAACCGTAGATACCTAAGAATCGAGGGACCTGTGGAAGTTAGAGTCATCAACAATAATGTCGAAAAAGCTTTAAAAGTTGCAAAAAAGAAATTGGCCGCAGACGGATTGTTTCGTGAGCTTAAGCGTCGAAGATTTTATGAGAAACCAAGCGTGAAAAAGAAAGCTAAGGAACGTGAAGCCGCCAGGCGTCGTCAAAAGTGGCTTTCCAAGCACAGAATGTTTTAGTTAATTCCTCGTTTTTCCTGCCCTTCTCCCCTACACAACTATTTCATAGCCTTATGCGGAACGAAGATATTCATTTCGTTCTCAAGCTGATTAGGCAAATGATTAAGCCTTTGCCTTCGCCTTTTCTAGACAGGTTGTTTAAAAATCGCCACGACCCATTTCTGATATTAATTGGATGCATTTTAAGTTTGCGAACGAAGGACAAGGATACTAAAGAAGCTTGTGATCGGTTATTCGCTATTGCGGACAATGCTAAATCTATGGGGCATCTTAGTTCTCGTGAGTTAGAGGGAGCTATCTATCCCGTTGGGTTTTTCAGAACAAAAGCCAGACAAATTAACGCGATTTGCCAGGAAATATGTCAGAGTTACCAAGGTCAGGTTCCCGACGAAATTGAGGAATTGTTGTTACTAAAGGGCGTTGGGCGAAAGACGGCTAATCTGGTATTGACCTTGGGATATGGAAAACTAGGAATTTGTGTAGATACACATGTCCATCGAATTTGTAACCGTCTAGGTTATGTTAAAACTAAAACTCCCAGTGGGACTGAGCACGCCCTTCGAAAAAAACTCCCTAGCAAATACTGGATACCCTTTAATAAATGGTTGGTCACCTTTGGCCAAAATCAATGTTTGCCTACCTCCCCTCGTTGTACAACCTGTCTAATTAATCAAAATTGCCTGAAAATTGGTGTCAACAAGTTCAGATAACAGTTATTGGAATTGAGTTCGTTCAACCCCGACCTTTGGCCTGTGTTGCATGTAACACTCGACAGATTCGACGTCAGGAAGTATCCATGTGGGTCGCTCTCACGCGTCGGATGTCCCCCGCGTTAAAGGGTATGGCTTCAGGACTTCCCGTATAAAGATCATCGTCCTCGACCAGATCCCCAATCTTCTGCTTGAATTTCTTGATTTGCTCCTCTTTGAGAAATTCCTCATCTTTGGGATGCGTTTGCAAGGCGTTTTCAGCCCCTGGCAGAAACCGCTCCCGTCACGCTTCAATTTCTCCAACGGTGAGCCCATGCGCCCGCGTGGCCTCCGCGACTGAAGTCTCTCCCCTTCAAAATATTCACCTCCAAGGTCACGCGTCGCTTCGCCGTCCACCGTTGAATGGGTTCCCTTTGTTCGTCTGTCATCTTCAACCTTACTACTAAAAATTAATCAAAAATTGTGCCTTGGTTGACTCAAATTCATGGGGATCAGGATATTTTTTAATGTCATAAGTTAAGAAGTGTTCGTTACATTTTTTTAAATTGATACTAAATGGTAACGTTAGTGTGCATTTCTGCTTTTAAAAGGATTTATTATCGAGCAATTAAATTAAACTTAGTCATTGTTTATGCAATTTTCTATAACAATTGGTTAATTTTAGACCCTCAACCAGTAATAATTCAGTAACTCTAATTAAACAAACCAAACAGCTTAGATTTATGCTATGACCTCATTTTTTTATATGATGACTCTGCTTCGATCTTTCCTGTGTTGATACTTTTTTATTTTACAAATTATCATTTGTTACCAAAAGGTATCTTTTTTCTTATATTTTTAAAAATGTAAATTATGAATATTTTATTAATTTTCAATATGTTATGAAATTAATAAAAACATGAGACTTCGAGGACTAGGAATTGCTTTTTTCCTCAACAGATTAATTCTTAAATCCAAACCTAATGAAATATTTATTAAATGTTGAAAATTCATAAGGAAAGGGGGGTGATATTACCAATTTCTAGTTGATTTAAGAATGATTCTAAGGACATTTCGTCCTGCACTTACTGAGGAGGTGTAAGCAATGTTTCTTTCTAGACGGCAATTCTTAAAGGTCTCGGCGGGGACCGTGGCGGCCGTGGCGTTGGCGGATAAGGCGCTGGCGTTGACGGCCTTGCAGCCAGTCATCGAAGTGGGGAATCCCCTGGGGGAATACCCTGATCGCTCATGGGAGCGGGTGTATCACGATCAATATCGGTATGACAGTTCGTTTACGTGGTGTTGTTCGCCCAACGATACGCATGCCTGCCGGATTCGCGCCTTTGTGCGCAACGGGGTGGTGATGCGGGTGGAGCAGAACTACGATCATCAAACGTATGAAGACCTGTATGGCAACCGGGGGACGTTCGCGCACAATCCGCGGATGTGCCTGAAGGGGTATACCATGCATCGGCGGGTGTATGGGCCGTATCGGTTGAAGGGGCCGTTGATGCGGCGGGGCTGGAAGCAATGGATGGACGATGGCAGTCCCGAGTTCACCCCCGTCGTGATGACGAAGTACAAGTTTAATGCGCGGTATCTGGATGACATGTTGCGGGTGAGCTGGGATACGGCGTTTACGTATCTGGCCAAAGCGATGATCATCATTGCGGAGCGGTACAGCGGGGAAGCGGGCGCCCGGCGGTTACGGGAGCAGGGCTATCCGCCGGAAATGATCGAAATGACCAAGGGGTCGGCCATTCGGTGCTTTAAGTTTCGCGCCGGGATGCCGGTCTTGGCAGGAAGAATTATGAATGACCTTCTTCTTTCTGGTGCAATATGGCCCCAAGATTAGACTTTTTTTCTAGGTGACCGGTCGCCTAGCCTCCTCTGGACGTCGTACAGGTTTCCCTCCCTCAACTGAAAATGTCAAGACGGCTCCCAAAACGCCTGAAAGGTTGGCCATTTATCCTGTTTAACATTACCCTCGGTCTTGGGCATATCGTTGTGATGTTCAATGCCGGGTCCTACGTTGCGCTGTTACCCCATGTGGCCGGCGACCTGGAAGGCGTATTGCCAAGTTTTCTGAGCTGGGCTCAGACGGATTTCATGATCGCCCTGGCGCTGGGCATTCCCATTGGCCGCACTCTGTCTGACCGGTTCGGCAATTATCGTGTGTTTATTGGCGCCTTTCTTGTGTATGCGATCGCTTCATATTTGGGCGGCATCAGCCAGACCCATTGGGAGTTTCTGAATGCCCGAATTCTGCAAGGGTTTACAGGCGGGCTTACGATTTTTCTCTCACAAGATATGCTGCTCAGAGAGTACCCCGACCGGCTTAAATCGTTGGGATTAGCGATATGGGGGTTGTTAACTATTACGCCGTTTACCATCGGTCTTCCCGTGGGCGGATGGATCGCGGATGATCTTGGGTGGCGTTATTTGTTTTATCTAGATGTGGTCCTTTCCATGATCGTGGCGGGTTTCATGGGGTCGTTATTGTATGGTCGGGAGTTTCATCGCCAGCGTACCCGGTTCGACTTCGTGGGATTTTTTCTGTTGGCCGTCATTTTGGTTGGCATTCAGACTCTTCTCAATATGGGCAACGATTTTGACTGGCTTGACTCGATCTTCCTCCGTGGTGTCCTGATCGTCGTCATCGCGGCTGTTCCTTGTTTTGTTATCTGGGAACTGGGCGAACGTCGCCCGATTTTGGATCTCCGGTTATTCGCCGATCGGAATTTTACGATTGGCCTGATCTGTTTGGTCGTGGGGTTCTTTTCGATCCAGGGACTCCTCACCCTTCTGATCGTCCAGCTTCAATTGTTGATGGGCTATTCGTCTCTACTTGCCGGCATTGTGTTCCTGCCGATGATCCTATTGGGGGCTCCAATGATCGCCCTGATGCACGAGCTCTCCAAGCGAGTTGATGTTCGCCTCCTTGTCTGCCTCAATTTTCTTGGATTTGCTTTCACTCTATACTGGATTGGCCTGTACGACGATCCTCACTCATTTGATCAGATTTTCTGGCCCATGCTGCTCGAAGGGTTTTTTCTGGGCTCGTTTTTTACTCCCATAACGGTGCTCACCCTTCACAGATTATCCGGCGTTCAAGTGATGCGCGCGGCGGAGGCGGCCAATCTGTTACGTATCGCCGCCGGAGGGTTCGGCATCACGTTTCAAGGGATTGTGCTCTTTCGACGCACTCCCTTTCATCAGCTTCATTTGGCGAACCATTTTGGGGGCAGACAGTTTGCGTCCTTCGATGTGCTGAGAGGATTCTCTACCAAACTGGAAGATGCCGGTCTTGGTTCTGCCATGGTGAATGGCAAGCTCCTCGCCCTTGTCAAACAGTATGCGGGGATTCTGGCCATGAGCGATGCGTTTCTGTTTGCCAGCTATATGTTTGTCGGACTGGCTACCCTCGTCTGGTTGGCGTATCCGACCCAACTGCCTTTCCATCCAAGCCTGGAAGAAGAGGTGCTGGAGATGCGGGCCGAAGAACTCATGGAGGAGCCGCCATGAGTTCGCAGTCCGCCTTGAAACGGCATGGGCTTTTTGCGTTCGGTATCGGCTGCCTGTTCCTCGGTGTCGGGTGTGCCTGGATTCCTTCAGGCGAAAAATCTGCCGAATTCCTAGAGCCTCCTTCCATGAAGGAGATACTTTCCCATGCTGCTCATCATGAATCCGAGAGCCCGCTCCCGGAATGGCCTGAAGACCGTTGGTGGCAAGAATTCGGGAGTCCCGAACTTACCGGGTTGATCGATAGTGCTCTCAAGGATAACCCTGGTCTCAAGGTCGCCTACGCCCGTCTTCATGAAGCGCATGCCCTTGTCCGCGTCGAAGGGGCGAGATTGTTGCCGTTCCTGGAGGCGGACGCCGAGCTGACCGCGGAGCGTATTTCCGAACACGGCGTATTTGCCGCCCTCAATCCTGAGGTGGCCGGGGCTGATATTGCGTTAGGCCTGATTCATCCATTGAGTTTGCGGTGGGAGCTGGATTTCTGGGGGAAAAATCGCGCCATGATGGAATCTGCAATGAGCAGGGAATTGGCCCATAATGCGGAATGGGCGGAGGTGCGATTGAGGTTGACCGCAGGGATCGCGCGGGCCTACTTCCGCAGGGTCGCGTTGCGCCAGCAGCTTGAGCTGGTCGAGGCCATGGTGGACCTTCGTCACGATCTCCTGAATCTGGCCAAGATCCGGTTTCGGTCTGGCCTGGATGACGCGAATTCGGTTAAACGGGCTACTGCGGAACTAGAGGCGGCGAACAAGCGGAAAGCCGGCACCAGGGAGCAGTTGGACTTCCAGCAGTATTTGTTGGTCAGGCTGAGCGGTCACGGACCTGATTGGGGAGAGCAGCTGTTTACCGATACGGTGATGATGCCACGGCGAATTCCGTTGCCTCCGGAACTACCGATAGGGCTGTTGGCGCACCGCCCGGATCTCGCCGCAGCCAAATATCGAGCCGAGGCCGCAGCCAAGATGATTACGGTGGCGAAAACTCAATTTCTCCCCACGATCGACTTGAATGGGTTTGTGGGTTTGAGGGCTTTGACTCTGGCGAGCGGGATCGGTTCTTTGGGAAATTTTCTTTTTTCATCGTCCAGCCTCGCATACGGAGGCGGGCCGGGTCTGCGGCTTCCCTGGTTCGAAGGCGGTCGTCTTCGCGGTGAACTGGAAGCGCAACGGAAAGAATACGACGTGGCAGTGGAACTCTATAACGACACGTTGCTGGAGGCCATGCGGGAGGTTGCCGACAGTCTGAGTGTCTGGCATGAGACTCGTTCCATGCTTGAGGCGCACCGTCGCCTGCTGACATCGGTAAGTGACGACTGGCAGCTTGTTGAAGTGCGCTTTCGTAGCGGTCTGGACGATCGCCGTGAGGTGTTGAAGCAGCATCATGCCGTATTGGATCAGGAATTCGCATTAAAGGCCCTGGAAGCTGATCAACTTGTGTCAATGGTGGGTTTGATCGAAGCCCTGGGTGGTGGATACCCCATCGTTCGAGACACCCAACAAGCAACGGAATAAAATAATGAGCACAACTCCCGTTAAAATTCGCCACAAGGAAATTCGTAGCCGACGTAACCGTCGTCTTGCGTTGGTTGCTCTGATCCTGTTTGCGGCTGCATTGGCTTACGGCGGGTACTGGTGGTACTACGCACGTTTTTGGGTATGGACCGATAATGCCTTTGTTGCCGGCAACCTCGTCACGTTGGAGGCACAGGCAACGGGCATTATCACCCAGGTTCTTGTTGAGGAAACCCAGCATGTGGAGAAAGGAGATCTCCTTATCCGTCTTGATGAACATCAGGCCCAGGCCAAACTGGGACGGACACGAGGCTTACTGGGAGGGGAGGTGCGCAGAATCGCGGCGTTATTCGCCAAAAGAAGGCAGATCCAGCAAAAATTCACCTCCAGGGTGGCTCGACTCGACTTAGTACGCCATGATGTAGCCCGATTCCGGGAGGCGCTCCCGAGCGGGGCAATTTCTGAGCAAGTCCTCGAGAATGCGCTCGACCAAATGCGAGCGCTTCAGGCCGAAGTCAGAGAAATCCGGGAGGAATTCCAATCCATTACAGCGGAGGTAGGAGGCGTCACTATCGTACATCATCCAGCCGTAGAGGCCGCCAAACATGAATTTATCACAGCCTATCTCGAATACATCCGCCAGCGTATTCGGGCACCGGCGTCGGGCTATGTGGCCAAGCGAAAGGCTCAGGTCGGAGACCAGGTTCATCCGGGTGTTCCGCTGATGACGATTGTGCCTTTGGATCATCTATGGGTGGAAGTGAATTTGCGGGAAACCGAAATGCAGCATGTGCGGCCGGGCCAATCGGCACTGATTAATGTCGATGTATACGGGAAGCGCCACACGTACCATGGGATGGTCGAAGGGCTAGTGCCTGGCACCGGCAGCGTATTCGCCTTGTTGCCTCCTGAAAATGCGACCGGCAATTTCATTCATATTGTGGAACGCGTGCCCGTGCGTGTGGCCTTTGTGAAAGAAGAGATCCTGGAACATCCCGTCCGTCCGGGATTGTCGACCAAAACCTATATCGATGTGAGCGAGCCGGAACGCCCTCTTGGTGTCTCGCTGGCAGCCCCTTCCACTCAGGAGTATGAGACGGACATCTATGCCGATGAACTCACCGATGCAGAGTCCTTGGCACGAGAGATTATCATGGAGAACCTTGTTTTGAAACATGATCGGCCAGAACCGGTATAGGAGGACAAGAAGTGTGTGGGGCAGTGTCCGTTCAAACGCTCCATGTGTCGGGACACGACGCCGATGTCGGAGACATGTATGGCCTGCTATCCGCGGATGAGGGCAAAGAGTTTGCCCATCACGAAGTCATTGTCGAGGCCCTCAATGCCGATTTCTATTGTGTCCATCCGTATCCCTCCTGGGAGCGTGACTCAACGAACATACCAACGGACTCATTGCCGGTACGTTCAGAAAAACTGGAATTTCACGACTATCACCCAGCAGGATCTTGAACACGTCATGCATCGACTCGACAACAGAGCCAGGAAATGCCTTGGTATGCAAATACCCAATCAAGTAGGTTTTGGTATCAACCCATCGTTGCACTATTGAGTTGAATAGGCCAAAAGCGATTGTACGATAGATAGAAAGGGAAGGCGATGAATTGTCGACGTTGTAATGGGTTGATGGGACCGGTGAGTTTGTTGGATCCTCTCCATGAGACAGGAAAACTGTGGACGGTTGCTTGGCAATGTGTCAACTGTGGTGAGATCGTGGATTCATTAATTTTACAGAACCGGGAAAACCTTCCTCCCCCGCTTATTGGTCATGCCCGATTAAAGAAATTTAACCCTGTGTCCCGATCTTCGTCCAAACGAAACTCTTCTTGAAGGTTCGCGGCAGCCTCTCCGGGGTCCCGCCCCCCACATCCTGATCCATCACTTGTTCCCGACAGCACCCGGGTTTTCCATGAAAAGTTTTCAGAATTTCCTGATTGTGTGGCAGGGTGTCGGAACTCCCTTCTGCAAACACCGGCGAAATTTCGCCGGATGCTCTGCTCTGAAGCGCCCGCGTTATATCGTGTGGGATATGCCTGTGCCCACCACGGTATGTCGCGACTCATGTAGTTTGTAAGAGTCATTACAAAATGGACCACTAAATTCATTCTTTCTTTCAATGAGATTTCTTTCAATAGTTGAAAAGAATTGATTGGCGCAGGTTTTGCCTAGGAGTAGACGGCATGTAGAAGTAAGAGAAAGCAACGTATGCGATCTAATGGAAGGAACTTGTTGTTATGAGATTTTTTACGAAATGGAATCTAATGAATGTGTGTGTGGGATGCGTGTCGTTCCTCATGATAAGCGGTCTGCCATCTGTATCGTCGGCCAAAACGGTCAATGTGGAACTGACGGCGATTGAGACCGAGGTCGTCATAGATGGAAAGGGTACCACGTACAAGGCCTGGACGTTTAATGGACAATTTCCCGGTCCTGTCGTGCGGGTCACCGAAGGTGACTTGGTTCATTTTGTCTTGAAAAACCACAAAGACAATAGTCGGCCGCATTCCATGGATTTTCATGCTGCGGAAACCAGCTTTCTTGATAATTACCGTGACATCAACCCTGGGGAGTCGCTCGAATATGTTTGGGTGGCCAAGCGCCCAGGGGTCTTTGCCTATCACTGCGGAGCATTTCCCATGATTCAGCATATCGCCCGCGGCATGGTTGGAGCCGTCATCGTGGATCCCAAGGATCCTAAGGCTATGCCCAAAGCCGATCGGGAATATGTGTTGGTGCAAACGGAGTTGTATCAAAAAGATCCCGATGACGTGCAGGCGTTTTTCGATCGTCGTTATGACCATGTGGTGTTCAATGGAGGAATTTTTAAGTATGACCCGGTTCATGCCGCAGCCGGGGGAAATTTTCTGCAGGCAAAACCCGGCGAACGGGTCCGCTTTTTTTTCGTGAATGGTGGCCCCAATAATTTTTCCGCGTTGCATCCCATAGCCGAAATCTGGGACGACGCGTGGGAAAGCGGCAACCCCGCCAATCGGCTTCAGGGTGTGCAGACTTTTGTCATCGGTCCTGCGGGAGGAGCTATTCTGGATGTGGTGGTAGAGCAGGAGGGGGTGTACCCGGTTGTCACGCATTCCTTAACGGATGCCCTCAGAGGGGCCATTGCTCTCCTTGAGGTGAAGCCGGAAGCCAAGGCATTGGAATTGATGCCGTATGTCATTTCAAAGCAGCCAACCTTGAAAGAAGTCACTCAGGCGGTGGGAGACTGACGGTATTGGACCGCCATCCGCTAACCATGGTCCTCAGGCGCTCGTCTGCCACCACCATGGATCGCAGGAACTCATTTTGGTATGTGAGGAACCATCACGGTTATTAAGGCAAATAGGCCATTCAACAGGAAAAAAGGCAGAGCTCTAGCGGGTATGAGCCATGGTTTGAGCCTTGCTCAATGAAATGTTCATGAAGTTTAACCGGGGGAAAGTGTGATCGCACCAATTGATATCCATGTGGCGCCATAAAGGTAATCAGGATTGGGATCGCCATAGTCAGAGCCAAAATTTTTCGGTTCTCTTGTTGGTATCTGGGATGTCAGTTTTATTGTGGACGAATATGCCGCCTGGCGGTGAGAAACCCAAAGGAAAAGTGTTCACCGGAATAAACACTGAAGGCGATGCGCTCTCCTCCTAACTGCCGGGATCGCCGGATATGTGAATTGGAGTAGGCGAAAATAAACTGACTTCAGATACGACATACTTGGATGCATTGACCTCTTGAAAAAAGTCTACAGGGCAAAATTACATAATAGGTTTTCCATCATGAGGAGGGGGAATTGTATGTTGTGGTGTAACAAACTGTTTCAGGCAACCACTCTCTTGACGGCAAGTACCGGTCTTGCTCTCGTAATGGGTGGTGTGGGGTTTGGGGAGGAGCGTCATCCAACCGAATCGAATACGCACTCGGGTCACCGGGTGGCATCCTCATCTGAGAAATTTAATAACTGGGTAGAAAAATTAAAAGGTCAAACGGTGGTGGAAGATTCCATTGAGGGGCGGCCTGATCGGGCGGCGAAGGTGGATCGGCAACATGAACGGTTAATGGCCAAAATGGGTCATCAGATGCAAGCGGACATGCAGCGAGCCGGCACCGATGGTTCCTATCATACCACGTCAATGTTGCATCAATATGGAGCGGGCGGACAGGATTATCTTTTAGCTTCGGATCGTGAGGTTGAGCCCGTCTCGAGTCAAGTCGGACGGTGTCCGGCCAATGCACCCGAAAAACATTTCGATATTTCTGCGATCAATGTGGAAATTACTCTGAATCAATGGCTGGATTATTATCCGGGCTATATGTATGTCCTGACGAAGAATATTGAGAAAGTGCGGGAGGAGGAAGCCCGCAATGCCAAGGCCCGTGAACAAGAGGGTTTCGATCAGGGTTCGGTGTCCAATGGCTTGCAAACGGGTTGGATTCAGCCGTTGGTCGTCCGGGCGAATCAGGGCGATTGCATGAGAGTCACCTTACGGAATCAATTGGACTTCGGCGAATCCGTGAGTTTTCACATTCACGGGTCCAGTATGGTCGTGAGTCACACCGGACAACCGGCCACCACCACGAATCCGGACTCGGTCGTAGAAGAGGGGCAAACTATAGATCTGGAATGGTACATCCATCCGGAGACTCAGGAGGGAGGACGGCAGTTCCATAGCTATAGTAACGATCGTGAGTTAACCGTTATGGGAATGTTTGGAGCCATGATCGTCGAGCCGAAAGGGTCGACCTATCTTACCGCGGTGAAAAGTAATGGGCCGGCCGAATTGGAAAGCGGATGGCAAGCCATTATTCAAACTCCGGCCACACCAGACTTTCGTGAATTTGTCGTCATCTACCATGAGGTTGGGGATGAAGCGTTTCGTCCGGTCAATAAACAGGGAGATTTTCTTCCGCAACGTGATCCTATGACCGATGTGTACCGACCCGGAGCCCGGGCATTGAATTATCGGAGTGAGCCCTTCGGTATCAATTACATGCATCTTCAGCATGAATACTTCGGATTCGAGGACGAATCCCTGGGGTATAGTTCCTATACGTTTGGAGACGCCCCGACTCCTATTCCGCGCAGTTACCTTGGCGATCCGGCCAAATACAGGCTGATTCACGGAGGTTCGGAGATTTTCCATTCACATCATCCTCATGGAGGCTCTATCCGCTGGGCGCGAAGTCCGCGGGCGACCGATGAAATGCCCTTATGGCATAAGGCGAAAAATGGCCCGGTCAAATATCCCGTGATCCGGACCAAATCGGATCGGGTGGATACCGAAGTCATCGGTCCATCGGAAGCCCTGGATTTGGAAACCGAATGTGGATCGGGTTTGTGTCAGCAGGGTGCGGGCGATTTTTTGTATCACTGTCATGTGGCTCATCATTATGTGGCCGGCATGTGGGGATATTGGCGAGTCTACAACACGCTTCAAGCTGAAGCGGCTCATACCGACGTGATGCCGGAACTCCAGGAATTGCCGGATCGAATGGGTCGTATGAAACATGGAGTGCCATCCGATCAACTGGTCGGGAAGACGCTGGATTGGTTCGGAAAAAAGTTTCAGATTATTGAAAAAGGTCAAAGCGATTGGAAGGCAAGCCCGGCGGTGGTGACGATCAAGGATTGGGTCTCCATGCAACTTCCCACTCCCGGTCAACCGGGACATACCGATGATGAGCGAGGTCAGATTATGGCCTACGATGCGTCGGTGTGGGATTGGACGTGGGACGGCAACACGGCCTTAGGCGAACACGAAAGTACGATTGTCAATCCTAAGTATACCTCCCCCACTCCCGGACAACGTCGGGCGCTGCTCTTTGATCCGATGACGGGAAAGTTGGCCTGGCCGCACATGACCCCGCATTTCGGAAAACGGGTCCCCTTCGCACCCGATCATAATCCGGCTCCTTGGCTGGAGCCGATCCGACGCGATGCGAATGGCAATCCTTCGACTCAACCGGCCAAGCCAGGGGAAAACGGCCGGTGGAGTCTGTGTCCAGACAATGCACGAAGAGCTTATTACAACGTGCACTTCATTGAGACTCCAATAGAGCTGACCGCCAAGGAAGGCACGGAAGAAGCTGTCGTCGACCCCAAAGGATTGATCTTTGTGGCCCATGAAGAGGAAGAGGCGATTCGGGCCAATAATGACCTCAAGCTTCCGTTGGTCTTCCGGGCTAATATCTATGATTGTCTGGATTATGTGTTGACGAGTGAATGGGAAGACGATGACATCACGAATTTCCAGTCATCCAAGATCAACACGCATTTTCATTTCGTGCAATTCGACACGCAATCATCCGACGGGGTCATTACGGGCATGTCCTACGAGCAATCGGTTCGTCCGTTTACCATGTTGGAAAAAAAGTTGAAGAAGGGATTGCCGGTCCCCATGAATGCCGTTTTGCTGGAACCGGCTAAACAAGGGGAACAAAGTATTAAAGTTTCTAACGCCAAACAGTACCATCAGGATACGTTGCTCTTGGTGGGAGCGGACAATGTCGAAGGCAATGAAATCCGGCGCATCAAGACCATTGAAGGGCAGACGATTACCTTTCATCAGGCGCTGGAGCACGATCATCCGGCCAACGACATTGTGACGGTGGAGTTTGTCCGCCAACGATTCTGGTTGGACGCGGACGTGGGAACCGTGTTTTGTCATGATCATGCCTTTGGGGCCACCACCTGGCCACATGGCGGATTCTGTTCGCTTCTCGTGGAACCGGTAGGATCCACGTATCATGATCCGGTCACGGGAAAACCTATTCGCACAGGACCGATTGCGGATATTCATTCCACGGAACCGGTGGGGTATGGGGTGAATAACAGTTTTCGTGAACTGGCCGTGCAAATGCACGATACGGTTCCCCATACCGTTAACATTGTGACGGAGGGCAATCCTCCGGGCCAACCCATTGAGGTGGCTCTGGAAGCGGGGAAAACGGTGTCTTTTCAAATGCCGGAGTCCCTCTATATGACGCCTATGCCCTTCCTGAACGGAGGGACCCATACGACAGGCAGCGGAATCGATTACCGGGCGGAACCGATCGCCCTGCGATTGAAGGTCAACCCGGATCCTTCCCAGATATTCAGCAGTCTGGTGCATGGGGATCCCAGTACCCCATTACTTCGAGCCTACACCGGAGATACGCTGGTGTTCCGATTGGTGGAATCCCTTATGAATGAAACGCATGTTTTTACGGTCGCCGGGCATACGTTCCTGACGGAACGATATGCGGGTGATGCCAATAGAAAAAACTCGATTCATGTCGGTATTGCAGAGCGGTATGACTTGGTGGTGCCTGAAGCCGGTGGGCCGCGTCGGCAGGCCGGAGACTACATGTATTTCAATGGCCGCTCTTCCAAACTGTCGGAAGGGTCATGGGGAATTATCCGGATTTTTGATAAGCCGGTTCCGGATCTCCAACCGCTTCCTGCCGGTTTCTCGGGAAAAGATGATCCGCAGGAAGGCTTGCCGGTTTGTCCGCCCGATGCGCCGGTCAAAGCGTTTAAAGTCCACGCCATCGACTTCCCGGACATGCATTTTAATTCGCAGGCTCCGGAAGCCATCGAGGTGGACTTCGAACGGAAAATCCAACTCAAAAATTCCGAAGCCAAAATTTATGTTCTGGAAGAAGAAGTGACCAAGGTTGGAGGGGAATTCAACCCCATGCCGTTGACGCTACGAGCCAACGTGGGAGACTGCATTGCCGTTCACCTGACCAATAATATGAAGGAAGGGAGAACGTCCTTTTCGGCTTTTTCCCTGGCCTTCGATCCCAAGGACTCTTTGGGTATGAACCTGGGCATGAACCCGGGCGATCAAACGATCGGACCGGGTGAAAACCGGACCTATACCTACTATGCCGATCCATCAAACGGGGAAATCACCTCTTTGGTCTGGGACGGTGGAGATTTAATGAACAATCCACGGAATGGGTTATTCGGGTCGGTGATCATTGGACCCAAAGGGTCGGTTTATCGTGATCCCAAGACCGGCGAGGACATTACTCTCAAGAATAGTTGGGTGGCAGACGTACTCGTTGATACCAGTATTCCTGGAAATGAACATCGTAAGAATTACCGCGATGTCGCACTATTCTTCCAGGACGAAGACAATATCATCGGGACCAGTTTTATGCCCTATGTGCAAAATGTCGCCGGACTGACCGGAGTCAATTATCGATCGGAACCCTATCCGTACCGTGAAGAAGCGGGCTGTTCGGTCTCGCGAATGTTTCAACCTTGCACGGTGGAGGAACCTCGCGATCCGTCGACTCCCCTTATTCAAGCACATGCGGGGGACCCGGTCCGTATTCATGTGTTGGGTGCCAGTAGTGAACAAAACGGGATGTTCAGCGTAGAAAAGCATGAATGGCCGATTGAGCCTTTCATGCCAGGGGCGGATCTTCTGAGTGTCGTGGAATTCGGCGGATCAGAGGTCATTGATGCATTTATCCCGGCAGCCGGCGGGGACTATCACCTTCCCGGAGACTATGTCTGGAATAATCAGCGGTTGCCCTATTCCCAGTCAGGGCAATGGGGGTACATGCGTGTGCTCCCAGTCGGGGATCAGCGGCTACTCCCCTTAAGCGGAACTTCACCTGGCGTGAAAGAGGCCAGGACCCATCAGTCGGGAGGTGGGCAGGTGACGCCCGTCGGATTGAAATGAACCGGCAAGATTTTCAGTTGACGGAATGGAGAGCGGGGAAGCCGATCATCGGCTTCCCCGTGTCGTGTTTCCATAAACTCGATGGCAGGGAACTGAAGAGAACTGGCACATAATTTGGGGAATGATATGAAACATCTATTGGGAAAAGTTATTGGCATGGTTTTGGGCGTGGTTGGGGTATGCACCAATCCTGGATGGGCCTATGAAGAAATAGTGGTGAAACACGGAGGATCGATTGTCGGGAAAGTCACATTGACCGGTGAACGTCCGAAGCCGATGGCCTTTAATCTCGTAACGATTCCGGACCCGGTGTATTGCGGTCGTATCTCGACAGGAACCGGTTGGCGGGTTGTTGAAGATTTTATTGTGGCCAAGGACGGGGCTCTGAAGGATGCGGTGGTGATGTTAAAAGGGGTTACGAAAGGTAAGCCGTTTGAATTGCCGAAAGTACACATTGAAGCAAAAGATTGTGAATTTCAGCCATTTGTGAATGTCTTGCGTGACCAGGATGACATGACCGTGATTAATATGGATCCCGTACAACACGATATTCAGGGATACGAAACGGCCCGGGTGCGCGGTGCCCGGGTCTTATTTAATCGGCCTCTTCCCATGAACCCGTTTCATCAAGTAACGAATCTGTTCCAATCCCATTCTCATCTGCCGGGGAAGCCGATGGTCGAACACGTTCATTTGCAGAAGGACCGCAATATCTTTGTCATGCAATGCGGGTTCCATCCTTACATGTTTTCCTGGGGTGTTGTTTTGGACAATCCCTACTATGCTATTACACAGCAAGATGGTCGATTCGAAATAGCCGATGTTCCGCCTGGTAAGTATACCCTTACGGTGTGGCATGCGGGAATGAAAACCTATCTTTCCAGGAAAGTGACCATTGAGGGGCAGGAACAGGTTCCGGTTGACTTTGAATACGACGCGCCCAGGGGGCGGCGCAGTGTGCACGAAATGCAGGATAATCCTCATTTTGGGTTGGAAATATTGGGTGAGGAAGACGAAATCATTCCTTCCCTGCGCGTTCAACATGCTTCCTAACAAAAAAGGAGAACTGAATCATCAAGCTGAGTAGCAGAATCATGTGTGTTTGAGCACCGGAAAACCCTTGATCAAGTTAACCCTTCCGCATCAATTATCTGGCTAGCCGAATTCGTGTTCAGTGGCTCGCGTGGGCATCAATCCAGAAATTTTCCTTCGATTCTGGAAAATATGCATTGTACTGGAATGCCGAATTTCGTGATGTGACTTCCGAAAGTTTGATCCCATTCATGAAAAAAGTCCGGTGGTGGACCGGATTCTCCAAAGTTTCCAATTTCGCTTGATTGAGTCCTGACAGAACCCAAGACATTTTCTGAAGGTCTTCGTATCGTTTGGCAAGCCCGTCAGGGTTGAGGTTTTCACAGAACATTGGGGTATTCCTACTTTCCGGCGCGCATTGGAAAAGTTCGGTTGCTGCAGACAAAGGTATGGTTTATGCACGCGTTGAATAAAAAAGATAGACAAGAAGTGAAAAACCGCTTTTAGATAATAGAGTGTGCGGAAATACAATGGGCACGGAGTTCGATTTCGATCTCTTAGCGATTGGCAGCGGTCCTGCAGGCCATCGGGCAGCAATTCAAGCTGCAAAGTTGCATAGGCGAGCAGGGCTTATTGAACGGCACAGGATCCCTGGGGGTGTTTGTGTGGAGAGAGGCACAATTCCCAGTAAAACATTTCGGGAAGCTGTTTTGTCTTCCGTCGTTACCATTAACCATCTTCTCCACTATTCCAAAAATCGTATTGGTTCACGGCCGACCGCAGAGCAATTGCTTTCCAGAGTCAATTCGGTCATGAACCGTGAAGTGGAAGTCATCGAAGACCAGCTCTGGCGAAATGATATTGAATTGATTCATGGAGAAGCTGCATTCGTCGATGATCATACTCTGCTGGTGCAGTCTGAACATGGAACCCGGATCGTTACGGCCGAAAACATTCTTATTGCTGTGGGAACGGTTGTCGCTCCTCCCCCCGCGGTGGAAGTGGATGGAGAGATCATTGTCACCAGTGATGAAATCATCGGCCTCAAGCGCCTGCCCAAACGGATGGTTGTGGTTGGTGGGGGAGTCATCGGAATCGAATATGCTTCCATGTTTTCCGCCTTGGAAATCGATGTGACCGTTATTGATAAACGAGAGCATCTGTTGGAATTTTTAGACGGGGAAATCGTGGAAGAATTGTTACATCAAATGCGGAACCGCAATGTGACATTCCGATTAGGCGAGGCGGTCCAAAAGCTGGATATCGTGGATGGTCTGCCCAGGCAGGCCGTGGTTCATCTGGATTCCGGAAAACGGATTGTGTCGGACATGGTCCTGTTTTCCGCGGGGCGAATCGGAGCCACGGAGAAATTGAATTTGAAGGCAGCCGGTCTTGAGGCTGATGCTCGTGGCCGAATCACCGTTAATCCGGAATTCCGGACCTCGGTTCCACATATTTTTGCCGCTGGAGATGTGATCGGGTTTCCCAGTTTGGCAGCCACATCGGCGGCGCAGGGCCGGCGTGTGGCTTGTTATGCCTTCGGGAAAGAGGCGAGTCCCATTTCTCAGCATTTTCCTTTCGGCATTTATTCCATCCCGGAAGTTTCCATGATAGGTGCCAATGAACATGAGTTGACGGAGAAACGAATTCCTTATGAAACCGGCGTTGCTCGGTATAAGGAAATTGCCCGTGGACAGATATTGGGAGATGACAGCGGCTTTTTAAAAATGCTGTTTCATCGGGAAACCCTTGAACTGCTGGGAGTGCATGCCATTGGAACCGGAGCCACCGAATTAATTCACATTGGGCAAGCGGTCCTGGAACTGAAAGGAGGGTTGGACTATTTCCTGAACCGCATCTTTAACTATCCGACATTGTCGGAATGTTATAAAGTAGCCGCATTAAATGCGTCAAATAAGCTTTCACAATGACCAGCGGCAGGAACAATTCTCCTTCAAAAATCTGGAGATCTGGCAGAAGGTGGAATGAGCATTCAACTCACCAGTGTTACTATTGGGCACACCGTACATGCAATGGTACGACCATTGTGAGGAGCCGCGGCAGAAGCCGGCCTCCATCGAAAAGCGCTCGGATAGCCGCGAACCGCCGAGTTCTCACCCAAGAACCGGAAATGCGATACGACAATCGGCAATAACTAGCCCTGCATTCCCTACGTGAGCGTTCGTCTCCCCTAAGCCATCTCGCAAGGGAGGAGACGCCGAAAGACTTGATTGTCCCAGTGACGATTATCTTTCTGAAATCACTCTAGCTTCCTCTGCCCACCCAGAACTTCGGACACCGAAAACGAATTCACCCACCACGAAACCATCAGCCAAATCTTCAAGTGCCCTTTTGCGCAATCCCAATGCGTGTTAACAACGCGCGCTCAACGAAAATACACATAAACTGAATAGTCTGGTCTTCCTCTCTTAATTTGTGTTGAGAGCGAATATGAACGAAACGGATCGAGTGGTATTGCACCATATCCAATCGCAAGAAAATGATGGAACGCGGGTTAATCAGCTAAGTCTTTGTTGTCAAATGGGTATTGTATCCGAATAAATGTTCAATCCTCTGGTACGGATCTTGTGTTCCATTTACATAAATCATGGGCATGAATCGGTGTCATTGAGACACAAAGGGTGCGATGTTGTTCATGCCGTTAAAAATCCGGATTGAGAATCGAAGGTCGTTCCGACGCTCGTGCATGATGAATAGAGGAAATTCCCAAGCGGGGCATGTGGACTTGCCAACCATGGAGCGCTAAGGGCGAAAAACATGGGAAGTGTAGAAAAGAACATGGTAGCGGGGAAGAGCAAAAAAAAGATTCAGGATTTTGGTAATGGGCGTCTTTTCATGACTCGAGTATTTCGGACGGGCCTTCACGCGATCCTGCTCATAGGAATATTGATCTCTGTGGGGTGTCATGGACCACATGCTCTCGTCAATTTTTATAATTCGGATCCTGATCGAGATCAACGATTCATCGTTGCGCAATATTATCGGCAAGCGGTTTTCATGGTGAAAAATGCAGAAGATATGAGACTGAAGGCCGAACGATATGCGCAACTCTTTGGCTCTGACTCGGAATGGGTCAGTAGCGCCAAATGGCTGGAAAATTACTATGAAAAGGAATCTCTGGATCGAGAACAATTAGCCGTTTTTCATGCTGAATCGGTCAAATCTCATTCTCACTCTGCAAGGCTTGAAGCCCGATAAGCATAATGGATGGGGATTAATGAAGAGGATGCCATGCAAAACCTCTGTCTTGGGGTCTACGAGTGTCGCTCATTGTTGCCGCTCTTGTATCCGTGGAGTGCCTGTGAAACCAGGGGAACGGGGTCTTCGATGGCACGCATCTCTGATTGTTGATGGACTATTTGAGGATGAGATACGCATCGTCGAGGGCGGAAAGACATGTATGGATCACATCAGAAAGGAGGTGTGAACCGGCCGGATACAAAAGCAAAAGAATTGAGGAACTGCTCATGTAGAACCTATGCAATTCAACTATTGAAGCGGGAGAAGGAATTATTCCCTGATCTTGGATTTTTCTTCATTTTAAGATGTTCGCCGTCAAGAGAAGCGCAAGAACATGGTAGCGGACGAGAAGAAAAGAATCAGCCGGGCTTGTGGGGGGCTCATGAATCGGTCATTGCCAACTGGCATTCAAGGGCTTCTGCTCATAGGACTATTGCTTTGTGTAGGATGCCAGAGTCCTCACACTCCTCTTGATCTCAATAGTTTTGACCCTTCTCTCGATCAACAATTCATTGCCGATCAGTATCTTCGGCAGGTCGTTCTGATGAAGCAAAAGGTCGAAGATTTGAGGGTGCAGGCCGAACGATATGCGCAACTTTTTGGCCCTGATTCGGAATGGGCCACAAGCGCAAAATTATTGGAAAACTTTTATGCAAGAGAAGTGAAGAATCGAGAACGGTTGGCCATTCTGCATGCTGAGTTGGCCAAACACCATTCACGCTCTACAGATTTTGCAACCCGTTAGGGATAATAGGGCTAGGCACTAGAGAGAGGAAGTTTGAAGCGTCGTGAAAGGAGGATAACATGAAATCTTTTCATTGGGCTCTACAAGTATTGCTCATGCTGGCCATTCTGGTATCCGTGGGGTGCGGGGTGTCCGTGAAGCCAGGGGAACGGGGTCTTCGATGGCACCCATTATCTGAAGGTCTGTTGAAGGAACCACTCCCCAATGGATTTTATTGGCGAATGCCCTGGAACGATATTTTTGTCTATCCGGTTCAGTGGGGAAGTTTTACCGAAGAAGTGGATGCCCTAAGCTCGGATGATTTGCAGGTGATTTTGAAAAGCGCCATTATCATACGTCCCATACCGGAAGAAATTTATTTTTTGGCTCAAGAGGTCGGTCCTGATTGGTATCGCCAGGTCGTAAGACCTGAATTTCTTTCGGCGGTTCGGAGCGTGGTTTCAGGGTATGCCATGGTGAATGTCCCGGAAAAGAGTACGGAAATTTCGCATAAAGTTCAGGGAGTCCTGGAGGAAAA
>JALDRK010000012.1 GCA_031315915.1 Nitrospirales bacterium
CAATACCTGCTTCGCCGACACGCTCGTCATACAACGATGATCAATCGGACACGATCGAATAAAACAGGGAGCACAGCGCACAGGCGACCGAACCACTGCATGAGCCTGCCCAACCGGCCCTGTGGCTTCAGGGTCCGTTGAACCGAAAATCGCGACCACCGGCACCCCCAAAGCCTGAGCTAGATGCATGGGCCCGGTGTCATTGGTCAGGAATATAGCACATCGTTTGACCACAGCCATCAACTCACGGATGGACGTTTGCCCCGACAACACTATTGAATGGCCTCCAAGGCTTCTACCGATCACTCGTCCCAGGTCCTCCTCACCGCTACCGCCGACAATCACACATCGAGGTTGCTGTCCTTTCCGAGCCCCCTTTCGTAAATCACCGAGAAGGCTATTCGCTACCTCCGCAAACCGCTCCGGCAACCAACGTTTTGCCGACCCATAGATGGACCCTGGGTTGATACCCACAAGCATCTCTTCAGGAGTATCAAACACCTTCGGAAATTTAATTGCAGCGTGCGCTTCCTCTTCAAACCGGATGGCCAAAGACGGTGTGCGGTCCACAGATTCACAAGCAAACGCCTGAGCAACAATCTTCCGATAATACTGCATATGGTGAAAGGAGCCAGGACCGGGCACAGCAATCGG
Organism: Nitrospirales bacterium; assembly: GCA_031315915.1. GTDB lineage: Bacteria > Nitrospirota > Nitrospiria > Nitrospirales > UBA8639 > JACKFE01. The sequence continues at coordinate 655 of JALDRK010000012.1, forward strand.
TTGGGTCAGGAGATAGCGTCTTCCATCCGTAGCATAACCAACTCGACGAGGAATTCCAGCTCCCCAGGCGATGCAGGCCGCCTCAAAGGCATTTTGAAACAACACCGCCATATCAAATTTCAGGGATTTGACAAAAAACGTTAATTTCCACAGACCGATCATCCCGTGATGTTCACTCCGCCAATGATAGTTCAAGACTTGGTCAACGGCAGGATGGGCGCGAAATAACTCTCCGATACCCGGTCTGGCCAGAATGGCCAGCTTGGCAGAAGGAAACCGGTCACGAAGATCCCGAAGCGCGGGTTCACACAGCACGGCATCCCCGATCCAATTCGGGACGCGAATCAGGATGGAACTCGGACAGGATAAACTCAGGGTATCTTCTCCTTCAAAACCTCAAGAGGGGCTTCAGCCTTTCAGCCTGGCTGGAAATCTCGAAAGAATGTTCGTAATTTCATCCTCCCCTTGACACAACTGGACATCCAAAGTCACCGCCCAAATGGAATCATCAGGCCTTACCCACTCTCTAATTTTTACGGCATCTTTTTCCGTTGTCAGGGCGCAAGAGATATGCTTATCCTTCATGATTTTTCGAATATCGTCCATATCCTTGGCTGAATAAGAAAAATGGTCCTGAAATCGAATTTCCTCGACCACCTCTATGTCCAACGATTTCAGATCATCAAGGAACGCTTCCCCATTTCCAATCCCACTAAATGCCAGCACGGATTGTTTCTGAAACATAGCCATAGCCTGTTGGATCCCCTTTCCAAGGTGCCGACATGAAGATAACCGAAATTTTACCGAAATCGGTCTCACGGCCAAGCCAAGAGTATCCTCCAACTTTTTAAGTATGGGCACCGAGTGTAGTTCGCCTTCAATTCTCGTCAATACGATGGAAGTGGCATCCCGTAATGAATGGAGGGATTCTCTGAGGCGGCCGGCGGGAAATACCCGTTTGATGCCTTCGTGGTCTCCGGCATCCAACAGGACAAAATCCAAATCCCGGTAGAGATGAAGATGTTGAAAACCATCATCTAAAATAAAACAATCGCAGGCACACCTTGTATTCACCCAACGTCCCAATTCGTACCGGTCATTCCCAACTGCCACAATAGCCCATGGACATTTTTGGGCAATGAGAAACGGTTCATCTCCTGACAGTTGCCAGGAAGTCTGCAGGCGTTGACCGTCAGAAACAATCAAATACTCGGAGGAAAGACTGCGACCGTACCCTCGGCTGAGGATGGCTACCTTACGTCCGGCTTCGTGGAGGCGATGAGCCAACCAGATTACAAAGGGAGTTTTGCCAGTCCCTCCGATGGTGACATTTCCCACACTTATGACAAGTTGAGGCAACCGGTGTCGAGTAAACCATCCCCGCCGATAGGCCGTTCGCCGAAAGGCCGTGCATACCCGCACGGGCACCGCAAAGACCCGTAATATCCACGGACAATACAGGTTCAACCAATTCCATACCTGCACACTAAAAGAGATTCGAAAGTGAGAATGTGTGGCCACAATAAGAGAGGGACTTAATAATTCTGACCTTCACGCAGGCGGTATCATTTCACCAATGATTGAGAAGCCACAGATACAGTCTGGCTAGACTTCTCCCGATTATCCGAAGATGCATAACAGCGGTCCACCATTTCACGAATTTTTTGAAGATTCACGTGAACGACTCCCCGACCCTGCCGCACGGCGTCAAAAGCCCGCCGGCCCATTTCTTCGGTGTTTTGCGGATCAGCCAACAGATTCTTCATCTCGTCAGCCAACGCCCGACTGTCCTGAACCTGAATTCCGCCACCTTGCTTCACCAACAACATGGCAAAATCCCGGCAATGATCGGTGTACGGCCCGAAGAGAACCGGTCGGCCCCATTGTGCAGGTTCCAGCACATTATGTCCTCCTACCGGCACCAAAGTCCCGCCGACAAAACCGGCCACGGCCAATCGGTAGACGCCGGCCAGTTCGCCACGTGTATCTAAAAGAATGATGCGGTTCCCCTGAATATGAGCAAGGGGTTCCTTTAAAGTCGGTATCAAACTACGCCGAATACAAGGAATCCCATAACCACGAATAACTTGTTCGATATGAGACGTTCGTTCAATGTGCCTCGGGGCCAGCAGCAACACCAGCCTGGGATGAGCAGGAAGAATGGCCTGGTAGGCTTCTAAGATATCCCCCTCCTCGTGTTCATGCGTGCTTCCTGCGACCCAAAGTATTTCTCCCGGCTGTATCCCTAAAGCTTCTCGAGAAAGAAGAGAACCTGATTCTGATGAATACGATTCCGGCATTTGGTCAAATTTCATATTCCCGGTTACCTGCACTATTTCTCCAGACGCTCCTAACTCCAGCATCCGTTTCCTATCACGCTCAGTTTGTACGAGAGCCAAATCCAAACATTCCAATACGCGTCGTATGAACGGACGGACAAACCGGTAGCGGGAATATGACCGGGATGAAATTCGGCCATTCACCAGGCAGATAGGGACATGATTCCGATGAAGCCGTCGAAGCAAATTTGGCCAAAATTCCGATTCCACCAGAATATATAAAAAGGGATTCAGCTCGCGGACAAATCGATTCACGACCCAAGGAAAGTCCAACGGGGCATAGCAATGTTTGGCAAGACCTCCTAGATGTGCTGAAACCACTTCTTTCCCAGTCTCCGTAATCGTGGAAACCACAAGCGTCCCCTGGGGCCAAGTCTCTTTTAAGACGCGTAGAAGGGGAATCACCGCTGTGGTTTCACCCAATGAAACGGCATGAACCCATATGACAGGTTGGGAAAGCTGACGACAGGCAGGGTCAAGAATACCTAATCTGGGCTTCAGACCGCGCTGAAGGCGTTTTTTTACAAGAAGGAGCCCTGCGATAATCGGGAAGGCCAGATGAAGCAATCCATTGTAGATCCAATAATACATGAGATAGGTTAACCAACAAAACGGTCATTCCCGGACGGCATCGGCCTGATGATACTCTCGAATGGGATCGGACCGCATCACGGCAAGGTCTGCATTCTTTGTCATCCGGTTTAATTGTTTTTCGAGTATGAGACCCTGCGTCACCAGATTTTCTCTTGTTCCCTGTCGCATGACGATGACAGGCTCCCCCCAAACAAAGAGCCCCCGGCACCCAGGATACGGAATTTGCAATTGATCCCAGCTTGAAAAGACTTTTTTTTTGAGGAGGCAAACGTCAACGGCACAATTGGAAATCCCGTCATTTTTGCCACATAGAGCACACCCTGTTGCACCCGACAGGCCGGACCCTTCGGACCATCAGGAGTCACAACGAGATCACCTCCGCTTTGTCCTTCACGGATTAATTGACGAAGGGCTTGAACGCCTCCACGGGTCGTCGATCCGCGAACGGCTCCAAACCCAAAAGATTTCATGATTCGGGCCATAAGCTCTCCATCCCGGTGTTGGCTGATGAGGATCGAGGCACACGATCCCCGATAGGCCAGGGGCATCATCACTTGCCGGCCATGCCAAAACGCAATAATGATTCGTTGACCCTGACGATACAAATCATCCACCCTCGACTCCCCTACGGTAAATAGCCGCATACTTTTTCCAAATAACCGAATCGCTCCCGCCGCTACAGGAGGGAGAACGGAACGCTTCAACCAATCGGCAATCGCCATAAAGACCTTACATTCAGGAAGTCGGAAGCGGCTCAAATTGAGCTAATTGAAATTGAGTATGATACAGCTTGGTATAGAGTCCTCCTCGCTGCAGCAATTCACCATGGGTTCCGGTCTCCTGAACCGTGCCCTTGGCCATCACCACAATCCGATCGGCATGCTGGACTGTCGACAATCGATGGGCAATGACCAACGTGGTTCGCCCTTCATCAGATTGGCCAGGGCCTGTTGTACCAGTTTTTCCGATTCTGAATCCAAAGCAGAGGTGGCTTCATCCAATATAAGAATCGGAGGATCACGCAGGATAGCTCGTGCGATGGCCAATCGTTGTCGTTGACCACCGGACAGTTTCAATCCGTTTTCTCCAATCAACGTATTCAGCCCATTGGGCAAACGATCGATAAACTCCCAGGCAAAGGCCGCTTGAGATGCGGCAATAATGTCCTCTTCCGTGGCATCCGGACGCCCATAGGCAATATTGTTTCCAATCGAATCATCAAACAGAACCGTCTCCTGGGAGACAATGCCAATTTGCCTTCTGAGAGAAGCTCGGTCCACCGTTCGAATGTCCACGCCGTCGATTTTCACCGTTCCCTCTGCCGGTCGATAAAAACGAGGGACTAAACTCACCAGAGTGGATTTCCCGCTTCCACTGGCTCCGACAAAGGCGACAACTTCACCTGCCCGGATCACCAAGTTTAAATGTTTTAAAGCCGGTTCGTGGGCTTCGTCATAAAAAAAAGTCACATTGTCAAATTCCAGAGTGTGAGTGATGGGCCGCAGAGTCGCTTTCCCTTCGTCCTTGGCCAGCTCACTATCCAAATCCAATACCGAAAAAACACGTTGGGCCCCTGCCAGCGCTCGCTGAACGGATTCGTTGGCACCAGACATTTTCCGTATGGGAGCATACGCCATAAACATGGCTGTGAGAAATGAAAAAAACTCTCCAGGTTTCATCTCTCCGTCGATAACCAATCCGCCACCAAACCAGATAATGATCAATACCCCGCACACTCCAATGATTTCCAAAATGGGTGAAGCCATCGCCGCCGCCTGGGAAGATTTCACCTTGGCGAATCGATAGGCAACATTGGTATCAGAAAAGCGCTTCAATTCTTGGTCTTCCTGCCCATAGGCCTTGACGATTTTAATCCCGGAAAACGCTTCTTTAAGCACGGACGCCATTCGGCCGACCGACTCTTGGCCTCGCTTGGACAATTTCCGAATACGCTTTCCAACCCGCATGAGCACCAGCCCTGAAAACGGCAACACCACAATCACGATAGTCGCCAATTGCCAATTTTGATAAAAGGCGACACCAAGCAGGGCCACAAACGTTAACCCTTGCTGGAAGATATCCTTCAAAACACTTGGGATCGCATTGGCCATTTCATTGACATCACTAATTACCCGGGCCACAAGCCGGCCTGAGGCATTGGCATCGTGAAATCGTATGGGCAAGCGAGTAATATGCACAAATAATTGTTGCCGGACATCGGCCACCAACCAATGTCCAACATAACTCATCAAATAACCTTGGCCATAGGCAAACGCCCCTTTCAATAATGCCACTGCCAACACGGCCAGCGGCAGAAGAAAAAGCAATTCTCGGTTACGTTCGATAAAAATCTCGTCTAACACGGGTTGAACCAACCAGGCATACACGGCCGACAACCCTGCCACCCCGGCCGAACAGACAAACGCACCAACCAATCTGAGCCGATAGTCTCGAAGATAGGTCAGAATTCGTAAAAACGTCTTCATGGGGAAAGATCTGCCAGTATCACTTCTGCGGCCCGCCGGGAAGCTCCAGGTCCGCCAAACGAAGTCCGAATAGCGCGCAATTCTTTTTTCATGCTTTCAACGCGATCGGGATTTTCTAAAATGGCAAGAACCGCACGCGAAATGTTCTGCGGTGTCATCCGGTGTTGGATCAACTCCGGCACCACCTCCCGCCCTGCCACTATGTTGACTAACCCGATGAAATTTATTGTAACCAGACATTTGGCTATTAGATAGGTCAAAAACGACACTCGGTACACGATAACCATCGGTGTACCGATTAACGCCGCCTGAAGAGTGGCCGTTCCAGATGCGATCAATAAACAATCAGACGCCGCCATCACTTCGTTCGAATGTCCTTTGATAACCCGAACCGGAAAATCTGACTTTTGCAGGATTTCTTGAATGACCAGATCCGGCAGGTTGGGGGCTTGAGCCAAGAGGATGGATAATTTTCCTACACGAGAGGCAATCAATTTGAGACTTTCCAACAACGATGGCAGGATCTCCCGAATCTCCCGCTGACGACTCCCTGGCAAGAGGCCAAGAACCAGCGCATCGGATGCCACACCCAGAGCCTTTCGCTCGGCAGATCGATTAGAGGTAATTGGTATCTCATCCAGAAGTGGATGTCCCACAAAGGTGCAGGGTACGCCTGCCTTCTGGAAAAACGGTTCTTCGAAGGGCAAAATGGCCAGAACCCGCTTGACCACCCGGCGAAGGAGCGTCATACGACGACGTCCCCATGCCCACAGTTGTGGTGCGATATAATAATACATTCGGTCGGACAGGTGATTGACCGATTTAGCCAATCGAAGATTTAACCCCGGACTATCAATAAGCACAATGGCATCAAACGATTCCGTGCGGATATATGCCGAGAGCGCACGGAGAGTCTTCCATCCGGTTAGCAACTGTCGAACCCCCGGGACCCCAATCGCATCTACCCGATTAATATGCGGTACCAATCGCACGCCAGCCCGAACCATATGTTCCCCTCCTACCCCGAACAATTCAATATCGGGAGCGAGGTCCTTCAATGCCCTGGCCAGCTTCCCCCCATGAAGGTCCCCCGATGCTTCTCCGGACACGAGAAAAATACGGGCCATCACACGAGGCCAAAGACCGTGGTCATTCGAACCCTCATGCGTGTAGATGACCCGGTTCCATATGTTGTTGAATTAAGGACCCGACGGTGTTGGCGACCCGCAACGCTTCCACTCCTTCCTCCCCGGTCACCCCTTGCGCTCCGTTTACTCCCTGGATAGTTTGAGTAAAACATGTGAGTTCTCGGGTGAGGGCATCACCCTCGGGAGCTTTCACCTGCTGAAATTCTATCTCTGTCATCTTGTCATGGACTTTTTTTCGTGAATTCACTACCGCTTCTTTGGCCCCAAAATCTACAGAAATATACCGGTCGGTTTGAAAAATTCTCAATTTTCGCAAACGTCCGGTGGAGATGCGACTTGCGGTTAAGGTCGCGACACAGCCTTGTTCAAATACTATCCTCACATTAGCCACATCCGGAAAATCCGTGAGTACCGGCAAGCCCCTGGCCTCTATTTCCCGGATCCGTCCCAATCCCAAAGACAACAGGATATCTAAATCATGAATCATCAAATCCCGCACCACATCCACATCAATACCTCGTGGTTGAAACGGACTTAACCGGTGACATTCAATAAATCCAGGGGAATCGATCAGTGGGCGAATCACCTCAATGATGGGATTGAATCGTTCCACATGTCCCACATGCAGAATTTTCCCAACGGATCGGGCTAAGGTCACGAGCTGTTCCCCTTCGTCCACCTGACGCGTGATAGGCTTTTCCACAAGCACATGGCACCCACCGCGCAGACAAGCAGCGGCTACGGCAAAATGACTTGAGGTCGGAACAGCCACACTCACGGCATCCACCAAAGGTATCAGCAACTCCAGAGTCGATAAAAATGGCACGCCTCGTTCCTCAGCGATCTTTTTTCCACGGCATTCATCGAGATCACAGACTCCTCTTAAGGACACACCAGGTATGCCAGCGTAAATTCGTGCATGGTGTTGCCCAAGATGACCAACCCCAATCACTCCAATTCGTAGAGGAGTTTTCATGCTTAGGAAGGAAGTTCCACCTTAGGTTAACGACAGGCCGCGAAAGCACACGGAAAGGATCACGAATTCACACTTTCAGGATTGAGGAACAATCGGGTAAAACACCCAAAATGGCGATATTAGCCTGTCGCGCTCTTTCCATAAGTTGCCCTCGATCCAAAAGAACGGTCCGACCTGCCTCCACAGCAAGAGCGGTTGCATGAACGTTCACCATATGGTCAATGGTACGAGGTCCAACTGCAGGTAAATCAAACCGGAGGTCCTGATGAGGTTTGGTGCGTTTCACCACCACAGCGCCTTTTCCGGCTAACTTTCCTCCACGGAGGATCGCCTCATCGGTCCCTTCAACGGCCTCAACGGCCACCACCACTTGGTCCTTTATCACCACACACTGACCAATATCCAATGGACCGATGGTTTCAAGGATTTTCCATCCATACGTGATGTCTTCTTTTTCTTTTTGGGAAGGCTCTCGCTGAGATAACACACCCGTATCCGCCAGAATCCCCTGCAAGCCAAAGGTAGACTCCCGAATCCTAATCCCTTCTTTCTCCAACTCTCCAGCAATCGCGCGAAGAATGGCATCATCTTTCCACTGTTTAATTCGACTGAGAATGGCGAGGGCCCGAAGATCCGGTCTGAGAGTGGTAAAAACGCGGGTTTTACTGACTCCGCCCAACATCACGGCCTGATGAATACCGTCTTGCTGAAACGCGCGTAGAACCTTGGTAAATTGTCCTACCTTGAGCCAGTGAATCGTATCGACATGAGACTCCAGCTCTGGAAGGGTTTCACCTATATGGGCAATTGCAGAAACCCAGTATCCTAATCGCTTAACATTATCGGCAAATATAATCGGAAAACGTCCATTCCCGGCAATCAACCCAATCCGCTCTCCACGTTCACACATGGCTGTTTCCAAATAAGGTCATTCCCTGCCCTACTCTTCCTCCTCATCCAGCTCTCGGCTGGAAACCTGACAAATTCCCCGCCGTGTGCTTTCCAAAAATGTCAGAAATGTCATCGCATCGGTACTTTCGCCAAATTGGTTTCTGGCGAGTTTAATGGCCTCCTGAAGACGATGGCCCTGACGGAAAACCAGATCATACGTATCCTTGAGACAGGCTATCCGTTCACTGGAAAATCCATGGCGACGGAGGGCAATAGTATTCAACCCAAACATTTGCGCACGGTATCCCCCAGCAGCCCTGACAAAAGGGGGAACATCCCTGCCCAAGGCGGAACACCCACCCACCATGGCATATTCACCGATCCTCACATATTGATGAAGGCCGACCAACCCGCCAATGACGGCGTAATGACCAATGGTAATATGTCCGGCTAAATTCGCTGCATAGGCCATCACAATATGATTGCCTAAATCACAATCATGCGCGACATGCGTATAGGCCATAAGAAAATTATGCTGCCCGAGGCGGGTCACCCCTCCACCGAACAGTGTCCCGCGATTTATCGTGACATTTTCCCGAAAAATATTATGGTCTCCAATCACCAATTCCGTTGGCTCATCTTTATATTGAAGATGCTGGGGGGGCGTCCCAATGGAACTAAAGGGAAAAATACGGCATCGTCGTCCAATGGTTGTATGCCCCTCCACGTGAACATGGGCCACCAGTTCGGTTTGTGCGCCAATTTTGACATGTTCCCCAATCACACAATACGGCCCAACGATGACATCCTCACCGATATCCGCTTTGGGATGGATGATTGCCGTGGAATGAATCTTCATATTGGCCTCACAAGGAATTAACCAAAATTTACTCAGACGGAGAATCTTCTCGTACTAAAGCGGTCATTTCCGCTTCACATACGACCCCATCATCTACTAGAATTTTCCCACCCATCTTCCAAAATGGCACTTTTCGCCTCAGGACCTGGACTTCCACACGGAGTTGATCACCGGGAACTACCGGCCGACGAAACTTGGCCTTCTCAACTCCTGTTAAAAAGACGGTTGGACGGCCCTTCCCCAAGGCGGACTTTCGGGCCAAAATCCCTCCGACTTGAGCCATCACTTCCAACAAAAGAACGCCCGGCATGATAGGTTGTCCGGGAAAATGGCCCTCAAAAAACGGTTCGTTCACCGTGACGTTTTTTAAACCCACCACCCTGACATTCTCTTCCAACTCGATAATTCGATCTACCAACAAAAAAGGGTACCGGTGAGGGAGCAGTCCTTGAATGTGGACTATGTCCATTTCTTGCTCAGATGGCAGTTTGGTCATTTGCCTATCCCCTCCTGAATTTCGTTTTCAGACGCTGTTCCCATGTTACGGAAATTCTACCCGTCTCAACGAACACCCGTTGGCGGTGTGTTGCCTTTCCCCAATGACTCGATCACCTCGTTGGAAATATCCAACACCGGTTGATAGTACAACGTACCTGATCCTGCCCCACGTTCCAACACCAAAGCAAGATTCCGACTTTCCGCAATTCGCTCCACCACTTCCTGAACATGCCTGCGGAATTCATTTTGAAGTTCACGCTGTTTTTCTTGAACTTCTCGGTTCAACTCAGTAATTTTCTCTTGGTAAGCTGCCATTTTTTGACGAAATTGCTCTTCCTTGCGATCTCGAGCAGATTGTGTCAGCACCGTACTTTGAGCCACCAGTTCGTTTTCCAGTTTCCGTAATTCTTTTTGTTCCAACTCAACAACAGCCTGACGATCTTTCATAAACGCATTTAACGTGTCCGCCAATCGCTGTCCCTTCTCGGTTTCCTGAAGGACTCTTTGGGGATCCACAATACCAATCGGCATTCCTCCCCCTGGTTGTGAAGTGCCCATGGTACACCCGACCGACCATACGCAGAGAAGGACGACGGCCATGAGACGGGTAGCGATGCAGACCTGCCACGAATCATTCGAGAGTTTCCACATGATCCTCTTCCGAGAATTTTGAAAAATCAGAGTCATGGCAATGGGTTTCACAGACGTTGCTCTCAACAAAAAACCCTTTCTAAAAAACCGATCCTACTGAAAATTCAAATACCCACTTTCTATCACTGGGTGGCCCGTCTATAGGACGGCCAAACGCCGCCCGCAGAGGTCCAAAAGGCGAAATCCATCTCACCTCCATGCCCGCCGCCATTCGAAGATCGAAATCTAATTTTTCTTCTTTAGAAAAACCCTTTCCATAATCAAAGAAAAGAACTCCGTTCAATTTGGCATCTGGCAAGACCGGAAAAATGAGATCGTTATTAATGATGAGTTGTTTATTGCCCCCTTCAGGATCGTTTCCTGGGGTCACCGGTCCAGCCCGACCAAATTTAAATCCCCGAACCGTGTTAATGCCTCCTACGAAGAAAAACTCGGGAATAGGGAGTTCCTCCCCCCCGAATCCGTCCCCATATCCAATGCGCCCCCGAATGGAATGACGAAAATCCCAAAATGGGAGCGGCGTATATTTCAAAGCATCGAAGGACGCACTATAAAAATTATTTGTTCCTCCAAGCAGATCTGTTCCAAAACTTGTACGAACACCGACACGAGAACCCCGACGGGGGTCTAAATAATAATCACGCGAGTCCCGGAATAAACTTGCACGAAACCCGGTCGTGGATTGAGTCCCTTTTTGATCCTTAATGATATCGTTGGCATCAGATCTCACATCGGAAATCTTGATCTTTTCGGCCACGAGAGTAAAGGATCCACTGATATATTCTGAAAACCATCGCCCAAAGGTCAGATTCACACCCTGCTTTTTTTCAAGGTATGTCAAGAAATTCGTGCGCGTACTGAAGGCATCTGCTTGGGCCGACGTTAAGGTATCAAAAATAGCCGGATTGCGAAAGGTAATAATGCCCAACGTGCGGCGTCCTCCCAACTGACCTCGAATCCGTCCCAGGTACCCTCGCCCGAAAAGATTCCCTTCCGTAATATCCGCAATCAGCGTGAACTGATCTAGGGTGCTAAATCCCCCGCCGATACTGAAGGATCCTGTGGGTTTTTCTTTGACTTTGACATTGAGATCCACTTCGCCAGGGGCAATCTGCTGTGGCAGAATTTCAACGGTTTCAAAAAAGTTCAGGTTGTTCAACCGTTCAAAACTCCGCTTAATGGCCGGGGAATCGATCATATCCCGCTCATTCACTCGAAGTTCCCGCCGAATCACATTATCACGCGTTTTCGTGTTCCCCGTAATTTGTATGTCACGAATGCGTACCATTTCTCCTTCTTGAATGGAAAACGTAATTCGCGTGGTTCGTGTGGTAGGATTGGGGTCGATGGCAGGATTGGCCTCGGCAAACGCATATCCTCGACTACCATATAACTCGGTTAACCTCGTCACCTCATCTCTGACTTTCGCCCGCTGAAAGACCTCCCCCGGTTCAATATCAAGCTTTTCCCGCAACTCTTGTTCGGTAAACACACTCTGCCCAGAATACGACACTTCACTCACAATATAGGGCTCGCCTTCCACGATAGGAAATACCAATGAAAACCATTCTTTGCTCTCATCTAATTCAATCCGTGGTGTTCCGACCTGAACATCCAAGTATCCCTTATTGAGATACACTTCCTTGATTCGCTCTACATCATTCGGTAGTTCATCCCGGTGAAGGATCCCGGCATCTGAAAAAATCGACCAGGGCCACGACCATTCCCGATTAGCCATATTCCCAAGAAGTTCCTTCTTTTTAATGACATGACGACCCTCAAAATCCACCGAACGAATATGAGCTTGTTTGCCTTCGTCAATATAAAAAGTGACCCGGCTTTGGTTATTTTCGATCATATCGATAATAGGAACGATTTGGGCATGATAATATCCCTTTTCTTCATAGAGGGTTCGAAATTTCTCTACCGTGGCTTTCACCTGTTCTTTATCCAGAAAGACCTGACTTCGAATGGTGTTTTTTTCGTTCAACTTGTCATCGGAAATCTCATCGTTGCCATCAAATACCACTTCCACGGTAAAAGGTTTTTCAGTGACGTGGAAGATGACCGCCACCCCCCCATCTCGCGGTTCGGTGGCCACTTCGACCTCTTCAAAAAATCCCAGGCTATAGATTTGCTGAATATCCTTCCGTATTTCATCATGATTCAATGGATCTCCGGTTTTAATCGAAAGCTTCCCCAAAATGGCTTGCGGCTCAATGTGCTGTACACCTTGGACTTCTACGGCACGTATCACCGATGACTCTCCTTGAGCGAACGATTGCCCAGACATCGAACTCCAGACGACAATACCGACCACCAGGAGGATTAGGATTTTGGGCCTGTCCAGCGTGGCAGAAGTACAGGAATGACGAGAGAGAATAGAGAAGGCATGCACACGACAACTTAATTCTCTGAACGAATCAACGAGAGACAAAAGGTGCAAAGGAAATGTTCCAAGAAGAATCGGAGGCCGGAATTTAAAGAGGCTGGAATATCGTGCAAGGCCTCCTCCTGTCCGACGGATTGGACAATCAACGGCAGAACAGACACCCTTCCATTGCTGACGCTAAAATTTCCAATCCTGAACAGGTTTCAAATTATATGCACGATCGGTTTCCTTGTAAAGCGATGAATGATGGGAAGCGCCTCTTTCAATTCGCATGATGAACCTTGACAACATTTTTCACCTTCTCCTAGTATCGGCAACAGGCGGGACACAATGTCCTAATTAATTGGCCTATCGGTAACTGCCCGGATCTAAATTTTCTGATCCATAAGATCAATGGACAAGAGAGTGCGGACTCTTCATGACTGATGACTTTCACAACGAATCCCCTGGTCCCTCTTTGGAAAATATTCCTGAGGATCTGCCCCTGCTTCCAGTTCGCGACATCGTCGTCTTTCCCTACATGGTCTTGCCCTTATTCGTGGGCCGTGAACTATCCATTAAAGCCATTGAGGCGGCATTAGCTTCTAACCGATTGATCTTTCTCGCAACTCAAAAAAATCAGGAGACGGAAACACCCACGCCACAGGATCTTCATCAAATCGGAACGATTGGCATCATCATGCGGATGCTCAAACTACCTGATGACCGCATTAAAATCCTGGTTCAAGGTCTTTCCAAAGGAAGGATTCAGGACTTCATCCAGTCTCAGCCTCACTTTGTCGTTCATATTGAAAAGCTCTCGGACCCTGCCTCCACGATCCCGCCCGTGGAAACAGAGGCCCTGATTCGCTCTACCAGAGAGGCCCTGGAAAAAGTGGTAGGGTTAGGAAAGGTGCTTATGCCCGATGTTCTGACGGTGGTCGAAAACCTCGACGAACCGGGCCGATTAGCCGATATTATTGCTTCCAATCTTGGGCTGAAAGTGGACCTCACTCAAGAGATATTGGAGCTGCAAGATCCCATTGATCGACTCAAACGAGTCAATGATCTCTTGGCCAAAGAACAGGATGTCCTCTCCATGCAGCACAAGATTCAGGCGGAGGCCAAAGGGGAAATGGATAAGACCCAACGGGAATATTTTTTACGAGAACAATTAAAGGCGATTCAAAAGGAATTGGGAGAATTAGATGATCGGGCCGAGGAAGTTACGGAATTCAAACGCCGGATTCAGGATGCGCTCATGCCCGAAAAAGTCCTCAAAGAGGCCGAAAAACAGCTGAAACGCCTGGAAAAAATGCACCCCGATACGGCTGAAGCCGGAACCGTTCGCACTTACCTTGAATGGTTAGTGGAACTGCCCTGGGGGAAAAAAACCGAAGACCACTTGGATATTCAGCAAGCCTCAAAAGTCCTTAATGAGGATCATTACGATCTGGAACGCGTTAAGGAACGTATCCTGGAATATTTGGCAGTTCGCAAACTCAAACAGAAAATGAAGGGGCCAATTCTCTGCTTTGTGGGTCCGCCTGGAGTAGGGAAAACCTCCTTAGGAAAGTCCATTGCCAGAGCTCTCGGTCGTGAGTTCGTCCGCATGAGCCTTGGAGGCAGCCGTGACGAGGCAGAAATTCGTGGTCATCGTCGCACGTACGTCGGAGCTCTTCCCGGCAGAATTATCCAAGGCCTCAAACAAGTCGGCACCAATAATCCCGTCTTCATGCTTGATGAAGTCGACAAGGTAGGCATGGATTTTAGAGGTGACCCTTCAGCGGCCCTGTTGGAAGTCCTGGACCCTGAGCAAAACAATGCCTTTGTGGACCACTACCTGAGCGTTCCCTTTGATCTGAGTGATGTCATGTTCATTACCACCGCTAATTTAATGGACCCGATTCTTTCGGCGCTGCGGGATCGCATGGAAATTATTGACATTCCTGGGTATTCCGAAGAGGAAAAACTCGGCATCGCTACACGCTTTTTGGTCCCTCGGCAATTGGACGAGCATGGAATAACCGAACGCCATATTCACCTTTCCGATGCCGCCATCAGGGATGTCATTGCCCATTACACCAAGGAAGCGGGGGTTCGAAATCTCGAACGCGAATTAGCCCACATCATGCGAAAAGTGGCAAAATTTGTTGCCGAAGGAAAAGTCAAACTCTATCGCGTCACCCCCCAGAACCTCCATCGCTATCTGGGCGTTCCCAAATACCTTCCCGACCAGGAACAGGAAAAAGATGAAGTGGGAGTAGCTACCGGTTTAGCCTGGACCGAAACGGGCGGAGACGTGCTCTACATCGAAGCTTCAGCTATCAAGGGAAAGGGCAATTTAACTCTCACGGGCCACTTAGGAGAGGTCATGAAGGAATCGGCTCATGCCGCTCTCAGCTTTATCCGAGGCCAAGCAAAATCATTAGGCATTGATCCCGACCAATTTTCCAAAAAAGATATTCATATCCATGTTCCCGCTGGAGCCATTCCCAAAGATGGGCCATCTGCAGGCATCACGATGGCCACCGCTCTCGCCTCTTGTTTGGGCGGATTCCCAGTCAAAAAGGACATGGCCATGACCGGCGAAATCACCTTGCGGGGACGGGTTTTGCCTATTGGAGGGTTAAAAGAAAAAATTCTTGCCGCCAAACGGGCTAATCTGCAGGGCATTATCCTTCCCAAACGTAACAAGAAAGATTTGGATGAGATCCCCAAGCATTTGCAAAAAGGGCTCCACTTCGTGTTCGTCGACCACATGCCTGAAGTTTTGAAGGCCGCCTTACGGGGAAAACAGCAATCCAGGCTGAAAACCACCGCGATTCGGACAACCTCGTCTGGAAATCGACGAAAGAAAGTTGCGTCTCCCCCAGATCGCTCTTCCGCCAAGCATAACACAGCCAGCACTCGTTAATTTTTTCTCATGGCTTCTACCCGGCGCCAGACGACACTGTCGAACATCGGGGAATTCCAACTAATCCGATCTGTCGCGAAATCAGAGACTCGCCCTTGCTCGGAGATTATTCTGGGGATTGGTGATGATGGAGCTATCCTTCAAATTCCTCCAAAGCGGCACTTGGTGGCTTCCACGGATTTACTCATCGAACATATTCACTTTAACACACGATCCGCCACGTTTTTTGAAATAGGGTATAAAGCGGCAGTCGCCAATTTCAGTGATATGGCCGCCATGGGAGCGAAACCCACTGCACTCCTGGTGAGCGTGGCTTTCCCTGCTGGCCGGACGTTTCAGGATTGGCAAGAGTTATATCGAGGTCTGTCCGCTCCCTGTAAATCTCACAATGTTCGGATTGTGGGAGGGGATACCTCATCAAGTCACTCCGACTCTTTTTTATCAATCACAGTCCTCGGCACCGTAGAACAAGGATGCGCATTACATCGAAGCGGTGCCCTCAAAGGACATGTGCTCTATGTGAGTGGCACACTCGGGGACTCGTCGGCTGGACTAGACTTTCTGAGCAATCGGAAGAGAAATGCCCGCGCCCGCGCCTCCCTGACTCATTCCCAGCGTTACTTAGTTCAACGCCATTTCCATCCCTCACCGAGAATTACCCTAGGAGCATGCTTGGGTTCTCGTCATTGGGCTTCGGCGGCCATTGATATTTCCGACGGCCTTTCCAATGATCTCGGCCATCTCTGCAAGCAAAGTCGAGTGGGGGCAATTATTTTTTCTGAGAATCTTCCTCTCTCCCCTTCTCTCAAACAATACGCCGTTCGAAAAAAAACTGATCCGCTCAGATGGGCCTTACACGGAGGAGAGGACTACGAACTCCTGTTTACCGTCCCACCTCAATATACGAAAAAGGTTGAACATATCGCTCAACGCGTTTCCGTCCCTATTACCAAAATCGGCTTGATCACCTCATCCCGATCCGGTATTCGCTTGCAAAACTCAGAGGGCACTGTGATGCCGCTGCCTTCAGGAGGATATGACCATTTTTATCTCTAATGCAAGGCAGTGAAAGTGAATGGGCACCCTTGAATCCTTCAGCCAACACCTGGTTCAAGTTCTTCATTTGCATGAAACACCCCATCGTACGGCCTTAGCCTTCGCCATAGGCGTTTTCATTGCCTTTGCTCCACATTATCTCTTTCACACCGCCAGCGCCCTCTTCGTCTCTTGGGCATTTCGCCTCAATTTTCTGGCGGTTTTGTTGGGGGCACTCTTGAATAATCCATGGACGCTCATTCCGATTTTGGCGGCAAGCCTCTATACAGGCCTATTCCTGACTGGGACCTCCTCAGCAGTGACCATCGACTGGGAACATCTCACTGCCAGCAATGTATATGAAAGCCTTTCCCCATATGTCTTGCCCTTTGTGGTAGGGTCAAGTTTCCTTGCGCTTGTCTGTGGGGCGTTAGCCTATCCGATTATGCGATGGACCATCATCAGGTATCGGAATATGAAAGTTTCCTCATCGTGACCATTCCGTCATCACCTTTTGATGGCGTGGCCCTCATGGCCGATCCGATTCACGGTTATGTGTCTTTTACGGTTCCCATGATTTCTCCACGGGCTACCGAATGCACAGAACAAGATCTGATCGATTCTCCATGGGTACAACGGTTACGATACATCCTGCAACTTCAAAGTGCCCGTTGGGTCTATCCGGGAGCCGAACACACCCGATTTCAGCATTCGATCGGGACCATGCACCTGGCGGGACGCTTTATGATTCGGCTTTATCCTTCTCTTCAAAAAATCCTGTCTGACCTTCCCTCCCTGTATTTTATGGAAGAATTGGCTCGACTCACAGCCTTGCTACACGACATTGGTCATGGTCCCTTCTGTCATTTTTTTGACCATCATCATCTGGATCAATTTGGTATCACCCATGAGCATATCGGCCAGCAAATTATCCTGGACTACCTTGGATCTACCATTAAAAATATCAGGAGAAGTCCTTCCGGGCCTTTCGTATCCGGAGAGTATATAGATCCCGCCCATCTCGCGTTTCTGATTTTGAAAAATCCCAAAAAATCAATCAAAGGACTTCCAAAGTGGCTCACGTTTCTTCAACCCCTTCTTGGAGGAATCTATACTCCCGATAACTGTGACTATGTCCTTCGCGATTCGTATATGTGTGGAGTAGCCATAGGACCGGTGGACATCGAACGACTCTTACATTACACCTTTTTTACGTCAAACGGTCTGACTATTCATCAAGCTGGACTCCCAGCGTTACAAATGTTCCTCAACGCACGGCTGTACTTGTATACCAACGTCTATTTTCACCGAACCACCAGGGCCATCGATCTCCATCTCCAGGATATTTTTGGTTCTACGATATCTGTATTGTTTCCCAAGAACCCCCTAAAAGTTCTGCCACGTTATCTTTCTCTGACCGATTGGCACGTCTTGGAAACCGTCCGATCCTGGGCACGTTCCCGCTCGAAAGAGAAAAGAGATCTTGGTCAACAATGGCATCACATTTTAATCAGACATGTTCGATGGAAAACTGCCTACAGCACTTTATTGGAAATCCCTCACGTCGACACCTCCTTTACTCCAAAGGCTTTTTTCACCCACATGAGGAAACGCCTTCCCCGGTCGATTCGCCACGTCGATTTCCGAGTGGATTTTGCTCACAAAGACCCCCGGCCTATTAATATGATGAATATGGGAGGTTTCCAGATTTATGTCTATAATGACAGAACACATGCTGTGGAAAAAGAGAGTTTAGATCACTATCTGGACTATCTTCCTGCCAGAATGATCACCTTGCGGGTATTTACCGAAGACCACACTCACGATGCTCTTTTCGGAAAAGCGGCGGAGGACACCCTCAGAGACCAGTGGCCAACATTGGCCCATTCTCCATAGAGCTTCTCCAGGATGCACATAGCTGCACATAATTGAATTTTTTCGTATATTTTCTTAGAGACGTTTCATGGAAGACGCGAGCCCAACCCCAGTTGATCGATTGGTTTTACCAAGGTACATTGAATACGAAAATCGGCAGATTTGAGAATCTCCGGAATATTTTTCTCGGATTCACACCAGGGACAGGCATATAAAAGTTGAGTAGCCAATGTTTCCAGACCACTGACAAAAACAGGATCCGAAGCGGCATATTGGCGATCAAGATGCGTAATGACGCCATCCTCGACATGAAGACGAAGGTGTGCCCGTTGTTTATTATGCGGCAAATACCCCGTGAAAGGTAATGTTTCCGCAAGTGACGGCACCCAACGATCCTGAATCCATTTCTGCAAGTGACGGATCAGCGTTTCTTCGGTTTCACTCTGTTCGTCGGGAATCTTTCCCAATTGTTGGAAGTCAACCCATTCCACTACAACATCGGCTTCTTCTTGGTTCACCTCAAGAAAAACCGTATCAAACGTCACGACCATCTCATCTCGCTCTAACCAACTGATCGGAAATTCCGCAATACCTGCCATGAAAGGATTCGGCCAGAACGGCATCTTCATGTGCACCCCATCCGTAAATGACATCACTCGATCGGTTCGCCATTCCCACCGACTGAAGACCGCAACAATTTCATCCTGCTCAGATCGGGCTCTGACAAACATACGCCGAGGAATTGCCAGATGTCGAATAACGTTTCGTTGCTCTGACAAACTAATGTCTAAACTTTTTCGGAAAGAGCTCTCTGCTTCAAAAATTCGCAAAGTTACATCTGAAGAAATTTCATGACTCATAACATCACGCATCCGATTTTCCTCGGCATACACTCCTAATGGAATAAAAAGAAAAGGAACGTTATTCCCTCCATTCTCTCGAATTGGCCTTACTCCATGAAAAGGGCGACCTAGTTCAACAGTGAATCCTTGATCGAAAATTTTTTTGACGGCTTCTACAATTTTATTACGCGATTGTGATTGACTTTCTCTCAGAAGCGACAGGTCTTCTTGAAAGACCAATTGACTCGGCAATTCCCTTGCTGGCAGAGCTGCTTCTGACTTCTTCAGAGAATTCTCGAATCTATTTGGATTATCGACGTGTAAATTCTCACCACCCAGGTAAGCATCCAGGACTGAACTTTCACGAGGCAGTCGCTCCAAAAGTAGACGAACCAATGACTGTTCAAGAAGGTGGAGGTCAGCCAAACGACCTTGGGCTCGAACCGTATCCCAAACCACACCGGTCTCCACATCGATGATTTGTAAATCAACCGTAATTTGCCCCTCTGTCTCTAAAAACCCACCTTGAACCATGAGGCGTGCCCCTTGAAGTCGTCCCACGCGGATCAATTCTTCCGAATCAGAATGCCGTTTCTGTATCCATTGCTCACGCAATACTGATCCCATACTCCCACGGGATACAATCGTCAGATGGGACCAATGAGAAAGATCACTAATTAATAATTCTGTTAAGGTCGGACCCACCCAGGCGACACTGGTGGGGGAGCCATAATTTTTCAAGGGATAGACAGCTAAAGGAATTGAGACAGAGGGATTGTTGGATGATACGGAATCAATGCTGGGAAAGCTTCCGGTGTCAGATTCTGAAGAGGAATCATAACTTGTTTGGCAGGCCAATAATCCCACCCCTAATATGAGAGATAGGGCATAACTGACTTTTCGAATTACTTGTCGAATTGTTGAAGAGTAGAGAGTATTTCGACAGAGCTGTTTATGGCAGCAAGACATCTCTCTCCCTGATTGCCAGGCGAGAACAGCCGGAGTGAACCATTTCACAATGGCCTTACAGAACAGACGACGGTGAGGAACTTTGAAGTCGATGGCGTTGAATGGTGGCCTGTGTCCTCAAGACATGACGGATGATGGCTTCCCTGTCATCCTGAGCAATTTGAACAAACTCCGCGGCCACGGCAAATCCCGGACCTCCTTCTTTTTCAATAGGCTCGACACGGAGCACTTTGCCTATGGCTTGAATCGGAATAAAAGGCCGTAAAACCAATCGAAGAATCAGATGTGATCCAATAGGAAAACTTTGTTCAGAAAAAAAGCCTAATCCTGATCCACTCAAATTGACTTTTCTAAACTCCGGAAGCGCCTCCTTATATTTTTTCTCTTTTCCCAAAGTGCGTAAAACCGATGTCAACATCCAATCAATTCTAGTCACCATTTGCATAAGTAAAGGATCCCGAATTGTCAGATCATTTTCTTCAACCATCGCATGAACAAGGTCGGGAGATACAGCTAGCTCTTCCCATTGCCACTGACTAAATTCAGCCCCAGCCAAGTCTACCGATTCATAGGAAAAAGCCAGGGGAACCTCAACCCATAAACACACGGGTACTTCCACTCGACAATCCTGTCGTCTATCCTCTGACCCAAGGCTCTTCATAGTTTCTGTACCTTCTAACGAGCTCTCCTGGGATGGTTCTTCTCGCATATTGTTAGACTGTCGACTCTATTTTCTGTTTTTTCAATTCTTGGATGATATCTCGGGCATCGCCTGCCGCTCCATAAATTTTTTCTAATTGTTGTTTGACTCTCTCATCCTGACACTGCCGAAGAGCCAATTCCGAAAAGACAACTATCGGAAGTAATTTGTTCGCAAGAGAATGCAGCAATTGAGCTTGAGTAGGGGAAACAGCATCACTGGAAGGATTAGAACTGGAGTCCTTCATTATCACAAGAATCGTCTCAAAAAATGAAAGATCAAAGGTTTACTTGGATTTCCGTGAATCCATCACGGGTTATATCGTGAATATATCCGAGCAATACCCATACCAAAACACTTGTCTCAATGTGTGAGCAAAACTCCCAAAAAGCTCCAAACAGAAAGAGAACCCATCTGTAAGTGAAGTGATATTTGACTTCCTCAGCCAAATTCTTGACAAGACATGAGGCAGGAATTGGGTTATCTCAAGATTTGTCTCGAAAACTATTATAGCGAAACTTCAGTGAAGAATTGGAAGCACACTATATCGTTTGTAAATATCGAGAACACCCACTTGAAGAGGGATTCCCATACTGCCGTTTGATGCCGGCCAATTTTCGCTTCTGATCTTGAATCGCCAGAATCTGTTGTTGAAGAGCGACATGAATTTCCTTGACACGCCCAATTATCCATTGGTCCCATTCAAGAAGTTTTTTCGCACCGGCCGGGGAGACTTGGCCCAATAAACCATCCTGGCTTCGTTCGGCATAGTAGGCAATCACTTCATCCCATCGGCCTTTTTTTGCCGACTCACGTGCAGCCTGAGTCAGTTGCTCCAGTCGTCGGTCCACTTCCGACCTATCGCCAGCCATTTCTACATCCCAACCGCTTGAGGCTTCTGAACCTGGATAGCCAATTCCTGCCAGGCTTCACGAATCATACCTAAACAGCGGATCGGCGCATCCAGGCGTTCCGCCTGATTCAGTAAGTTAGCCTGGGTCAATTCGTGAATCACAAACTCATAAACTCGACGAAGATCCTTGGCCACTACTCCTCCCTGTTCCATGTTTAAGGTTACCGATAATTCACTCACGACTCGAAGAGCCCGACCCAGAAACCTCGCTTTATCCTCCCGATGGTTATTCCGCATACCCTCTTGGGCAAGCTTCATGGCCTGAATAGTACCGTCATACAGCAGTACGATCACTTGAACCGGTGAGGCGGTTTGAACTTGTGTGGTGGCATAAGCTCTGGCTCCTAGGCTCATCTGTTCATCCTTTAATTAAAAGTTATTGACCTAAGCGAGACTGGAGTTGATCTTGTTGAGCTTGTAAACTCGCTAACAGCCCATCAAGATTGGCAAATTTTATGCGCAGGAGTTCCTCAAAACGGACCATTTGAGTTTCCTTTCGATCAATCTGAGCCGTAAAATCGGCAACGGTGTTCGTCAGTCCCTGTTGTCGAAGATGTAACGCTCCGTATTCAACATCATTGAGATCATCTACAGCGTCGATCAGTAATTCAGCAAGCCCGTTGGTCCCAGTCGTCGGATTGGCAATAAATAAATCTCGCACAGCTGAATAATTTTGATTTAGCGCCGTATCCAAGGTTGCGGTATTCAGCTTGATGGTTCCATCGGCGGGTTGGGTTTCAAAACCGATCTGGGAAGCAGTCGTAAACGTTGTCAATCCGCTTATTTCAGAAAAGACCGCCTCTCGGAGACGGCTTAGTACGGATCGAGGCAAGGTTTCGCCCACAAAAAGTCCACGCTCTTTTGTCTCAACATTATAATTCGTACGTTCATTAATAAAAGACACCACATCATTATACGCTGTCACAAAATTGGAAATAGCGTCCTTCACCGCTTCATTATCCTGGGAAACGGTGATATTTACCGGATTAGCCGTATCAGCGGCTTGAAGATTCAGATTCACCCCAGGAATGACATCAGTCAAGGTATTACTTGACCGATTAATGGTTACTGCCTGGGTACCCGCTCCCACATCCGTGACTCCTAATTCAACCTCGGAATCCAACGCCGCTTGAAAGATATCCACGCCGGAGCCAACAGTATTCAAATCGGTATTATCCGATGTAATGGTAATCGCATGATCCTGTCCCGTATCGTTAGAAGATAAAACTAACCGATACTGCGGGGCGACCTCGGTACCCGTGTTTAGCAGGGAAGCACTCACACCAGCACCAAGGTCGTTAATGGCATCTTTTAAGTCTTCTAATGTCGCCGAAGCCTCTAAATTCACGGTCTGCACCGCCCCGCTTCCCACCTGAAAAGAAAATGTACCTGCTCCCCCACTGACAATGTCGGTGTCAATTGAGGAGACGGCAGTCCCAGATTGCGAGGCTATTTGGTTGGCGGAAGCCAACTGGTTAACCCTGACTGTATAACTGCCTTGTGCGGCACCGGAAGAAACGGTGGCTACTAAGGGAGTTTTCGTACTGCCTGAAGTCACACTTATCTGAGACTTATCAAAGCTCAGTTTGGTTCGCAGGGAACTAGCAGCTGATTGCAGACTATTCAGACGCCCACCAAGCAATCCAAAATCTGTTAGTTTGGATTGGGCAGACAGTTTCCGTTGAGTCAAGCGGTCGATAGGCTGTCGTTGAACTTGCACTAACAGGTCAACTACCTGCCCAAAGTCCACCCCGTTACCAAGTCCGCCAAAACTAATATTTGCCATTATCCAGATCGCCTAAGTGAATAACCGTGCCTCAACCATTATTCTCTTTCTAGCGACTCTTCTCTTCAGTTGTTATTACGATTACCAACAAAAATAGAGATTATCAGGCCCAAGGGAATGGCCCGTAAGGTTCTTCCTCAACAGAAATTCGGAAACCTAAGCTTCCTCTTCAACAAATAATCCTGAATGTTCACTGAGAAAGCGTTTCAACTCAAGGAGATCTTCTGGAGGAAATTGTTTTTTAAGATCCCCAGTCTCTTTATCCAGCACACGAACGATAACGGTGTTAAGATCTGTATCCAAAGACAATTCTACCCGAGGATCAATCTTCTTTAAGGATTCCCGGACTTGCTCAAGTAACTGATTAATTTTCTGGGGATCCTCTAGCGAAAGTTGAGACGAGATCTGAGCAGTTCTCCCCTGCCCCCCTCCCTCCAATACCGACACTTTAAGCCGAGAGGATGGAAACGGGGGTGGGGGTGCTCCAAGACCAGTACGCGGCTCGTGCTCCGAAACCGTCACGTTCGTAACCAGAAAATTATTAGGTATCGATTGAATCATGATGATAGACACCTCATTTCTTCAGGAAGGAGAGGGAGAGAAAATGCTCTGACCTCTCCTTCCATCAGATTTCATGCCTACTGCAACAAGGAAAGAGCTTGCTGCGGCAAGGTATTGGCCTGAGCCAAAATTGACGTACCGGCACTTACCAAGATCTGATTCCGCACAAACTTTGCCGTTTCAAAGGCAATGTCAGCATCACGAATCCGCGATTCTGCCGCCGTCACGTTTTCACCAGCCACTTGAAGATTTTGTACCGCAGCATCCAAGCGGTTTTGTAGCGACCCGATATTGGCTCGTGCGCTCGCCACAGCGCTGATGGCGTTATCAATGTTGGATAAAGCGCTGACGGCATTCGCCGAAGTTGATACATTGACACTACTGAGAGTCAAACGAGTGGTATCCAAATCATTTAACGAAAGGGTGAGGGTATCGTTGGCGGAACTCCGGAATCCGATTTGGATGGATAATGAATCGTTGCCCGTGCCACTGAGTAATTTTACATTATTAAATTCTGTCACGGCAGAAATCCGATCGATCTCTGAACGAAGAGCTACAAACTCCTGATCCAAATATGATCGTTCGTTTGAACCAAGAATACCGCTTGCCGATTGTTCTGCCAGTTCCCGCATCCGAGCAAGCTGATTACCAATACCCTCGGCGCCGCCGTCAGCGATTTGCAACAAACTAATGCCATCGTTAGCATTTCGGACAGCCTGGTTAATACTCCGGATTTGAGCACGCAAGGTTTCGGAAATCCCCAGACCTGCAGCATCGTCAGCCGCTCGAGTAATCCGCAACCCTGAGGATAGACGGGCAACGGATCCTTCTAACTGAGACGTGGATACGCTTAAGTTCCGCTGTGCATTGATGGAAGCAATGTTGTTGTTAACGATAAGTGCCATGATTTCCTCCTTGATGGCATCAACTTAAAGGGTCCGTCCTTTAAGGATTGTTGGTTGTGTGTAGCCGATGAGGCCTCCCAATGTTATTGAGATACAGGACTTTCTTCTGTTCCCATTTATCGACCAACAACAAAGAAACTTGAGCCAGAAAGTCGTTTAATTATATCAACCTTCTCAATCAAAACTTTTCCTGGAGACAACCTCTAATAATGGGTAGGAACATAATATTATGAATGAGAATCTAAAACTTCCGCTTGAGTTAGCAGAGGAATAATTTCATACTCGAGAATGTCCGCCACGCGCACCGGATCCTGAATTTTCCTGGCATTCATTAACTCCTCAACCCACCCATTGAGGCTCGAAGCGTATCCGCCAGACATCCCTAGGCTGGCATGGATATGACCCCATTCCAAATAATCGGCCATCTGCCCAAACCAACGATCAAGAGAAGGAATAGACGGACGCCCCATGCGGAATCCCTCCACTATTTCTTGAGCCTCTTCATTAATTTGTCGAACAAATTTTTTGGCTGTGTCTTCGGATTGCTGCATCAAAGTATCCATTCGCTCACTCAAAGCTTGTATCGGATCAAACAACCTAGCCGGCTGAGACAGAGTCAGTGGAACCAATTCCCGATCGGTCATGATCCGATTGGCCACAGTTAACTTGGTGACCAAACATCCTTTGGCCTGAGCACGATCACTTAAATCGGCTAAGACCTCTTCCAACCTCGCGGTATCTTCCATTTCCCACACGTCATGATCTAGCTGTACTCGCATAAGAATGCCCCCTTTCTTGATATTCCATTGTCACCTGCAATCTGTTGGCCACATCACGTAGCCGAACGGATAACAAATGAAAAGCTTGGGCATGTTCTTTTGCCATGCCTTCTAGTGATGATGCTTGCAAATTATGGGAATCTCGAAAAAATGCCGTTGCAAGAGGGCTAATCGCCAAAGATTGACGCGCCTGAGCCAAAAACTCAGAAGTGTGTTCTTTTAATTTCGATTGCGCCCATTGCAATCTGACAACGGAAATCGGGCGCTGACGGCACATCACTTCCACCTGATCCGCCTGCTGGCATAGCGAAGAAATTTTATCGATCCAGGCTCTCCAGCTTTCATTAACAGTCAACCAATCAGGCGGTGTCGGCGACTCCAACTGCTCCTCGCTTGTTCTTCCTGTAAAGGTTTCAAACCAAAATTTCTTCCAAAACTGTGCATACCAGGACACCTGACGGTTCTCAGCCCCAGCCCTAAGAACAAAACTCCCAGATTGATCCTTATCCACCGATCCTTCGTACACTCGCATCCGTGACGAAAATTTTGGAAAGGGCCCATGAGCTAAAACATGTCGACATAAGTCAGCGACGTACTGTGCGTCAATGTGATCCTTGCAAGCGTGATGAGGACACACCATGTCGAAGCCACACGGTCCGCAGGAAATGTCCGGCTGTATGACCCAGTGGCCTGGCCCATAAGGACCGGTTTCTCGAAAATCTACATGCCCCACTGAAATATTCACCACTGGCGTTTGAACACCAACAGCCATATGCATGGGGCCGGTATCATTGGAAACCATCAAATGACAATGATTAAGAATTACCAATAATTCTCCTACCGTGGTTTTGCCAAAAGCTTCGCAGATGGGTGCTTGTCCTCCCGCCTGACGGTAAGACAGGAGCGCTTCTTGAATAGCCGGTTCTTCCTTTTTGGTACCAATCAGGACAAAGCCTGCTGGCACATGCGCACCCAGCATGGCCATCATGCGTCCATAGGAAGCCGGGTGCCAGGCTTTCATGGGATCGCTGGCACCGATTTGTATGCCAATCCAAAAACGAGGGCTTCCCCATTTTTTTAAAAAACCTTCAGCCCATCCACTTAAATTGGAAGGGAGTTGTAGGCGAAGTGGATGAAACGTTCCAGGCCTGCTTCCTCCGAGGGCATAGAGGTCAACAATGTTAAATCGATTCAGATGCCGATGTTGCTGAAAGTCTAAAAAATAACTCATCCAGGAATTTCGAACGAAAAAATCCCCACCGGAAGTCGTCATGATCCCCCGTACATCGGGACAACCAAGAAAGCTGGTTAAAAAAGCACTCCTCCGATTAAACGTCAGATTAATCACTCGATCATAGCCCACTCGACATAGAGGGTTTGCCCAACTGGCCACTTCGCGATAGAGCGACACCACGTCTCGAGTTTTGGCGCGGCTTTCATCCAACAATTGCTGAAAGTCGTAGGCCAAGACTTGGCGAATTCCAGGAAGGAGCGAGGCTACTCCGGCAAATTCCTTATCGACGATGAGGTCAATGGCTACCCCAGGCCACTCCTCTTCCAACCGAAAAAGTAACGGGGTCATCTGAAATAGATCACCCATTCGGGTGATATTAATAATGACGACTTGTTTGCTCATAAAGACCTAATGACAATGGAATAAAGGATGAAGAACCCGTCTTCAGAAAATCTAAGATTCATTTTGCTTTCAATGCTGCAGTTG
Organism: Nitrospirales bacterium; assembly: GCA_031315915.1. GTDB lineage: Bacteria > Nitrospirota > Nitrospiria > Nitrospirales > UBA8639 > JACKFE01. The sequence goes on from JALDRK010000012.1 coordinate 28,470, forward strand.
GCAACACAGGAGGAGGCCCATCGGGGTTGACCTTTACAGAAAATCCCGTTTTTCCTGTCTATATTCATCCATCATGAGAATGAGCAGTTCTTCCCGCTTCAATATCGCCTCCGGACCTTTCTTTCGAATAGCTTCCGCTAAATCAACGAGCTCAACTCGCTCGTGATCCTGGAATTGCTGTAGAATAGGCAGTAATTCTGGGCAGTCTCCACAGGACTCCGACAGCGATTGAGCCTGTCTATCGCCCTGAAGAATCGATCCCAACCGATCGGGATAGGTGACCCCGATCTCACTCAAAAGAGTTTGCATACGATGCTCATAGGTATGAAGCCCAAGGACACGCTTCCGAGATTGCTCTGCCATGGAAACCCGCAGTTCCGGTTCTTGGGAAAATTTCCTCACCGTCGACACCAGATCTTCCGGACGAGTGAATATACCCATCATGGATTCATCAAAGAGTTCCGGGAGTAGAGTCCGAGTATCTATCACCTGAAAGGCTCCGCAACTGGCCAGCTCAAAGGTCCGAGGATTGACGCTATCCCCCTGAGGGTCCAATCCTTCTCCGATGTAGGAGTGGAGATTCACATTCACCGCCGTGGAATTGAAAATTTTCACTGCAGTTTCCGAATCAATTCTGGCTCCTCCGCGTTGCAAGACATCCGAAAGAAGCCCAGGATCATTCCACTCGTTTCCCCATAATTTAAAGGACCATTCCTGCCCGACTAAGCCCGTCAATAATCGTCGACGATTTTTATAGCCAGCCCCTAAAAACGAGACATCGGCTCCAAGCTCCCGTTTTTCTGCCCCAGATACGACAAGAGGTTTATGAATCGTGGGATCGGCTGCCAACGGTAAATAGGATACATGAGGAGCCCCCGCCCTAGTCATCGCCTCCAGGCAGGGCTCTTTCTGCATCACAAACCAAAAATCATATCCCGCTGCCATTTGTTGCCAATAGGTCAAATGCCGAAAATTTTCCACAAACCACATAGCCGTCAGAATCTTCTTTCGCCGGAGCTGATCCAGAACCGCCATAGACAAGGGAGCTTGTGCCATACCCAAAACGAGATCAGGTGGATCCTCCGCCACATATGCCAAACTAATAATGCCTAATGTTTCACTGAATTTATGTTGGACCGTTTGGCGTAATCTGACATCATGAATCCCATCTATCTGCTGATACCCCGGAGCATGAAGACTATGATCGACCCAACTGATACGATGACCCATCGCTTCCAAGGCCCGTACCACATAGCCGGCAATAGGCAGTGACCCTCCATAAATGGGACCTACCACCATGATATGGAGTCTTCCCGACACATGTTTCGCCATTTCTTCTCGAAGACCCTGTCGCACCTCTTCGTACAGAGCACGGTGAAGTGAAGCCGCAGGGTCATAACTCAAAACGCGGACACACTTGGCAATCTGAGTGATTTGGGAAACCACCTCAGAGGTTGTTCCCCACACCCAATGGACCTCCTCTCCCCATTCAGAAAGTGACCGTACCGAAAGACAATCTCGCAGTTCATTCAAATTTCCCACAACCACCAGCACTCGTTGATCTGGAGATAAGTGTCGTTTTAGGGCCTCCACGTGATACAACAAGCCCACCCCGAAAATAAGAAGAACCTCACCCGGCCGACAATTTTTTAGTTGTTGTACAGCCCAACGTTCCGCTTCCTTCTGCGGATCATAGGCGCTATGAATCCAATGGTGGTTAACCATCGCAGCGGGAATCCCTGATTTGGACATCTGAATACAGAGAAATCCTCCAGAAACCTCACTTAATTGGCTTCGAAGAAATGGAGCCGACTTTCCGATAAGATCAATATTGGCTTGAAAATTAATCACGTGAACCGTTTTTTAAGCCTTATCCACGAAAACCGAGTGATATGAAGACAGTGAGTTCTGAACAATTATGAAGCCGTCATTGCCAATGTTGGGCTTAACTTATCCCAAACTTTTTGACGAATCTGCTGCAGATTCTCCGGGCCATCATAAGGTTGATAAAATGTTCCCATGCCATCATATTGACTCGCCCAAAGAGACCAGGGTCCGTTGGCAGAACTCACGGGACCTCCTGAAAGAAGACAAACCGTTTCCTCAATCGGCCAAACTTGAGGTAGCTCAGGCAAGCCCGTTAATTCGTATGTTTCTCTCGGAGACAGGCCAACTCTCTGGCTGTGTTGCCACACATAATGTCCTGCTCCATATGGCCCAGTCTCATGAACCCGAGCCCGTGAAAAAAACCAACCCACCGCTCTCGCTCCACACAAGGTACTTAAATGCAAGGGACCCGTATCGGACCCCACCACCCATTGACACCGACTCAGCAGACTCACTAATGCAAGAAGAGAGGTCCTCCCGCACATATTGATAATCCGATTTAAACATCCTGTTGGTAAGGCACTTTCCAGTGCGAAGGCGATTTCACCTTCTTCTTTCCCGCCAATCAACAGGATCAACGCATCAGGGAGTCTGTCGACACATTCCTGAATTAAGGCCTTCCAGATTGACACTGGAATTCGACGTTCTGCATCGCCAGCACCCAGGATCAGCCCGATAATCTGACGGCCTGAAGAACCTAGAAGGCCTTCCAGACCAGACGGCAGACTGGTCTTTATCGGAAAAATTCTAGGACTCGCTTTTGGTGGTCTCACCTCACAAAGCCCACAGAAGGCATCAGAAAGATGAATGCGATTTTTCCCCCGATTCCGTGCCACCGTCAGTAAATATTCCCCCCAGGGGGAAAGCCTGGGATTGATCGGTCCCCACGACCCTTGGCCAATGACACGATCCGCCAAGAGGTGAGCCGCAAGAATACCTCGAGGATGATTATTCAAGTTATAGGCCAGGTGATAGGCAGGATATGCCTGCTGAGTCCAAACCTGGCGTGTATGATGAAATTGCTCCTTCCATGAATGCCCCATAGCCCCGCACTCCGGTCGCCAGAAGGCCCCGTCCCAAGGATAAACTCTGGATATACCAGGAAAAAGTTCTCCCACCGGCACTAATGGAGCGGGACAGAGCAGATCGAGAGGTTGCTCAGGATAAAGAGAATGAAGAGCAGAAATAACCGGTAGAGATTGGACGAGATCTCCCAGCCGCGCTAATTGTATGAGCAAGGCGCGAGGCATTGACGGCTTGAACTGGGTAGAAATGTCCCCCTCCTATTTCGCGATGGCATAGGTAGGAGGTGAAGCCTGGGCAATCCGTGTTCGGAGGTCCTGAAGTCCCTCAAAACCCGGCATCAGTGTCCCCAATATCTCACAATGCTCCTGGGCTTCAGAAAAGACTCCCGCCCGAAAATACACACCTGCCAAGGCATACCGCATCTCACAGTCCGCAGGATTTCGGTCAAGATATTGCGACAGCTCCCCGGCCAATCGATCCCAACACCCTAAGGCACTTCCAACTTGCAACAATGGCTTGATGACCTCAGGATCGTCAGGTTGAACTTCACGAAGTCGAGAAAACGTTTCCCAAGCCTTCTCATGACTCCCTAAACCCATATAGGCCATCCCAAGGCCTTTTTGTGTTTTGCCACGATCAGCTCCCGCAGCAAGAGCTTTTTGGAAAGAGTGGATCGCCTCGGAGAATGCTTGCCGTTGAATGTGGAAAATACCATTCATAAAGTGTCCGGTTGGAGAATTCGGATTCTGTGAAAGGATCGCGTGAATATGCCGAGAAGCCTCCTCAGCATTGCCACGAGACAAACTTTTTTTTGCTAATGCTTCACGTGCCTCGACATCTTCTCCGAGAGACAAGATGCGCTCGAAAAATTTTGCCTCCCCTTCTCCCAGATTCATGGATTGACATACCCTGACTCCCCACCGAAGCACTTCACCATCAAGCGGCCATTCCCCGGGGTCATTGAGAAGCGATTCACACTCCGATTGGTCTCCGGGGGTCAGTTGCCCCTGCTGTTTGAGCTTACGCAGTAACAGTTCCTGCACCTTCCGAACCTTTTCCCACTGAAGACGTTCGGCTTCATCACGAAAAGGTTCGAGTGACTGCCGAAGCCATCCGTCCCGAAAGTAATAACGATTGGCATATCCTTCCGGTACGGTATAGAGGTCCTCATCGATCACAATAGAAGATGCCCATCGCTCCATGAGTACCTTTCCATTGTGCCGCTCGACTTCAGGGTCTTTCCGACCGGGTGTTTGATGTTCCAAATGATAGAGCACGCTCTGAGGTTGATAGATAATCTGTTTTCCGCGCTTTCCCACTTTCAAACAGAGGTCTACATCTTCAAATCCGTTCTGATAAATCTCATCAAAGCCTCCGACCGCCTCAAATTCGTCACGACGGATCAGCATGCAGGCCGCCGTCACGACCTGATATTCTCGGCGGGTATTAGCTGCCTTTAAATCTCCCGGAGCACCACGGAACAAATGATACGGTGTCAGGCAATTTTTAGAAAAGACGACTCCTGCGTGTTGAATCGTTTCATCCGGATAGAGCAGCTTGCTTCCCACAATCGCGACATTGGAATGTTGGTGCACCTCATCGACTAACGCCTTTAACCATCCCGGCTTCGGTATCGTATCGTTATTGAGAAAAACCAGATAGCGTCCTTTGGCGGCCTCTACACCCTGATTACAGGCCTTGGCAAACCCGTAGTTTTTCTCATTGGTAATGATCTGGCAATCGCCACCCAAAGTGGATAGGAAGGCTTTCGTGCCATCAGTGGACGCATTGTCCACGACAATGACTTCATAGGAACAACCGTTTGTCACTTCGGCGAGATGGCTCAGACATTGTTGAGTCAATTCCCCTTTATTGAAAACCGGGATAATAATTGAACAATCAAAGGAAGAAGTGTGTTGAGGGGTATACGTGGAGATTGGGGACGCTTCCTTTCGGGCGAGGGACACACCGTCCAAACTGCCGGTATCACGTCCCAGCCAGGCCCGTTCATACTTAGGGAGCAGATATTCCATGAGACGATTCGTTAAGACCCATTGCTTGAGATTGTTTCCTTCCCGTTCCAGGGCATCCAAATCATGAATCCGTTCCCGAATGGCCTTGATCCAGGCTTGAGGTTCATGAGCTAATCGGAGAATGGGCGCCTGTTGATGTGGAAAAATGTCGGTACCGATGACTGGGTATCCCAGAATCCCATACTGCAGAATTCGAATATCACTTTTGGCCTCATTAAAGTGATTAGGAACCAACGGAGCAAGGGCCAGATCAAGATTCAGACTGGCCAGTTTTTTGGGAAAAGAGCTCAAGTCGACCATGGAAAACGTTTCACTGATGACCCCTGGACCTCTGGCCGTTCGTGGGGCGTCACCCAGAAACACCCATTCCACTTCGTCCTTTAAAGCCTCGATAATCGTTTCCAAAATTGCCGTGTCTCCTTTATGCACTTTGGCTTGTCCAACCCAACCCACCCGTGGACGCGATCCGGCACGTCGTTGAGGAATCAGGGTTTCCCATTCTTGACGGACTAAACTATTGGGAAGCACCTGGGCGGCAATTCCCTTTTTTGCCAGTTCAATGTGAATGGGTTCAGTGGAGACCGTCACGCAATCGGCTAGTTTCATGAGGCGAAACATTTGATCCACAACCTGAGGGGTTATAACAAAATGGTTGGGATTATCAGCAGGAATTGCCCATAAAAGGTCATCGCAATCATGCACCAGACGAGTACCCTGCTTCTGGGCTTGGGACAGATAGTTTTCTTTAAGCAAACAGGTGCGCTGGCAGATCCAGATTTGTCCAATTCCCGTGGGCAGAATGGATTCGCCGGAAAGCACGTTGACATCACCTGCCATCGAACCCTGCGTCCATCGCCCTATTCCCGCCACGAATGGTTGAAGAAGTCGAATGCGTCCACAGATAGGGTCTGTCAAAATTACAGAAACATGAGCGACGGGTTTTGGAGAGGTATCATCAGAGTTGATGACCGAAACCAAATCCTGCTGTTCTACGGCGGGGTTTTTAGCGGAGGAAAGTCCATCTATTCTGGAAAAATGTTTAAGACTTTCTTGAAACTCCTGCACAAAAGTAGAGGAACAATACAAGGGCCTTGACCCCTTTCGATAATCGTCCCAGTTTTTCTTGGCGACTTCGTTTACATTTTTTCGACGGCATTCATCTTTGAATGCCCGATATTCCGCATGTGTCTCTTCTTCAATTCCATCAGCGGCCCGTAGAGACTTTTCATCGATATGGGCTGCTCGTCCGGCAGGAAGATGAAACCCCACCTCTTCATCTTTCATATAGGCGTTATGTAACCCCTGGATCATTATTCTTAATCCGTAATCGGCATCCTCTTCCCCATAAAACCCGTAATCCTCACACCAAAATCCTAATGCCTCGTGCGTTCTTTTGGGGATGAGAATACACGCCCCACCCAGCGTACCTTTTTTGAGGCGTATAGCCATCCCCCGTATTTCCTTTACCGGATAGCTTACGGGTTCAAAATTATAAGCCACGGCACCCAATTCCGGGATACGATCAATGACTTCCACCATATTGGATAACCAGTTTGGCTTTTGAATGACGATGTCATTGTCCAACTTCAAGTAATATTCTGCATTAGGCTCCTGACTCCATGCCAGATTGGAAGCCTTCGCGATACCAATGTTGTTTTCTAAAAGAATCAGATGAGTAATGATGCCTTCTTTTTGTAAGCCTTTGAGATATTCCTGAGTTCCATCCGAACTTCCATTATCCACGATGGTGAGCTTGTGAGGGTAACAGGTGTACTTCAAAAGGGAAGCAATGGCTGACTTCGTAAAATCTAGACGGTTATAGGTCACCATCCCGATATTCACGAACTTACCTTGCTGAACACTGCCTTGATACTGAAAATTATTAATATATTGCCCTCTGGGGGAAGGAAACCGATCCCGGTAGGATTGCTGAACGGCCAAGGTTTCTTGGTAGGCCAGTTTCTGGTTGGAATTGATGATGCCCTTTGGATTTTCGTAATACAACCCCAGGAATAAGGAAAGGTGCTTCATTGGGTGGCGTTCGGCAACTCGACACCAAAATTCATAATCGGTAGCCGATTCCAAAGTTTCATCAAAATATCCCACTTCCTCATGAAGCGATTTTCGCCACATGGCCTGTGGCCCCATATGACAACCTGAAAGCATGATTTCTGGAGAATAATCAGGACGAATGTGATACCCACAACGAATATGGGTGGCAAACCGTTGGTTTTCAAAATTTGTAACAAACACATCTCCATACACCAGGGCCGTGTCTTGATGTCTATCCAACTCTGCAGCCAGAACTTCCAGCGCATCAATTCGACGACGATCATCGGTCGGCCCCAGCGTAATATATTGACCTCGAGCCATCCTGATGCCCAGATTACAGGCTGCGGCGGGGTTCATTCTCTTGCTGGTCCGAACATAAATGATATTTGAGTAGCGGGCTTGAAATTCTGTAATGATTTTATATTCTTCCGTTTGCGACCCTGTTTCCACAATGATGATTTCAATTTCCTCCACAATCGTTTGTGCTTCCAGGTCTTCCAGTGCGCCCCGCATAAACCGCTCGGCATTATAAGCGGCCACGATCACTGAAACCCGAGGCTGCACAACCCCAGATAGTGGATATTTGGATACCAGAGACGTTTCAACTGCAATTGTTTTAGGGGACACAGTATCCTCCACCGTATTTTCAAGAGAAAAAGACATCCGAACCGACTCCTTGAGTAAGTAAAAATCGGCGGGCTTGGGGATGCTCACCGTTTTTCCTTGATAAGAAAGATGCCAGGGATAATGCTGAATCAGCGAAACAGGTTTTTGGTACACTAATGTGAATCCATTCCCGATTTTGTCATCGACATCCAAAGCATCTACCAGATTCAGTCTTTCTCCAAAAAATTTCGAGAAAAACCCCTTCATTCTGTAGAATTAAAAAATATTATAATGACAATGAAGAAAACGCCCAGCCCCCAGTTCCAGATCTGACGTCATGTTCAAAACGTAATCTTCTACCAAATGGTCCCACTCGGTGAGTGGTTTTCCTCTATCAGAGGGGGACGCATCTGGTTGGGGTGTAATAACAAATAAAAACCCTCCAGGTTTAATTATTCGATACCATTCAAATAAAGTTTTTAAGAAATTCGGACAATGTTCGATCACATGTGACGACAAAACAAAATCTTCGGATTCACTGGGAATAGGAATGGAATCAGCTTCGGCTAGAATCTCCAGCGGGGCAGCTTCCCCGACCAGTTCGACTTGTTCCTGGTGATAAATATCATCTTTCAATCCCACGTTTCTGGTATCCAGCCCAAATGGGTTATGTGCGGAAGGACCGATTTCCAATCCTCTGAGACCATCAAGCCATTTATGCGCTACCAGGCTTTCGGGAAATTTTTTCATGATATTTCCTTGGCAACTTTGTAAATCCCAGACACTAATTTTTGGACCCAGATAGGACCAAGCCCTACAAAACCCCTATTGGGCAGAATTGTTAGGTCTCGACTTGGCAGGAAGTTTTTCACCTCGAATCCCTTTACATAGAAGTTATATTTTTTTGTTTATTCAATTAAACTGAATTGTCCTAGAAATACTGATTGGGATTGATTTTCCCGGAAAAGCGATTCTCCAGGCCCAATACTTTTTGACTTGATCAAAAGGATCGTAAGGATCAATTTCATATTCAAACGAGTCTCTGTCTCCACAAAGAGGAACTACCCGAATTGGCAATTTTAGGCCATACCGAAGAATTGCCTCGGCTAAGACTAAGGGACTAGGGACTAAATCAAGGGGAATTCTCAATTGCTTCCTCCTCAGTCAGATACGGCTTTCTCTGGGGAGTGCCACGAAGTTTAATGCGTTCAGGTTTGGCCTCAAAAATTTCATCCCCCCAAGAATTACTTATCTGTTGAATATCCTCTGGTGATAAAACAAGATGCATCGCTTCGGCATTATTTTTAATATGTCTTTGAGTAGCCGCCTTCACAATAGGAAAAACTCTTTCAAGGGAGAGCAACCACGCCAAAACAACCTGTGAAGGGGTAACCCTGTATTTTTCCCCAAGGGTTCTAATAAGCCTCGCTTGGGCTTCCGTTCCAACGATCCTTCCTTGATTTAAAGGGCTATATGCCAGAAGTGCGCCCTTAAAATCGTGGGAGTGCAAAAATTCATTCCCCATCAAACGAGCTTGCAGATTGAGTTCGATTTCGTTTGAGGCAATGGAGATATCCGGAATACATTTGGAAAGAGCAGAAGTTTCTTGAGGAGTAAAATTACAAATTCCGAAAAATCGAATCGCTCCACCCATTCTATATTTATCCAGAACTTCGAAAACTGATTGATACTTGACCCGATGATTCGGCCAATGAATTTGATAAAGATCGATCCAATCGGTTTGAAGTCTTTCGAGGCTACCCTCCAGGGCCTGTCGTATATCCTGAGAATTCATCTTTTCATGTGGATAGAACTTTGTGGCAAGAAAACATTTATGACGAACACCCTTTAAGGCAATTCCAACAACTTCCTCTGAAAACCCATTGCCATACAAACTAGCTGTATCAACGAAAGTCATTCCGAGATCAATTCCTAACTTTAAAGCATGAATTCTTTTCTGAATATATTCATTGGGGAACAGATGTTTAGTCCCCATTCCGGTCGTTCCTTGCCCAATCCCTGCGATACGGACTCCTGTCTCCCCGAAAGGTTTATACTGCATTTAGGTTTGGATCCTCAAAAAGTTTCTAAGATTGAAATATTCTTGGCGCATTTCGCTTAACTAAGCAGAAGAAGCTGTAATTAAACCACGCGAGATGTTTTTAGATGTTAATTGTATTCCGTGGTTTTCACGATACCATTCCAAGGTTTTTTGGAGACCCACTGCAAGGTTAGTCCGAGGAGTAAAATCCAGAAGCGCTTTGGCTTTGCCTACGTCAATCAAACGTATGGGAATCATGGACGGTTTGGCGGGATTCACCACCACACGGGCATCCTGAAATCCATCAACTTCAAGCAGGGTATTGAGGACATCGCGTATTCGAAACCCGTCTCCATATCCGATATTTACCGGCTCAAATCCCTCTATTTTCTTCATCGCCAGCATAACGGCGTCGATGAAGTCATCAACATAAATCAAGTCCCTGACGTCATCTCCCGTCCCCCACACTTCCAAAGGAGCCTGACGTTCAATAACTTTTCGGATCAACGCGGCGGTTACATGGGAACGGTCAGGATCAAATTTGTCGTACGGTCCGTACACATTGGAGGGTCTCACGACAACGGTTTTCATGGGATCTTTAATTTTTTCGGAGTAGATCCGGCACAGGACTTCTGCATAACGTTTCATCCAGCCCACGCTGAAATACGCTTCATAAGGATCCCCATCAAACATTTCCGACTCCGCAACCGGCCGGTCTCCGCTGGGGGGGTAGGCTGCACTGCTGCTGATAAATAAAAATTTCTTCACCCTGGCTTGGTAGGAGGCTTCCAGCATCTGGGCGTTCATCACCACATTGGGCGTCACATGGGCCAATGGCTGGGTAGCCATTACCGCTGCGCCGGAGGTATTCGCCGCACACATAAAAACATAGTCCATTCCCTCAACCGCCCGTCGGCAATCTTCCATATTGGTCAGATCCGCTGTTACATACTCAATATTAGGATGCTTGTATTGGGGATTTCGCCTATGCAGGATCCCTCTTACCAGGGCTCCGTCTTGAATTAATCGTTTGACAATATTCGTCCCCAGGAAACCTCCTGCTCCTGTGACAAGCACATGACTCCTGTTAAACATGCGCAACTCCTTCATCCCGACGGGAAACCGTTGGCTGCGTGACCGGCCACCAGATCCCCAATTCCGGGTCATTCCAGGGCAAGGTAAATTGCCCTTCACGGTTGTAATAGGTCGTTTGCTTATAGTGAAAAATGGCCTTGTCCGACAGTACCAGGTGTCCATTCCCAAATTTCGGCGGGATGAGCACCTGCCGTCGGTCCCGATCCGACAACGTAAACGATTCCCATTGACGATACTGGAGAGATGTCGGATCCCAATTCACCACCACCAGATAGAATTTTCCCCACAGACACGACACTAATTTCCAGGTCTCCTGATCTCCATGAATCCCCCGCAACACATGTTTGTCAGAAACGGAGATATCGTCCTGAACGAACTTCATGTCAATGCCGGCTTTTCGATACAGATCTTCATTATAAGTTTCCACATACATCCCCCGAAAATCTTCGAACATGGTGGGCGGGGAAATCACTCTCAATCCATCAAGCCGACAGGTCGAGATTTCTAAATCAGGATGCTGCGAAGTAGTTTTGCCGTTTAAGATATTCATCGTGATGTTCCACGTACCAGTCCCATGTATACCGTAATCCCTCCATCAGACTTACTTTCGGGTGATACCCCAACAGATCCTTGGCTAAAGAAATATCCATCACCCGCCGGGGAAATCCATTGGGTTTCGTGGCGTCAAACTCAGCCCGAAAGGGGACAATCTTCTGCAGGGTCTCCACCAATTCTCTGATGGTGTAGCCGATGCCACTGCCTAAATTGACGTATCCCCCGCTGGTGCCATGATATAAGGCTAAAATCACTCCATCGGCCACATCTCGACTATACGCAAAATCTCGAACAGAGGTACCATCTCCCCAAATGGTCACAGGATCCTCTTTGGCATATATTCGACGAAGGAGGGTCGGGATCACCATGGCATTGTCGGGATCAAAATTATCTCCCGGTCCATACACATTGCAGGGACGCACCACGGCATAGTGGTGTAGACCATACTGGATCTGGTAGGCCCGAACTTGGAGCTCGGCCATTCGCTTCGCCCATCCGGGAAACATATCCATCGGAGGTCCTTCTTCATCCCTATCATGTTCCTTGAAAACTTCCGCGCTGGAGTAGGCCCCGATGGAGGACGTATACACCACCCGGTCAACCTTATTGACTCGGCAGGCCTCCAGTATATTGGTGTTCATCATCAGCAAAGGAACCAGAAAACTTGCGGGCTGGGTTTTGGTGACTTCAATAGACCCTTTAATCCCTGCCACATGAAACACACAATCCATGTCCTTCACCACCCGTCGGCAAAAGTCAAAATCACAGAGATCTCCTTTCACATATTCCACTTGCGCCTCGACCTGAATATCGTCTAAGGACACGCTTCGGAGAAAAGCCCCAGCTTCCGTTAACCGACGGACAATTTGTCGCCCGATTAACCCGCTTCCCCCTGTCACAACAATATTTTTCCCTCTAAAAAACCGCAAAATGGATTCGGCAATCATGTTTTGTGGTATTGAGGCCGTCAGGCTTTGAGACACGGACATCCTCCTTGCTGAAGCTGGAAAAGTTAGTCGAGCACCACATATGAGACACGGGACGCAAAAGGGAAACGCTGAATCTTTAGATGGTTCAATCCAAACACTTCCATCAGCGCGAGCGTCTCCCCTGGGGAATCAGGGTCATTCAATTCATCAAAGCCCAGAATAGTCCCTTTGGTCATCCGGGGACGAAGCACCTCAAGGCATTTGACAGTCGGTTCATATAAATCTAAATCAAAATACGCCATGGCTACGATGGTTTCCGGACATCGGATTAAATATTGGGGCAGCTCTTCAACCACATCCCCAACGCATAACTCAAATTTTTTTATGTGAGACAGGGGATTGAGCGCTTCATGCAGGAAAAGCAACTGCTGCAAAGTTTCTTCATAGTCTGGTGATACGGCTAATTGGCCGTTCACCATCATGCTGGATTGGCCGTCTTTTTCATGAATGGAGGGAAATCCAGAAAACGTATCAAACCCGATAATTTTACGATGCCGGTTGAACGGTTCGTATAGACCCCGCAATGCCGAAAACAAAGCGAGATTTTGTCCCCAGCGAACCCCAAATTCCATAATGACCCCTTGCACGGAGACCACCTGCCGATAAAGAAAATCCATAAATAACAGACGTGCTAAATTTTTAGATTCCAGAAACAATCCGAGATTGGACAGTAATTGTTCGGATGGAATGGAATTTTGTGATAGCAGATCCAGCATTTGGCTTCTGGCCGACTCCTCGCTCGAACTGGCATACGACTTAATCTGTAATTTTTCTGCATTCAGCATTACCGATTCTCCTTTAAGGGCTTCCAAATCACCATGGAATACCCATCATGGTACAGTGAGCCAAAGGTCCGAAGAGTTGCCAGAATATGAATTCGACCTTCCCGTTCCAAGATTCTCAAGGTTTCCAGTAGTCCTCTCAGATAATTTCGTTTTTCCAGGTACTTAGCCGCAACATAATCAAACAGATGTTGTTGATCGTAAAGTTCATACAATGTTTCGACATGGACGCAAATAGAGGGACCTTGGCTCAAGAGATAGTTCACAAACCCATGGTATTGATACCCCAATTGCTCCATGGCCCCCACGGTAAAAACCCCACTTCGAGGCCGTAGAGCAAAGGTTTGGTCTGGCTCTAACATATTGAAATTACGGCCGACGACATTCAACCCATGCTTTTCATTTAAAAGTCGAAGAATCTTTTGAGAAGATTGAGACCAATCCAACCCGAATAACGGGCGGTTGGGGAACAGGGAGGCTGCATCAACCAAATTATGCCCGGTTCCGCAGCCGAACTCATAAATGTGATCAATCGGTTGAAACCACTTTTGAAACATCCAGTAGCGAAGAATCTTGACAACGTTTACCTCAAAATACGGAGAAACCGGTCGAACATACTCTCCGTGTAATCTGATGATTTCCTGCGGACGGACAAATTTGGGTATCAAGGCGGTCACATCATAGTCCGAACATTGAAATTCATTCAGATTTTCCGCCCATCCATCCTCCCACCGCTGTTTTCGGTGCGTCCCTGCGACTTCCAAATCCTCGGCAAGTGTTTTCAATACCCGGAGAAACACCTGTTCACGGGAAGTCCCCTGCAAAATATCGTTACTGAAATCATATTGTTTGATTAATTCTCTGCATTCGGGAAAGAGCTCCCCTGGGGCTTCTCCGAAAAGCACCTCAAAGTCTACCTGAGGTAATCTTTTCTTATGTCCTTGAACCGGGCACGTTGATAATGCGGCAATCATGATCCTGTAAAATACGATCAGGAAAAATCTTCAATAAGTGCCGGCAAGGGTTTTTCAAATCCGTGCGCAATCACCCATGCCCAATAGCGGATCCGACCTTCCAGGAGTTCAAATCGCTCGCGTGAGTTTCCCGAGGGACGAAGGCGAACCGGCTTCAAAAACCCACCCATTTCAATTTCCTTGGCCAAATCCTGGGGACTGGGCACGCAATTCAGAGTATTCGCCAGAGCTTCCTCCAAAGTTCGATACACCGAACGCCCTGAATCTTCAGCGACCCTGATACATCGGGGGGAAACGTTCAAAAGATGCCCTGTACACCTTTCAGCCAGAGACAAGACATCATCCCTGTCCAAATTAAAATCCATACTTTGAGCATTTTCTATCATTCGTTGCGAGTTGGTCGTATTCGGAATTACAACCACAGGCTGAGCTTCGGTTAACCAACGCAAAACAATCTGAGCTGGAGTTTTCTGGTATTTATTAGCCATCTCCTGAAGAACCGCATATTGGTTTTGATTCGCCACAATTCGTCCGCGATGAAGAGGACTATAGGCGATAATACTGATATCCTCCTCTTGGCCAAAAGAAAGAAATTCTCCCTCAATACTTCGATCGAACAAGTTATATTCAACTTGCACAGAGGCTAGGAGGTTCGGAGGGAGCTGCCGTTGGATGGCTTGTGTTTCTTTGAAAGAAAAATTGCAGACACCGAGACAACGAACCGCTCCATCATTAACTAAATTTTCCATGGCCGCTAGCGTTTCTGGGAGAGGAATCTTGGGATTGGGCCAGTGAATTTGCAAAAGATCAACCCAATCTGTTCGCAACCTTTTGAGACTTGCCTTAACTGAAGCCGCGATTCCAGTGGCTGACAGACATTCAGGAGAAACTTTGGTAGCCAGAACCACCTGTTTCCGGATAGTTTTAACAGCTCTCCCTATGACAGACTCTGATTCTCCACACCCATACACAGGTGCGGTATCAATAAAATTCATGCCCACATCGATTCCGGTCAGGATGGTATGTTCAAGATTTTGATATTTTTCCTGCTTGGTCAGGGCATTATGGATACACATCCCCTGACCAATAGCCGAAATTTTTATTCCAGTTTGCCCTAAATTTTTAAGAAGCATCATTTTGACCCATCATGACAGCTGTATCTTCCAATCCTGCAAATCGTCTACTGACACATTACTTGCTTCGCAAATTCTGCTTCCGCTTGGCACTTTTGCCAGAAGCAGATTTTTCATTTGATTTCTGATCCCATTCAACTGATGCGCTCGCTTCAGCCACCGATCGTACTGCCTTGGGTCTTCCTGCATCCGTTCCTTACACATCCAGATTTCGTAATTGATTTGAGCCAGCACGATTACAACACGAAGTGTTCGCCCAGAAAATTTTATTCGATGACGCTCAGCCCAATCATCAATATCATGTTCCAAGTCTTGAATTTCATTTCTGACAGATGCTCGAATCTTTTCGTGGAATGCCTCTTTCAGTTGATCCACCGTCAATCGATCGATCAGGTCTCCCAGGCCAGGCACAAACCTTGGTCTCTTACTTCGGACGTTAGCCTGGCTTTTAGTTTTAGGCGCTGAGAAGGTTTTTTCGCTCATGAGCAAATTCCCTATTCTGGATGTACCATTGAATGGTTTGGCGAATACCTTCCCGGAGCGTAAATTTAGGTCGGAACCCAATTGTGGCTTCTGCCCGCTCCATGGACAATAAACGAATGGGATCGCCAGAGGGTTTTGAAGGATCCCACTCAATCATGGTGTCGACTCCGCTTTCGGCGACAATAATTTCGGCCAGCTCCTTGATGGTCATGGGAACTCCGCTCCCCAAATTAATTGGAAAGCAGGGAGGTGCATTTTCCATGGCTAGCAAGAGTCCGTCCACAACATCCTGCACAAATATAAAATCGCGGATGACCGAACCATCCCCCCAGATACACATCGGTCGTTCCCCGTCCAACACCCTTCGAATGAGGGCTGGGATGACCTGTGCGGTTGCCGGATTAAAATCATCAAAAGGCCCATACACATTCGACGGCCGCACAATGCGTACGGCTTTCCAGTTGTATTCATGGAGATAGGTTTCGGCCTCAAGTTCACCGATCCGTTTTGCGATTCCCGCGTATCGGTCATTTTGCTTGGGGAGACCGTTCCAGACGTTGTCCTCTCTATGAAGTGTCGAGGGAGGATAGGCACAAATACTACTCACAAAGAGATACCGGGACACTCCGGCACGAAATGAGGCCTCTAACATATTTGATTGATAACGAAGATGAACCAGAAATAACTGGCGTACTCTTTCACCCAACTCGACGGACCCTTTGATCCCAACCAAATTGAAGACATACTCCTGTCCTTCAACGGCCTTTTCACATATGTTAAATTTCGTCAGGTCCCTCTGAAAACACGAAGAGCCAAACAAGGCTCTCGCATACGCTTTCTGTTCCAGGGAAACCACGGTCACATGGGCACCCAATCGCACAAGGGTTCTGACGAGGGAATCCCCATCATTCCCGTACCTCCGGAGACGAGAAATTCGCTTTCCGTTATATATGGAGGAGTTCGTCTCTCAGCATACGCAAGTTGGTCAACTTTGATACCGGTGGTAGATGAACCGCTGTAGGAACCATATTATATGCTGGAAAGTTTTCACCAAACTTTCCCTGTCTAGACCGTAATGCGAATATGCCCAAGTCCGACTCGCGGACCCCATCATCATTTCATCACCCAGGAAAGGACGCGGAACCGGATCCCATGCTCCCCGTTCGCCGAGCAGGTGCCTCGATCAAACTTCCAATTCCACCGGATCGCCCATGCTCTTCCACGGTCACGATAGCCTGCGCTCCGCGACACACCTCCCACAGTAATGATTCATTGCAGGGATTCACCGGTATAAATCAACAATCGCGACTTCACCTCCTGAAGCGGCTCCCGCAGCGGCCTCCTGACACGGGCCAACATGATGCCGTTGGTCACCACGAGGAGAGAATTCCCAGATTGGATCGTCTCCAGCCCTAAACTGAAGTCCTGGGAATCTGGCACATAAACAGGTTCGTAGGGGTCCTTATCGATCCGGATGTAGGCGGGTGTACCCCGGCGGTAAGCCTGCTCTACCATCGCCGTGAGGGCCACACCATCCGCCGGAATATAAATCGCCATCCCAGACAAGGTTTGAAGCAGGGCACAGTCGTGAGTGGAGTGATGAGTCGGACCATCCGCACCATACGACAACCCTGGTCCCATTCCGCAGAAGAATTACGGGGACCTGTAATCCACAGACATCCAGTTTTAATTGTTCATAGCACCGTGTCGTGATATGTGAGGCAATCCCATAGACGAAGACGATGTTTCCAGATAACGCCATCCCGGCAGCCACGCTTATCATATTTTGCTCACTGATACCCATATTCAATACTTGGCGGGGAAAAAGTGACTCTGTAGGGCTCGTCCCATGGCCCCTACGTCATTCGTCAGAATCATCACGCGCGGATCCCTTGGCTCCACTTGAAATACCGCGTGAAATGCCGCATCACGAAAATCATGAGCCATGAGCCATCTCCAGTGTTAGCGCTGAAACCGGGAAGGGAGTGTGCCTGCTTCAATTCCTGAAGTGCCTCGTCCACTTCTTTTCCTTTGGGCATCCGGTGATGCCAATCCACAGAGCCTTCCATAAAGGAAACCCCCTTTCCCTTCACCGTTTGAGCGACAACCATCAAAGGCTTAAGAAAAGTTCTTTGACGAAATGCGGTCATCGCAGCATGTAATTCATGAAAAGAATGACCGTCAATTTTCATGACCTCCCATCCGAAAGCATTCCATTTATCCACGAGTGGCTCCAGAGCCGTACTCTGTTCAGTATAATTAGTGGCACCTAACCCATTCCGGTCAAGGATTGCCATCAGATTATTTAGTCGGTGATGGCTCGCAAACATGGCCGCTTCCCATACGGACCCCTCCTGGCATTCCCCATCTCCCAAAACGGTGACCACGTTCCACGGGGAGGAATACAATTTAGCCCCCAAAGCCAATCCCGCGCTCACTCCTAATCCGTGGCCAAGCGAACCCGAAATCCCCTCCACCCCCGGAATATTCGTATCCGGATGACCAGCCAGAAGACTACCCGGACTGCAAAAATTTTCCAGCTCGGTTTTTGGAAAGAATCCCAGGTCCGCCATAATGGCATACAAGGTCAAGCACCCATGCCCCTTGCTCAGGATAAATCGATCCCGGCCTTCCCATTGAGGTTCATGCGGACGAATATTGAGATGGCCGCCATAAAATAATGCTACCCCGATTTCCACCCAGGAAAAGGCCGGTGGGACATGCCCTTTCCCTGCTTTCAGGGCCGTCAAAAGAATTTGAAGTCTCAGTTCTGCGGCTTTCTGTTCAAGGTTCTGAGTGATCATCTTTCAACCATGAGTTTTGAGCCCAGTTTCCAATGAACCAAATTAAACAGGGCTAAAGCCGGAATATGCTCAAACTCCCCGGTGGTTACAAGGCGTTGAAATTCGGACAGTGACTTCAGTAGAACATCACACTCTGAACCATTGAGCCCTGAACAAGTAAACTGACACTGTTGGGCAAAGACTAAATAATCTCTCGCGCTGTACCGATTCATCATAATGTGTCCGCTGCCCAAAACATGAATCCTTCCGGCCTGATATCCCGTTTCCTCCAGGAGTTCCCGTGCTGCCGATTCATCCGGAGTTTCGCCCTTTTCCATACTTCCGGCGGGAAATTCCAATGTATACTTTCGTAAAGCCGGTCGGAATTGCCGGACCAAGATAATTTCCTCCTGTTGAGTGAGAGCCCATACCAATACGCCAGGAGCACTGTCGATTCGATAAAATGGCCGTCCATGTGTGGCCGAAAGATTCGTCCACGATTCTTCTTGTATACGAAACCACGAGCACTCAAAGACCTCTTTGGTCAAACTCATCTGGGGAACACCAGACGTCAGAGTCGACACGGGACCACCTTTTTCAGGTTCGCTGTCCAACAAGAATTTTTTCCTTTGCTTTTTTATTGGGCTTGAAAGTTGGAAGCCGACGCTGATGGAATTCACGCTGACTGTCCTCGAGGTCGGTAACATGCCTTCCTGTCACCGTTCGATCAGTTCCATCATAATAAATAATGCTGCTCCCGGATTGGGAAAAAGCAAAGGGAACGCAGATATACGGACTCATGGCAGCAAGAAATTGAGCCTGTTTCGGGATCGGAACATAAAACAACATAAATCCACTCCCTCCGGCTCCTGAAAGTTTTCCACCGGATGGCCCCATGGGTTAAAGCCTTTTTTATAGATGTCATCGATCGTACTGTTGGAGATGTTCGTCTGAAAGCGTCCGCTTGGCCATCCAACTCTTATGAAGTAATTTGCCAAATTCTTCCAGAGCACAGGCTCCACTCAAAATATTCAGACCTTTATCCACCATCGCGTGCATTTCGCTGAGTTCCACAGATCGCAGGGAAAAATTTTTCGTGACATTCTTGGAAATTTCTGAACCCAATCGGCTTGTCCCGGTGTACAACAGCATGAGACTCTGCTCCAGTTCCGCCAGACGCCCCAAAGACAAGGTGAGCGGTTCAACTTCAATTTGCCCATCTCTGAAAAATCGGATGACATTAAACCCACCAAAGGCGGCTGCGACCTGGTCTTGAGATCCTACCGTCTCATGCAGAACCTCTTGCTCTAAGGTAATGGCCTGTCGGGCCAATTCCATTTTCCCCAGCATTCCTCCCTTCAATCCGGTCAGCGCTTTCACCAGTCCAACCGAAAAAGAGGAGCTGGAACCTATACCCGATCTGGCCGGCAAATCGCCCTGATGTTGGATTTCCACACCTTCGGAATCATCAAACCCTAAAAACCGTAATCCTTCACGAACGGCAGGATGCAGAATTTCTGCAATACTGGATACCGTCTCAATATGGGACCAGACAATACGATGTTTGATATTGAAAAATGGAGGAAGATATCGACAACTTACATAACAATACTTGTCAATAGTCGTTGAAAGAACGGCACCCTCGTTCTGAAGATACCATTGCGGGTAGTCGGTCCCACCTCCAAAGAATGACAACCGATATGGCGTTCGAGAAATAATCACGCCGCGTGGCTCCTTTTACAATAACGCTTTCGATAAAAGTCCAGAATATTCTTCAGGGTGTCTTCAAAGGGGATTCGCGGTTCCCAACCCGTTGCCGCTTTGAATTTTTCGGTGTCGGGGATTTGCAAGGTCACGTCGGAGGGACGCAACAGAGCCGGATCTACCAGATGCTGGATAGGACAAGAGGCCATGCCTTTGAGAATTTCAAGCATCTCCCGGAGGGTCATCGTTCGGTTCCCACCGATATTGTAGACTTCACCGGCAGGACATTTTTCCATCAACATCCAATACGCCCGTACGGCATCCCGAACGTCCGCAAAGGTCCGAATACTGTCCAGGTTCCCGACCCGTATCGGGTTTTCCCGAATCCCATACTCGACCTCCACGATCTGTTTGGCATAGGCACTTTCAGCAAAAACATCCCCGCGCCGAGGACCGGTATGGGTAAACATTCGGGTGCGCACCGTTCGAATGCCATAGGACAGAAAATATTGAAAGGCAATCATGTCTTCCCCGACTTTTGATACTGCGTAGGGACTCGCCGGACGGAAAGGATTGCTTTCCTTGATCGGGACTTCTCCCTCCAATACCTGACCATAAACCTCCGAAGAACTACAGACATGTACTTTGGCATCGACCCCGGTCATGCGAAGCGCATCGAGCAAATTGGTAGTCCCGATCACATTGGTGGAAAGCGTATCGACCGGTGCGTCAAAACTGGTGGTGACACATGATTGGGCTGCTAAATGAAAAATCCATTCCGGTTTCACTTTTTGAATCAACACGATGAGCGAGTGCAAATCCCGGAGATCGGCATAATGCAACGTAACTCGCTCCTTGATCGCCACAAGATGTTCCAGAGGCGTTCGCCATCGGATTAATCCATGTATCTCCACATCCGGGTGATCGGCGAGGATATATTCCGCTAAATGGCTGCCCACCATCCCTGAAATGCCGGTAATCAGAACTTTCATCCGCTTCTTCCTTTTAAAAGGGCCGACCGTTCCAACCTAAAACGGTCCTTTAAACCGTTTATAGACATCAGCCATGGATTGCGTATCAGGCAAAGACACTCCATGCCCCGGATTCCCGATAACCAGAGTAGCCAGCGCATCGACAAATTTCCGGAGATCAGGATAAAACAAATCTTCCAGGCACTTAGCCGTGGGACAGGGGGCCGGTTGCATCCCCAAGGTCACGACCGGTTTCTGTAAACATCCCGGATTTCGTTCGGCCACCACGCGGCACACCTCGGCACAGACCCCATATTCCCGCCAACTTGTATCAGCCACGACCAGTCGTCCTGTTTTTTCAACACTGTGCATCACCAAATCCCAGTCTGGGTGTGAGACACAGTGCAAATCAATGACCTCACACTGAATCCCGGCCACCTTTTCCAGATGCCCCGCCGCTCTCATGGCTTCCAATACCATGATCGAGGTGGCCACGATGGTGGCATCTTTTCCCTGCCGGACCAACCGGGATCCAAACGGATCTCGCGTCGTTCCGATCCATGAGGCGTCCACATGAAATTGCAAGTCATACATGAGTCGGTGTTCAAACGAAATAACCGGTCCCCGGTAGGCTTCGATCACCGCAGGGTAAGTTTCCAAAATTGTTTGCGAACTCGAAGGCATAACGACTTTTAACCCTGGGATATGCGCAAACAGAGACTGAAGACTTTGTGAATGTTGCGCTCCTTGTCCCCAACTTCTTCCCACGATCATGCGAATCAACATGGGCACGTCATACCGGCCACCGAACATATATTTATACTTGGCGGCTAAGTTGATGATTTGATTCATGGCCAATAAGGAAAAATCGGCCCGGATGTGGGTCTGTATGGGATAGAGACCGTTCAAGGCGGCTCCAATGGCCACTCCGGTCATGCCTTCTTCCGCAAGCGGAGTATCCATCACTCGATCGGCACCAAACTCTTGAACCAGGCCGACTGTAGAACCAAAGATCCCCTTGTGATCGTCCACACCCTGCCCCACGATCATGACGGAATCATGTTTTCGAAGAGCCTCTCGCATCGTCCAAAGAAGCGCATCCCGGTAACTGATGACCTGCCCTTCGTCCCTGGAACCATATGTGGTGATATCCGGAGCATTTAGGCTCGGGATCACGGCGACGTTAGACGACATCACGAAGTAATTCCTCCTCAGGGGGAAAAGGACTTGCCCGGGCGAATTCCACAGCCTCATCAATTTCCTTTATGATCGAAGGCTGCATCATGTCCCGCAAGTCGGGATGCTGTTCAAGCGGATCACGTTGTTTCCATGACCACCATTCCTCCCGCTGACGATAGCCGCAATGAAAATCTTCTCCTGGTCCCACATGTTCCTTATATCGATAGGTCCGAATTTCGACAAAGACCGGTTCCCGAATCTGGCGAACACGCCGCACCAGACCGGATATCGTGTCGGCTACATTTTCCAAATCGTATCCGTCGGCTATATGCTGTGCAGACAGACCGTACGATCGTGCATGCTCGAGAATAGCGTATCGTTGTCTGGCTGATTGAGAGGAGTGGACGGCTAATCCGTTGTTCTCGCACAAAAACAACACCGGGAGACGATGAAGAACCGCAAAGTTCAATGATTCATGATAGACGCCTTCTTCGGTGGCCCCGTCCCCAAACACTGCCATCACGACTTGATCTTTGCCGAGATGTTTGGCTGCCAGTGCCGCACCCACCGCGTGGGGAATCGTACTGGCGACCACGGCCGAAGAACCCATGAGTCCTACCTCAGGAGCGGTTAAATGCATGGAACCGGCCTTTCCGCGGGCACATCCCGTCACTTTCCCGTATAACTCCGCAAACATTTCCTTCAGGTTTCCCCCTTTGGCCAGGTAAAATGCATGGCTTCGATAAGTACAAAAGATCAGATCCGTTTTTTCCAGTTCCTGGCAGGCTCCCACCGCCACAGCCTCCTGACCGATGGATAAATGGACAGGACTTTGAATCACGTCCGAGGGATATAAAGCGATGATTCGTTCTTCGACCAAACGGATACGCAAAGCCTGATAGAACAATTCACGGAAGCGCTGCGCATCCGTCATAAAGATCCCACCGGAGTACCACCTAAGGATCGAATTTTCCGGTTCGAGTGAGGATCGGCAAAAAACTCTTCTGCCACTCGGTAGGAGGCCGGAGTTCCAATGTCAAGAAACCGCCCTTCGCTGGGATACCCATGGATCCCCCCGGAGAGCATCTGAGGAAAAATTTCCCTTTCCAAGGAAGAAGGCTCTCCTCTCGGAATAGCTTCGATAAATGATCGTTCCATGAGATATATCCCCGCATTGGCCCAAATCGGCCCGGCCTTCCGCCCTTTCTCGGAAAACTCGGTAAGACGAGAGTCTGCATCGAACTGAACCGCTCCAAACCTGTCGCCCTGCTCCACTCGCGCCAGTGCAAGAGACACGACCCCTCTCTTTTCAATATGCCATTGAACAAATCGTTCAAGATTCACATCACAAAAGGAATCGCCGTTCATGACCAGAACCGGATAACTGTCGAATAGCTCCATGGCTTCTCGAAGCGCTCCCGCCGTTCCCCGAGGCTCAGATTCATAGGAATAGTGAATAGTCAGGCCCTGATAGTGTGATCCGAAAAACGAGACAATGGAATCGGCAAACACCCCCGTACACAACACAACGCTTTGAATCCCATACTGGGAAATTTGTTCGAGGAGATAGGCAAGAAAGGGTACACCATGAACCGGTGCCATGACCTTAGAGCGGTCATGAATGACCGGTCGTAAGCGACTTCCCACTCCGCCCGCCAACACGGCCGCCGTCGTACATCCCAAAGAGGATGGCTGATTTTTGGAGGTTGCTAATCCATTTTGTTTAAAGGATAAAGCGGTCATTGGTTCATACTCGAAGAAATCGGCACAACACATTCCAACGATGAATGAATAAAAACATTTTCAAGTTCCATGCCATGCAAACGTAGATGAGCCCAGAGAGATCACCACACATTGGCTATCATTTTCTGACCATCGGGCGTCACAACGCACGATTAAGAAGGTTTCTCTCAGGGGGGCGGTAAGTCTTGCCTAGGATTACCAGGCATATCAGGTAAGGCAGAGAACGAAGGAGAATCGCGGCACAACTCCTTCATGTAATCTGTCTATTTGGTCTGCTGTCGACGGATGGATCGTCAGGAGGGCTTTGAAACGTCAGATGGAGATTTTGTATGCTTGGGAAGCATGGCCAGATGTGCTGGGTCGGATGAAGTCGCCTTCATGTTTTCCTGACGAACCGCCTCATAGAGTTCTTCACGAAGCACACGGAGGGTGGAGGGACATTCGATGCCGATACGAACCTGGCCTCCTTTGATTTGCACCAACACAATTCGGATATCTTCTCCGAGTCGAATCGCTTCATCTTTTTTTCTCGTTAAAATCAGCATAAGGCCTTCCTTGGCTATGATTGTCAGAAAAACACAACCTGACGCCTTCAACCATAATGAATAAGCTTGACCGATGAGATTGCTTGCCTCTGGCTCAAGAGAATCACTCTCTTATACCGAGGCGGATGCTGCCGTATGAGTCGCTTCGGCTGATACGGCAACCGGCTCAGGAATTAAGGGAAATCGAATGGGAATCGATTCGTGCAAAATCAGTTGTTTTCCTTTTCGCGTACGTTGGTTGACCACGATGGGTGCCCGTAGATTGGCGCTGGCCCGATCGGGGGCATCGGCGGGAATCGTCACGACTGCCAGCAACGACAAGGAATCGGTGGATTGTACGTCCAACTCCTGCAGGTTATCATCCGGGATTTCGACCTGATAGTCGGTATCCAGCACCTGCAGATCCACCAGCACAAACGCCAAACTTGGCTCATCAGCACATTGTAACCACTGATATTCTGACGAATCTCCTACTTCCAGGACGACAAACCGACGATGAGACGGAAAGCCGACCAATCCGGAAGGAAACGTGAGCAAGGCCTCTTCCGCCACTTCAAGATTTCCAAAACGATTACTAGACAATTTCATCATTTCTCCTCATCCGTTGAGTGAATGCCTATTCTGGAGCTTTCGTCATCTGTCGGTTCTCAGGAAGACAGGCTCGACACGTGATCCGGACACTGCCCCGTTGGTTGACTCAATTCCACACACACTTTGGCAATCTGATCGATTTCATACGGCTTTTGAAGAAACGCCACGACACCCTGATTCAGTAATTCTTGGACGGCATGATTGCGATCATACCCCGTGCACAAGATCACTTTAATATCCGGAATCCATTGTTTCAAATGGGCAAAACATTCCGGTCCCGGCATATCGGGCATCACCATATCCAACACTACGATATCCACCTGATTTCTGGCATCCTGGCAGTACTCAATGGCCTCTTTGCCGTTCAATACGACTGCGACTTGATAGCCCAAATACTTCAACACGGCGCTGGTCGCCTCGGCAACTTCCCGTTCATCATCGACAACAAGAATGTGGCCTGTACCTTTCGAAGGCGCTGATTTTTGACTGACCAACGGCTTAGAGGGAACCTGGGAGGATGCCGGAAGATAGACTTTCATCGTCGTCCCCGCCCCAAACGTACTGGTGACACCGATATACCCTCGATGATTTTTCACGATTCCATAGACCATAGCTAATCCCATGCCAGATCCCTTGCCGGATTCTTTTGTCGAGAAAAACGGTTCAAAAATTTTTCCTTGGACCTCTGCAGGAATTCCCTCCCCGCTATCGGTGACCCGAACCACGACATAGTCCCCAGGATAGAGGCCTGGTACATGGGAAGCCTGCATATCGGACACCGTTTCATTCGAGGTAGCAAATCGCAACTCTCCGCTCGTTCCCATCGCATCACAGGCATTCACGGAGAGATTCATGAACACTTGAAACATTTGGTTGGGGTCTCCCTCAATCCATGGTTGTCCGGCATTGAACTCCATCTGAAACGCAATCGTTTTCCCCATGGTTCGCTCCAGGAGATGGACGACTTCCCGGATCACGTCATGAAGATCTACAGGAACATGATGATGTTTGCCCTGCCGCGCAAACCCCAATAATTGAGACGTGAGTTCCCGTCCACGACGAACGGCTTTTTCAATCACATTCCCGACCGTCCACGCTCCATCCTCCGGCTCGGATCGTGATTTCAATAAGCTGGCATGGCTCAAGATCGCGGTCATGATATTGTTCATATCGTGAGCGACCCCGGACGCCAATCGTCCAATGGCTTCCATTTTTTGGACCTGGCGCAACTGTTGTTCCAACTTGGCCTTGTCCGCCTCCATCTGCTTTCTTCCGGACAAATCACGCGCAATTAGCAACATATGCGGTTTGCCGCCGAATCGCACGGGACGCACCGTTTTTTCCGTACACACCTGACTCCCGTCACGGCCAAGCAAGATGGCTTCACTCCAATGGCCATCAGGAGAAAAACATGCTGGCCATGAGGATCGGATCTCTATCGACTCCGTTGCGGGATACAGCATTGCCAGTGGCTTGCCAACTAGATCGTCAGGGGAATACTGCAATTGCCTGGCACCGGCGGCATTAATACATTGAATGGTGCCTTGAAAATCGTAAATCACAAGAATATCGGGAAGGATCTCGAATAAGCCCCGAAACTGGGCTTCGGACTCCCGGAGATCACTGGTGCGGGTTTTCAGGAGATGTTCGACGCGGGAGAGTACCCGTTCCCATCGTCCCTTTTCACAATACACCAACAGTTCGTTTGGATCACAATTTTTGGCAAGGACTACGTCAGACGCACTGACATGCAGGGGTGACCCGCTGTATTCAACCACACTTTCTAGCAGGACACAGGTTGTGTGGGGCACCGACTTCTTGCACCATAGTCGCAACTCGCCCATTCATATCGGGCAAGGGGTCATCTATCACCACAATATCCGGACAAGGCTCCAGTTCGGATCCCATCATGTGATTTGCGCTCGAAAACCACCTGGCCTGCCACCCCCGTTCATGAAACACTTGGCGCATACGCTCGACCCGCGCTTCGTGACTGGAAACAATCCATACCTGCACGCTTTTCGAGCGCGAGGGTTGTTCCCACAATTGGGCGACGGCTTGTCGAATACGCCGCGGTTCGGCAGGTAACGCCAAAAACGCAGAAGCCCCCAAATCGGCAAGGACCTCCTCGGCATCGGGCCCGGCATAGGTCGCCGAGACAGCCAGAATCGGCGGTATCTGCCTAGGACACGGAAAATGGGCTTGCAGAAGTTCGCAAAACCGCCATCCGGTAATCCCCGGCATATGCAGATCCAACACAATTCCATCAGGAACATGACCCTCTTGAACCCACTGCCATGCCGTTTCGGACGAGTGATGGGAAATCACCTCATACTGATCCTGTGCGAATAGACTACCCAGAAAGTGCAATTGAACAGGATCGTCGTTAATGAGAAGCAACGTTTTCATTGTGATCGAAACAGGGGATTGGGATGCATCATGGCTGCCACGGGTTCGTCCTCACACACATCGAAATGAGCGTATTCCACTCCATTGCGTCCCGTGTTTTTCACCAAATACAGAGCTCCGTCAGCGGTTTGGATGAGACGCTCCAACGGAAACGGGTATGGTTCCCTCCACGTCGTCACTCCCTGACTCAGGGTCACGGACAGCTCAATATTTTTATATCGAAAGGGAGTATTCGATACCGCCAATCGGATGCGTTCGGCCAGACTGAGCGCTTGGTCCGCATCGCTATTGGGTAACACCATCAAGAACTCTTCACCCCCATACCGCCCGATCGAGTCATAGGATCGCAAACAACTTCGCATGCGTTCGGCGACTTCGATCAAAATCTGATCTCCAACGATGTGTCCAAAGGAATCATTCACGGTTTTAAAGGCATCTAAATCACCTAAAATCACACTGACGGGTTGATGTTGCCGATGAGCGCGGTCCACTTCGCGCAAGAGGGCATCCACAATCGCCCCATGATTCAAAATTTGAGTCAAGGGATCTTGCATGGCTTGAATCCGGAGAGATTCTCTGGTGGCAATCAGTTCATTTTGAAGATCCACAATTCGTTTGCCTGCCCGTAACCGTGCGTCTAATTCTCCCAGATGAAAGGGTTTGGTCAAATAGTCGTCGGCACCCGCATCCAACCCCGCAATCAAGTCCTCAGGATTGTTCCTTCCCGTAAGCAAAATAATATACATGTAGGGCACGCCCGCTTGTTCTCGAATACATTTGCACAGTTGTGGGCCGCTCATTCCCGGCATCATCCAATCCATGATAGCGACATTGGGAGTCGGCCCAGCTTCAATGATCTCCCAGGCGGCATCTCCGTCATGAGCCGAAACCACATCATGGCCCCACTGACGCAGCCGGTAGACCACCATATGCAAGGTGAGGGGATCATCATCAACAACTAAGACTCGCATAGAGAGTTATCGTTTCCTTTCAACATAACAAGGTTATACAGTCCGAATTCCAAAAGATCAGGCACGCTATCAAAGAAAATTCAACAAGCTGGTTTCGAACTGACGGGTCAGGGTGGCCATGGAGGCTTCCAACGTTGTCTGTAACGTAGCTAAATCGGAAGCCACTTTTGCAAAATCCGCATCTTCATACCCGGAACGAAGGGTTTCAGTATTCACTGTCAACAGATCCAAGCCTTCCTGTATGGTATCCAAACGATTCACTTTGGCACCTAAATCGGCCCGAGCGTCAGTGACTTGGGATAAGGACGTATCGAAGGTCGCAATGGCCGACTCAATGGCATTGACATCGTTGGTAACCAGGGCCTGATGAAAATTCTGTAAATTCTGAAACAGATCGCTCGTGGGCCCTGAAAACACCTGATCTCCGGTGACATTCGAATCCACCGTTCGACCATCTCCAATTTCAAGGGGGATGGCTTCGCTATCGCCTTGATAGGCATAGCCCACTCGAACAAAAAATTGATCTCCGGTTTGGGGAGGTCCCCCACCATCGGTAATTGTGAGATCAAGCCCATCAAAGGAAAAGGTCGAGCCGGAGGTGTAGGCATTTCCGCTCGAGAGCGTTTGATTGGTCGTGGCGTTCACCACATCAAACTGCGTAGAGGAGGTGAACCGAATCTGGTACAAATCGGGTTGCAACGCCGAGGCGATGGACACCGCGGCAGAAATCGCCGCTCCTCCGGTATTTCCGGTATGGGCCGAGCCCGTTGCCGTCCCCAACGCAAAAGGTTCGGTTTGTGTTTGACTTCCCGCAAAAATAAATCGCCCGTTCAATTGGGTATTCGCCAGGCCCACCAAACCCAGGATGAGCTGCTGCACTTCTTTGGCTGCATTCGCTCGTTCAGAAGCCGAATTGGTGTCATTCCGCATTTGAAGAGCCAATTCTTTGGCGCGTTGCATACTCAAACCGGCCGTCTCTAAGGTGCTGTCCGATAGATTCAACCGCCCGACGCCTTCATTGACATTAAGTCTTCTCCGTTCGGTCGTCTGTAAGACATTCCTGAATTGGTTGATCCGTTCCATGGCTGCCGGATCATCGGATGGGCGATTAACCCGTTTTCCCGATGCAATTTGTTCGTTTCGATCAAAAATATCGGTCCGCAATCTCCGGATCGTGTTGAGAATGCTATCGACTTGTTGACGTTCAGTGACGCGCATGGCCGGAATGTCCTTTTTATTTCAATCCAGTTTGCTTATTCCCTAGAAGACGAACACCATCATCCTCACAACATGCTCTATTGTCCCATCGTCAAAATCGTCTGCAGTAATTCATCGGCAACCGTAATCATTCGGGCCGATGCTTCAAAGGCACGCTGAAAACTCAAGAGATTCGTCAATTCCTCGTCCAGGGATACGCCCGAGACACTGTCTCTCAGGCGATTCACTTGATCCAATTCCATTTCCTTGCTCTGAAGAGCCAGATCCGATTCTCGTGCCGCAATTCCCACATCCCCAATCGTAATCGTGTGGTAGTCACTCAAGGTGACATTGCCTAGTTCACTCTGGCGGGCCGTATGCAGATTCACCAAGGCCAAGGCATTTTGGTTCCCACCGGGAACAGTGGCGGCGGATGAAGCCGCAGCAATTTTATCCGTGTCACTGACGGCCACCCCGAATCGCTGAGCGGCGCCTTTGTGTGCACTGAGGGTAAACGTATCTCCGGCGGCCACCGTGCCGGTCACGACCACGTCCAATCCGTCAAAATTAATGGTGGCTCCCGAGGTATAGGCTCCCGAAGTCACCGTGGATCCGGTGGTGGTATCCACAATCGAATAAGCCGCCGCGCCCGTAAACCGGACTTCATAATTATCGAGAGTCAATAAGGTCGGATCCGAAATGGCAACCGAGGTCCCTTGGGCCGTCCCAGTATTGGTATCCCGGGCTAAAGGCGGATCGGGAGTCAGCGAGGAAAAAAAGAGGTTGCCTGTCGTGCCATCCAACCCGTATCCAACCTGATGTTGTTGGTTAAATTCATTGATCAGCTGAGCCGCCAACCGGTCAAGACGATCTTGGAATGCCGGAATATCGGTATCCCGAAGGGTCAAGAGGCCGCCGATTTTTCCTCCGTGAATTTTCTCCGTAATAGACAACAGGTTACCATCGCTTCGCACAAAGGCGACATCGGAAAAAGGCGGGTTATCCGAATCAGGAGTCGTAGATAAGGCATTGGCGTGATTCCCGGCTACTAACAATTGCCCTCCAACCATCAGACCGATGCCGTCACGCAACGTGACCTGTTCAAGATCGACCAATTCAGCCATTTCATTGATCAGGACTCCCCGTTGGTCACGGAGATCCGGGGCTTCCTGCCCACTGGATTCCGCCTTGAAAATCTGATCGTTGAGAGATGCCACTTTGACCGCCAGGCCGTTGATGGTTTCGACATGCCTGGAAATTTCTCCATTGGCATCCGCTCGAATTTGATGAAATCCTTGAGCCGTCGAGAGAAATTGATCGGTCAAGGAAGCGCCCTTGGCGAGGAGAGCCGTGCGTTGAATGGCACTCTCGGGATTGGTCGTCACATCCCGAAGAGCGTTAAAAAATTCGGTTAAACTAAATCCCAACCCTGAATTATCCGTATCGGTTACAAGCCCGTCGGCCTGGGTTAAAAAATTATTCCGTGATGTCAGATAGCCGAAATCTTGCGTCACGGAGGTAATCTGATTTTCCAAAAACGAATCCACCGTCCGGCGAATTTGTCCGACTGCCACGCCACTGCCGATTACCCCTTCCACCGGACGTTTGGTTTCAAGGACCACTTCCTGTCGGGAGTAGCCCTTTGTATTGATATTGGCAATATTATGGGAGGTAGTGGCCAGCCCCTGTTGATGGGCCTGAATCCCCGAACGGGCGATATTGAACAAATGATTGATTCCTGCCATGACTCGTATCCGTTATCCGCGAAGGTTGACCGAACAGGGAACTGGTTGGACTCGCAAGGTGCCGGTTCCTTGATAGACTGGGCCCTGCCCTAATCCGGTATTGATGAGATTCATGGCTTCACGCACGACATATTGTCCGCGTCGGACCAAAACCGCATTTTTTTGACCTTGTTCTCGGACACGTGCGGTTTCTCTTCGTATGGCCTTGAATACCGGGAGTTGGTGAACACGCAAAAAATCCGGGTGTTGTTTGAGCAAGCTCCAACACTCAGCGGATGATCCCGTGGGAACCCAAGGACGCAGCAGCGCGACCAAGTGTTGTTCGGAGCGATGAAAATTCTCCAAGACATTCGCCTTCTGTTCGACCAAGGCCATCATCTTTTCCCGGTCGAGCCCCTTCATGACCGCCTCTTCTTGCACAAGCAGTTTCGAAAGCTCTTCAAGAACCTCCAATAACCGTTGAAAAACCTGCTGCAGAGCTATCCAGGGTATCGCGTGGGGTTTCATGCCAAACAGCTCCTTCTTACCCAACTGACCATCAACCGATCAGCCATGCACATCGTTGAGGAACGTCTCACGGAGCAAGGCTCCGGCCACGCCTTCGGCAGTGGCTAATGCGGCCCCGTCCTCCAACCGCTGTTGCAATGCCTGAATTTTTTCTAATCGAATCTCGGGCAACGCCGCCGCTCGTGATGTGAAATCCTGAAGGGTCTTGACCACCGCGGACAGATCCACCGCATCACGGGATGGAGGACTTCCACCCGATGAGGACACATTGGTTGGTGATTCCTGCTGATTTTTGGAATGGATCTGAAAAAACAGTTTTCCCAGTTCTCCACTGGGATCAAGGCTCCGTATCGTCATGGCATCTTGCCTCCTTATCTTTCTTTATCGGAGGCAACTCAACCGAACTTTACGGAACAGAGGATAATTTCGTTGAAGATCTTGCTGCCGGAGACGTTTTGACCGCTACTTCCTGATCCGAAATCGACGCTAACATGTACTGGGAAAGCCCAAAACCACCGGCCTGGGCAGCCCGCTTGCCTAACTCCTCATCGTAGAAGGACATAAACGTCTCTCCCATCCGATTGGCAGTCAGAGTCCCCTGCGGGACCGTTTCTCGCATAATTTTCATTAAATAAGAGAGAAAATACGATTCAAACTCTTGGCTGGCCTTGAGAATTTCCCCTCGTCGGGCATACTCCTCCACTTTGCCGGCTTTGCCCGATACGAGAGGCTGGCTCAACTGACTCGGGTCAATGGCACTCAAAGAACTCAGCATAAGATTCTTCTCTGCACTATCGTTACCTCTTGCAGAACCAGCGAGGTGCTACGAGGCCTTTTATCGTAAAGCGTGAAGCACCAGGCGTGCTCAAAGCGGATACTCAAAACGACACCCGGCGTTCTCCTTTATCATGCCTCACCTTTTGCGCCTTGCGTCTCCATTTAGATCAGCTCAAGATCTGCCTGTAACGCACCGGCAGCCTTGGCCGCAGTAAGCACAGCCACCAAATCTCGAGGAGTGACTCCGACCGAATTCAGGGCTTTGACCAAATCCCCGAGCGTCACGGATTCATCGACCTGAATCACCCGATTGAGATCTTCCTCCACATCTGTAGTCACTTCAGGTGTCACCACCGTTTCTCCTGCAGCCGAACCAATTAGGCCAGGTGCTTCCGGCTGTGACACATTGAAGCGGGTTTTGACTTTAATTGTTAAATTTCCGTGAGAAATGGCCATACTTGAGAGTCGAACATGCTCACCCATCACAATCGTCCCGGTCCGTTCATTCACCACGACTTTGGCGCGCACATCCACATTGACATCCAGGCCTTCCACTGCCGCAATCACCTGGACCACTTGTCCTTGATACTTGGTCGGCAGGGTCACTTGCACCTGCCCTGAATTCAGAGCGGATGCCACCCCGTCTCCCAGATGCGCATTGATGACGTCGGAAATCCGCAATGCTGTCGTAAAGTCGGCCTGATTCATGGTGAGAGAAAACTTATCCCATGTCTGCAACGCCAATTCGACCCCCCGTTCGACAATGGCCCCACCGGGAACAATGCCGCCAGACTGCTGATTTTTGACGACCGACGTCCCGCCCTCCCCCGCTTCAAAGCCCGACGTCGATATCGGGCCCTGAGCCACGGCATAGATCACCTGATTCGGGGCCTTCAGCGGAGTGAGGAGAAGAGTGCCTCCCTTTAAACTTTTGGCATTGGCCATAGAAGACACCTGCACATCCAATTTCATTCCAGGACGCGCAAACGGCGGAAGCTTGGCCGTGACCATCACCGAAGCGGTATTCTTCGTGAGAAGCTGGATAGGATTTACTTTGAGATTAATCCCCATGGTATTCAACATGGAAATAATCGCTTGGGCCGTGAATTGTCCGCCCACAACCGAATCTCCGGTTCGATCCAGCCCTACCACCAGGCCATACCCGATCAATTGGTTTTCCCTGACGCCTTCTATCGAGGCAATATCTTTTATCCGTGCGGCCTCGGAAGAGTGAACCATCATTTCCACAGTTCCGATGGGCATGACCTGGAATACGGTTAAACAGCCCACCAACATCACGACACTCATGCGAGGTTCAATCCATCTCCTCACGCCTTACTCCTCACTGTTCACGACCTAAAACGGCGTCAACCAATTGAACAATCGTACCAACCATCCGGGGCGTTGGACTTCATCCACCACCCCAAGGCCGGTATATTCAATCTGGGCATCAGCCACCGCCGTAGAGACGACCGTATTCGTGGTATCCAAGTCTATCCGACGAACGATGCCTCGAATGATCATGGTCTGCTTTTCACTATTAACGGTGACTTCCCGTTTTCCGCGAATTCTCAAGTCCCCATTGGGAAAAACTTCCACCACCTGGGCGGCAATAGTTCCGTTCAAGGAATCTTCCCGACTTGTGGATCCCTCCCCTTCAAATGCATTCGACGTCGTGGCATCCAAATCGAAATACTGCGCAAATTTTTGTGTGAGCGAATTCAACCCAAACAATCCTCCGCCGGCGCCGGCCGAAATAGTGGACTCCCGATCGGCTTTGGTACTGGCCGATTTTGACCCACTGTGTTGTTCGACAATCTGCACGATCACGATATCCCCCACGCGACTGGCTCGTCGATCTTCGAACATAAAGGCCCGTCCGTTATCCGGTTCCCATAGAGATCCCAAGGAAGCGGTCCGGCTACGTTCAATAATCGGGATGTCTTCCTCAATCTCGACCGTTTTTTGAGGCTTGGCACATCCCACGCAAATCATCAGGCCGACGACACCAAGCATTCCCCACACCGGAAACCGTCGAAAATCTCGGAACGCGCTCAAAAAGGAACCTCCACGACGCCTGCTGTCATGACCATTCCCAAAATTTCCCGACCGGAGGTTTGGTTGAGAACAGAAATCGTGTCTCCGGTTCGACCGGCGGATTTGGCCAATCCGACAGCCTGCACCAGCAACCCCCTTCCCTTAACTTCGATTGTCACTCGATCCCCTTTGTGAATAACGGGTGGCGCGTCCAAGGCGACTTTTCGAATAGGCTGATGGGGAGGAAGCGGTCGAAGAACTTGTTTTCCAACGGCTTCTTCCACCCCCAAAACAAAATCATGTGTCAGGGAGGGCACATCAATCGCCACAAATTCGATGTCTTTATCAGTCAGGATTTCTCTGGGTTTGATCCAACGAACCGGCACGGCCGCGTCCACTTGTCCCTTGAGTTCTCCCACGACATTCACGGTTTTCACAAATTGCCGGTTCACAAAAATCTGCACGCGAAAGGCCCGTCGTCCTGTCCGGCCTCCGTTCAATTCGTCTACGTCAATATGAACATTTCCCTTTGGCACGATGATCGGTTGTTTCGGATACAACACCTGAACACTCAGGTGGTGAGCCGGACGAACATATCGACGAGAAATTTCCCCTAGTAGTGCCCGCTCCAAATCAGGAGCTGTCACGACCTGCACTGTCGGCTTGGATACCGAGGCACCCAGCACCTCCCCGATCTCGGCAATCCATCCTCCCAAAAGATATCCAATCAGCATTCCCGTCATGAGTCTGGAACGGTTCATCGGTTATCTCCGTAACTGATTCGCCACCGACAACATGTCGTCCGAGGCTTGAATGGCTTTGGCATTCAACTCATAGGCCCGCTGCGCCAGGATCATATTGACCATTTCATCCGCAATATTCACATTGGAAATTTCCAAGAATCCTGACTGGATCAGCCCAAACCCTGTTGAAAATCCGGGCGTGCCTTGTTGGGCCGGCCCCGAAGACGAACTTTCCACGAATAAATTATTCCCTTGCGAGATCAGGCCGGCAGGATTATCAAACCGCACGAGTTGAATTTGTCCCACCTGCGTGGCTTGCGCCACACCGGGGAGTAACACGGACACCGTGCCATCCTGCCCGATATCGATTTTCAAGGCTCCCGAGGGAATCGTGATCGACGGCACCAAGGTGTCCCCATCTCCGGTGACGACATTTCCGGTATTGTCTCGCTTAAACGATCCCGCACGGGTATACATCGTTGATCCATCCGGTCGATTGACCTGAAAAAACCCGACTCCCTCAATCGCCAAATCCAACTCATTAAATGTTTGCTTGAGACTGCCCTGGACATACTCCTTGGCCACCGTGACCGGACGCACGCCCAAACCCACCTGCATCCCAACCGGAAAGACCCCGACATTGGAAGCGCTGGAACCCGGCAATCGGGAAATCTGATATAACAAATCTGCAAACTCGGCCCGACTCCGTTTGAACCCTGTGGTATTCACGTTAGCCAGATTGTGCGCGATCGTGTCGATATTCAATTGCTGGGCAAACATGCCCGTCGAAGCGGTATGCATCGCTCGTATCATAGATCATGTTCTCCTTGAATGGACGCGCCTGTCATTCGTTCAAGTGGTTCGGTATCACAGGAGTGATGCTCATGACGTTAATCCGTTTCACGTCTTACCCCTGTACCTTGGCTGCTTGAATGGCCTGAGCCGTCATTTCATCCATGGCCCGGATCGCTCGCTGCATTTGTTCGTATTCTCGGGTCACTTTGATGATTTCCACCATATCCAAGGCCGGATTGACATTGGATTTTTCCAACATACCCTGCTGCACTTTCGTTTCAAGGGCTGGAATTCCCTTTTGAGGTGCGGTCCAATACAAATCACCAATCTTCGACACGTCCTCTCCTGGAGGAGCGTTCTCGACACGCAAGCGATCCACCACTTTATTATTGACCCGGATACTCCCATCCCCGTCGATCCCTACCTCTCCAATCGGTAATTTGATTGGCCCTTTTTTTCCTAATACCGGATCGCCCGTATGGGTCACCATGAGACCTTGAATATTTCGATGGAAACTGCCTCCTCGAAAATATTGATTCCCCTGGGTCGTTTGCACGACAAAATACCCTTCTCCCTCCAGAGCCACGTCCAATGCTTGCCCCGTGTGGACTAACACCCCCTGAGAACGATCAGGAGGCAGGTCATCAATGATGGGAAATAAATCGATTCCGGCCACGGAAGGACCCGAAGCTTGACCGAGAATGGTGGCAAACAGAGGGCTATCCTTTTTAAACCCTGTGGTATGCACATTGCCAATGTTATGGGACAACACCTCGAGTCGACGCTCAAGAGCCAAGGCTCCGGCCAATGGAGGATAAATGCCTCGATTCATATGTCCCTCCTTCCCAACAATTGCTTCTAAATTCTGCAACGCATGTGCCAACGAAAGGCAACCGGGGAAACGAGAGAAAACAGCCGTTCAAAAAGATGTTGAAGCGGAGACTCTTCACATGAAATGGTATATCCAGCGCGAAGATCCGATCGGACCAACTCGGGTGCACCGAGGCGATCTCCCCCTTATTCATCGATCATCGGAGTAATCGCCGGAGCTGCATGAACAATGGGCATAACTTTCCTTACTGGGGGAATCCTGCCTAGCGTCAACACTATGGTGCGGTAGAAGTGGAAGGAGAGACTAAAGCATGGCAAGAAAGCAACAAAAAAATAACCGCATGGTCTAGCTAAGGTACCTAGCTAAGACAATACAGAGGTGTTACGGAAGAAAGGGATGCGGGGGGTCGATCTGAGGACTGATGTGACGGAGGATAATCATTTCCACGCGTCGGTTCTCGGCTTGCCCTTCCCGAGTGGCATTGGATTCGATTGGACGAGTACCGGCGTACCCTGTGGAGGAAAATCGTTCCGGGGATAGGCCGTGCTCTTCGGTTAAATACCGGATTAAGACATTCGCCCGCGTCGTCGAGAGATCCCAATTTGAAGGAAAGGCTACGGACCGAATCGGTTGATTATCGGTATGGCCTTCCACGGCCATTAGATTGGGAAGATCGCTGACCAACCCGGCAACCAAGTCGATAAATTCTTTCATGTGTGGATTGATGCTCGCGCTTCCACTTTCAAATAGGGCATCATCCTTGATTCGAATGGACAACCCCCGATCGGTCGAGGAAATTTTGACTCCACTCGGCAGTTTGGCCATGGAAATCGCATTGGCCACTTTAAGATATGCCCGTGAATTATCCTGGTTGGCTTGAGCTTCTTTGACGACAATTGTTTTGGTTTTTTTGGCCATGGGAAGATTCAACACGCTCATCTCTCCCACGGGTTTGTTATTCGAAAACGCGGTAATCATCGACTCGCTCAACACCTTATATTTCCCTTCATTGACGGAGGACACCGCATACATCACCACAAAAAAAGCAAACAACAGGGTGATAAAATCGGCGTAGGAAACCAGCCACCGTTCATGATTCTCATGCTCTTCGTGTTTTTTTTTCATCGGAGTGAGTTGAGAGCCATGTCCGGAAATATTGCGTTATTTTTTGGGTTTTTCGGAAGTGGGCAAGAACCCGCTGAGTTTTTCTTCGATCATTCGAGGATTTTCGCCTTGTGCGACGGAAAGCAAACCTTCAATCACCATCATTTTCCCGACTATCATTGTCTTGGCCTTTAATTTGATTTTATTCCCCATAGGGAGAAAAAAGAGATTGGCCGCACCAACCCCATAGACCGTCGCCACAAACGCGACGGCAATTCCACCTCCCAAGGCCGATGGATCCGCCAGGTTTTCCATCACATGGATCAGCCCCAACACTGCTCCGATAATTCCCACACACGGAGCATATCCGCCAAACGCTTCATACACTTTACTGGTGGTGCCGTATTCTTCCTCAAACATCTCGACTTCGACTTCCAGAATTTCCTTGATTTTATGAGGTTCGGTTCCATCCACCACCAATTGCACCCCTTTAGCCATCAACGGATCCGTCAGGGTTTTCATTTGACCTTCCAAGGCCAGAAGACCTTGCTTTCGGCTGACATTCGATAACTCCACGATCTTGGCGATAATGCCCTTCATATCCACATTGACGTTCCCGAAGACCATTCCCGCGCTGGCCATCGCCCTCAAAAAAATGGGGAGAGGAAATTGCAGCATCACCGCTCCGAACGTTCCCCCCATCACAATCAGGAAGGCAGTTCCCTGATAATGGAACTTAAATGCCCCCTTCCAAATGTTGCCCCCACAATAGCAGCAACGGAAACGATGATGCCCAGGATCGATAAGATATCCATACTTGCTGCCTCTCCTTATGCCACCTTAGACAATCCAAATAACAGTTGAAGATCCAAAAGGATCAAGAGGCGACCTTCCACCCGACCCACGCCCTTATGAAAGTCATCGGACCCGCCTCGCCCGCTGGTCGGCGAGGGTTCAATGAACGCCTCGGGCAGCCTCAAGACTTCCTCAACGGAATCCACAATAAATCCTAAAATCGCATGCTCGACCTCCACAACGATGATTCTCGTGTCCTTCGTGGGATCGACCAAGGACAACCCAAACCGCGAGCGCAGATTAATTATGGGGATGACCTTTCCCCGAAGATTTACCACTCCTTCGACATAGGATGGAGCTTTGGGAACCTGAGTAATTTCCACCAGACGGATAATTTCTTGAACTCCGAGGATATCGATGGCGAATTCTTCCTTACCCAAACGAAAGCTCACCAACTGCAACACTTCTCCGTCGGAGCCTTCAAGATCTTCACGGCTGAACTGTTGCTCATTACCACGCATGATGTGTCCTCTCTCTCAATAGATGTGATCTCCACCAATGGGTGTTGCCGGCCATGTGTCTAACCGATCGGCACGTATCCTCCTACGATCTCCATCAGACATTGTCCCATGCGGGAGCTTGTTATCATTTCATCCGCGAAACCGGCTTCCCATACAGCACGATTCATTCCAAACACCATGGAAGATTGTTCATCCTGAACCAGGACCTTTCCTCCTCGTGCCTTAATCTGTTGACAACCCACCAGTCCATCGCGTCCCATACCGGTTAATATCAAAGCCAACACACGCTCTCCATAGTGTTTGGCCGCCGAGGACAAAGCCAGGTCAATACATGGCCAATAAAGCCGATCTCGCGGTTCATCGGAAATCTTGATGTTCGCCAATCCTTGAGCATCACGATTGATCGCGACATGATGGTCGCCTGGTGCAATAATCGCCTTCCCTGCCTCCAGAATGTCTCCATCACGTCCTTCTCGAACGGAAATCCGCGCACACTTCGCCAATTGCGCAGCAAACACAGTGGTAAAAAACTTTGGCATATGCTGAACGATCAAGATCGGCAGAGGGAAAGACTCCGGAATGTGGCGAAACATTTCAAACAACACCTGAGGTGCCCCTGTTGAGCCGCCAATGATCAACAAATCAACGGTCATTTTTCTCGCTCGAATCGATGCATGACCTCGTTGAACATCTAAGACCCCGTTCGCCATTCCGGAAGAAACCGAGGTGGACATCCCCAATTTGACGTCAGAGCATCGGGATAATCCTGTATCCTTTTTCCTCAGGCTGTGAAGAAACCGTGCTTTATTATCAAAGGCACTTTTGATCTTTTCATACAAACGCGCTTCCAAGGGCCCCAGATCTCCTGTGGAAACGCGCTGTTGCTTAGGAATAAAATCAAAAGCTCCATGGGCCAAGGCTTGAAATGTTTCTTCGGCTCCCTCATGGGTCAAACTACTCACCATCACAATTGGAATGGGGTGATCTGTCATGATCCGATCCAAGACTTCCAACCCATTCATCTCCGGCATATCCACATCCAAGGTCATCACATCCGGGGCTACCCTCTTCACCTGCAACAAAGCTTCATGTCCATTTTTAGCCGTTCCGACTACCTGCACATCCGGATACTTCATAAGCATGGTGGAGAGGGTATTTCGCATAAACATGGAATCATCGACTACCAGGACCCGGATGGGAAGGGTTGGGGTACTCATTATGCCCACTCGTGCTCCATTGTCAGCCGTTCATATCGATTCTTCGCTGACATCAATGAAGCATAACCACCCGCATTCTGCACCAACTTCACGCATCACCGCCTTGTGACCTTTCGGAACTCTCTGATAGGGTGACCGTTATCATTCATTTATCAGTTTTTGTTTTTTATATGAGGAATTATTCCATGGACAGACCAGCCAGTTCTCAAGCCGACCGCCTACTCTTGGATGCCAAAAAAGCCATTCTTCAAAATCAACATCAGCGATTCCAGGATCTCCAACAGGAAGGCCGATGGGATGAAGCCTGGAAACAACTGCACATCACGTTGGCATGTGCCGCCGATCTTCTCAAAGATTCCGTGGGTCTTCTGGAACAGGTGGTTCATCAAAAACAGGCGCAGGCTTCTCCTCTTCAAGACTCGGCATCAGATTCCCCGGAAACGTCCACGTGAGTCCTACGCAGAAGATCAGGCACGGTTCCATGATGTCGGAGACCATCGCGCTTAGACTTTAAATGCCCGAACCATTTTCTGAAGATCGCTGGCCAACAGACTCAAATCGCGACATGCCTGGGCCGATTGAGTCACGCCTTGGGTCGTTTCACGAGTGGTTCGGGTCACGGATTCCAAATCACTGGCGATCTGCCGGGTGGCCACAGATTGTTCTTCCGCAGCCTGAGCAATTTGCTGGATCATGCCTGATGTGACATTCACCATCGAGTAGATTTTGGCCAATGCTTCACCCGTTTTATTGGCCAATGCCACCCCCGCCTCGACCTTGTGGGTTCCTTGCTCCATGGAACCGACAGCGGTCTTGGTATCCTGTTGAATCTGTCGAATCATATCCCCAATTTCCTTGGTAGCTTTCGTCGTCCGTTCTGCCAATTTCCTGACCTCATCAGCCACCACCGCGAATCCTCGACCTTGTTCCCCCGCTCTGGCTGCCTCAATAGCCGCATTCAGCGCCAGCAGATTTGTCTGATCGGCAATATCCTCAATGACTCCGACGATTTCTCCTATTTGATCGGAAGAACGTCCCAATGTCGTAATAATGGTGGATGCTTGCATCACCGCTTGCGAGACCTGCTGCATCCCATTCACGGTTTGCTCCATAACCATTTGTCCGTTCTTGGCGGTCTGAGCCGTTTCCTGAGCTATATTGGCGGCATCATTGGAATTCCTAGCGACCTCTCCCGCGGTCATCGTCATTTCTTCCACGGCCGAAGCCGATTGCACCACTCGAGAGTCTTGCCCTTCAGCCGCACGCACCGCGGAATCGGCCGTGGTAGATAATTGCACGGTTGAGGATGCCAACCGATTGGTCCCCTCACTGACCAAGAGAATGGCCCGTTGCATCTTTTCGATAAAGACATTGACGTACCGGGCCAGTTCGGCAATTTCATCGGATCTGGTCCCTACCGGAACCCGTCTCGTCAAATCCCCTTCCCCCTGAGCGATATCGCAAGCGATCGCGCTGAGTGCATATAAGGGTTTCAGGACAAACAGATGCACCATCCAATACACAGCCAACAGGCACATCACGATAATTCCCATCATCCACATGCCGGAATTGAATACCGAGTTGGCCATTAACGTTTGGGCATTCGCCATCGGAATAGACACCGATAACAGACCAATCACTTCACCTAGCTGTTTTCCGGTATGACAACTGATACAGGCCTCTACGGAAGCCAGGTCGGCGCTCGCACGCCTGAAAGTCGGAATACCATTCATCACCTGAATATCGCTAAAGCTATCCGCGCCGTTTTTGATCAGGTTCATGGCCTTTTTTTCAAATTCATCACGGGGAGCATTGGCCGGATTCATCGGTTGATCACTCACCAATCTGGCCTGAAACATTCCCTGCCTGCTCAATTCCTTGCCAATTTCCTGGGTTGCCGTGGCCGGAAACGGGATGGCATTGGGATCTTCCTCATGCTCCCGAGCAACATGCAGTTGAGTACCCAATGAGGATTTTTTCAATTTGCCGACATAGTTTTTGGCAATATAGGCTCTGGTCACTTCGATTTGCGATTGAATGACCCTGCTCTCTTCTTCTAAGAGTGCACGCAACCGCCCCTCTTCTTGGTGATACGTAATCCACAAACCCAGCAGAATCATGCCAGCCCCTAACAGGCCCAAGGCCAATACAAATTTTGCTCCGATTCTCATCTGTCTCATAGATTTCCTCGTCATCACATAACCTAGCTACTCTATGCCGACACTTTGCCATTTAACGTTAAACGTCGAAGAGATGTTTGAAGCTCATCAGCCAGTGCCGTAAACTTTTGTGTGGCCGTGCCGACTTCTTGGATGTGCCTTTGATTGTCCAAACTCAGTTGCGCCACTTGTTGAATACTCGAAGCAATCTGTCCGGAGACATCTGACTGTTGTTGCGTGGAATGCGCAATTTGTTGGATCATATCCACCACCCGCTGAACACCATTCACTATTTCCGTGAGTCGAAGTCCGGCTTCCCGGGCCATTTTGACTCCGGAATTCGCGTCTTCCGTTCCCTGTTCCATAGACCGTACCGCCTCATATGTACCGGCTTGAACCGCTTCAATGACTGTGGCAATTTCTTTTGTCGCCTTGCTCGTTCGTTCGGCTAACTTCCGGACTTCATCAGCCACCACCGCAAACCCTCTTCCCTGATCCCCGGCTCGAGCCGCTTCAATGGCCGCATTCAGCGCCAGCAGATTGGTCTGTTCGGCAATATCTTCAATCACACCGATAATATCCCCGATTTCTTTGGACCGCTGTCCTAATTGATAAATCCGTTCTGACGATTCCTGAATGCGGTGTGAAACCGATTCCATGCCTTGAATCGAGGTGGCCACGATTTCACCCCCTCGAATTGCAGACTGATTCACTTCCATAGCCGTGGCGGCCAATCCATGGGTATTCTTGGCCATATCTCCCGCAGTTGCCGACATTTCTTCCACAGCCTGAGCCACGTGGGTGGCCTGAGACACCTGATTATGGCTGGCCTGTGTTACCTGATAGCCAGCCTTGGCCAATTGTTGAGAGGATGCTGAAACGGAATGTGCCACATTTTGCGTTTGCAAAAGCATCGTATTCAATTGATCGAGCAAATTATTGAATGCCTGTCCCATTTGCCCCAATTCATCACGGGTCCGCACCGGCACACGATGAGTCAGATCGCCCTGGGCCGCTTTGGCCGCTACTTCCCAAACGGGCCGCAATCGGTTGACAACTTTTCTTCCCATAAGGATCCCAATCGGAATCACCACGATAAGCCCCAGCGACATTTCCAGGAGGGTATTTCGGGTAATCGTGCGGACATGCGCCAACGCTTCCCCCTCCGGCACTTGAACCAAAACGGACCAATTCATCCCCTGAAACC
The DNA here is from genome assembly GCA_031315915.1 of Nitrospirales bacterium. Classification (GTDB taxonomy): domain Bacteria; phylum Nitrospirota; class Nitrospiria; order Nitrospirales; family UBA8639; genus JACKFE01. The sequence goes on from JALDRK010000012.1 coordinate 72,658, forward strand.
CCAGACCTTCATCTAAATGGCTATATCCCACGAATTGAGTGGATTGTTTGCCGGGATGAAAATGCCGAGACACTCCGGATTGCCCCTGCATGGCTTGTCGAGCAGGGATGAAGCCCCTTTCGGCCAGATTCATTTTAAACAACGTATTGTCAAAATCATGAATCATGTCTTCGGTCTGATGAACGCTTGGCGCGTAGTCGATTAAGAGAAATCCTTGTCCATCTTGTAAATTCAATTCCGCACTGGGAAACCCATTTTTTCGCAATTCCTGATATGCACCTTGAAACAGCGATTCGATTGCAGAAAATTTCATGCGCTGGCTCCAATATCCCACTACCACATCTTTTTCATACAGGGGCGTAGACAATCCGATGGTTAATCCACTGTTACCGGGATAAGCCTGTTTGACGTGCTGATCCACACTGACATATTCCACAAACACCGGCTTCGCCTGTCCCGCACGCTGAGAATCGTTGGCCGGCACGGGACGCCCGAGTTGAGAGGACAGAGATTGAAACCATGAAGTCCCGCGATAGTCATTGCCATATAACCCTGCGGTCGGAATCGGTTCACCCGACGCACTTCGATCATTGACCGCAATCAAATGTCCGCTGATATCTACGACTTCAATCAGATAGTAATTCCCGGCCGTTTGAACATACCGGTTGAGGGCTCCAACAATGGCATTGGATCCATGACCCGGTTGATACCACCGCTCACGGTCTAACACGAGGGGATTCTGAGTGAACGTCAACGCATCTTGACGCCGCTCTTGAAGAAAAAAAAGAATGTTCGCTGACAGCCGTTCCGCAACTCCCTGATATTGCACGCCAACTTCATTTTCTAAAATCGCCGTCGTTTGAAAAAGCGAATAGACTTGCACACTCAACGGGATCAGGGAAAATCCCACTAATAAGAGGACTAACTTTGTTGTGAGGCCGACCTGTTTTGTAAAATTCATATGTGAGCGTCCTTTACGAATAACGATGCACAGACCGCAAACGGATGGAGACTGGGCTCCTACGTCACCGATTGGCTCCCGATCCCGTCAATATGGCGGAATGCGGCTTCTGTCCAATATGCTCCAATAGCTTGTCACGCAAATCGGTCGGGTGAAATTTGGTCACATAATCGGTCACCCCAACGGATTTTCCCTTATCTACGTTGCATTGCCCGGACAAGGAGGAATGCATGAGCACCGGTAAATCCTGGAGGCGCGGGTCTTCTCGAATATGTTTCGTCAAGGAGAATCCGTCCATTTCCGGCATTTCAATATCGGTAATGATTCCCACAAAGTACTGAAATATTGACTGATCAAGTTTCTCGCACAGATCTGCACATTGGCGTAAGCGATTCAAGGCTTCTCGCCCCGTCTGGGTTTCTTCCCAGGACATCCCAAGCCGTTCCAACGTTTTCGTGATTTGTTTTCGAGCCACCAACGAATCGTCGGCGAGTAAGACGCGCTTCCCCTCCAATTCCTTGATCGCCTCAATACCGATATAAATTTCGTCGTCCATTTTGGGGTGGAGCTCGGCCAAAACTTTTTCCACATCTAAAATTAACACCATCCGGCCGTCATCAAGTTTGGTCACAGCCGTGACCGACCCTTGTCGACTTGACTGGACTAACGGTGGCGGAATCTGTATTTTTTCCCACGACATGCGGATGATTCGATCCACCCCCTTCACCAAAAACCCCTGTTTATTGTCATTATATTCGGCAATAATAAGCTTCCCGGCTCCAGCGTCTAATGGGCCCAATCCGATGGCCTGCTTTAAATCGACCAAAGCTACATTTTCTCCGCGAAGATTGACGATCCCCAGCACTCTAGGGTCCGAATCGGGAATTTTCGTGATGGGCGGCATTTTCATGACTTCCCGGATCTTAAACACATTGATGCCGTAGATTTCTTCCGTTCCCAAATCAAACATCAATAATTCCATTTTGTTGGCACCTGCCAACCGAGTCCGTTGATCGATCTCCGCCATCCACTTTTCCATAATACTGCCCCCTCACTCCCCTTCTCTCATCCGATAAATTCGTCTATCGCTGTTGGCATATGTTTTTCAAAGCCCAGGCAGATGAATTTCGCGGGAGAGCTTTGATGCTTCAAATACCGGCCAACGTCGTTGATTGGACCTCACCCACCAGATCGGCCATATCCAAAATCAACACGACCTTGCCATCTCCGGTAATGGTCGCTCCGGCCACACCTTGGACATCGGCCAAATATTCACCCAACGATTTGATGACGACCTCTTCTTGAGCTTTGAGACGATCAACCACGACTCCAAACCGCCGTTCTCCTACATCCACCACGACGACATAACATTCCTCTGTAGCTTGAGAATTGGGAATATGAAACGTTTGCCCTAAATCCAAGAGCGGCAAAATTCGTTCACGAAGATTCAGCACTGCCTGCCCATTGACACTTTTAATGTCTTCCTTTTTCACCTTAACCGCTTCTATGACTGACGCCAGCGGGATTGCGAACGTCGCACATTCCACTTCCACCATCAATGCCTGAATAATAGCCACAGTCAACGGTAATTTAATCGTCACGAGACTTCCTCGACCAAGCTCGGAATCCAAGTCCAAACTGCCATTCATCCGGCTAATATTGGTGCGTACGACATCCATACCTACCCCACGGCCGGATAAATCGCTGACCTGGTCGGCTGTGCTAAAACCCGGAAGAAAAATCATATTCATAATATCTTTGGGTGCCATGGCACTGAGATCCGCTTCAGATGCTAACCCCTTGGCTACAGCCTTGGCGGCGATTTTATCCACTTGCAATCCCCGGCCATCATCTTCCACACGAATCACAATGCTATTGCCCTCCTGATAGGCTGACAGACGGACGTAACCTTCGGAACTCTTTCCTTTCAGTTTCCGTTCCTCACCGGTTTCCAGACCATGATCCATTGAATTTCGAACGAGATGGACCAAAGGATCACCCAGTTCATCCGCCACCGATTTATCCACCTCGGTATCTTCCCCCGCCAGCTCCAAACGCACATGCTTCCCAAGCTTACTGGCCACATCACGCACAAGACGGGGGAATCGGGAAAACACCTTCCGGATCGGCACCATCCGAGTTTTCATTACGGCCAATTGCAAATCCGAGGTCACAAGATTCAACTGCGCCAGAGTGATGCTCAGCTCGCGAACCAATGCATTGGTTTCATATTGTTCCTCCAATCCAAAACCGAGCTTCATCAACCGATTGCGGTTCAACACCAATTCGCCAACCAGATTCATGACATGATCCAAGCGCCTGGTTTCCACTCTGACCGTCTGATCTTCTTCCTTCCCTCCTGCCGGTTTATTGGATGTCGGATGAGCAGCCTGAAGAGTCCGTGACGCCGCTTCCTTCATTTTATCGAGCACTTCGGATAACCCAGGGGCAAGCTCCGTTGAAGGATGGGACATGTCATCATCCTTGTCGTTTTCTTCCTCATCCGCCTTGGAATGAGTCGCGAGGGAAGCTTGCCCTCCCATGGGATTTTCTGAAGGCTTCATCGGAAGGGATGAAGACGATGTGGAAGAACCAGGAGAGGGACCATCGGATTTTTTCGATACCGACACGGGTGGTGGTGGACATAAATCAGCCGCACTCTCCATGGTGAGAGTAAGTTTATTGACGATCATCTCGGTTTCGACATGAGAATCCTCTCCAGTTGCCCGAATATCCGCCTGCAGGGCTTTGACGGCATCCACAGCTTCCAAAATGATATCGATAATAAACGGGGAGACGGTCATTTCACCTTGTCGAAGTTTATTCAACAAACTTTCCCCTTGATGAGCCACTTCCACCAAATGCGTGAACCCCAAGAACCCTGCCGATCCTTTCATACTGTGCATGCAACGAAAAATCTCGTTCAATAATTCGGTATTGGAGGGTTCGGCCTCCAATTTCACGAAATGTTGATCCAAGGCCTCCAACATTTCCGTGCTTTCCGCCAAGAAATCATTTAGTATTTCTTGCATTTCGTCATTCATAAGCAATCCTTAATTTCTCCAATGCCCTCCAACATCACCATAGGTCCGTTAGCTTAAGAACACCCGAATTCGGACAAAATATCGTCAACCAAGTTCTGCTCCAGCGCGCTGGTTTTGGAAACCTCTAACTGCTTGAGCATTTCATACGCCCGACCTTCGGCTTGCTTATTTTTCCCCATCATTTTTTGTTGAAGCCCAAACACGACAACCAGTTTGAGTAATTTATGTTGGACTTCATTAAGAATCGTCACCAATTTGGCCACGCGTTGCGCCACCAAATCTTGAAACGATAACGCCACATGAATATTCATGAGATATTGTTCATCGATTTTCAGGTGATCAAGAAAGCCATCCACCTGCTTGGCCTGTTCGGCACTCACCCCACCCTTTAAGGCCAATAATTCTTTCATCATGTGTGCTCGGCGCCGCTCCATCTCTTCAGTGATGGTGAGCACCTTATGGGTGCCTTCCTCGGTCAATTTCGCCAGATCACCCAAATGTTTTGTGGCTTGCGGAAGTTGGTCGGAAGTACTCGCCACTGGGGTTTCCATGTCTCGAATGGTTTTCGTCATCATTTCCACATACTTGGTCAGCTCGGCCAGTTCGGCATAGATTGTGCTATTTTTTTCAACTTCCTCCTCCGTGTCCGATTGCTTCGGATTCGCGTCATAACCTCGATCAACAAGCATAAATGTCTCCTTCTCGGGACTCGAGTGGCCTAGGATTTCACCGCCTGAATCTTGGCGAAAATTTTTTCCAACTTTTCCTGTAGCGCTTCCGCAGTGAATGGTTTCACCACATAGTTACTCACTCCGGCCTGCACCGCTTCAATGATATTTTCTTTTTGAGCCTCGGCCGTGACCATCAAAAACGGAAGATTTTTCAAATCCGGGTCTGCGCGGACCGTTCGAAGTAATTCGATCCCTTGCATCACGGGCATGTTCCAATCGGATACCACCAATCCAAAGCCTCCAGCTTTCAATTTCGTGAACGCATCCTGGCCATTTTCAGCTTCCATAATGTCCGAAAAACCGATTTGCCGTAAGACGTTCTTCACAATTCGTCGCATCGTGGACATATCATCAACTACCAACACTTTAATCCTGGTATCGATCATAACGGACTCCTTACAATAAGACGTGTTAACGGGCGCCTGGGTTTTTCCTGAGAAATCGCATCTTTCCTCTGCCCAGATCCATGTATCCGGCGAATGGAGTTCGCAAGGATCTGACTATGGAAAATTCGGTTTTTGCGGAATCGTTCTTAAGTGGTCACATTGGAAAATTTTTAATTTTCTACCTCAGAATTCTTCGTTCCTTTCTCTTGCGCGGTTTCTTCAGACAAGAGTTCAGAGTCAATCTTTTGCTTCTCTCATATCACTCATTTTCTTCTAAGCCCTTAGCAGGAACCTTCATAACGAAACATAGGAATACAGACTCGCCATCACTAGAAATATGACATGCCGAACGGCACCCACGAGGCAAGAAACACATCAAGATCCCCGTCGAGGGAACAATACACCAGGGGAAAAATTAACAATTAGGCAGGGCGCCCCTGAGGGGGCGAATTCATGATCTCCCGAATTGAAGTCTCTGAAGGTTGTCGGAGAAGGTGGCGTCACCGATTAATTAAGACTAAAACGTTCCCGACCGCCATTCTGCGGAATGACTCCTACCGTTTCATCCGCGCCGGCATTCTGTACCCACGTTTCAATCTCTTCACGCACAAAACGCCAATGCTTACCCACCTTATGTCCCGGCAATCGTCGTTCACGGGCCAGTTTGTAGATGGTTGACTTTGGGACTTTTAAAAAAGTAGACACTTCACTTAATGTCAACAAATCTTTCATTGGTATACCCTCATAAGAGTTGGTCAGTAATGGTTCACGTATCGGATCAATAGTTGGAAAACTTAAGAGTTCGTTGCCAATAGCGAAGAATTGATGTACGGGGCCTTTCATTGTTGCGGACATCTCCGGGTTAAATCATCAAAAATGTCCAAAAGTCTACATGCCATGCTTATTCACTTGTTCACCCTGCCGAACGCCTTGACTCAGGAGCCTTGCAACCGTCGCTCGTAAGACCTGCACCTGGTTGCGCAAAGCACCAATATCACCCGAGAAAGCCATTTTTTCAAGTACGATAGCTTGCTCCGTCGCCTCTATCGCCCTTAACGCTCCAAAGGCGCCTTTCAATTGATGCGCGCACCGGAATACCGTCTGACGATCTTCAACGGCTACGGCTTCTTCCAAAGCCAGAAGAATTGCCGGCGTCGTTTCGCCGAAAATTCTGAATAATGAATCCAACAACTCTTGATCACCCTCCATAAACTCAAGAGCCTGGCCCCAATCATATGACGCCTTAGCTTGAATGGTCTGAACAGACGATCCATGAAAATTGCACCAAGGGATCAAATGGGTGAAACAAGGTTCCTTCATGGACAAAGGGCTCTGCGCCTGTTTCCGTTGCTTCCCGTGTGCATCAAGACTTGGGACCCACCGATATAACATCACACGAAGTCTTTCCATGGAAATTGGTTTATTCAGACAATCATCCATCCCGATTTTCAGGCATTGCTCGCGATGTTCGGGTGACGCATTGGCGGTCATCCCGATAATGGGCAATCGCCGGGACGATTCCCCGATCTCTTGGCTAGCGTATTTTTTCCGGGAAGCCAATTCGCCCTCGCTTTCTAAAACACGAATTCGAAGCGTGGTTTCAAATCCATCCATTTCCGGCATTTGCCAGTCCATGAATACCGCATCCACCACCTGCGCTTTCAACAGATCAAGAGCCTGTCTCCCTGTTTCCGCCAACAACACCTGATATCCCAATTTCGACACCATCCCCACGGCGACTTTTTGATTCACGGGATTATCTTCCACAACAAGAATGACCGGCCCTTCCTGATGAACGTCGTCGCTCGCCAATTGACCGGCCAGTAAGTCTACGGCGGAATGCGGCACATCCCTCTCCGGATTCTTCGATTCCAGTTTCTCGGACGAGGAAAAGAGACAATGAGTCACATGCGATCGATGAACCGGAATCGTCAACGTCTCTCTTCTGGCAAAATCCACCGTTCGATCCCAAAAGTTTTCCACCCACCATACCCGCATGACGGGAAACGGTTGACGCAACTTATTCAACCACGCCTCTATCTCTTGCTGCGGAAGGGACCGGTTCACAAACACCCCATCGACGGGCAATTCCCTTGTGAAAGATCCCTTCAGCATCCGATCCGCTTCCTGGAGATTTTTCCAGGTCAGAATTGGGATTTGATATTCCTGCAATAATTTTTCCATCAGCCACTCCGTCGCAACCGAAAGCCCAACAAGGCCGATGGCTCCACGATCCCAATCGGCTGATACCACTTCGGTGTCCAAGGGAGAGTGTTCGGGAATCAAAAATGGAATGTCACACCAAAAGGTCGTACCTTGACCAAGTTGACTGTCCACACCGACACAGCCGCTCATCAATTCCGCCAATTGTTTACAAATGGCTAATCCCAGTCCACTCCCTCCAAACTTCCGACTGGTTGAAGCATCGGCTTGTGTAAACACGTGAAAAATTTTTCTTTGCACATCCGACGAAATACCGATTCCCGAATCCTGAACCGAAAACCGGAGACCAATTCCTGTGCTCCCCCATTGAACGAAAGGGGGACAGTGAACGGATTCCTTCAAGGCGGTTTCAGCCCATTGTTCGGCAAGCGTGACATGGACTTTGACGCATCCCCTTTCCGTGAATTTCAACGCATTGGATAAAAAATTGGCGAGAATTTGACGGAGGCGGTGGGGATCCCCTAGCAGATTCTGAGGGACACCCGGTTCCACATACCCTGCCAGATCCAGCCCCTTCCGATATGCGCGTTCCGAAAAGAGGTCAATGACTTCCTCCAAAAGCGCACGGGGATTAAACCCAATGGTTTCCAGAGCAAAATGCCCTGACTCGATTTTTGAAAAATCCAATATGTCATTCATGATTGTTAACAACACGCTGCCGGATTTTTGAATAATTGCCGCGCTTTCCTGTTGTTCACGCGACAGAGGAGAAGTCAGCAATAATTCCGCCATGCCGATAATTCCGTTGAGGGGAGTCCGGATTTCGTGACTCATCGTGGCAAGAAACGCCGCTTTGGCCCTGGTCGCCTCCTCCGCTTTGAACAAGGCCTGATCCAATTCCTCGTTTTTCTTTTCCAGCATATCCGCAATGCCGATCAATTCGCCTTCGGCCAGTTTGCGGTCGGTAATGTCCATCCCGTACCCACGGAGAAGCCCCAACTCCGGATGAGGGGAAAAGGTCCAAACGAATTGTCTCTGCCCCACAGTAACCTCGAAGTTTCTCTCAACGTATCCCTGATATAACCAACGACTCGCACTTTGAGAAAAATGGTCAGGAAGGGCCATGGAAAATCCGTCTGCTCGGATCCCGGCATATTCCATAAGATCCACCATGGCCGCATTGGCATACACCAAATTCCCGGCCGCATCGACTTCGATGACGGGAAAAGGGCATTCTTCGGGAATGCTAGCCAGACGTCGACAATCCTGATTGAGCTTCATGTCCGCGCTCAAGTCGCGGAAGATGAACAGGCTCCCACACTCCTTCATATCATCCAGACTCATCCCCTTCAATTCCACCCAACACCATTGCTGATGACGGCCTCGCAACCTCGCCCGAGGAACCCAGAACATTTTCTTATCTTGCACCAATCCTTGAAGAGGACAGATCATCTCGTCACTATCCGGGACCGGAATTTCACACCCGACCAGATCATGGCACCATTCGCCAACCGGCATCTGGGCGCCCCATCCTAGAATGTGCGATCCCGACACATTCATAGCCACAAGATACCCACGTGAATCGATCAGACAGACACCGGTCATCAGTCCATCCCATAAACTCCGAAAGATTGGAGATTGCATGCTCTGCTTAAACAGGGAGGATATTTCCATCATGTGGACCCTATGGGCGACTCAATAACGGAAGCCCCTTTACGAAAGGAGCCTGACGCCTCTTGCCTCCATTGAGTGACAAGAGTGTGCCAATCCACGGGCACATCAGTGGGCTGAAGAATCTGTTGGATTCCTATCGGATGGCCCGAAGCGTGGTCATCATTCAAATGATATTCATGTGGCACATTCAAGGGCATTCCATCCACCCCGACCACAACCAATACTACCGGTTTAATGCCTGCCTGGGCCTGGTGTGAGGCCACGATGGCAATTTCCCCGGAAGTTAGCTTCAGCACCGTGCCGACTGGGAATACCCCAAGTGTTCGCACCAAGGCTTCCCCCATTCGCGAGGGGAATCGTCCCTCATGCACTTCCTGGAAAATGCGACGGAGTGCCAATGCGGGCGGCAACCGGTTCGAATTCCCCAGGCCGGAAACCAATTCATCAAAATAATCGACTAACCCAAGCAGTTTTCCCCCCTCGGAAATCGATTCGTCCGCCAACCGTCTGGGATATCCAGACCCATTCATATATTCATGATGTTCCCCCACCATTCGGTGAACTAACGACGATCCTTTGGCATGTTGGCGAATCAGCGCCACGCCCACATTGACATGCTGTCGTAGAACCGGCGGCAACGCCGTTCTATCGATGGTGGGATCCTTGACCACGTTGGCCGGCAACCGCAGAAATCCCACGTCGTGCAACAACCCTGCCACCGCCAACTCGTGAAGAAAGGTTACGGACATGTCCAAATGCATTCCTACCAACACACTGAGGATCGACACGTCTAGGACATGGCCGTGCAGGGTCTTGTCATATTTTTTCATGTTTTCCAAAAGCATCACTTCCGTTAGGATTACCGGATGCTGGCTCACTTCCCGAATAAGCGATTCAGCCATATGATGAATTGAGGCCATAGGAAGCGCATGCCCCGTTTTTAGCCCTTCGAATATGTCGTTCATGGACCGTTCCATATCATTCCGCAATTGACTGACCCGTTCACAATTTTCCGAATCGGAGCGGGTAATGCCTTCAAGGCCGTCTCCCATAAGAGCCGAACCTGACTCATCGGCTACCGGTTCTTGCGTGAAATGGCCTTCTCCAGTATGTTCGTGTATGGGAATGCCGGGACTCCCTTCCTCCACCCCAACATCCAATCCACGTTCTACATCGATTTCAACGGCCTGAATGCCTGCTTGAAGGAGTAACTGCACCTCTTCCTGACTCTGAATAGTCCGGCGATGAAGAAAAAATGGAGACTTCCACCAGGAATCCACAATACGCACCAGATACATTCCAGGTCGAAGTTGCGTGGTCGGAATGCGCTTCAATGGAAACGAAGGAACGGAGGAGGGAGTGACAGACAAGTGCTTCATGATGCGTCCAGGCTCCTCACCCGGGAGCGAGATAACTTTTCCCTGGCCGGTATATCCTCAACCCATCGCGCAGAAACGAAATCCTGGTGCTGTTACCTAGACCGTCGATCTCCATGCAACCAACAGAGACATCGGCAGGAATTTCCAACCAGGAACTCACTGGGTTAAGCGGAAACCGGGATCTCGTCTACCGTGTTATAAATGGGAATAATCTTCCCGACATTGGCTAAGTCCAGAACCTGGCGAACGTACGTTTGAGGATTCACGACATAAAACAGGATGTGTTTGGTTTTTAACATTTGAAACGAGATCACCAATAGCCCGAGGGCCGAACTATCCAAAAACACCACTTGCGATAAATCTAAAATCACCGGCAGATTCAATTCCGCAGACTTGTCAATCATATCTTTAAAGATCTTGCGGGAACCAAAATCAAATCGTCCCTCCATATGCAAAATGACCTGTGTCGATCGTTGTTCCTGTGTAATCGTCATACGTGCCTCCGTTGCATCGTCAATAATCCCCTGATGGAACCTGAACCAACCCTCTGTTGACTACTTCGGTTATTTTGAAAGGAAAATGAACAAGAAAGGCTGACTGGATAGACAGCCCCTCATTCTTGTTCAGCCAAGATCGACGCCACCTCCCTACGAATTGGCTTTTAACCCCAGATGACTTTGAAATTCGGCTTCGGCTTGATCCACCTGATGGCCGCTATTATAGAGAATGAGATTTTGAAGATGGCTCATACCCTCGGTTCCCAATATCTCTGAAAATTGGACCGCCAGTTTTCCCGACCCGGCTCTCACAACCTGACCATTGGCCTCAATGGTAGGACCACCCGTCCCTCCGTCCAGATGAATGCGGACCAGACAGGGGGTCTGGTCAGGAACGATGCTATCGGTGCAAATCAACAGTCCGTTCAAACTGATATTGTCGATTTTTCCTGGAATCACGACATTACCGCCAACCCGTAGTTCGACATGGATGACCACTTTCACTCTGATGAATTCGCGTTGATTCGATATCATGTTTCATCTCCCCTTTTCTCAAGCAATCATCATCACACTATCCGTCGAATCGCTTCCAGAGACTCACAAACAGGGGTTGCCCCTGACAGTCAAACACCAAATCGCTTACCTGTCCTGCCTCCGGAACCACCACAATGTCCGGAGTTGTGTCATACACGCAGGGAAGAGATAATTGGGAGGGCTGGGGAAGCAACGACTTGATATTGCCACCGATACTATTCGTCAACTCATACACGGCATCCATGAGATCTTGCTGGGTCACATCAAGAATCTCACAGGCAAAAATCCGGGAGGCCGCTGATCGTGCCAATTGAGAGGTGCCATGCAATAACACCACCCCGTTCCATGCCCCGGAAATTTCGACTCGGCCGGTCAGGAAGCCCTCGCCGGGCTCCAAGACGGATGGTAACATGTTGGGATGGATGTCAAGACCTAACATGGCCTGCCAAGTGGTTGCGGTAATCTGTGAAATTTCCTGCTCAAGAAACTGCATAAGAAAACTCATCCAACCCCTTTTTCAATCGGTACACGGATGTTCCACTGATGGCCGATCGTACATAATGATCATCCAAATTCATCGTCGTTTCCGAAGCACCCAGCACCAGATATCCATGGGGTTCAAGGATCCCTCGAATCTTTCCCAATATCCGTTTCTTGGTTTGTGAATCAAAATAAATCATGACATTCCGCAAGAACACCAAATCCACCTTGGGAAAGGCCAACCATGTCCCCGCCAAATTCATTTCCCGGAATTCAATCTTCGAGCGCACATCATCCCGGATCTTCCACCCCATATCATTTTTGAAAAAATATTTTGACAGGAGCTGAACAGAGAGTCCCCGATTCACTTCCAGTTGACTATATTGACCTTTCTCACAGCGGGCCAGCATTTCCTCGGATATATCCGTGGCAATAAAATAAATGCGCCATGATTGCAGCTCTGGAAAATGGTCCAACATCGTCAACAAAACCGAATAGGGTTCTTGTCCGCTGGAACTGGCTCCACACCAAATATTGAGCCGTTGGATTGCTCTATTGCGTTGAATGAGGGTCGGAAAAATATGCTCGCGTAGCGCGTGAAACGGCACCAAATCACGAAAAAACTGGTTTCATTCGTGGTCATCGCTTCCACGACTTTTTTATGAAGCGGCCCATACGGCAGGTGACGGAGAGCACGCACAAAATCTGCCAGGGTTCCCAGTTTTTCAGATTTCGCTAAGGGCTCTAACCTGGACTGCACCAAATAGGCTTTTTCGGGTTCCAACACGATGGCTGACCGATCACGAACCAGATCGCAAATGTATCTCAAGTCTTCAGATGAGATAGCGTTCATTTCCACGTTGCCATGGTTCCTTCAGGCGAAAACCGATTGAGGACACTCTGGAGTCAAGATTGAACTGGCTTGCTTTTTCGAATATGCTCTCCTGCCACCGAGAGTGTTCACGTTCGTCTTCAGATGATTCCGATGCCGTCATATTCCACACCCTTGTCCTATCTTTTCCGGACGATGAGGCAAGTCTTTTGCTATGCATCAACTTCACAATACCCGCCACTTATTGGCTGACGGCTGATCTGTCGCCTAGATGGCATGATGACCAGGTTAGGGGGCATCCCGCGAGCCATGAATGATAAATGGCGAAATGCTGCTCCTGATATGGTTTAATCTTCATTCATCTGAATTTAAATGTAGGCTGAAAGTTCATTTCTCACTCCCTCCACACGTGACAAGTTGAATGTCCAAAACGGACTTTTTCCGGTGACCATTCCCTACCAATCAGCCAGGCAAAAGGTGATAGATTCGATAAAAATGGGCAAACAGACCGGCCCGTCATACTCGATGGATAAAGACCCGTTCAACCGGACCGAAGAATGTCGGGCAGAGAATCTTACCGTCTATCACTGCTGGTTTCGGCCATATGTCAACGATTCTTTACGTGGTAATGTTATGCTGGAGATTCTCACTTCTCTTCGCTTGTAGCTCACTTAACACTGACACGGGCTCCATTCATGATCAGCCGCGGGACGACAGCATTTTTAATTGAGAAAGAATGGCCGAAGGGATCTCGTTCAACGGTAACACTTTATCCACACCCCCGGCCTTTATCGCTTCTTTTGGCATCCCAAACACCACGCAGGATGCCTCATCCTGTGCCAAATTAAAGGCTCCCGCTTTTTTCATTTCCAACATTCCGGCAGCACCGTCGTTGCCCATCCCCGTCAAAATCACTCCGAGACTATTGCCTCCCGCATACCGGGCCACCGATCGAAACATGGCATCCACTGACGGTCGATGCCGATTGACAGGAGCCTCTTGATTCAGTGAGACATAATAGCGGGCACCGCTCCGGCGAAGTTCCATATGATAATTACCCGGCGCCAACAAGGCCTGTCCGGGCATGACGCTGTCACCTTCCCGAGCTTCTTTCACGTGAATCTGACACAGTTCATTCAGCCGATTGGCAAACGATTTGGTAAATTGTTCCGGCATATGCTGCGTCATAATGATGGGTGGGGTATTCGGTGGCAGCACTTCCAATAATTCCCGAAGCGCTTCGGTCCCACCAGTGGACGCCCCGATAGCGATAATCGTATCAGTAGTTTTAATCATCGCGGATTGGGCAGCCAGTGCTTTAATCCGTTCAGTACAGTCAGCCGGTGGAGTTCGTCTTTTCACGCTGGCCTGGGCCGCGATCTTCACTTTGCTGATAATTTGATGAGCTAAGTCCGACAGCCCATGCTGAACATCCACCGTGGGCTTCGTCACAAAATCCACGGCACCGGCTTCCAAAGCCTGTAACGTCGTCGCCGCGCCTTGTTCAGTCAACGAACTCACCATCACCACAGGCATCGGCCGTGCGGCCATGATTTTCTGCAAAAAGGTGAGTCCATCCATTTTTGGCATTTCCACATCCAGGGTCAGCACATCAGGGTTAAGGGCCTTCATTTTATCCCTGGCGACATAGGGGTCAGGAGCGGTTCCGACCACCTCGATCTCAGGATCTTGCGATAAAATCTCCGTCATAACATTCCGAATCAAGGCCGAGTCATCTACTACCAAGACACGAATAGGACTCATAGCGTTTCTCCTTAAAATAACGTCACGTCTGACTGCACAGGAGCTTGTTGCAATTTCGCACGATATTGCCCCTCCTCCTGCACAATGGCACTGGCTACCACACGGTCGAGTTTCTTTAACAGCACTTTTCCCGAATTGGTGAAGTAATACACCTTCCGTGGACACACATCGCCCACGTCCGCCTTGATAGGCGAAATCCCTTCTTGCTCCAAAAAATCCAGAGCCCACGCGGCGTTTTTGGCTCCGATATCGATAGTTCCATCATAAATTTTTCCCCCGCCAAACACCTTGGCTTCCAGCCGCTCCTTTTTGCCTCCTCGCTTAAAGATATCGTTCATCAGCATTTCCATGGCAAAACTGCCGTATCGGCCCGAATCCGTCCAATTATCGTGACCTTCGGTCGTGGAAGGCGCAGCGAGCATGAAATGATTCATGCCTCCCACTCCAGCCAATGGATCACGCAAACACACCGAGATGCACGAACCCAACACCGTATACACGACCTTGGGTTCTTGACTCACAAAATATTCCCCAGGAAGAATAACGGCCACTTCATACGGAAAACGTGTGTCCGTCATTCGCCGGATATGCCCGAATTCCATGAGGCCTGTTGGGGATGCCATTAGCTAGATCTTCTCTTCAAAATTTCCCTAAAATCTTTCGTGAGGCGTAAGGGCAAGGCGAGAAATACGTTTCCGTTGCCGATCATTCCGCTTCACGCCTTACGCTTCAGGTTTCTGGTAAATGGTAGGCTTAAGATACGTAAATTTGTGCTCAATCCATTGCAAACTTTCTGAATGGCCAATAAATAAATATCCGCCTGGCCGGAGATACTTGAAAAATTTCTCCATGAGCTTGGCTTGAGTGGGACGATCGAAATAAATCATGACATTGCGGCAAAAAATCACATCCAGGGGGTTCCGGATCGGAAACGTCGGATCCATCAGATTGATTCGCCGGAACGCCACCAAATTTGCCACCTGAGGGCGTACACGGACTTTGCCTGCTTGCTTCCCGTTCCCTCGCAAAAAATATCGCTTCACGAGATCTTGAGGTAGTTGACTCACCCGTTCATCCTCATAAATTCCGGAGGCCGCCTTGCTCAAAACTCGGGTAGAAATATCGGAAGCCAGGATCTTGATATTCCATCGATGCATATCGAAAATGGCATCGGAAAGGGTCATGGCTATAGTATAGGGCTCCTCTCCTGAGGAAGAGGCGGAGGACCAAATCCTTAAGGTTTTGGTGGTTTGCATCTCGGGAATCACCCGGTCACGAAGGAAATCAAAATGGACCGGCTCACGATAAAAGTCTGTTTTGTTGGTAGAGACCAAATCCAACAATTTCGTCAGCTCTTCCTCTCCCCCTTTGGCACTCACACGGTCATAATAGTCCTTGTACGTGGAGAGGTTCAGTTCACGAAGTCTCTTCCCCAACCTGGACACCAATAACGTTTTTTTCGGAGTATCCAGAGTAATGCCGACCTTTTGATAAATCAGGGACTTGAACAGTTCAAACTCTTGATCGCTTAAGGTTGCGTTCATGGACAGTTCCTATTTAGTTGATTAATCCACAGAAGGAAGTAAGGAGTGAGGGGGTAAGGAGAAAAATGAAGAACTGCTCTCCTCTTCACCCTACATTCCTAATTCCCGCCTCTTTACTCTTTACTCCTCACTTCTCATTGCGCCTGGAACCAACGGAACAACATGACAGGCACCAAATAGGCAGTGAGCAAATCCCCCCAAAGGACCATTGCATCAGGTGTCTCAGATCACGATAAAAGCATTTTCAACAACCATGATCCTCACGAAAGAGTTTAAGGAGAATAGTTTTCAAGGAAGATTGGTGCTGACGCCGACACGCCCGTTTTCACCTCACTTCTTATTCTTTTATCGGCATACCTATGCCCGAATGTAACGCCAACTCTGTTGGGGATAAAAAACAGGACGGCATTGAAAAAAGGGTCTTCAGGAAATCGTGTGGGTTGGTCCTGCCGTAGGAACCTTGGAGAAACCTACCTCCTGAAGTCAGGAGAGGCGAGGAAGGGAGAAATACCAGTTGCCAATTTGCTGAGAAATCATGTCATCAGGATGGAACCGAAGGACCTTGCCAAGCCTTCGCATCGTCACGCTGGACGCAGATCATTCGCCGTTGGCTCAGGATGACATTCTTTCGAGGAATGGATAGGACTGTGGTCTCAAGGATTATCCGAGAACCCCACTCGAAACCCGGAAGCCTCTCCCAAAAAAGGCGGAGAAGGTGCATGACCCTCACCGCCTTTTTCTGAGGATAAACGGTCCGAAAACGGAATTATTTCAAACGTACGACAATCGCCCCCATAAAATCGCCCTTTTTCCAATCTTTTTTGGTTGTTTTGGGGTGTTTGTTATGGCAATCCGCACAACTATCCACGATGGCATAATCAGCCGACATGCCGACAGTGATCCCGCCATCCTCAACCACAAGGACTTTTTCCTTCCCTTTGGCTAATTCCGCAAGCATTTCCTTTTCCTTGGCACTTTTCGCGGCATTGGAGGCATACAAGGGGTCGGTGCCTACTAATGATAAATCAAATTCTTTGATTTCCTTTCCAAGCTCTTTCACGAATTGAGCCGGAAGCATCATGCCATGATCATCCTTCACCCAATCTTCATTGGGCTTCAATCCGCCTTTACCGGCATCGGCCACCACACCTTTCACATACACAGTTCTGGCAGCCTTGGCGGTAGCCAGGATATACTTGGCCGCCAATTCCTTTGCCGCGTCTGCCGCTTGACCAACTGGCACCACTAGGGCGAGCCCAATCATGAAGACGACGAACATTGTCGCGAATGCAGCCCATCTTCTCATAATACCCCTCCTCGCTGTGAGTGTTGGAAAACATCAGGTGAATGGATCTGTCGGATCTTTGGAAAGCCTCAGCGCAGCCGACATGCTCACGAACAGTCCATGTTACTGAAACAGTCTCATAGAATGACCCTTAGGTCAATCGCAAAGAAATGATACGTAAGGTGTGGAGAAAACAGCGTATGGCAAGAAATGCCACGCTTCATACCGTGAGAGATCATAAAGGGTGAACAGTCAGGAGTAAGGAGATCAAACATTGCTGTTTGTGCTCCTCACTCCTCATGACTTACTCCCGCCTATTTAAAATTCTTCAAAGAAATCATCTTCAACCTTTTTATGTCCATTGGCGGTCGAACTTCCGACCCCTACGGCTTCCTTTTTTTGCGTCGAGGCATGTTTCTCACTCCCTGAACGACTTACAGAGGAAATCGAATGAGAAGGCTGGGAGCTCATAGGTCTTGGAGATTGAGTTTGCACAAATGAGGGAGCCTTCATCCGTGCCTCAGCCCCTGTTATGCGCCCTACTTCTGCCTGAACTTTGAAAAATTCAACTTGCCTCAAAAGATCCTGCGCTTGCTGCGCCATGGATTGGGAGGCCGAGGTGGCCTGCTCCACCAAGGCGGCATTCTGCTGGGTCCCCTGATCCATCTGCATCACCGCCTTATTCACCTGATCGATCCCCGCCGCCTGCTCCTGCGACGCCGCACTGATCTCCGAAATAATATCCGTCACCCGTTTCACGGAATTGACGATTTCCTCCAGCGTCTGTCCCGAACGGTTCACCAACTCACTCCCGTCCCCGACTTTCTGCACGGACTCGTTGATCAGCGCCTTGATCTCTTTGGCCGCGGTAGCCGACCGTTGAGCCAAATTCCGCACTTCCGACGCCACGACCGCAAAGCCGCGCCCCTGCTCGCCCGCGCGGGCCGCTTCGACGGCGGCATTTAACGCCAGCAGATTGGTCTGAAAGGCAATTTCATCGATCACGTTAATAATATCGGCAATCTTTTTACTGCTCTTGTTAATTTCAGACATGGCCTCCACGGCTTTGTCCGTCACCGCCCCGCCCTTTTCGGCCACTTCCCGGGCGGCCACGGCCAACTGATTGGCCTGCTTGGCATTATCCGCATTTTGTTTGATCGTGGAGGTCATCTCTTCCATCGACGCGCTGGTTTCTTCCAGGGCTCCGGCCTGCGCAGAGGTGCGTTCAGCCAAATCCGAAGTCCCTGCCGTAATCTCGGAAGTCCCGGTCGTAATACTCGAGACCGCCGTTTTGACGGACTGCATGACTTCACTAACCCGGTCAAACATATCATTAAACGATTCACAGGTCCGACCGATTTCGTCCTGATTCCGAACGGAAGTTCGAACGGTGAGATCGCCGTCACGCGCCTGTTCGGCCATGGCTTCGAGACTCTTCATAGGTTGGACCACCAACTTGGAAATCAGGACATATAACAGGACCATCATCAACACACCGACGGCAAGAATACCCCAATACATATTGCTGAGGTTGTGTTGTAACTGAGCAGTCGGCACATCCATGGGAATCTGCACCGACACGGCTCCTAACATATCGCCAACCTGTTTACCCTCATGGCAGCCCACACAGGCTTTGACGCTGGCTAAATCCTGAGTCGCACGTCGGAACATCATTTTTCCATTCACGGTATCGATTTTGGAATATTCTTTTGCTCCATTGGCTAGGGCGGCCAAGGCTTCGTTCTCAAACGGATCCTGTGGACCATTCTTGGGATTCAGGGGGGTTGCGCTGATTACCCTGGCGTTATAAACCCCTTCCTCTGCCAATTGTTCGGCTGTTTCACGGGTAAAGGTCGCAGGAAAAGGAATGGAATCCGGTTCAGCATGCTCAATGCTGGTTTTCATACCGGCACCTTTGGCTTTGACCACGAATTCTTTCGTGACATAGGCTCGTGTCACCTCGATTTGCTTTTGGACAATCAAGGCTTGATCCGCCAGGACCCGTTCAAGATCTGCCTGTAACTGCTGTCCGATCAAATAGGCTCCGCCTATCAGCAAACAACTGAACGCCCCCATGGTGGTCACAACGACTTTTGGCCCAATCCCTAATCTTTTCCATCCATTACCCATGATCCCTCCTACCTTAAAAAATGAATGATGTACGCTGCGTGTGTCGATTGTCTTTTTCACACTTCAGAAGAAAGAAATATGGGACTAAGAAACGGAAAGAATGAACCGACTGTTGTCCCGACTGATCACTTTCTTCCTCTCCCTGCCATTAGAACTCTTCAAAAAAATCATCCTCCCGTTGACGCCGTTCCTGGCCATTTGAACTGCCTACACCCACCGGCTGCGGCTTCGCCCCGGACCTAGGAGGAGAAGAAGACGACTTCAACGCTTGGACAGCCTGAATTCCCATGGAGGATTTCTTATCAGAAGGTTGCGTTACGCTGATTCCCGACCCACGTGAGGTGTTGATCTGGCTTGAATGATGTCCCCTGCCTTCTTCAAGCTTAAAAAAGGCCACTTGATTCAACAGTTCGGTCGCCTGCTGTTTCATGGATTGGGAGGCCGAGGTGGCCTGCTCCACCAAGGCGGCATTCTGCTGGGTCCCCTGATCCATCTGCATCACCGCCTTATTCACCTGATCGATCCCCGCCGCCTGCTCCTGCGACGCCGCACTGATCTCCGAAATAATATCCGTCACCCGTTTCACGGAATTGACGATTTCCTCCAGCGTCTGTCCCGAACGGTTCACCAACTCACTCCCGTCCCCGACTTTCTGCACGGACTCGTTGATCAGCGCCTTGATCTCTTTGGCCGCGGTAGCCGACCGTTGAGCCAAATTCCGCACTTCCGACGCCACGACCGCAAAGCCGCGCCCCTGCTCGCCCGCGCGGGCCGCTTCGACGGCGGCATTTAACGCCAGCAGATTGGTCTGAAAGGCAATTTCATCGATCACGTTAATAATATCGGCAATCTTTTTACTGCTCTTGTTAATTTCAGACATGGCCTCCACGGCTTTGTCCGTCACCGCCCCGCCCTTTTCGGCCACTTCCCGGGCGGCCACGGCCAACTGATTGGCCTGCTTGGCATTATCCGCATTTTGTTTGATCGTGGAGGTCATCTCTTCCATCGACGCGCTGGTTTCTTCCAGGGCTCCGGCCTGCGCAGAGGTGCGTTGGGAGAGATCTTCATTGCCTTGCGTGATTTCACTCGAAGCCATCGACACATGTTCCGCCGCTTGGCGAACTTCCGATACTACCTTCACCAGATTATCCAACATCGCATTCATGGCCTTCCCGAGAACACCCAATTCGTCCTTGGAGGTCACCGTGACCCGCTTGCTCAGGTCCCCTTCGGCGGCCCGCTGGGCCACTTCACTGACTTGAATCAGACTGTTCGCCCCGCGACGTCCCACCCACAAACCAATGACCACAATCAACGCGATACAGATGATGGCGGTCATAGTTAAACTTTGCTTGAAGGCAATGGCCGCAGTTGCGGCTTCCGTTTTGGGTATTCGAACCATGACGGCCCAGTTCATGCCCGGATAGCCTAAAGCCCCTTTTAAATGCGTATAGCCGGCAAGCTGATCGATGCCTTTTCGTTCGTGCGTGGAGATCATATTTCCGGTTTTTCCTGCAACCGCTTCCATGGCAGGCTCCACATCTTTTTCCGCCAAGTTGAGTTTAAACAGGATATTTTCGAGATTATGAATCACCTCTTCCTTGCCCTGGGCCGATGGATCATAATCCACAATGATCTGACCCTTATCGCCCAGAATCGTGATCTCAGTTCCGGGAAAACCGGAAGACGTAAGTTCTTGATATGCCGTTTGGACAATTTCTTCCACTAAGGAAAATTTGACCCGATTGCTCCAATAACCAATCAAATCGCCCTCGATATACACCGGCGAGGAAAATCCCATGGTCAGACCGTCATCGCCGGGATAGACGGATTTCACATCTTCATCCACATGTACATCTTCGATGAAGGTCCCCGTAGACCGATCATTGCCGGGAGCCGTAAAGGGTTGTTTTGTGGTGAATTCCTTGGCCTGCAGGGCTTTAAACCAGGGTGCATCGGAATATTTCTTGGAATAGATCGCCGTCGTATCAATCGGATTCCCTTTGCCGTCCTTGTTATTGACGGCCATGACATCGCCGACGGGATCCACCAAAATAGTCAAATAGTAAATGCCTGATGTCGTCACATATTGGTTCATGGCATGGGCAATGGCGTTATTCTCTTTGGAATACCAATGGTAGCGTTCACCCACGATCCTGTTCAGGGCAAACGATTGGGGATCGCCATAGCGTTCGAATAAATTCCGGTCGATTTTATCCGCAATATTGGTCGCCACATTCTGAACGCGTTGTCCGGCCGCGTTCTCCATTTCCCCTGTGGCCGAATTTCCCAAATACGCCACCGTTGCCATGGGGACAATGCCAAAGATGGCGAACAACGCCACCAACTTGGTTGCGATACCCCAACTGAAAATTTTCTTTGCGATGCTGTTCATAACACCCTCACATTCTGATTGTGGATGCCTTTCCGGTCTTTTCAAAATGGCATCCTTTCCTTTGGGGACAAGTCTGCCACCAGCATGCGTCTTGGTTGCTGCCGTTTGTTCGGAAGAAACAGAACTTGATCTAAGAGAAGAGATTTCGTCCATCAGCGGAGAAGATGGGAGAGACTTGTTCCATCTCATCTTCTTGCATCCTTTTCCGAGAGGCATGAGCAGACTACCCATCCTTTCTCCCAATCTCTTCACCCAACCTTTTCCTCCTTCTATTCCATCATGAACCTTGCGTTGTCCCATTTGGTGCAACAGGGTTCGAATCTGCTCTCCACCCCGTTCATGCTTCCGACCGCCCATGATCTCTCCCTCACACAGCAATCGTGATAAACCTGAAAATCAGAATGCAGGGTTCATGATTTTTAGATGCTCAAAAGAATCTTCTTCCTGTTTCCCACAATCTTGTCCTTTGACGCTCCCTGCCCCCGACAGGAGAAAGTCGCGTTATCATTTTGGTGACAAATTGGCTTGTGACCGACCGAGAATTCGGTGTGAGCGGAAAAAGACTCAAGATGAAGACTTCCCCGAGGAGGTCCCCCGGACCGCCGTGAGCCCGTCAGATGAAATTCATATTTCTGCCGCTCATCCGCTTGGCAGACTTCCGACATCACCTTCATCAGATTAACCAACATCGCATTCATCGCTTTACCCATGGCTCCCAGTTCATCGTTGATCACAGCAAGCACTACGATTCGTGACCCTCCATTTTCTCCAACTGTCCGGGAAGTTCCTCCACGGTTTTCACTTCCTCCTCCGTGAGAACACGATCAATGTCCAAAAGTGTGACCAGCCGATCATTGGCATTGCCGATTCCGGCCACAAAATTGATGTCGACCGCGCTGCCCAGTTCCGGGGGAGGTTGAATATTCTTGGCATTCAAATCCAACACATCTGAGACCGCATCGACCAGAAAACCCATAACCCGGTTACGAACATTCACAACCACGACAACCGTGAAAGACGTGGGCTCGGTGGCACCCATGCCGAATTTCATTCGCAGGTCCACAATCGGCACGATCGTTCCACGCAAATTGAGAACCCCCTTCAGATAGTCCGGCGTATTGGGGATCCGCGTCACCGTCGTGTAGCCTTTAATTTCCTGAACTTTCAGAATATCCACTCCGTAATATTCATCGGCCAAATCAAAGGTCAGGTATTGTTGATCTTCACTGGAATTCGTCGTCCGGACTTCGCGTGTTTCGGTCGTTTCAACAATGGCCGTGGACATAGCTGGTCTCCTTGGTTATGTATGTCATCAATGGCTTCTTCACTTATATTTTCGTTCCCTAGTAAGAAGTGAGAAGTAAGGGGGTAAGGAGAAAAAGCCCAATAATCCTTTTCTTATGCTCTTTACTCTTTACTCCTTACTTTTCACTTCTTCTTCATGCGGCTTCTACATGGCCAATACGCGCTAATTTAGCCAGACCCGGCACATCCAAGATGAGGGCCACTTGCCCGTCGCCCAAAATGGTGGCCCCGGAAATCGCCTCGACTTTTCGATAGTTTTGTTCAAGGCTTTTAATCACCACTTGCTGTTGGCCTGTCAGCTCATCCACCAGCACCGCCACTCGCCGTCCGTCCGCTTCCACAATCACCAACAAGGCCTGAGAGGGATCAGTAAAATCTGCGGGGCGATGAAAGATTTCATAGAGCCTGACCATCGGCACCCATTCGCCCCGAAGATTGAC
The DNA here is from genome assembly GCA_031315915.1 of Nitrospirales bacterium. GTDB lineage: Bacteria > Nitrospirota > Nitrospiria > Nitrospirales > UBA8639 > JACKFE01. The sequence continues at coordinate 96,202 of JALDRK010000012.1, forward strand.
GACTTCCCCCTTTCCGACGATTCGCTGAAGATCGTGCGGTTTAGGACGAATCGATTCGGTCACCGTAATCAGCGGAATAATGTAATTGTCCTCTCCGACGCGAACCGTCATTCCATCAATAATGGCCAACGTCAGCGGTAGTTTCAGCGTGAGCTTTGAGCCTTTTCCGAAGGTGCTCTGAATTCCCACCGATCCGCCAAGGCCTTCAATATTCCGTTTCACCACGTCCATGCCCACTCCCCGTCCGGAGACATCGGTGACTTTCTCCGCTGTGGAAAAACCGGGCCGGAAAATCAGTTGAAAGACTTCTTCGTCGGACATATTGGATCCGTCGGCAATGATGCTTTTTTCCACGGCTTTTTTGACGATTTTTTCTCTATCCAATCCTCTTCCGTCATCTTCCACGGCAATACAAATACTCCCGCCATCATGGTAGGCATGCAGTCGAATCATTCCTTTAGCCGGCTTGCCCCGAGCGATCCGTTCTTCCGGAGGTTCCAATCCATGATCTGCCGAATTGCGGACCAGGTGGGTAAGCGGATCACCAATGGCTTCGATCAACGTCTTGTCCAATTCCGTTTCTTCGCCGGACATCATCAATTGAATTTGCTTCCCGCTTTTGCCGGCCAAATCCCGCACCAGGCGAGGGAAACGATGGAAGGCGCTTCCAATCGGCATCATCCGGATCGACATGACACGCTCCTGCAGTTCTCGGGTATTGCGTTCCAACTGAACGATCCGTTCCTGAAGAATCGGCAGCTGGTTGATCGTAAATTTTTCGCCAAGATCGGTGATCATCGACTGAGTAATCACCAATTCCCCGACCAAATTGATGAGTTTGTCGATCTTGTCGGTATCCACCCGGATGGAAGCCGTCTCCCCTTTTTTCAGCTGCTGCTGCTTTTGCAGGGCCTTGTCGACTTGTTGGCGGGTGGCCTTCTTCTCTTCCACCAGAATCTGGCCAAGATTTTTTTGTTTCGCCAGGCTTTCGGCTACCTGTTCCGGAGTTACGACTCCTTCTTCTACCAGGATATCTCCGACCCGTTTATAAGGCTCTGGTTTCTTGGGAGCACGATCCATGATGCTCAGTTCACTCCCGTCACGCACAAAATCAAACACGGCTTCAACCTTGGCGATGGGAACATCTGTTTCCAATTCGATGCCCCAGCTCAGATAACATCGCTCGGGATCCATCACCGGCAAGGCCGGCAAAGCGTCAGTCCGTACTTGCAACACTTTGACCATTCCTAACTGATGCAGATCCCGAAAAATTCGAGCAGGGTCCAGCCCGCGCTGAAATAATTCCGGAAGAGGAACCCAATCAATCGTCACTGTTCTCCAGCCATGGGCTTGTGAGCTTTTGCTTCGGATTGCCGGCACACCGGACTTCGCAGGTTGCGAGTTCGCGTTTCCCTGCATTTGGCAGTCTTGCAATTCATCCTCTAACTTCTTAATCAATTCTTGGTCGATTTCTCCCTGTCCTTGCGCCGCTTCCAGGAGACCTTTCAGACCGTCCAAAGCTCGAAACAACACCTCAATCACCTCAGGGGTCACCGGCATCTTTTCGTTTCGGAGTTGATCCAGAACATTTTCCATTTGGTGGGTCAATCCGCCAATGTCCGTCAAATTAAACATTCCGGCATTGCCTTTAATCGAATGGGCCGCCCGGAAAATGCGGTTCAACAAGTCCAGGTCCGTCGGGCGTTCCTCTAACTCTAATAATCCGGTTTCCATAGTTTCGACATGTTCAGCCGATTCCGTAAAAAAGGATTCTTGGAAATGCGAGAGATCAACAGCCATGTAATAAACTCCTTTTGCTGAGGAGTGAATAGTCAGGAGTCAGGAGCATGAGACTCTTGTTCCTTGCCACTTCACCATAGAGTGTCTTCTGCAGTTAGTCTTTTCACCGTGAAGGCTTATATAGCTTCCTGATAAGTCCAGTGAGCATTTTATCGATTCGCACCATTTGACCATCAATAATGTGCCACGCCTCTTGGGTGAGAAATCGTAAGCCATGCGATAATTCAACCAACGTATCTACTTCACTCGACGAACCCTGAGAAATATGCAGAAAATGTATGAATTCTTTTTTTGGTATGCCTCGCGGCCCCTTCAGCAATATTCGTTGGAATACTCACCGCTGATCGACGAATTTGACTGGTTAATCCATATTGTTCATGGGCCGGAAACTCTTGGGTAATTTGATACATCAACGCAACCAATTCCATCCCCGCTTCCCAAACTTTCAATCGCTTGTGAGGTTTTTCCATTCACTCTCGCTTCTCCCCTCCTTACTCCTTACTTCCTCATCCCGGCATGACCTTTTTGATCGTGGCCAACATTTGATCAGGATTGAACGGCTTCACAATCCAGCCTGTCGCTCCCGCACCCTGCCCTTCTTTCTTTTTGTCGTCCGAAGATTCTGTGGTTAGCATCAGAATCGGTGTGAACTTGTGAGGCGCCATCCCCCGGATGGCTTTGATCAAGGAAATGCCATCCATGTTGGGCATATTCAGATCCGTAATGACCAGATTGGGTTTTGCCCCGCCGTTAAGTTTATCCACCGCTTCTTTGCCATCCCCCGCTTCCACCACTTCATAGCCTGCCCCCGTGAGGGTAAAACTCACCATTTGCCTCATTGATACCGAATCATCTACAACTAAGACAGTCTTGCCCATAGGATAACCTCACTTTGGTCTGTGAACGTCTACTTTTGTGTTTTCATCATCCAAGCGTTTGGGTTTAAAACAACGTGACGCTGTCTTCCCCGGCATTTCCGGTGCCCACCAACACCACGTCTTCTCCCGACCGCGTGGCTTGAATGGTTTGGCGTTCGGATTCCATGGTGTAGGAATGGTCTAAATTCCGAAGCTCCTCAATGACATCGGGAAGCATATCCGTACTCCCGACATCTTCCATGACGCCCTTTAATGGCGAATAGATCTGCTCCAGAGGTTGGTAGACATGTTCCAATTTTTGACGTGTAATATCCTGAAACTGCATGGACATGACAATTTGTCCGATATCATCCCCCAGTTCCCTGGCCCGTCCGGAATTATGTCCCACACTTTCCTTGAGTGCATGGTTTTTGGAAGCCATGACTTCCGTCATCCCCATAATTTTTTCCTGAGCCCTCAGTGTTTCGGTCAGATCCAAACCGGCCAGGACCTGCAATTCGGTCATGGCCGACTCGGTGGAGTCTTTGACGGCGGTGGCCAGGGCTCGAATCTGTTCGGCAGCTTGCCCTGAGCGATTCGCCAATTTGGTGACTTCGTCCGCCACAACGGCGAATCCGCGTCCATGTTCACCGGCCCTGGCGGCTTCGATAGCAGCATTCAAGGCCAACAATCGCGTTTGATCGGCGATAAATTCGACCTCTTCAACCACTTCAGAAATCCGTGCGGTGGTGGCAACCGCTGTATCCATCACGCTCACCGTGGTCATGGTCACCGAAGAGGTTTGGGTCACTTGCTGGACGAACATATTCATGGTCTCTTTGGTTTCCGAAAGGATTCGCTCGACCGAATATGCTCCCTCTCCGCTATTTCCCTCACTCATCTTGAGCAGCGATTCGGTTTCAAAAGCTTGTTCCCGTGCCTGTTGTGCAATTCGCTGAAACCGTTGAATCAATCCCCCGGCCGCCAACTCCGTTTCCTGAATCACCGACTTAATCTGGGCCACAAATACCGGTAACAACGGAGCCAGACAGCGGCAAAATTCCCGCCAATTTTTCATCGACCGTTGCTGGGCTTCCTCCGCGGTTCGGGCCTGCGTCACCAAGGTATCGATGGTCGTTTGCCTGCTTCTGGCTCCCAACCACCATCCAATGCCTAGCCCGGTCATGAGCCCTGCCGTTCCAACAAACCATTCCATAAATCACCATTCTCCTTACTTCCGCGGGTCGAATGCCCCGGATCGTGTCGTGTCTTCTCGTGTTTTAAGCCGTCTGTTGTCCAGGAAGAAATTGGGCAAAGCCGATCTGTTCAAATTTATTTCGCAATTCCTGAGAATATCCGGTCAGACGCAAGCGGCCCGACCGGGTCGCCGCCACAATTAACTGGACACAGGAAGAGTCCAAAAGCTCCACCTCCGACAGATCCAGCTCCAAGCTCCCCTCGCCTCGATTGAGCAGCACCAGTTCCTCATGAAACTTGGCCGCCTCAAAGATAGTCAGGTCGCCCACAGGCTTTAGGATATTCTGCTCGGGAATAACGTCTTCATGATTCTCATTCGTCATGACTACTCACCTTTGGTTCGATGGTATATGTATGGACCCAATGAAGCTTCAAGCCAACTCGCCCATCGGCCCGCTTCACGCGTAGGCTGTTTGCCCCTTGTCTAGAACGTAATCAAGCAATTTCCCAACCACCAGCTTTCCTCCCTCAAAGACCGACTATCGACTGCAGATCACCCGGTTCCTTTTGTAGGCGAAAAAAAGACAAGACAATCCTGAGAAAATTTGTCGGCCTCCACTGAACCGGACTTTATATCCGAGAAATTATTTATCTCGATAAATTCTGAACTCTCTACCGAGAAGTCATCTGCCAGATAGGCAGTCGTCTAACTTCTCCGTCCTTGCTCCTGATCTCCTGCATTGGCATTCGGTATACCTGCCTGAACGAGGCGATAGGGTTTTAACGTCACCAGACACCGGACCTGATTTCCTTGCCCTTGATATTCCATTTTTTGAAAACTAAGTGCCTTTGCCATCGCAATGCCTCGTCCATGACTTTCAAATCCCCTCTCGGGATGAAGCATTTCATACTTCTGCCAATTAAACCCCGCTCCCTGATCCGTGATGGTCAACGCCAAGGTCTCCTGGCCGCGCTCGAACTGGACAGCCACTGTTTTGGACATGTTTTCCGGAAGAGCCAAACGACGTTCGATTTCATTTTCCCAAATGTCATGGGCTTGCAATCGGGTTTTCTCGTCAAATCCAATACCTAAATTCCCATGCTCTACCGCATTGCACAGGATTTCGTTGAGGCCAAACGCCACTCGTTCGGATTCCTCACAAGCCTGTGCCAAAAAAATGGCTAAGCTATAGGCTTCTTCCATCGTTCGAATATAAAATTGTCCGCTTTGCAAAAACTGCACGCTGTACACGGGTGCAATCAAGCTCTGCCGAATGCCTTGCCATTTCTGTCTGTCATCCAGGGCGGCTCGAACCATTCTGACCAACGTGTCAGCCTCGAAGGGTTTAATTAAATAAAAAAACACCCCGGCTTCCATGCCTTCACAGATTTCCTCCGGAGTACCGGCTGCCGTAGCCATGATGACAGGAATCCATCGAAATTTTTCGTTTTGTTTCAATCGAGCCATTATTTCTAAACCATCCATTCCCGGCATCATCCGGTCCAGGACAATCACATCAAACGCGCTTGTGGACTGTTGGATGATGTCAAGAGCTGCCTGTCCAGTCGCGGCTTGAACCAATCGATAGGGTTCCTCCCGGAGAATTTCCCACAACACATCCCGGTTCGACGGGTCATCATCAACCAAGAGAATGTTCGGTCGGTGTTTCATCAGGGCATCATTCTGCGTCAGCTCGGAGAAGATTCTCCAAAAACTCCGGGATGACCGGTTTCGAATTCCACGCCCACCACGGCCACGTCATCCCCAAAGGTCATTTTCTGCTGCCACGCCTGGCTTTGCTGTACGACGGTTTGCAAACTACGCTGCATGGAGCATGTGTCCAGGCCTTCTAACAATTGCCCGAGTCGCTTCTGTCCCCAGATCTCATGCTGAGCGTTCATCACCTCATAGATGCCATCGCTAAACAAATACAGACGGTCACCAGACTGAATGGCGATCTCATTCGTTTCAAAAGTTTCATCAGAAGAAAAGCCGATCGGCCAGGCTTTTTTCCCCAGAGTTCTTCCCGTTTCGCCTTTTCGGATCAGAATTCCATCGGGATGCCCGGCAGATGCATATCGAAGCACCCCGGTAGACCATTGATAGACCCCCAGCCAGATGGTGAAATATTCGCCTTGATCGCTTAAAGGAAACAAAGCATTTAATTTCGATAGAATGCGGCCAGGATCCACGCTTTGATATCGAAAACGCACATATTCTTCCTGGAAAAAATTTGATAACGCGATCGCACGGAAGGCAGATCCGATTCCATGACCGGACATGTCCAGAATCATCATTCCAACAAGATCCGACCCCCATTTGCAGACTTGAAACAAATCGCCCCCCAATTTCAGCGAAGGTAAAAAACACCAGTCCAGTCGAACACCGGGCGCCACTTCGCCGATTGGCGGCAGAACAGATCGAACAAAGTCCGCTCCCGATTGCAACTCCGCCTCGAGTTCGGCTTGCTTGACCGATAATAAGTAGTTTGTTTTTTCGAGATCCAACAACAGTTGACGGGTTCGGAGTCCTGCCGTGACCCGTGCCGCTATTTCCTGGTCGGAGGCGGTTTTGGGAAGATAATCATCAGCACCTCTCCGAAGGCCTTCGGCCAGTTCTTTCGGTTTATCCAACGCCGTCATGAGAATAAAGTGAATGTTCCGCAGATGCTCATCGGCTTTCATAATGTCGCATAACCCTAGCCCGTCCAGGTTCGGCATCATCCAATCCGACAGCACCAGATCCACCGGCTCCCGCCTGAGAATCAGAAGCGCCTCTTCGCCGTCTTCCGCCTCCAACATCCGATGTCCCAAGGCGCCCAGTCGGCGTTTGGCCAGCATCCGCACAAGCTTTTCATCGTCAACTAATAAAATGGTATACGGACCGTCGAGCTCATCGCTCCGTGAGGCTTGGGAAATAGTTGACGTTGGAGACATCGGATGACTCATGGATTGGTCGAGTCCTTCAGAATGATTGATCCTGAGACAACTCCGCCTTGAGGATAGGACAACAAGGACTCGTCGGTTGCCAGGCACGCAAACTCAAGAAATTGACTCAACAGGAGGGCAGTGGCTGGGAAGCGCCCAATGCAGGACACCATTGTTCCGGAGGAAGAATGTCGAACAGTGAGCCAAACGTCTATGGATAAATTCCACGGGTCATCATGCTCACGGTTCGAACGGTCTAACGATCCAAGCGGGCATGGAGCAGAGCCTTCAGTCGAATCATCGCTTGCGCATGCAATTGACAGATACGGGATTCGGTGACACTCAGCACCACCCCGATTTCCTTCATGGTCAGTTCCTCAAAATAATACAGCGTGAGAACCAGACGCTGACGTTCCGGAAGGCGTTCAATAGCCTCCACGAGGGCGCGACGGGCATCCTCCGAGACCAATGACTCCAGCGGTGTGGGCTGGTCCCGATCGGCTAGAGCATCTAAAATCGGATGACTGTCTTCGTCATTCGTACCCAGATCTTCCAAACTCAAAACCACTGACCCTTTGGCTTGCAGCAAGGTTTCATCGACTTCGTGAGGCTCGATGCCCAGCACCTCGGCCAACTCGGCCTCGGAGGGCGGACGCCCTTTTCGTTTGGTCCATTCATTCGCGGCATGCTGGATTTTGCCAATTCGTTCGCGCATTGACCGGGGCACCCAATCCATGGCCCGAATTTCATCCAACATCGCCCCACGGATTCGGAATTCCGCATAGGTACGAAACTTGATTTCCCGTGACGGATCAAATTTGGTCATGGCATCCAATAACCCGACCATGCCTGCGCTCATCAGGTCTTCCACATTCAAGCCGTTGGAGACCCGCATCGCCAACCGCATGGCCATATATTTAATGACCGGCAAAAACTCCTGGATCAACTCTTCCCGCTCCTGCAGCGAGAGGCACATTTTCGTAGGAATTGTGGCTTTCGTCTTCGCCGGGGAAGCGGTCATTGGACCTCGTTTCATGCCTTATCCTTCCATGACAGATTGTGTGGCGGCCATGGCGGCCGGCCCGAATAATTGAAATCCTCCTCGCCAGGAGGGATCGCTGGCCCACTGATGAACCGAGGAGGCCAACGTATGAAATGCCCGGCTGGATGGAGCACGCGGATACAAATCGCAGACCGCACGTTGTTGAGTCACGGCCATATTCACGTAATCATCCAGAGGAATGCACCCCACGTAATCCAACGTCAACGTGAGAAATCGATCGGTCACCAGACTAAACTTTCGAAATATCTCTTTGCCTTCCTGCACATTCTTTGCCCGATTGATGAGCAACCGGAATGACCGTAAGTGATACCGGGTCGACAAAACCTTGACCAACGCATAGGCATCGGTCAACGAGCTCGGATCAGGCGTCACCACGACCAACGTCTCATGCGCCACCAAGCTAAAATACAGCACATTGGCCGAAATACCCGCTGCACAATCGATGCACAAGAGCTCGGGAGGATCCGGTAACTGTAAAAATGCGGATTGTAAATGCAACTGCTGTTCATAGGTGAGGTGAGAAAATTGTTGCCCCCCGGACGTGGCGGGCAAAATATGGATGCCCGCTGGGCCAGGCGTGAGGACTTGGCTTAAGCGCTGCTGACCAGACAGGACATCTTCAATCGTGTATTTGGGGGTCACGCCCAAAACAATATCGACATTCCCCAAGGCCAGGTCCGCATCCATCACCAAGACTTTACGACCTTGCCGGGCAGATGCCACGGCCAAATTCACCACGACGTTGGTTTTGCCCACTCCGCCTTTGCCGGAACTGACCGCCACGACCTGGACCTTGGGCATCGGAATCAGCCCGTGAGGACTCATGGCTTGACGTAATCCGGAGGCTTGGTCCGGCCTGGAATACTTCGAGTCTGCTGTGACGACGACATCCCGCATGTTCACTGCTCGCCTCCACTCACTCCACTCAGGATTCTGAAGGGTGAATTCGTCGCCAACCCTTCTCCTCTGGCCAGTTCCACCAATCGTCTTCGCGTGGCCACCTCTAAGTCTTCCGGCACCCGCTGACCGGCGGAAAGAAACGACGCGGGAATACCGGCCTGTGCCAGGACATTAAACAGAGTGCCATAGGTGGACACTTCATCCAATTTGGTCAAAATGATTCGATGAATAGGCAGAGATTGATACCGGCGAATCACCTCCAGCAGCCCGGCCTCGGCCACCGGTGCGGCCAAGACCAGATGATTTTCAAGCTTCAGCTTTCCACGGTTCAAGGTAATCAATTCATCGTAGCCATCGTGGTCGCGCGGACTCCGCCCCGCAGTATCGATGAAAATATAGTCGGCCTGTTCATGACGGTAAATACAATCCAGGAGATCCTGAGGGGAGACCGCAACTTCCAGAGGCA